>NZ_ATWO01000001.1:2410707-3013384 GCF_000421285.1 Desulfotignum balticum DSM 7044
TAATGCATACAGCGCTGTCCCCAGAACCGTCACTTTCTTCTTACCGATCTTGGCCGATACGTAATTCACCACAGGAACAAAGGCCACTATGCCGATGGTGAAGACCAGAAGCATGCTGGATGTCTTCACCTCATCGAATCCGAAGGTGAAGGTATAGAGGAACACCCTTACAGAGACCGCCAGCCCCAGCATGAAGTTGACCAGCACATTCAGTGCGATGATATACCTGAGCGGTTTGTTGGAGAATATATTGCGATAGGCCTTGAAGATGTTCTGCCGTTTTTCCCCTGTCTCCTTCTTGCCCAGGTTGATGTTCTTCGGTTCCTTACCCTTGGTGTACAGATAGCTTATGAAGTATCCCAGGAAGATCAGGAGACCGAATATCAGACCTGTCATGCTCCAGCCAATCTTCTCACTGCCCATCGCACCTGTGAAACTGGATACCAGCACCAAGACCAGGCTAAGTGCCAGCGCCGCCCCAATGTTCATAAAGAAGGTCTGGTAAGACCGAAGCTTGGTGCGGTCATCATAGTCTGCCGTCAGTTCAGAGCCAAGAGAAGTATGCGGTACCACGGACAAGGTCAGGCCCGTCCAGTAGAGCATATTGATTGCAATAAAGTACACCGGCTTAATGCCGATACCCAGCGGTACGTCCGTAAAAAGCAACAGCACAGACAGGCCAAACAATATGCAGCCAACCAGGATGAACGGTCTGCGCCTCCCTCTAGGACTTCTTGAGTTGTCAGAGAGATACCCGATCAAGGGATCGCTCACGCCGTCCCACAGAACCGCAATCAGGGTGATGATCCCGGCCACACCAGGATTGACTCCCGCCACCGTGGTTAGGAAGAACATGAAGAATGCATAGAAGAAGTTGTAGCCGATCCCTTCCCCCAGTCCTCCGACACCGTACGCCAGCATGGTCTTGTTACTCAGTTTCTTGTTATCCATGATAACCTCCCTATAATATAGAATAAAATATGGAACAAGTGCGGTACTAAGACCGCTTATTCGTCTTCCTCTGCTTCCAGTCTCTTCCAGTCATCCTTCATGGCCCGCCAGTCTTCTTCACTGGTCTTTTTGCCCGTGTACCTGGCTCCCTCAAAGTTGTGGTACGGTTTCTCCCAGACGCCCCGTTCCTGCAGTCTCTTGATGCTATCCCGGTAGATCACGTCTGCTTCCGCATGATCGATAGGTCCTCTATCCAGCACCAGGTTCTTTGGATAGATAGGTGTGTCATACATTTTTTTGAACAGTTCGGTCCGTAGGTCCTTAAGCCAGTTGAAATTAAGGCTCATATCCCGAAACTGCCTGAGCGCCTCGATGTCAATGGTGGCTGCCACCATAGAGTTGGCGTTGTTCGGCTCGTAGGCCATCAGCTCGCCCCTGTAGTCCACGATGTGGGCATGGCCTCCGGCAATGTTCATCGGATGCTCGCACAAGTCATTCACGTAGACCGGTCCGACCTGGGGACAGATCATGTATACCGAATTGAATTCGGCATGCCCCCGGTTCTGGGTCATCCAGCTTCCGCCGCCCCGACCTCCCGAGTTGGTCATAGGACAGGCCTCACTGGGCCGGTAGATAACTTCGGCACCGTTCATAGTCAGGGCACGAACCACTTCCGGATACTCCCCGTCACTGCAGCAGATGGTTCCGATGTTGCCGATATCCTCGGTCTTCAATACAGGATAGAAAGCCTCCAGTCCGTCACCAAACACCTCCACCCAGCGGTCATAGATATCGTGTGGCGTCACTGAATGCTCCCGGCACCAGATATGGTTCTTGGGTGCCTTATGTACCGCAGTCCCGTCCGGGCCCATAATAAACAAGGTATTGATATAGATGTCCTCCATAACCTCGGGCCACCTGGCCTTGGACTGGGCGATGATGTATACCCCAAACTCCTTGGCCAATGCCCCTAGTCGCTTCGTTTCATATCCCGGAATGTCTATGGCCCATTCGTTGGCCATCAGCTTGTGCGGCGTATCGAACACCTCATCAGTGAAACCAGTGATGGCACCTTCCGACAGTGCAATCAGCTTGATGGGCATATTCAGATCGGCTATGCCTATGGCTCCCCTTATGGCGTTCTCTATGTTGTCCATGTTTTTCCAGGTCTGCTTCTTGCTGTAGGTTCCGTAGATTACCGTCGACAGCCCTATGGCCATATAGGGTGCGATGGGTTTTCTGTTTTCCTGCTTCATATTTTTCCTCCTTGCGGCGGCATGCCTCTTCGTTTCTATGTTCATAATAACAGAATTGGGATTCCCAATCAAGCTTTTCTGATGAATTGTGATTATATTTCTCTCTAATTGGTTCCCAATCGGAATCGACTTTGCTATACTGGAAGCAGATATATTTGGAGGAAAGCATGGAAAACAACAGACAGACTTCGGTTAACCAAATCGTGAAAATCATTATTGAGGGAATAGATAAGGGAACCTTCGAGGTGGGAAAACGTCTCCCTTCGCAACGGGAGCTCTCCTCCATCTTCGGAGTGAGCCGGATGGTCATCCGGGAAGCAATCAAGGTGCTGGAAGGCCGGGGCATCGTCTACAGCCGCCAGGGCAGCGGCATTTACGTGAAACAAAACGCGGTGGTGGCCGAACAGATGAACGGTGACACCGCACCGGAATATACCTATAAGGAGATTCTGGAACTCAGTCGGGAGATGTGGTCGGATGCTATGGAGCTCATCGTCAAGAATGCAACCGATGCCGAAATTCATACGATTGAGAACAAGGTGGAAAGCTTCTACACGAAATACTCCGCAGCCACTACAGCGCAGCAAAAGTTCATGTACGAAGCAGCGTTCGGCATGGATATGTGCAAGGCAACCCACAATGCTCTGCTTCATAAATTGATGATGGAACTGCTGGATATAACTTCAGATATCGACTTCCTGATTATTGAAAAAAACAGGAATTATAAAGAGTTTCTGGAGATTGACAGGAAAATCGCTTCCGCTCTACTCCAGAGGGACGCTTCCCGCGCAGTCTTTTGGGGAAGGGAACGCGATAGGGTCATTGACGAACTCATCAACGGCGATGCTGATATGCTGAAGAACACAGCGCACCTGCATATCAAACACCAAAAATGAGGGATAGGAACTTCCTTTTTGCCTGGCAAGGTATAGCAAATCATGACAAGATCATCAAGAGCCTGAAATATGGCCCCAGCCGGGCGCAGCTACAACATGTTGTAGCTGCGCCCGGCTGGGGCTTCGGTGTCAAAGCGGTTGTGGGGATAAAAAACAACTTTGGAAAACGCAGAATAAAAACTCGGGTTGTATTCATACCTGAAGTTTCCCATAAAAAAGTCATGCTGCCAGCTGTAGCAGAGCGGTTACAACGGAATTATCAACCGATTTGCCTGCTGGTGGGCAAAGTAATGTAAAATTATCATCAAACGCGGCTTTTGTCACTATTCTTCTGACATCGGAAAAAGCAAAATGATCACGACCATTAACTGCATGCCTTCGGCTTGGAGTGTTGGCCAGTCTACAGGCATAAATCCAGGTGATTGATGTCGCCATCATGCAGAATTCCAAATGATTTGTAACTGCTACAGAATTTCTTGTTTGGGTTTCGGCACTGCCGATTTCCCTTTTCAATTCTTTAAAACAGGCTTCGATCTTCCAGCGGGCACCGTAGTATTCGATAATATCGGTGACTGACAGGGTCAAATCGGTTGAGAATAAGGCAACTGATCATTTTGAGCAATCCGATTGAGACAACATTCTGTGCCCATGGATATTTTGATTGATTTACTTTGGCGGCATGATCAAAGACTCTGGCACAGCCAAAGATCTTTTTTCCTGTTTTTGGATTGATGAAATCGTCAAGTGCTATCAACAGTCTTCCATTGGTTTCAGGATCAGGTATCATATGCCATACCCTGGACCAAAGGCCTTTCCACTGTATTTTGGGTGAAGCCATGAAGGTATAGTATCGTTTCTTTTTGATTCCAACAAACCCGAAAAAAATTTCAAGACACTGAAGAAGATTTGATGTTTTGGATGGGGTAAACGGAACTATAATTGCCAGCAAAGTACAAATAAACCATGATCCACGCTCATTTCCTATTCTGGACCAAGTAAATTCTTTCTTGAGTTCGTTGAGCAGTGACTGTAGTATGTGCATGCGAGGCTCCTGTTATGAACTGTTTTTTTTTGACAATTACAACATACCATACTTGAGCCTCGCATTCAACAATAACTAATTGTTTTTATTAATAAAAACTCAATTATTCACGAAAAATTGGTTTAAAAAAATTCAATAAAATCAGTATGTTACAAAATCAATTTTTTCGTTAATAATGCAGTGATTTGTGTGGAGCTTTTATGCATGTTTTCCTGGCAATATGGATAACATAGGTTATCTTTGTGCATAAAAACGGGAAACTTCAGTTTTTTTATACCATTTCAAAAATTGAAAAGAGACCCGATATGATGATACACATTTCTGCACTTCATCCATTTTGGCATGATATACAGCTAGATAATTTTTCGTGAAGGATATGCTGTTCCACACAAGAACGTTTTTGAGCAATTAAGGAAGTCAAAGCTATGATTCGTCCATTCAATAGGACTGATTTGCATACTCTTCATCGCATGATTTGTGAGACTATTGAAGCTTCATATTCGGGTGTGTATCCACCTCGTGCGGTGGGATTCTTTAAAGAGCACCATTCGGAGAGGAAGATTGTCGAGCGGAGCTCAGCCGGAAAGATACTGGTTCTCATATCTGAACGCGATGACTGTATTCTGGCAACTGGTGCATTGATTGGCTCCGATATAACAGGCGTTTTTGTGCGCCATGCTCATCAGCGGCAAGGCTATGGGGAAGCCATAATGAATCGTCTTGAACAAATGGCGAAGGAGAATGGAATCTCAAAATTAACCCTGAGTATATCTTTGCCATCAAGGCAGTTCTACGAACGTCTCGGCTATAAAGTTCTTGACGAGCGCGTTATTAATGTTGGTGAAGGAGAGTTCTTAAAGTATTGGTCTGGAGAGAAAGCGCTTAATCCACAAAGCGAACATAAGGTTGGTATGGAAACTGTCGAGACAGTAAGAACCGCAAAGGACATAGCAGAGCTTGACGAACTTCTCTGGCGCGTTCTCTGGCGGCCCATTGGCCTGCCCAGTGACATTCGGAATAACTTCAGTATTAATGGGGAGAAGATTGAGTTGGCGGTGAAAGAGAAAGGACAGATTGTTGGCGGATTGGTTGCGGTATGGACATCCGAAAAAGAGATTGAACTGAGACATCTGGCGGTCAATCCTGACTGTCAAAGGGAAGGCATAGGCCAAAGCCTTGTTGCCAAGTTATTCAGTGTCGCGTCGGCCAAGCCGCTTCATCGCGTCCATACCATCGCTCGAAATGCGTCAGTCAGTTTCTTCCGCAAAATTGGCTTTCAAACAGCATCAGGTACACCACCCGAACATCCGATATTTATGAAACATGGTATAACTTTTGAATTAATGGAAAAGATTGTCGGACAAGACGGTGAACTGGACGTCGCTGCGCGGCGCCAGTTACCTTGAACGTTATCTTAAAAATACTACTGAGAGATTCAACTCATTTTGATGTCGTTGAAAATATTCCATTCACGCACAAGGGTCTTTCTGAAAAAATGTTGTATGCCGGAGTAACGGATGCGCAGTGTTGCGGCGCTCCAGCCAAATTCACTTTGACAACAAAGCCAGTATTGACGAAGCTGCTCTTCGCTGATATCTTCTAATGGCTTATTGTAAAAGCGCTGTAGTTTTAAAACCGTGCTGGTATAGGATTGAATGCTTCGCTCAGCATAACCGGCTAAATGGAGATCTTCTTTAAAACGTTTGATTAAATTGCTCATGGTATCTTCCTTTCTTCTTTAACCTTGTCGGGTAGAAGATACCGACCTGCAAGCCGGTAAGAAGATACCATGAGCAATGGAATTGAACAATGATGGCAAGACTTTATCTGTCGCGGAGCGGCTTACTTGAACAAGACAAATTCAGCCGGCATGGCACAGCCAGTTATATCTGTGGATGGTGTCAAAAAGATTTCCAGAAAACCCTCTCTGTCTTTGTCTTCCAGGAAGATTCGGTCCCGGGCATTCCCGCGGGAAGTGCTGTGGTAAATTGCTCCTGAATATTTTATTCTAAGGGGGCGAGCCATGGTGTTATTTTTGTAACATGGTGGATTACATCCATGGTGCTCTGTGACCTCAAACCTGTGAGATCGTCCGGAACTGTGCTTCAGATGATCTCCGGAGAAATCCGGAACTGTAGGCCCGGTATCTCTGGGGGGGGGGGGCGGCGGCCGGCCGGAATTCAGGAAAATCCCCCTTGCCGTATGTTCCGGGTCAGTCCTTTTTAGGGGTAGGGCCGTGAAGGGTTATGACAATACCGGCCAGCAGAGTCATGGCCCCCGGCAGTGCTCCGTCATTGTAATCGAAGCGGTCCGAATGGAGAGGCGCCGGCCTGTCCTGGCCGGCGGGGGTCACCCCTACCCGGATGAATGCGCCGTCTCCCACCTTAGACAGGTACAGGGCAAAATCTTCGGAACCCATACAGGGCCTGTCCAACATCTCAAGGGTATCCGGCGGCAGCACAGCCCTGGCTGCCTGCTGCACAGACCCGACTCCGGAAGGGGAATTGGATAACACCGGGACAAGGTCCTCAAATGTCAAGTCTGCCTTGCAGTCATTGGCCTGGGCCACGCCACGGGTCACCCGTTCAACTGCGGCTTTGAGCCGGTCTGCCACGCCGAAATCCAGGCAGCGGTATGTCCCGCTCAAACTGACCTTGCCCGGCATCACGTTGAAGGCAGTGCCGCCGTTGACCGTGCAGACTGAAAAGACAGCCTGGTCCAGGGCGTTGATTTCCCGGCTGACAATGCAGTTGAGACGCTGGATCAGGTCAGCAGCCGCCAGAACCGTGTCCCTTCCCTGGTGCGGGTAGCCGCCGTGGGCTCCCGGAGCGGTCAGGGTAAGATTGAATTTTCCGGCCATGGCCATGTAGTTGCCCTGATAAATGCCGATCTTGCCCACAGGCAGATCGGGCCAGCCGTGGCAGGCAAAGATTCTGTCCACTTTTGGGCTTTCAAGCACTCCTTGATCAATCAGGATTTTTGCACCTTCCAGAGACTCCTCTCCGGGCTGAAAAATAAATTTCACTGTGCCGCTAAAACGGTGGCGCAGGCAGGAAAGTATCCGTGCGGCCCCGGCCAGGGCAGCGGTATTGCCGTCGTGGCCGCAGGCGTGCATCATTCCCGGCACAGTCGAGGCGTAGGAAAGCCCGGTCTTCTCTTCCACGGGCAGGGCATCCATGTCCGCCCTTAGGGCTGTACAGCCGCCCGGGCCTTGTCCCCGGCCTTCAAGAATGCCCAGAACGCCTGTCCCTTCCAGGGGAACCATGGGAACGTCAGCCTCCCTTAAAAGGGTCTTGACCGCTTCCGAAGTTGCCTGTTCTTTGAATGCAGGTTCGGGATTCCGGTGCAGGTCCTGCCTGAACCGGGCCATTTGGGGGACCAGTTCTTCGACCACCTCCGTCAGCGCTGGGTCTGTCATTTATTCTCCTTTGACTTGCGGGTTTTCATGCGGACGAGAACGATTACGGAGATCAGGGCCAGGACCAGGAAAACCAGGGAAATGGGCCGGGTGATAAAAATATCCAGGCTGCCCCTGGACAGGGTCAGGCTCTGGCGGATGGCCCGCTCTCCAATCGGTTCAAGGATAAAGGCGATGAGCATCGGGGCCAGGGGAAATCCCAGCTTTCGCATAAAATAGGCCATCACCCCGAAAAAGAGCATGAGCCAGAGATCCGTGTAGCTGGAGTTGAAGCCGAAAACACCCACGGTGCAGAGTACGGTGGTCACAGGGTAGATAATGGAGTTGGGCACCTTGGCGATCAGGGAGAACAGTCTGATAAACTGACGTCCCACCAGGGGCAGGAAAAAGATGGCAATGAGAAGGGCGGCAAAAATACTGTAGACCAGGGAGAGGTTCTCCTTGAACAGGGCAGGTCCCGGGGTCAGGCCGTGAATGAGAAAGGCACCCAGGAGAACGGCGGTGGTCACATCGCCCGGAATGCCCAGGGCCATCAGAGGGATCAGGGCACCACCGCAGGTGGCGTTGTTGCCGGATTCCGAGGCTGCCACCCCTTCAATGGCGCCGTGGCCGAACTTTTCAGGATGCTTGGAAACCCGTTTGGTCTCCGTATAGGTCAGAAAGGCGGCGGGTGTGGCCCCAAGGCCCGGAATCGCGCCGATCAGCACCCCGATGACCCCACCCCGGAAAATGGTGGGAAGGCAGCGTTTGATGTCAGCCCATGAAGCCCTGTCCTTTCCCGCATCCGCCAGGTTCCGGCTGTCAGATCCCTTTTTTTCGGACTGGACCAGGACCTCTGACAGGGCAAACAGTCCGATCATGAGCACCATCATGTTAATGCCGTTGAACAGGGTGACAAAGCCAAAGGTGAATCTCGGGGTGGAGATCATGGGATCCAGTCCGACCGTGCCCAGCAGAAATCCCAGAACTGCCGCGATAATCCCTTTGAGCATGGAATCTCCGGACACGCCGGCCACAATGCACAGGGAAAATACAATGAGAGAGGCATATTCGGGCGGACCGAATTTCAGAGAGATTCTGGCCAGAAATACCGCCAAAAAAATCAGGCAGATCGTGGCAAATGCATCTGCGATCACCGAGGCCCACAGGGCGATGTCCATGGCCTGGCCGGCCTGGCCTTTCTGGGCAAGGGGGAAACCGTCAAAAACCGTGACCGCTGCTGCCGGGGCCCCCGGTGTATTAATGAGGATGGCCGGGATGGCTCCTCCGAAAAGACAGCCCTTGTAGGTACCGAGAAGCGCGCAAAAGGCGGTGATGGGCGACAGGCTGTAGGTCAGCGGGATGATCAGCGCAATGCCCATGGTGCCGGTCAGGCCGGGCACGGCTCCCATAAAGACCCCAAAGGCCACACCCAGAAAAATGGCAAAGACGTTTCCAAAGGTCATAACCATATGGAAACCGGTTAAAAGTTCGTGAAGCATGGTATCTCCCTATTCCAGCGGGACTTTAAGGCCGTAAGTGAATAAAATATAGACAATGGCTGTCAGGACAAGGCTGATGCCGATGATGCGAACTGGCTTTCTCTGGCCGAATGTCAGCATGAACAGCGCAACGGCAACAGGTGTGGCGGCCAGAAAGGAAAGATATTCAAAACCTAAAAAATAGGCTGCCACAATCCCCACGCTCAGCACCGGACCGGACTTGATGTCCGGCCGGATGCGGGGGGTGACCGGGTCCTTGGGAGTGCCGGACCCTTTCTTGGCCAGAAATCCCCGGACCGATACTGCTGTCAGCATAAAACTGAGTACGGCCAGAAGAACGGCTGCCAGTTTGGGGAAGAACCTGGGCGACATCTCTGTATGGGTGCTGCTCCCCACATAGGCCGGGATCAGGTAGAAGATCAGAACCAGTGAAAAAATGAACAGGGCCGTTCCGGTGAAAAAGTCCTGTCTGTATTTGTGAGGCATGGCATTTAAACCCTTTTATACCGGCCCGGTGGAGTGCCCCGGGCCGGATAGTTTTACGATTACTTGGCGTTCAGGCCGGCTTCGTTAATGACCTTGCCCTGTTCCTCATAAATCTTATGGATATAGGCGCCGAACTCCTGGGAGCCCAGATAGGCGATCTTGATCATGACTTTGTCCATCAGGTCCACGAACATGGGATCAGCCAGGGCTTTTTTAATGGCAGACTCCAGTTTGGCCACAATCGGCTCCGGCATATTCTTGGGCCCGGCAATACCAAGGCAGGACGGGGCCACAATGTCATAACCCAGTTCCTTGAGGGTCGGAACCTCGGGGAACTCTTTCATCCTTTCGTCATCAAACACGGCCAGCAGCCGCATTTCACCGGCCTTGACCTGGGGTGCCCATTCGGTAACACCGGCCATGGCAGTCACATGGCCGCCCATGCATGCGGTTACTGCCTCGGCACCATTTTTAAAAGGGACCGCATCCCAGTCGGCGCCGGAAGCCTTTTTCAGGCGCTCCATGACCAGGTGCTGGGGATTGCCGGCGCCGGACAGGCCGTAGGAGACCTTGCCCGGGTTTTCCTTGGCAAAGGCAATCAGATCTTTCAGAGAATGAAACGGGGAGCCTGCTTTGACCACCAGGGCGTAATGCCACAGGCCGTAGCGGGCAATGGGGGTGAAATCCGTCAGGGGATCAAAGGGCAGGTCCTGCATGTGCGGGGTAATGGCGGCCGGTGCGGTGACCAGTGTGAAGATGTTGTAGCCGTCCGGTTTCTGGGTGGCTGCAATACTGGCGGCAACGGTTCCCCCGCCACCGGGCTTGTTCTGGCAGACGACAGGCTGACCCAGTTCCTTTTCCAGCAGGGATGCCAGAAGGCGTGCACTCATATCTGTGGTGCCACCTGCACTGTAAGCAATGGTAAGTTTGAGCGGCCGGGCAGGCCAGTCCTTGGCAAGGCCGGTCTGGACCAGTACAAGGCTTGCCAGAAGGGCCAGCCCCAACAGTTTGAATCCTTTGAGCATGTCAATTTTCTCCTTGGTTTGAGTTATATTTATGGAGAGCTAAATGCCCTCCTTTACTCAGACAGATAGTTCAGTGCTCCAAAAAACCGAACAGGCTGTCCAGAAGTTCTTCCGCCTTTTGGGAGTAACCGGGCTCTGCCTTGCGGCAGGCATCTGCCACAGTCAGGGTCAGGGCCTCTAAGATGGCTGCCCAGGCGGTAATACTTTCAAAACCGCCCTGGCTGGATGGGGTGACCACCAGTTGAACATCAGCGAGGCCTGACAAAGGCGCCACTTCCGAGTCGGTCACCAGAAGCAGGGTAGTCCCCAGTTCTTTCAGCTTCCGGGTAATTTCAAGGGAGATTTTCGAGTACCTTCGCCTGGAAATTGCGAGAACCACATCCTTTTTTTCCACGTTGAATATCTGGGCCGGCATGGATGGATGGGCCCCGCCCAAAAGAAATACCCGGGGTCGGATATACTGCAGGTTGATAAACATCATATAGGCCAGACTGAAGGCAGTCCGGTGTCCCATCAGGTGCAGGGGACGCCGGGTCTGGGTCAGGATATCTGCCATCCGGTTAAAGGAATCCAGATCAAGCCGGCCGTAAGCCTGCTGAATGGCTTGGAGGGTATAGGGAATATGAGTATCCACCACAGCCCTGTCTTCAGGGGCCTGTTTGGTGTCCTTGAGAAAGCGCATGATGGGGGAATCCAGGTTCAGCGCCATGGCATCCTGGCGTTCCGTCTGGAATTCAGCAAAGTCCCTGTATCCTAGGATGTGAATCAGGAAGCGGACCATTGAGGCTTTGCTCACATTCGCCCTTTGGCTCAGGGCGCTTAAGTTTTCAAATGCCAGAAGATTGGGGCTGCTGTTAAACAGGTTCACCATTTTCGTCTGGGTGCGGGTCAGCTTTCCAAGGGCCCGGATACGGGCGAATAAGTCAGGCTTCATATTTTCAACCCTTTGTTCAAAATATTACTGCATATGAAACAAACATGCCATAATCTAAAAAACATGTCAAGAAATTTTTCATCGATACGGATATCCTGATCCAGATCAGCAACCAGAAAACCCTGCAGGAGATCCTGGATGAAAGTGGCCATATGAATCTGAGGGCCATTGAGGAAAAGGAGATATTGAAGATCAATATCTCCAATCACGTGATCTCCACCGGCGGCAGCGTGGCCGATTCGGCACATCATTACTAAAGCCGCACTGAGTGAGGATTTTGACACTGTTTGCTATAATCACCCTAAATCCCTGAAAAAATATTTCATTGACCTGCTGCTACGCATATTTCTTGTATCAAGACCCTGGGATCCAACATGGGCCAAAGTAAAATAGCCAAAGGGCCTTAAATTTGCGAATCAATTATCTTGTTTTATAGGCAGTTAACGTTACATTGACAGATCAATCTTGATGGCCGTTCTACCGTAAGGGATACCCAGCTTGTCCATCCGGCTGCGCAATGTATTGGCATGGACACCCAGGATGGCTGCTGCACCATCTTTACCCTGAATTCTGCCGCCGGTAGATCTGAGCACAGACGTAATATGCCGTGCCATGACTTCATCAAGGGACAATTGATGATCCGGTTCTTCCATGGGTGCCGGTCTATTACCGCTTCCGGGCGAATTTCCCATAAGACCTGTAAACAATAGGGGCTTACCTTCTCCCATGCTTTTGTGCCGGATCAAACTCCGCTCCACCATGTTTTCCAGTTCCCGGACATTTCCGGGCCATGGGTAAGCTGTGAGCTGCTCCATGCTTCCCGGGGCGATTCCCGGGTGCTCGGCCAGGTTGAAGGCCTTGAGTTTCCGGTCGATGAAATGATGAACCAGGGCCGGAATATCCGATTTCCTCTGACGGAGAGGCGGGATGTGGATGGGAAACACGTTCAACCGGAACCAGAGGTCTTCCCGGAACGTTCCCGTCCTGACCATTTTGGCCAGATCCCGATGAGTGGCCGCTATGATTCTGGCATCCACCTTAATGGATTCCACGCCTCCGACCCGCTCAATGCAGCCGTCCTGAAGGACCCTCAGCAACCGGACCTGGGCTGCCAAAGACAATTCTCCCACTTCGTCCAGAAACAGGGTGCCTTTGTGGGCACGTTCGAATCGTCCTCGCTTGCTCTGCACGGCACCGGTAAAGGCCCCTTTTTCATGACCGAAAAGTTCGCTGTCCAGAAGGTTCTCTGTAAATGCGCCGCAGTTAATCTTGATAAACGGCCCATCTTTACGTTGTGAGGCGTAATGGATGGCATTGGCAATAACCTCCTTACCCACCCCGGTCTCTCCGGTGAGCATCACATGGCTGGAAAGCGACGCGACCTGCCAGACCTGTTCCACGACATCCTTAAGACCATACCGCGCACCAACAATTTCATCGCCTGAAATCTGGAAAAGTTCATGGCGGAGATATTGGTTATCATCGGCCAGAAGATTCTTGAGTCTGATGAGTTCGCGGTGTTTGAGCACATTGGCCAGGGCCACGGAAAAAGGATCGTGAAGCAGCCCTATCAGGCGAGCATGCTCCAGGGTAAACCCCCCTGAATGACAGGATAGAAATAAAACCACACCAAGGCGTTTCCCATCCAGATTCAAATGCAGTACCATTTTGGAAAAAGCGGATAAATCAAGCACCTCATTTGCCTCACGGGTCACGAGATCAAGTTCGGCATTCTGGAGAATATCTGTACCTTCAAAACTGGCGGTTTCCATAAATTGTTGTGCTTCGGACGACAAGGGGATCGACCGAGGTCTGGTATCCATGATACCCGCGTTATTATGGGCCAGAACCTGGATAGCCCCCCGTTCACGCTCGTAAGTACTCAATACGATATCATTCAACGGCATGTGCCTGCCCAGGTAGGACGCACAATCACGGATCATTTTGTTTACATCCAGGCTACCACAGATTTTCATGGTGGCCTGGTGGAAAAAATTCATGTTACTCATCATGGTCATTACCTCAAAATCCGATATTTAGTGTTACTGACCCAAATACCAAATATCGGATTTCATAGCACGATATTTCTAATTTTATCTCTGTCACTAAAAAATAATCCTATTAAAACAATATATTACATTGTGGCACATATTTTGATTATAACCGTTATCAGCAAAAGTGATCGGGGGGAGGACAGGGAATGCTGTGTAACACAAAAATAAACGGGGGCAAACCATGATACATGTTGAAATCATCAACGCACGTATGAACGAGGTTTCAAATCCCCGGAATTTGATACGCCTGTTCAACCAGATACGGGCTCATGTGGCAATCAGAGCCGGGCAAAGGGTCCAACTGGTATTCTTCCGGAACTGCCTGGTGGAAAACGACTGGTCGATTCACCTGCACTGGGAAACACAAGTAAAACTGTCCGGGAGAACCGAACTTGGCATCAAGCTGGCTGAGATTGTACGCCCTCTTGCCCTGGTGGATCATTCGATCTGGACTGAAGAATGGATCAATGACCTGGAAGACCCGACCCAAGGATTTAAAAGTGAAGTCTTTTAAAAGGTTCCCATAGAAAAAACAGGAGAAAGACATTGAAATTAAACCCGTTGCTTTTTCATACCCGGATACTGGCGGTCATGGTCATGATCTTTATCGTCGTCGGTTGTTCGCCCGAAAAAAAAAAGAGAACCGTCGGTAAACTTTCTGAAACGACGCAGGTCTTAGTCGCACCGGTTACCTGCGTGGCTATAAACCGGGTCATTGCCGTCAGCGGGACGCTTACAGCCGACAAGACAGCCCCCATCAGTTTTATGGTGCCGGGCAAAGTTGACCGGGTTCTGGTGAACGAGGGCGATCATGTGACCCGGGGAGACTTGCTGGCTACGCTGGATGCCACTGATTACCGGAACAACCTCGCTATTGCCGAGGCAGGCCGCTTTCGGGCAAAAGATGCCTTTGAGCGCTACGAACCCCTGTACAGGGAAGGTGCCTTTGCAGAGACAAATTTCATTGAATTGAAAACCGGCCTTGCCCAGGCCACCGCGGCCCGCGATATTGCCCGCAAAGCCCTGGCCGATACCAAATTAACAGCGCCCATCACCGGCATTGTCGGTGCAAAGGACGTTGAAATCGGCCAGATGGTGGCCCCCCGGATGCCGGTATTTACCCTGGTCAAAACCGACGTGATCTACGCCCGCGTCTCGGTGCCCGAAACCGATATCGGACAGGTGATTTTGAATCAGACCGCCTTCGTTAGAATTCCAGCTCTTGGCAACCGCATGGCCGCCGGCACCGTATCTATGGTGGGTGCTGTGGCTGATGAACGCACCCGATCCTACCCTGTGAAAATCGAACTGGCCAACCCGGACTACAGCCTCAAACCCGGAATGATCGTCCAGGCCGGTATTGAAAGCGATACGGCCGTTCATCTGCTCACGGTCCCCGGCCGTGCCATTGTCCGCGACACCGACAACCTTACCTATGTGTTCGTGGCAGCCCCTCGGACCGGTCTGGCCCAGCGCAAACGCGTTGTTCCCGGCCAGGCCTTTCAAAGTGAAATCGAAATCCAAAGCGGACTTGTGCCCGGGGATACGGTGATCATTTCCGGTCAGCACAAACTAAGGGACGGCACCCCTATCATAATTGAAAACAATTCCAAGAGCAGAAATTCAACGAAAAACAAAATCGCCTCATAGAGCATGCGGCAATGATCGCGAACCGGCAGAAACAGATAAATGGTAACCAATATGAAAATTTTTGAATCCGCAATCAAATACAGGCAGATTACGCTGCTGCTGACGCTGATATTTGTTATGGCGGGCCTGTACTCGCTTAAGCATATGCCCCGGCGGGAAGACCCGAAAATGACCATTCGCCAGGGTCTTGTCACCATGATCTATCCCGGTGCCACGGTCCTGGAAATGGAAGAACAGGTCACCAAAAAGGTGGAGGCCTTGCTTTTCCGCTACGAGGAAGTCAAGAAAGACGAAACCGAATCCACCACCAAGGACGGGCTGATGATCATCCAGGTGGAACTTCAGGAATGGCTGACCGACAAGGACAAGTTCTGGTCCAAGGCCCGCCACGATCTGATCGAACTCAAAGCCCAACTGCCCCCCGGCGTGATCGGGCCCGTCATTGACAGTGATTTCGGGGATACCGTGGCGCTGTTGATCTCCGTGTCCTCGGACCGCCATTCCTACAAAGAGTTGGCCGACTTCGTGGAAATCATCGAAAACGAACTGCGTCCCCTTGCCGAAGTGTCCAAACTCAAGAGATACGGTGAACAGGACGAGCAGATTTACGTGACCATTGATTCGGCCAGGCTGTCCCGGTACGGTGTCAACCAGGTCCAGGTGGCCCAGGCCCTTAAAACCATGAACACCATCACTTACGCCGGCGAGATCAAATCCGACGAGGCCAGTATCCCCATCCATATCAGCCATCTGTACAACTCGGTGGACAAAATCAAAAACCAGATCATTGATCTGGGCCCCGGCGGCCAGGTCATCCGCTTAAAGGACGTGGCCAATGTCTGTCGGCGGTACGAGGAGCCGGATTCGTTTATCCGCCGCAACGGCAGTAAAACCCTGATCTTGTCCGTGGAAATGCAGAACGGATTCAATATTGTGGAATTCGGAAAAAAAGTAAGCCGGCGCCTTGATGTTGCAAAAGAGAGAATCCCATCGGATGTCACGGTTCAAAAGGCCATTGACCAACCCCAGGTGGTGGATGAAAACATCAATCATTTCATGAAGGAATTTGCCGTCGCCATTGTGGCGGTGATCCTGGTCACCATGCTGCTGTTACCCCTGCGGGTGGCCCTGGTGGCGGCCCTGTCCATCCCCATAACCATTATGATCACCTTCGGACTGCTGGACTTTTTTGACATCAACCTCCAGCAGATGACCCTGGCCGGACTGATCGTGGTGCTGGGCATGGTGGTGGACAACGCCATCGTCATTGTGGATGACTATGTGGAGCGACTGGATCACGGCAGTTCAACCTGGGCTGCGGCCGTAAAAAGTGCTTCGGATCTGTTTGTCCCGGTCTTCAGCGCCACCCTGGCCATCATCTGTGCCTTTATTCCGCTGAACCTGATTGTGACGGGCAATGCCGGCGAGTTCGTGTTCACCCTGCCCATATCGGTGACCGTGGCCCTTATCGTATCCCTGGCCGTGGCCGTGCTGCTCATCCCCCTTTTATGCCACATGGTCATCAAAACCGGTCTGCATTCCGCCAAAGGGGGAAAAACCCGGATGTCCCTGCTCGATCTGATGCAAAAAGCCTACGACGCCCTTCTGATCCGTGCATTTTCCCGGCCCTGGCTCCCCGTGCTGATAGGGGGGCTGTCCGTGGCCGGTACGATCTACCTGGTCATGCATGTGCCCGTGCGTCTGTTCCCCTATGTCGAACGAAACCAGTTCTGCCTGGAACTTTACATGGACAAGGGAACCCGGCTTGCGGCCACGGATCGGGCCGTGAAAAAGATTGAAAACCACCTGTCCTGCGATGAGCGCATCGTTGATATTACAAGTTTCGTGGGCACTTCCTCTCCCCGGTTCTATATGACCTATGCTCCCCAGTTTCCGGAAGAAAACTACGCCCAGATCCTGATCACCACCCGGACGGCCGAGGAAACCAACGATCTTATAACCGAACTGGTTCCAAGCCTCCATAATTTCCTTCCCAACGGAGAAATTCTGGTCAAACAGCTCTCCCAGGGACCGCCGGTGGACGCCCCCATCGAGGTCCGGGTCACGGGCGATGACCTTGGTGATATCCGCCGCATCGGCAATGATATTGCCGGACTGCTCCGTTACACCGATGGCGCAAATTTTGTGCGCACCACCTTTCAGCAGGACTATTACGGCATCCGGGTCAAGGTAAACGACGAGGTGGCCAACCGCCTGGGGTTCTCCATCCAGGACATCGCCCAAACGCTGGGCGCCGATTTCAAGGGATGGGGCGTGTCCACCCTGTGGGAAGGGGATCATCCCGTGACCATCCTGCTGCGCCTGGATCAGGAAAACCGCAACACCTTTGAGGACATTGACAACACCTACCTGGTATCCCCGCAAACCGGGGCCAAAGTGCCTTTGCGCCAACTGGCCACCCTGGAACCCGAATGGCAGCAAGGCCGGATCCGGCGCAGAAACGGGATGCGTACCCTGACCGTACGGGCTGAAAGCCAACTGGGCCGTATGCCCAACGAGATCCTGTCCGAAATCATGCCTGAAATTGCAAAGATGGCACTTCCCAAGGGTGTGACCATCAGCTACGGCGGCGAGATAGAAGACCAGACAACGATCATGGGCCAGGAAACCGCCTCCCTTTTGACCAGCCTGGTGTTGATTTTCATGATACTGCTCTTTCAATTCAAGGGGATCAGAAAATCCCTGATCATCATGGCCGGCATTCCCATGAGCTGGTTCGGAGCCTTCATGGGACTGAAGCTCACCGGCAACCCGTTCAGTTTTACCGGTTTTCTGGGTGTGATCAGCCTTGCGGGCCTGGTGGTCAGAAACGGGATCATCCTGGTGGAATATGCAGACGGCCTGGTGGAACAAGCCCCTGGCCGGCCATTGAAAGACGTGGCCATGGATGCCGGCAAACGGCGCATGCGGCCAGTGTTTCTCACGGCCATAGCCGCCGCCATGGGGGTCGTGCCCATGATCATCAGCGGTTCTCCCCTCTGGGCACCCATGGGATCGGTTCTGGCGGTGGGCCTGATATTCGGCACCCTGCTCACCCTTATCGTCATGCCCGTGCTGTACTGGATTGTGCTCAAACCTTGTAAAAAATCCGGGGCAAAAAAAAAAGGAAATTCCTATGAAAAAAACTGTTGTAACAGTGCTCCTCGTGGCGAGTATGGGTCTTTTAGGCCGCACACCGGCTGCGGCGGATGATATTGTTGACGTCCTGACCCTGCCCGAGGCCATCGAGACAGCCCTTAAAAAACACCCGGCCTTACAGCGGACAGCGGAACAGGTACAAGGGGCAGAATACGCCCGGCAGAGTGCAAAAGCGGATTTCCTGCCAAGCCTTTCGGCCGATTATTCATATACGGCCATTAATAATGCACCCTTCCGGATCACGTCCATTGGCAAAGCCCAGGTGGCCCATACCACCCAGTACCGCTGGGGTCTTTCCCTGACCCAGCCTCTGTTCACAGGCGGTAAATTATCTTCACAGAACACGATTGCCAAACTCAGATTTAATATTGCAAAGCAGGAAAAAAAACAGGCTGCCTTAGACATTACCAAGGGTGTTAAAAGCGCTTATTACCGGGTGCTGCTCTGCCAAAAACAAGGGCTGGTGGCCGACGAAGTCTTCCAGACCCTGTCCTCCCATGAAAAGGATGCCCAAATGTTCTTTGAACGCGGCATCATCCGCCGCAACGATCTGCTGCGGGCCCAGGTTGCCTTGTCCAATGCCGTTCAATTCCAGGAACGGACCTGGGCTGATGTGGCCATTTCCATATCGGATCTGAACCGCTGGATGGCCGGGGACATCAACGCCCATACCCGTATTGCCGATATCGATGCTGTTTCGTTCCGTCATTTTGCCCTTGAGGAATTGATCCAGACCGGGCTTGATACCCGGCCCCGGCTTAAGGCCATGGCCCTGACCGCGAAGGCCCTGACGTCTGCCGTAACCATGGAAAAAAGCGCCCGGTATCCTTCAGTAGCGGCCGTGGGCAATTACTACCGGAACGGTGACTCGCCCGATGCCCATAGCAACGACTTTGAAAACGACCACAATGCATCGCTTTACGTTCAGGCCACATGGACCCTTTTCGACTCCAACCGGACCCGGTCCAGGGTAAGCAAAGCAGAATCCGACAAGCGCGCCTTTGACCAGAGTATCCGCGAAATCAGGGATCTGGTCCGGCTGGAAATCAAGAGCGCTTATCTCAATCTCGGTGTGGCTGAAAACAACATTGATGCCGCAAAGACCGCCCTTTCCCATGCCCGGGAAAATATGCGCATCACACGGATGGGATACCGCCAGCAGGCAGCCACCTCCACCGAGGTGCTTGACGCCCGAAGCGATCTGACCCAGGTCGAAACCAATTATTATCAGTCCCTGTACGGCTATCTTGATGCCCTGGCTGCCTTAGAGCGAGCCGTGGGCAAGGATCTCAGCCAGGCGGTGGACCCAAAACAACAATCTTAAATTTTTAAAAACCGTCATGGACCGTTCCTGATCTTCACACCCAGGTTTGTAACAATACCCGTTTTTTGATTTTACCCTGGGTCAACGTTTTTAACCTTGCCAGTTATACCTTGGGAGCAGTTCTTCGACGCTTATCCGGAGATTGGCAACGTCGTTATGGAAGCCAGATAGCTTTGGTTGAGATGTTTGTCGATACAAGGCGTTATACCGGAACCTGCTACAAAGCTGCGAACTTTCAAAAAATCGGCCAGACAAAAGGGAGAAGCCGACAGGATCGTTACTCAAAACTTAAGGTGTCTATCAAGGACATTTGGGTTTTCTCCTTCCAACGTAATTTCAAGGAGGCGCTGTACAGAAAGTAAAGGCAAGCCACAGCTATGAAAGGATCAACAATGGCCGTGGCAGACGCAGTTATTGAAATATTGGGCATCATTAAAAAGGTAACGCCCGCTCTGGTTGAGGTTTGTGTGTCAATGGCGGTTCTTTGTAGTATCCACAATTTCCCAAGCATTAAAGCTGCCGGGAAAGAAGATCGAAAAACCGCTCTAAAAAAGCTTAGGGCTGGCTCAAAATTAATATAACATATTTTGGATTAATTCTATCAACTATTTTGAAAGGGTTATTATCACACATATGTTTTTATGTCTCTAATTTAAAGGCATTTACGACGAAATATTTTATTGACAGCCTATGTGTATATTTGGTATAGTTCGCCTAATTATTACTATAATCGGGGGAACTATATCATTCCATGGCCTCAGAAAGCAGTGATTTAAAAGCAGTAGAAAACTATTTAAAATTTCATAAAATTAGTACGTTAGATCAAATAAAAAAAGAGTTGTTCACCAACAGCACCATGACTGTTTTCAGAAAGCTTAAATCGTTGGGTTATCTTTCCAGCTACTCTCATCGAGGAAAATATTATACACTCGAATCTATTGCTAATTTTGATGAAAGCGGATTATGGTCTTTCAATTCTATTTGGTTCTCCAAATATGGTAATTTGATAGAAACGACCGCAGAATTTGTTAATCTATCCAAGGCTGGATTCTCCGCTCAGGAGCTTTCCCGGATTTTAAATGTCGAAGTGAAGCATCCCTTGTTGGAGCTTTTCCGACAAAAACGGCTTTATCGAAAAAAAATATCAACGGTGTTTATATATTTTTCACAGGACCCATCTAAACAGCGGCAGCAGATCACACTCCGGAAAAGTGGTGAACCGCTTGTCGATTTTGATAGAACGTATGAGATTGAAGTTTTTCGGGATGAACTAAAGGCCGCTATTATTCTTTTTTACAGCCTGTTGGACGAAAAACAGCGCCGTCTTTATGCTGGTCTTGAATCATTCAAAATTGGTCATGGCGGTGATAAGAAGATGGCTGATTTTTTTGGATTAGATCCCCATACTATTGCAAAGGGCCGCCGCGAAATTTTGGGAGGAACAATCAAGACAAAATCTGTTCGGGAAAAAGGTGGCGGCAGAAAACCAGTGGAAAAAAAATTCCAAAAATCATCTCCAAAATCCAAAAAATCTTGAAATATGAAACTGCGGGACATCCTATCACGGGACTCAAATGGACCCGGAAGACGACGGAAAAGATAGCTGAACAATTGAAATCCATTGGTATTGATGTCAGTTCAAATACTGTTTGCCGGCTTCTCAAAGGCATGGGATTTTCCCTTCGGGTAAATGCAAAACAATTGGCATCTGGCGCAGCCAATCCAGACCCTGAAAAAAGAAATCGACAATTTGAATATATTGGCAATTTGAGGGAACAGTTTGCATCACAGGGTTTGCCCACAATCAGCGTAGACACCAAAAAAAAAGAATTGATAGGAAATTTCAAAAATCATGGAAAACTCTGGCAACAGACCCCCATAGCGGTTTATGATCATGATTTTCCAACCCATGCTGTGGGAAAGGCTGTTCCATATGGGATTTATGATACCCAGAGAAATTCGGGCACTGTCTTTGTTGGTCATAGCGCTGATACACCATCTTTTGCTGTTGAATGTATTCAAAAATGGTGGAGAAAATACGGAAAAAAACAATATCCTGAAAAAACAAAACTGTTGATAGTAGCTGATTCAGGTGGTAGCAATGGTTATCGATCCAGGGTTTGGAAATACCAAATACAAAAGCAACTCTGTGATGAACATGGGTTATCAGTCCAGATTTGTCATTATCCGCCGGGGACATCAAAATGGAACCCTATAGAGCACCGCCTGTTCAGTGAAATCAGTAAAAACTGGGCCGGTCACCCTTTGAAGTCTTTTGAAACAGTTTTGAAATACATTGTAAAGTGTTACATTAATATCCCAAAAATCCGGTCAAAAATCCCAATTTGGAGTGCCTAAGTGAAAAAAAGCAAGGTATGGGAAAATGATAAGATTAATTGATGAATTTGAGCAGGTTGAAACCAAACAGCAGGAACCGCTGCATGCCTTTATCCTCCTCCCCCCTTTCGGGGGGGATAAGAGGGGGGGATTCTCAATATACATGGCCTAAAAAAAATGATGAAATTGTAAAGTGGGATTTGGTAAAAAAGCGTGAGAACATTTTTCCTCTACAAATCAGCATGTTACCATCTGTTTTTTAGCGCGCTTCTGCACCTCACAAATCCCACTAAAAAATGTATAAGGTCCATTCTCAAATTTTCTGAAAAAAGGCCTGATTTTGGCAAAAGATTGTGACATTTTGTTGGGATGCGAAAGTGACAATCTACAATACATACGAACAACAAAAACGTCAACAGGATTAACAGTTAAAGCTCATTTCGTCAAAAAAAAATATAAAACAGGGGAAAAAGTTTCTGACAAGCAAATGAAAGAAATCAAGATTGAGAAACACCATCAACTGACTGATTGGAACTACAAATTGACACCATCAAAAATGTGATTTTATTTTTGAGGCGGCCCTTAATAACTATTTTGGGGATCATTCCAAATTTCAATACAAGGCCTTTCAAGATAGTGGGCTACCAACCGGAAGCGGGTCAATCGAGAGTGCTATTCGCAGGGTTAGGAATTGATATAAAATAAATTGAACATAATTAGTTTTTTCCTGGTATCGCCCTATAATTCCATTTCCCCAGATAATCATCGAAAATGATTCTCATGGTCTCTTTAAAATTATCAGCATACTTTCTTCCGGTCTGATATATTTTTTTTATAATGTGGGCTTTAACTTCCAAACCTGTTCGTGTTTTTGTATTTTCAATCAGTTCTTTGACATAGTCGTGACTTTTTAGGATGACCCCTTTTAAAGACCTGGTAATGTGAGGGAATAGTCTATGTTCTATAGGATTCCATTTTGATGTATAGGGGGGAAAATGTGCCATGCGAATTTCTACTCCGATTTCATCTACCAGATTCTGTAAATCTTCTTTGAAAATATAATGACGGGCTGAATTGCTACCACCACCATCAGCAAGGATGAGGATTGAAGTACAATTTGGATATTGAAGCTTTCCATAATTTTTCCACCATGCCTTTATCGAGTCACAGGCAAATTCACTTGTATCCTTACTAACGCCTATGTTTACATAGGCGTTGTTTGATTTTAAATCATAAAGACCGTGGGGAATCACTATCCCTTCAGCAAGATATGGAAAATCATGATCGTAGACTTCAATTGTACCCGTACTATAAACTTGACCATCCCGGTATAGATTCCCTAAAAGTTCTTTTTTTTTGTGTCCATACTTATCACCGGATTGCCATCCAAGAGGTATTGTTCTTTTAACTGCGTAATCTTTTCAAATTGTTCGTTTCGATTTTTAGAGGACCCAATAGACAAATTTTTAATGGCCTTACGCTTTGTGAATCCATGTTTTTTTAACAATTTTTTAACCACGGTTACACTGATGTTGATTCCTTCTATTTTCATTTTGGATGCAATTTTTTTATGACTTAAATTGGTCCAACGAATCTTTGCATCCATTGGGTCACCAGCGATATGGTCGTCAATGACTTTGAGGAAGACTTCATCTATATTTTCAATTGTTTCTATGGCAGGCTTCCTTCCTCCTCCTTTTTCACGAATTCTATTTTGAGGTTTTATCTCTGGGTTCTTTAATTCCTCAATCCCTCGACGGATGGTATTTCTACTACATCCAAGGAGTCTGGAAATATAGGATATCCCGCCGCGAGGTAATTTTAGCGCTTCTACAGCGGCATATGTCCGTTTTTCCAGTTCTGAAAGTTGAGAATGGGTTTCTTGGATTAAAATTTCCATGTCACTGCTATATGGTGAAAAGAGCTTAGGTCCTGGTTGCTTCTTTTTTTTATGCATAATCATTGGTGCCTTGTTTTTTAACTGGTTATTATGGCACCATAACTATTACATATTGAAAATGAAATGTCTAGATTTTTATAACCTACTGATATTATGATACTTTTGATCAGGTTATTGAATTTCTATTCCTTATCAATCTCCGGGTCAAAGGCACGGGAATGTTCTGGAAAAAGGAAAATGCTGAAAATGTCATTTTCCTACGGTCATTGGTTTTGACAGGAAAGCTGAGAAGTGCATGTCAAAAGGCGTGCGGCATCGTTAAAAATATGTTTAATAACAACATTATAGAAGATCTGCCGATGGCTGCATAGTTGTGCAACTTTTTTGTGTTACACCCATAGATGGGCAATCCGGCCAGCGCTGTCATCCCACTCTCATTTTTTTCTTCTTCGTACTTGAAAGGTAATATGCCTTGTGTCATATTGGGTGCACCTCGTTGATGATAGTTTTTTTCGTCAAAAACATTCTATCTGCTTGACCAGTCAAGCGCAACGGGGTTTTTCTTTTTTTTTGATGGTGGATCTGGGACAATAGGGTGAGAAAGTTAAACAAAACCATGCCGACGGACAAGCCGCAGATGTTTGCGTTCGGCTGAAAGAGAGGAAGAAAAAACACCATGTATTCTGATTTTAAAACCATTTCAACTTATTATGACGCTCTGTATGTAAACGACAGAGAATACGCAGCGGAAGCTGCCAAGGTGAAAGAACTGCTGACGAAGCATGGCGTTCCTCCACGGGCTGATCTACTCGTTCTGGCATGTGGTACAGGAGGGCATATCCCCTTCTTCAAGGATGATTACCATGTTTCCGGCCTGGATCTCAGTGAGGATATGCTTGCTTTAGCCAGAAAAAACTTTCCCGGCCTCAGATTTCATTACGGTAATCTTATCAATTTTGAATTGGAGACAGATTTTGATGCCATGATCTGCCTGTACGGATCAATCGGATTCGTCAAAACCGTAGACAATCTGCGTTCCTCTATGAAACACATTGTCGCCCACCTGCGGCCCGATGGATTGGTACTGATCACTCCTTGGAGCACGGTGGAGGAATTTCAGGACATTATTGTGGTCGATACCACCGATAAGCCGGATTTGAAAATCGCCCGTATGGAACATGTGCGTCTCAAGAAACCAAAAATTGTAGAAGTCACGTTTCACCACCTACTCGGAATTAACAACGAAGTGACCTACCATAAACAATCGATGGAAATCGGTCTTTTTTCGCGGCAAGAGTACCTATCCGCCATGACCGATGCCGGATTGAAAGTCGTGGAAGAATATACAGGAACCGATGTGCGCGGCGGTGCCTATATCGGCAAACGAATTGTGAGGTAGATTGACAAAATATTTTTGAAATGCCTCATACGCCAGAGCCAAACCTTTCACTCCAGGCGAGCGCAAAAAGCCGCGTCGGCTGAGTTCGGCGTACATATTAATTCATCTCGCAAAAGCTATGTAAAGGGGATCTAATTTATGACAGTTACATATCGACAAATGCTCTTGCTATACATTATCTTCATCTTGTCAGCATCTTCAGCCTATTCCTCATCAATTCCTATGGTTGAGATCCCCATATCTTTTGATCATACAAACCTTCCCATGGTGGAAATGGTGATCGATAAGCACCATGTGAAATTCTATTTGGATACGGGGGCTCGAGGGCTACACTTGCCAAAGACAATTGCTGACACTATTCACGGAGTCAATTTGACCGGCCGCACAGTAAAGAGTGTTGACCTGGCTGGGAAGATCCGCGAAGATGCGGAATTCACGATTCCTGAATTGCGGATGAATGGAATGATATTTCGCAATGTTATCGGGCAATATTTATCTGACTGGGGAGTGGGGAAATCCGAATTCCAATTGCCAGTCATTGGGCTTGATGTGCTTCAGCAAAAAGAGCTCGTCATCGATTTTCCCCGGAAGAGGATCTTAATGAGCGATGCCCCGATTGCCTTCGACACGCTCTACCATTCGGCGCAGGATCTTCCATTCACGCGTGCGGACGAAGGACTCGTCATATCAGCGCATATCGGTAAACAGGAATGGTCTTTTGTCTTGGATTGTGCTGCCAGCATATCGATCATAAAGGCTTCCGCAAGTATTGATAAAGCTTTGATCACTCCTTGCACGATTGATCTGCCTGGTGGACGTTGTGAGGCGGTGAGTTCTCATGTCAATTGTGGAGAAGAGATGATTGCCCTGCGATTGATTCGAATGCCTTTGCCAGAGCAGTTCAAGCCAATGGGAGTGATAGGGTATGATTTCTTCAGTCGATGCGCTCTTTATTTGAGCAAGGATCATGATACGATGAAGATCAGCCAAAATAAAATACACAGATGAGCCTCTTGGTAAGGTAAACGTCATTTCCGACTTTCTTCCTCCACCTGAAGAACTTGCATTGAAAGACAAAACCGTCAAAATCACAACCGCTCTGAGTAAGACGAGCGTTGATTTTTTCAAAAAAGAAGCGAAAAATATAATACTCAGTATCAAAAAATGCCTATGAAAGGGTGTTGAAACCATTCAAATTCCTGTTTAGTTATGGGTGCCCAATACGTTTGTAACCCATTTTCCCGATGTCAGACTGCTCGGTTTTTACCGTGTCAATATCTGGTTTTGTTTTTTTCCCGCATAAAGTCTTTTTCAGACGGCGGCCTTTGTTTAATCCAGATATACCAGTACCGTCCGATCAATCGGCTCAGAAAAAATCCCGCATTGAATGTTCAATTCATCCTGTGGCAGCAAACAACTCCTTTTGTCCATCTTCTTTTTTCTTCGGTTTATGCCTTGTTCCAGCCATTTCAAGCAACAATGTTACGATAGTCGTCAACGTTGATCGGACAATTACACCCTGCTGACTTCTTACCCGTGTTTGTTCAAGGCCTTCTCGTTTCTTCATCAAATTGAAGGGCCTTTCACAGTTTTTTCGAATCTCGATTGCGTCTTGAGATCCGCCATGAAAAGTCGGCATTGGTTGAAAATAACCACTGTCAAAAGAAACAATCCTTGATTTTGGGCAATTGGATTCAAACGTACACTCACCCGGAGCGGCATCACATCCAAATTCATGACCTTCCGGTGTCGATCCCAAAAACTGCATCGGAATCTCACAAGAATCATTACAGGCAACTCTTAATGGCGATTCCAAAACGTTGTCAGGAAGGTTGGCTTTCTCCGATTCAGGGGCTACGATATAGACACCGGTTTCATTGAGAACCGAACCATCGCTATCATGATACGCCTGATCGGCGGTAACCAATTTGATATCAATTCCCAGTGCCTGAGCAAGCTTGATCAACGGTTTTAAAAACAGGCTGTCATGATGATTTGCTGCCCCTACTAAGGATACCAATGGAAAACTATGGCCTGTTGATGGGTTGATGGCTGTTAGAGTGTGAAGCCGGTAGCCAATAACGTAATGCGATTTATCCCTTTTGTTCCGGCGCTTTCCACAATCGCAGTCTGGATCGGAATAAATTCGTATTTTCTTACCTTTGATCTGAATTGTACAAAGGGGATAATTGACTTCAGACGGCAGCTCGCTCGAATCAACACCGTGAATGACGGCATTTTCAAGGCAACCCGATCTATAAAAATGATGGAGGAAATATACCAGGACATTCATCAATTGTTTGAAGTTCAGGCCACGCCGGAAGTGACACAATTCAGTGTGATCTGCCTGGGTTTTAGTATTTAAGGGCAACCGCACAAAACGCCTGTTTTGCTTTCGTTCCCTGCCAAAATATTCATCGCTGCAAAATTTCCTGTAACTGATTTCAGGGTATTTGATAATTTTTAAAAGCTCCATCCGAAATAACTGGTAGGGCTGAATATCCCTGTGCACAGCGGAATAGCTGTCAGGCGCAATCAAGCTGTTGATAATCTGGTCATCTATAAGCTGATCAATAAACTGTAATTCCGGATCCACAATTTCGGGATATGGCTTTTTCAGTGCGTCAAAATGAAACAGGTTGTCGGAATGAAAATTTTCAATATAAAATGCCATCTCGGGAAGGCTACGAATACCTGCTGAAGGGGCTTGGTCTTCAACGCCTATGAGTTCTTCGATGGGGATATCCAAGGTCTGAGAATAATCATATTTGTCCACAACCTCCGTCATTATTTGTTTTGTCAGCTCTTTTTTGGATTTCCTTGTCATCTTGTTCCAGTTCGGAAAATTCCTTTTCAATTGCTTTGTGATGATTCTTCTGATATTTTTTGTATGCATAAAGCCTCTGTGGTGTTGTTTGTTTTATTGTTTAGTCACTTTAAATTTACAACTAAACAGAGGCTTTTGCAACTCCTAACAGACTGAAAAGTTAGCAAATTACACTAATCTTGCACCATCGATTTCAACACCCTTTATGAGTACCAATATTATCCCGTCCGACGACCTGTTTGAAGCGGTAACTGCAGAAGCGTCAGATCATAAAATGCTTCCCTGAACCGGCCCGTGCACTAAATACCTGTCAAATCCGGCAGCATGGGCCCGGTTTGCATCAGGTTCCGGTGCAGTTCATAGCACCGGGAAAGGTCATGGCAGATGTGGCCTCTGGGGCTTTGTTTCACATAATCGGTCAGATAGACCTATCACGCCGTGTGGTATCGTCACAAAGTCTTTCCCGACAGGATGTAAAAAAACCTGACAATCTGCACATCCTTCTCCTTGGACCTCATTCGCTGCCTCCAGTGGTCATACAACCATGCACCTTCCATGTTCAGTGAACGGATTCAGACAAAGGCCTCATGGCATAGTATTTGCTGCACTGTGTCTGGGAATGTAACAAAAAAAACCGGAGATAGTATCATGAATGAAGTAAGTTTAACCATGAAGTTGAATCTTGTCTGTGTTGGATTGGTACTCGTGCCGCTGATGCTTCTGGGCTTTTTGACTGTCAGATCCTTGAACTCATTCAGCAGTGGTATTTTGAAAATGGCAAGCGAACGATTGGTGGCAGAAGCTGAAAACAGTCTCATGGCAGGTGCGGTCCGGGATCGTGATGAAATCCTCAGGTTTGTCAGGATGATCGAGTCGGACACCTTGAAAATTGCCGGTTTAGGGACATTGATCTCATTTCTGGAAAATGCAGCCGGCCCAACCGGTACCGGCAGCAATGGTCTGGAGTCGGCAAAAATGAGATTACAGAATGATTTACTGCAAATCAGCCGCATTGCCAGGGTCATGACCCCTTCTGGGGAAAAACCCGCCTATCCCCAGGTACGATTTCTGGATGAAGAGGGAAAAGAAGTGGCTGCTGTGGTGGACGGCCGCCTGCGTGAGGAAAAAGATCTGCAGACCCGAAAGGGCGTGAGCTGGTTTGAAGAAGCAAAAAACCTGCCTTCCGGATCCTTGTTTGTCACCCCCGTCCAGATTGCCCGGAACACCGGAGAACCGGAAATCAGAGTCGCTTCCCCTGTCTATCTGAACAACACCTTTCATGGGGTGGTGGTGATCAATGCGGACTGGCGGCTGGCCTGGGAGCTACTGTCGAACAACGTATACGGCCGGACCGGATTTCCATATGTTCTCAACGACAAGGGGGTCCTTTTGTCACATCCGCATGCCACCCTCAAGGACCAGGTGGATCTGACCGATTCACAACACGGCGTTCTCTCAGAACTGGTCAGAAACCGTATGCTTTCCGGAGAAGAGGGTGTCGCTGAGTATGAATATGAAGGAGAAATGGTGTATGCCTCGTTTACCCCTTTGAAGCTGGGAAAAAATGCGTATACCATAGCGACACAGGTACCCATGGCCGAGGTGCTTGAAATTGAACACAACATTCATGACATGGCTTCTCGTGAACTCCGGTCAGTGATCTGGACTATAAGTATGGTACTTCTTGTGCTGGGCGCCATCGGCGGGCTGGTGGGCTTATGGTTCAGCCGGAGTATCACCAGACCATTGACCCGGATCATCTCCGGCCTGGATGATGGTGCCCAGCAGGTGTCATCCGCAGCGGGTGAGGTCTCCTCTTCCAGTCAATCCATGGCAGAGGGTGCTTCCCAGCAGGCTGCGTCTATTGAAGAAACCTCATCCTCCATGGAGGAAATGTCCTCCATGACGAGACAAAGTGCTCAAAACTCAGACAAAGCCAATGATTTAATGCAGGAAGCAGCCCATGTAATCACTACGGCCAATGCCTCCATGAAACGGCTGAGTCGTTCCATGGATGACATATCAAAAGCCAGCGAAGAAACATCCAAAATTATCAAGACCATCGATGAAATTGCTTTCCAGACCAACCTTCTGGCATTGAATGCCGCCGTGGAGGCGGCCCGGGCCGGTGAAGCCGGGGCAGGGTTTGCCGTTGTGGCTGATGAAGTACGGAATCTGGCACTGAGGGCAGCCGCTGCTGCCAAGGACACGGCCCAGCTGATCGAAGGAACGGTTAAAAAAGTCCACGAGGGATCAGAACTCGTTTCCTCCACCAATGAGGCTTTCATGGAAGCGGCTAAAAGTTCAGACCGGGTCGGGACCCTGGTCGAGGAAATTTCCCATGCGTCAAAGGAACAATCCAGTGGCATCGATCAGGTGAACATTGCCGTTTCAGAGATGGACAAGGTGGTCCAGCAGAACGCCGCCATTGCAGAAGAGTCCGCTTCGGCTGCAGAGGAAATGAGCGCCCAGGCGGAACAGCTCAAAGCCTATGTCACGGACCTGGTTCAAATGGTGACAGGTAAAAGCACGAGACGACAACATGGTGTATCCCTTTTACCCGTCCCTGCACCATCACGGCAAAAAGAAGTCTGATTTGAGAACTTATTTGCCGGGACAATGTCCTGTTGAAGCGATCGGCGACTCATATGAATTCCCTGAAAACCAGGCCCAGAAACTGGAATCAGTGGGCCGTCTGACCGGCGGTGTGACCCATGTTTTCAACAACATGCTTGGGGTGATTCGTGGACCTCTCCCAGATCGACCAGATCTTTGCCAACCTCTGCATAAATGCCAGGGATGCCATTTCCGGGGTAGGCAAAGGCACCGGCCTGGGGCCTTGCCACCATCCATGGCCTTGTCAAACAGAACAAGGGATTCATTAACATATACAGTGAACCTGGCCACGGCTCCACCTTCAAAATTTATCTGTCCCGATTGGTTGCCTGTGAAGATACTGACATGGCCACGGTCAAAAATCAGAGATAACTGGAATCGACGATAATCATCCAAACAGCCAGCAAAAACCTGCCGGACCTTTTCAGTGAAGCTACTGATTGTAAGCCAACCTGACAGATCTTTTGACTGGCATCCAGCATATTGCCTTTGGTATTAGATAAAAAACAGGGCAATGCTTTATCTGCACTGCCCTGTTTAAAAAGGCGAAATCAGTTGGAGGTGCCCACATGGGTACAAGAAATCGCCTTTTTTTACTGATCTTTTTTTTTCTCAACACGCAATATAAATTCTCCTTTTGCGTGATTTTTGACATGCCCTTTCAGAGAAGATCCCCTCATGTTGCCTGCTCGTTCGTCCTGGGCGCACCCTCCGGCAGCATGGTCCCGGTTTGCATCAGGTTCCGGTGCAGTTCATAGCACCGGGAAAGGTCATGGCAGATGTGGCCTCTGGGGCTGTTGTTGAGGTAATCGGTCAGATAGGGCCGATAGGCCGGATGGGCACAGGTGTTGATGATTTTTTTTGCCCGCTCCATGGGACCTAAACCCCGCAGGTCCGCCAGTCCCTGTTCCGTGACCACGATCTGCACGGAATGTTCGTTGTTGTCCACATGGGGCGTCATGGGCACCACGGAAGAAATTTTACCCCTTTTTGCCATGGACGGGGTCATGAAGATGGACAGACGGCTGTTCCGGGTGAACTCGCCACTGCCCCCTACCCCGTTCACCACATGGGTGCCGAACACATGGGAGGAGTTGACATTGCCGTATATGTCCATTTCCAGGGCCGTGTTCATGGCAATCACGCCCAGGCGCCGGATAATACCGGGGTGGTTGGAGATCTCCTGGGGCCGCAGAACAATGCGGCTTCCGAAAAAATCCATGTTGTCCGTGATCCGGGTCAGTTTTTCCGGCACAACGGTCAGGGCTGTGGCAGATGCCCCCAGCAGCTTGCCCTCTGACATCAGGTCCACCATGGCATCCTGGAACACCTCGGAATACATATAAAACGGCGGAATGTCCGGATGATGTCCCAGCCCGGCCAGCACGGCATTGGCCGTATTGCCCACCCCGGCCTGGAACGGGAAAAACTGCTCCGGGATCCGGCCGGCCTGTTTTTCTTCCAGCAGAAACCGGATCACATGGTCCGCGATCTTCCGGCTCACTTCATCTTCTGAGCTGAACGCCGCCACCTGGTCCGGTTCGTTGTTTTCAACGATTCCCACCACCTTTTTGGGATCCACCTGGGCATAAGGCCACCCGATCTTGGTCAAGGGCGTATGCACATTGATCGGGGCACGCCGGGGGGGCGGGGGAATGATAAAGATATCCGCCAGCTCCCGCAGCCGGTGGGAGTGGTGATGGTTGATTTCGATGATCACTTTATCGGCACAGGCCAGCCACGTGGGGGAGGCACCGATGGAAGTGGTCAGGTACACCCGCCCGTCCGGGGTGATCTCCGTGGCTTCCACCACGGCCACATCGACTTTGCCGAAAAAACCGGCACTCACGGTCTGGGCCAGGTGGGACAGGTGCATGTCCACATATTCCACTTCCTGGCGGTTGATCTGGTCCCGCAGTTCCCTGCCGCCCTGGTAGGGGGCCCGCCACTGGATAGCACTGGCCTTTGCCAGACCATTGTCAATGTAATCTCCGGCCGATGCCCCCGTGAGCACCCTGATCCGGAAATCTCTGCCCTGGCTGTGTTCCGCTGTTGCATATTCAGCCAGTATCCTGGGCACGGCCTTGGCACCGCCGGCAGGAGAAAATCCGGAAAATGCCACGGTATCCCCGTTTTTGATTATTGAAAGTACCTGGTCTCTATCCAGAATTTCATATTTTCTCATGATAATGATTTCATCCTGATTTTTTGGGTTAACTCATTTGTTTGCTTGCCCTTGTCCTAGCTCCAGCATTTAATGCCTTTCCCCTCAGTTTCTGTTAAAAAAACAAGAAAATCAAGAGGTACAATTGGATTGCGGGTTTCTTGCACCGCATAAACAATCAGCAATTTATATGCCCTTTTACACAACATTGCAAAAAACAACGGTTTTTTTGAAGCTTAAGACTGCTCTATCCAGGATGGATTCTTCTGCTCACTGACATCGTCCAATAATCCTGTTACCTGAGGAACCTTTTTTCAGATGCGGATTGAAACCCTACTGCACTGAAACAGATATGTGACACAGGGTGTCCACCATAAATTGACAGCCTGTGACCAGGCAGTATCCAGCCCCTTGCAGAACCACGCTTTTGATGCGGTATTACCTGCTTGACACAAAAATTGGTATTCTGACGTTCCTGGCATAAATATTGCTGAATTCTTGGGTAAAAGCGTCCTCGCCGGACCAATGCCCGGTACCAGCCAGCCCGCAACTCTGGTGAGTGACCTTAAAGCCCACCCCCGGGCACACCCAGACCTGAGCGGCCGGCAACACGGCATTCCTTCCGACATCAGGGGGTGAGAAACAAACACCCGAACACTGTTCCACCATATGATGACAAAACGGTTGACCAATAAAAGGAGGGTCTATGGAAACAATTACAAGCGGTCTGCCGCAATTGCCGGACGAGTTCACTCCCGGGCAATGGCAGAAAATAGATACCATCATTGCAGTGCACCGTGAACGGCCCGGGACATTGATTCCCGTGCTGGAACAGATCCAGGCTGTCAGCGGGTATCTGCCGGAAATCATCCAGAGACGGGTGGCAAAAGGTCTGGATATTCCTTTGTCCCAGGTATATGGGGTGGTCACGTTTTATTCTTTTTTTTCCATGAAACCCCGCGGGAAACATCAGGTCCGGGTATGTCTGGGCACTGCCTGCCATGTGAGGGGCGGGCACCAGGTGGAACTAAAGCTGGAAGAAGAACTGGGCATCCAGCCTGGAGAAGTGGACAAAGACAGGCTTTTCAGCCTGGAGATCGTTCGGTGCGTGGGATGCTGCGGGCTGGCGCCGGTCATGGTGGTGGACGAAGAAACCCACCAGCAGGTTAAGACAGCCAAAGTGGATCAGATTCTTGCCAGGTACCGAAACAAGGAGGAGGCACATCATGGCTGAACGTATTGCATCTATTGAAGCATTAAAGGCCATTAAACAACAGGTGAACGCCTGTCAGGCCAAATTCCGGCGCCGGTTGATGATCTGCGGGAGCAACGACTGCCATCTGACCGGAAGTGACGACGTAAAATCCGCACTGGACATCGCACTTCAGGAAACGGGCCTGAAGCATCAGGTCCGGATTGTTGAAACCGGCTGCATTGGATCCTGTTCCATGGGGCCGGTCATGACAGTGCTTCCTGAAGAGATCTTTTACATGAAGCTCAAAGCCGAAGATGTCCCGGAACTGGTGGAAAGCCATCTGATCAAGGGTGTTCCCGTTCAACGGCTGATGTATCATGATCCGGCCACGGGCAAGGCCGTGCCCCGGCGCCCGGACATCCCTTTTTTCGCCCTGCAGCAATCCTTTGTCCTGCACAACAAGGGCCTGATCGACCCCAAACGCATCGAAGACTATATCTGGCGTGACGGTTACCAGGCCATGTTCAAAAGCCTTACAGACCTGAAGCCGTCCGAAATCATCGCCGAAGTCAAGACGTCCGGCCTGCGGGGTCGGGGCGGCGGCGGATTTCCCACGGGCATGAAATGGGAATTCTGCGCCAGTACCAAAAGCGATGTAAAATACGTGCTCTGCAACGCAGATGAGGGAGATCCGGGAGCCTTCATGGACCGGCGGATCATGGAGGACGATCCCCACTCCATTCTGGAAGGTATGATCATCGGCGCCAAAGCCATTAATGCCCACCAGGGCTATATTTATTGCAGGGCCGAGTATCCCCTGGCCATCGAACGTCTGACCCGCGCCATCGCCCAGGCCGAAGAACACGGTCTGCTGGGCAAAAATATCATGGGAACCGGCTTTGACTTCAGCGTTGACATTTATCAGGGTGCCGGCGCGTTTGTGTGCGGTGAGGAGACCGCGCTCATGACCTCCATTGAAGGCAAGCGCGGCACGCCGCGACCCCGGCCTCCCTTCCCGGCCATCTCCGGGCTATGGGGAAAACCGTCGATTCTCAACAACGTAGAGACCTGGTCGTCCGTGCCGCAGATCCTCCTGGGGGGCGGTGATGCCTATGCCAGCATCGGCACAGAAACCTCCAAGGGGACCAAGGTATTTGCCGTTACAGGAAAAATCAACCATATCGGCCTGGTGGAAGTTCCCATGGGAACGACCCTCGGAGAGCTGATCTTTGATATTTCCGGCGGGGTCCCGAACAACAAAAAATTCAAGGCTGCCCAGCTCGGCGGGCCTTCAGGGGGATGCGTTCCTGCAGACTGTCTCAACATGCCCACCGATTACGAAGAGATCGTGAAAGCGGGGGCCATTATGGGATCCGGGGGGCTGATCGTCATGGATGAAGACACCTGCATGGTGGACATGGCCCGCTATTTCATGGATTTCTGCCAGGATGAATCCTGCGGCAAATGTACGCCCTGCCGGGTAGGCACCAAACGCATGCTCCAGATCCTGGAAAACATCTGCAAAGGCAAAGGCCGGATCGAAGATATCGAACTGCTGGAAAGCCTGTCGGTGACCATCAGGGATACGGCCCTCTGCGGACTGGGCCAGACCGCTTCCAACCCGGTATTGAGTACCTTGCGGTATTTTCTCGATGAATACAAAGCCCATATCATCGATAAAAAATGTCCGGCCGGGGTTTGTGCAGACCTGTTTGCAAGTCCCTGCCAAAACGCCTGCCCCGTGGAGATGGAAATTCCGGCATACATTGCCCTGGTCCGGGCCGGCCGGTTCGATGACGCCTACCGGGTGCTCAAACGGACCAATCCGTTTCCCAGCGTCTGCGGCCGGGTCTGCGGGCATCCCTGCCAAAGCAAATGCCGCAGGGAACAGCTGGATAAATCTCTGGCCATCAAGAACATCAAGCGCTTTATCACTGATCACGCCGCACCGCCCAAAGTCGAGGCCCTGCCCGTCACCCGGTCTGAAAAGATCGCTGTGATCGGAGCGGGTCCGGCCGGCATGACCGCAGCCCTGGAAATGAAAAAGCGCGGATACACAGTGACCGTGTTCGAGGCCCTGCCCGAGGCCGGCGGCATGCTGCGCTGGGGCATTCCCGAATACCGGCTCCCCCGCAACATTCTGGCCCGGGAGGTTCAGGATATTCTGGACACCGGCGTGGCACTCAGAACCGATGTCAAAATCGGAAAAGACCTGCCCTTTGCCGATCTGGAAAAGAGCTATGACGCCATTTATATCGGTGTGGGTGCCCAGAAAAGCATGCCCCTGGGACTGGCAAACGAGGATGCCCGCGGCGTGATGGGAGCTGTTGAATTTCTGCGGTCACACAGCCTGGGTGAGGCTGTGACTGTGGGGAAAAATGTGGTCGTGATCGGCGGAGGAAATTCAGCCATTGATGCGGCAAGGACCGCCCTCCGGATGGGGGCCCAATCCGTGAAGATCCTTTACCGCCGGGAGCGAAAGGACATGCCGGCCTTAGATGAGGAAATAAGGGCTGCTGAGGAAGAAGGGGTCACCATCGCGTATCTGGTGGCCCCCAAAGGAATCCGGGTCAGGGACGGGAAGGTCACCGCCTTGAGACTGGAACGTATGCAGTTGGGCGCTTTTGATGCCAGCGGCCGGCGGAAACCGGTACCCATTGAAGGCGCTGATTTCGAACAGGCGGTGGACACCCTGATCCCGGCCATCGGCCAGCAGGCTGAATTGAACCTCATCAGTGCTCCGGGAATCGGCATGACAAAAAACACGATCACCGTTAATCCGGATTATTCCACAAGCCACCCCAGGGTCTGGGCCGGCGGCGACGTGGTCACGGGCCCGGCCATGGTGATCGATGCCATTGCGGCAGGTCAGAAGGCGGCAGCAGCAATGGATAAGGCCCTGCGGGCGATCAAAGGGGAGCCACCCTGGAAAAAGGTTGAAGAAAAAATCGATATCCCATTTGAAGTGGATGAAGATACCGTGGAACAGCCCCGGGCCAAGATTCTTGAACTGGCTCCGGAAAACCGCTGCAGGAATTTTGCGGAAGTGGAACTGGGATATGACCGTGAAACAGCCGTGAGGGAGGCCCGCCGCTGCATCCGCTGCGATGCTGAACTCGGGCAGTAATACCGGAACATACGTGTAAAGGAGTATATCATGGTAGCATTGACGATTGACAATCTGGCCGTGGAAGTCCCGGAGGGCAGCACCATACTTGAGGCTGCCAGAAGTGCCGGCATTCATATCCCCTCGCTGTGCACCCTTGCCGAGATCCAACACAGCCCCGGCGCATGCCGGGTCTGCGTGGTGGAAGTGGAACGGGCCCGGTCCCTGGTGGCGTCCTGCGTCTATCCGGTGGCCAACGGCATGAAAGTAAAAACCAACACCCGCCGGGTGCGGGAAGCCAGGCAGCAGGTGATCGGGTTTCTGCTGTCAGATCACCCCAAAGATTGCAACATCTGCCAGAAACACGGCAATTGTGAACTTCAGCAGGTGGCGGAACTGGTGGGACAGCGGGAGATTACGGTACCTTGCACAGACTTTATCGTGCACGATATCGATGATTCCACGGACGTTCTGGTCCGGGACATGGCCAAGTGTATCCACTGCCTGCGCTGTGTCACGGTGTGCGCTGACGTGCAGGGAGTCTCCCTGCTCACCCCTGAAGGGCGGGGGTTTGATTCCAGAGTGGTGCCTGCCATGGGTCATTGCCTGGCCGATTCCGCCTGCACCTTCTGCGGCCAGTGCACCGTGGTCTGTCCAACAGGGGCCATTGTGGAAAAAGACCATACCGACCGGGTGTGGGCGGCCCTGGAAGACCCGGCAAAACATGTGGTTGTTCAGGAAGCACCCGCCATCCGGGCCCAGCTGGGAGAAGAGTTCGGCATGGCCCCCGGAAACCTGGTCACGGGCAAGATGATCACGGCCCTGCGACGTCTTGGATTTGACCGGGTGTTTGACACCAATTTCACGGCAGACCTGACCATTGTCGAAGAAGGCCATGAACTGCTGCACCGGGCCAAAACCGGTGGAAAACTGCCCATGATCACCTCATGCAGTCCCGGATGGATCAAGTTCATCGAGCATTTTTATCCGGACCTGCTGCCCCATCTGTCCACCTGCAAATCGCCCCAGCAGATGTTCGGGGCACTTGCCAAGACCTATTATGCCCAAAAACAAGGCATTGATCCGGCAGACATTTTCGTGGTGTCCATCATGCCGTGCACAGCCAAGAAATTCGAGGCAACTCGGCCTGAAATGCGTTCGTCCGGACACCGGGACGTGGATGTGGTGCTCACCACCCGTGAGCTGGGCCGCATGCTCCGCCAGGCCGGTATTGATCTGGCCATTTTGCCGGAAGGGAAGTATGATGCCCCCATGGGCCAGTACAGCGGTGCAGGCACTATTTTCGGAACCACGGGCGGCGTCATGGAAGCAGCTCTCAGAACCGTATATGCCGTGGTGACCGGAAAGGATCTGCCCAGCCTGGATATTACAGCGGTCCGGGGACTTGACGGCATCAAGGAAGCGGCCCTGGAGATCGGAGAACTGGGAGAAGTCCGGGCCGCAGTGGCCCATGGTCTGGGCAATGCACGAAAGATTCTGGACCGGCTTGCCGCGGGTCAGGCGGATTATCATTTCATTGAAATCATGTCCTGTCCGGGCGGATGCGTGGGCGGCGGGGGCCAGCCCCTGCCTGCCAGCGATGAAAAACGCACCCTCAGGGCCGGGGCACTGTACCATGATGACAAAAATGTACAGGCCATCCGGCAGTCCCATGAAAATCCGGCCATCAAGGCCTTGTATGACAGTTTTTTAACAAAGCCGCTGGGGAAAAAGTCCCATAACCTGCTTCACACCCGATATACAGCCCGGGGCATATGATTTCATATAAACGGACATGACACCTGTTTTTAAAAATATCTGCAAATGGTCATACCCTTTGCAGCCAACCCTGAAAACAAGAGGAAAACACCATGACAAAACAACATGAAATCCTTGTGGTGGATGATGACATGGATATCCGCGACAGCCTCAAAATCATCCTGGAAAAAAAGGGGTATGCGGTTCGTCTTGCCGGCAATGGCAAAGACGCGTTACAAAAACTTACGGAACAAAAACCGGATCTGATGATTCTGGATGTGATGATGTCCACTGATACCGAAGGATTTGATCTGGCCTATGAACTCAAAAACATGCCGGACTTTGAAAACCTGCCCATTATCATGCTCACCAGTTTTATGGACAAAGTCCGGGAAGAGGGGCCGGATCAGTTTCAGCATATCATGGGCGAGGCGTGGCCTGTCAAATGGCTGTTTGAAAAACCCATCGATTCGGGCAGACTGATCAAAAAAATAGCCGGTATCCTGCAGACACCCTGAACCGGCATAAACCATGTCCACAGCCGGACATAACTGCTGAGAGGGACAATATCATGGTGATGCCATTGCCGGAAAAAGAGCGTGCCCGGCCTTCCAATACCTTTTCTCGGATTTTGTGTGCTGAACTCAAAACCCGCAGTCTATGGCTGATACGGCTGCGCTGGGCAGTTTCCCCCGTCATTGTTGCGGCCGTGGGCGCGGCAATGACGTCAAGTTATCAGCCCCCCCGGTTGGCCCTGGTGATGATCGCCGGGTGGATTCTGTGTTACAACCTGCTGTTATGGGCTTGGGCCCATGGCCTGAAACCGTCCGACTGGCAGAACCAGACCGGTGTACAAAAGTTCATCTACTGGCAGCTCGGGCTGGATTATCTGGCACTTCTGGCCCTGATTCATCTCACCGGCGGCATTGTCAGCCCGTTGCTGTATTTTTGCGTATTTCACATTTTGTTTGCTGCCGGGCTCCTGCCCCGGTTTTCTGCTTTCAAATTTACGGCTGCGGCAATAGGGGGAGCCGCACTCATCACCCTTGGCGAGTTTTACGGGTGGATGGCCCCCCATTCTCTTACGGGTGCTGCAGACCCCATGGCCCCGTCATCCTTTTTTCAGGCAGGCCTGTATCTGTTCTTTTTTGCTGTGACCCTGTCAATTACCGCCTGGCTGGCCACCACCGTCATGGGTCTTTTTTTTCAACGAATGCTGCAACTGGATGCCAAGTCAGAAGCCCTGGCTGACTACAACAAGCGGTTTGACGTCCTTTTTGCCATGATCAAAACCATCGGTACCATCCGTCACCTGGATCAGATTCTGGAAATCACCACCCATGACCTGGCAAAGGCGATGGATATCAAAGCGGTTTCCATCAAACTGCTGAATGAAGATGGTACCCACCTGGTCTACAAGGCCAGTTGGGGCCTGCCGGAAAAATTTATCAAAAACCGGCGGGTGTCTCTGGATCAAAGTCCGTTGAACCGCCGGATTATTGAAGGAGAACCATTTATTACCGGACGTCCGGACGACCATGAAATGTTTCAATTCGGCGAGGATCTGGTGGCTGCACGAATTCAGTCGGTGCTTTTTGTCCCCATGGCAGTGGAAGACAAAACCATCGGGGTGCTTGGGGCGTATTGCGTTCTTCCGGACCGCTTTTTATACGATGATATTGCCTTTTTGCGTCTGGCCGCCGGTATGGTAGGTATCGGCATCCATAATTCAAAAGCGTATGAGGCGATTGAGAATTCTGCTGAAGAAAGAACCCGGTTCATGATGCGGGCGGCCCACAACCTGCGGGCGCCTTTGTCCGCTGTCCTGAGTATGCTGGAAGTCCTGCGTGAGCGGCATCTGGGGAAACTGACCCCGGATCAGGCAGAATACCTGCGCCGGGTGGACCGCCGGATCCATACCATGCTGGATATGATCAATGAACTGATGCACCTGTCAACCAGCCGGAGCCGGCAGACAACCCCTTCCAAAAAACCCCTGGACACAGCATGGCTGGGAGGCCGGCTGGAAAGAACTTTCCAGAACACGGCAGCAGAGCGTAAAATCGATTTCAAAGTAACAATGGAAAATGATCTGCCGCCGGTCTCAGGAAACAGTGAACAGATTGAACAGATGCTCGAAAACCTGGTGTCCAACGCCATAAAATACACCCCTGAATGCGGATGGGTGATGGTGGCGTTTACAGGCGCACCCGGAAACAGGATTGCCATAAGCATTTCTGATTCAGGCATCGGCATTCCCGAAAAAGATCAGTCCAGGCTGTTCACCGAATTTTTCCGGGCGGACAATGCCCGGGAAAAACAGGAACAGGGCACGGGCCTGGGCCTGGCCATTGTAAAGGAGATCGTGGATGCACACCAGGGAAGCATACAGGTGAAAAGCCGGGAAAATCACGGGACAACAGTTCTGGTTACCCTGCCGGCCTCACAGATGATCAAGGAGGAACACAATTAATTGCGTGGTTTGTTTATCATACCCCTGCTGATGTTCACGGTGTTTTCCAACCAGACACCGTTTGCCGGCCCATCATCGCCCGGTGACACCCAGGCATTGGACACCATTGTGGTCACCCCCGGCCCCTGGCGCATCATCCATACCGCTGCGCCGGCGGCATCCGGCCGCATCAGCGTGATCGGGTCTGAAACTGTCGTGTCTGAACAACCGGTCAGTATCACCGACATGATCATCAAAACGCCGGGGGTCAGCAAGACAACCGATTCCATCTGGGGAGGTGATATCAATATCCGCGGTCTGGGGCGTAACCGGCTGGTCCTTCTGATCGACGGGTGCCGGGTGAATACCGCAACCGATATCAATGCACAGTTCGGTCTCATCGATCCCATGGAAGTCGCCCGGGTGGAAATCATCAAAGGACCGGTCAGCGCCCTGTACGGCTCCGGTTCCATCGGCGGGGTGGTCAATATCATCACCCGGCAGGCGGCGTTTACCCGGACACCGACGTACCACGGCACCATGGCGGCATCTGCGGCAACCAATCCATCCGGGGTGGATGGATACAGCAATCTTTCTCATTCTGATCCGGACCAGTGGGTCTATGTGTCAGCAGGATACCGGAACCGGGACAGCTACAGGGACGGAAGCGGCCTTCGTGTCCCTAACAGCCAGTTCCGGGATCTCCAGGGAAAGCTGTCCCTGTCCAGACGATGGAACAGGGCAAACACCAGCCGGTTTCAGGTTCAGCGCTATCAGGCGGATGATGTCGGTATTCCCGGGTCAGGCACGGCACCGCTGCCTGTCAACAGTGATGTCACCTATCCTGACATCAGCCGGACCCTTGTCAATTTTCGGCATGATACAAATTTTGACGGCCTGAAACTGGTATCATCCGGCATCAATGCCTATTTTCAGCGAATAGACCGCAATGTCAGAATCGACCGGTTCACCAGCGGGCCAATAGAAGAAATTCTGCCCCGGGCCCGCCACGACACCCTGGGTATCACCTGGCAGAACCAGGTGGAAATCGGCACACACAATATCATGGCCGGTGTGGATATCTGGAACTGGTCCTATGAAGGGATGCGCACCCGGCGGTTCACCAGCGGCACCATCATCCAGGACATGCCGCTGGCAGATTCCTCCCAGCTTTCCGCAGGCATCTTCATTGAAAACAGCTGGCTTGTCACCAGCGCCCTGGAGGCGAAGACAGGGTTGCGTTTCGACCATGTCTCAGCTGACAGCGATCCCCTCTACTCATCGGTTTCACCACCCGGTGTCCTGATCCGTCCGGGTGACAGACAGACCGACATGAACTGGAGCGCCCACGCAGGACTGACATGGCATTTTTCCGACGACTGGCATATGACAACGACCGCTGCTTCCAGCTATCGGGCACCTGATTTGATGGACCGGTTCAAATATATCTATTTTTCTTTGGGCAATGAATTATACGGCAACCCGGATCTCGAACCGGAGCGGTCCATTTTTCTGGAAACCGGCCTGCACCACCGTCAAAACAGACTCCATCTCGATCTCACCGGTTTTGTGAACACCCTGGAAAATCTCATTGCCGACCCCAGCCCCGGGGGCGGAATCCGCCGGCTGGAAAATATCGACCAGGCCCGGATTTATGGATGTGAGGCAGGCATTCGCTGGTTTTTCACCCCCCGTTTACAAGGTTACAGCACCCTGGCTTATACCCGGGGCAGTAACACCTCAAAAAATGAGGATTTAGCGTTTATCCCCCCCCTGAATGGGGTAACCGGCCTGGGCTGGGATGATTTTCAACGGTTCCGGGCAGGTGCTGAAGTGGTGTGGGCCGCTGAACAGGACCACATCCCGGAAGGCATCGATTCCACAGATGCCTGGGTTTCAGTGAACCTGACCGCAGGGTATACCTTTGTTCTCAACAATATCCGGCACCGCCTGGGACTGCATGTCAACAACCTGCTGGATGCCGATTACCGCAACCACCTTTCCACCTCCAGGGGATTTGTCCTCAAAGAGCCAGGCATCAATGCGGGGCTTTCCTGGATGATGACGTTTTAACCGCCATGAAACCGCTGGATATCCTGATAATGGCTGCCTATTTTGCCGTGATCGTATGCGTGGGCGTGGCATCTTTCCGGCACCGGGATACGGACAGCGATTTTTTTCTGGCCAACCGGTCCATGCACTGGCTGCCCATCGGGCTGTCCATTACCCTGACAGCGTTCAGCGGCATCAATTACACCGCTTTTTCCACCGAGGTATTCGGTCACGGACTGTATGTGGCCCTGAGCGTGCCGGTATTTATTTTTGCGGCCTTTCCGGTGATCGGCATCGTCATGCCCTTTTATCATCAACTGGGGATTTGCAGCGCCTATGAATACCTGGAAAACCGGTTTGATGTCAGGGTCCGCACCCTGGCTTCCGGCCTGTTCATTCTCTGGCGTATCTTCTGGATGGCCACGGCCCTGTATGTGCCGTCCAAAGTGCTGGCGCTGCTCACCGGCCTGAACCTCTACGGGATCATTTTCGTGACCGGCACGGCCGTGACCGCCTATACAGCTGCCGGCGGCATCCGTGCCGCCATGTGGACGGATGTGTTTCAGTTCATTGTCCTGGTGGGTGGTTTGCTGATCATCCTGTATCTGTCGGCGGCCCGGTTTTCAGGAGGTTTTGCCGGTATGATCGAAACCGGGATGGCCGGGGACCTGATGAAACCGTTTCATCCTTTTGATCCGGGCATTTTTTCTCTGGATCCCCGCATCCGGATCACCTTGTGGAGTGCATGGATCGGCACCTTTGTGGCCTTCATGTCCCGGTACGGGGTCGACCAGGTCATGGTCCAGCGGTACTTTACCGCCAGAAGCCTTTCCACGGCCCGGATCGCATTTCACCTGAGCTACGCGGCATCGATTTTTTCCCTGATCCTGCTGGCCTTGCTGGGATTTGCCATGTACAGCCATGTTGTCCACACATCTGCTGCTCCCATAGCGGCCAACCCGCCCATGGCATGGTTTGTTCTGTTTATCACTTCCCTTCCCGCCGGTGCCACCGGTCTGGTGGTGACAGGGTTGGCAGCCGCTACCATGTCCAGTGTGGATTCAGGTATCAATGCCTGCTGTGCCGCGTTTGTCACCGATTTTTACCGCCGGTTCCATCCCGGCCGCGCATCTTTGCAATCATCGGGCATCAACCGGCGCCTGAGCCTGTTTTTCGGCTTGGTTGCCACTGTGGCAGCCATGGGCGTTTCACACATGGGGACCGTCTTTGAAATCGCCAATAAAATCATCAACGGGTTCGGCAGTCCCCTGCTGGCCATTTTTCTGCTGGGCATGTTCAGTAACACCGCAGGCAGCCGGGGAATGCTTGCCGGCGGGATACTGGGAACCATCTGGAGCGCCGGTGTCAGTTTCGGTATCCCGGGGATGGCCCTGCATTATTATGCGGTGGTCAATTTTCTGGGAACCTGGCTGCTGTGTTTCGGTGCCGGCTGGATGGACCGAAGATTTCTGGGGGGCGGGCCGTCCGCCGGGCAGCTGGCCTGGACATGGCAGGCCCTGCACCGGCCCGGACACGGGCAAAACAATCCTTTTGAACGGAGATGATCCATCATGCGCGTACACAATCACCACCCTCTGGTCACTACCATTCAGGAAAAATGCCGGGCCTGTTATACCTGTGTCCGTGAATGTCCGGCCAGGGCCATACGTATTTCATCCGGCCAGGCCGAGGTTCTGGTGGAGCGCTGCATCGGATGCGGCAACTGTTTCCGGGTCTGCAGCCAGGGCGCCAAGCAGGTGTATGATTCAATGGATGAGGTCCGGCAGCTTCTGGCCTTCAACCAGCCGGTATCCGCCATGCTGGCGCCAAGCTTTCCGGCGGCTTTCAGTGACATCCCCCATCAAATTCTGGTGGGGATGATCCGGGCACTTGGTTTTGATACCGTTCACGAGGTCGGATTTGGTGCCGATCTGGTGGCCGCCGCATACAAAAAACTGATGGCCGATTTTCCGCAGCGCAAGTTTATCGCCACCACCTGCCCGGCCCTGGTCGCATTTGTGGAACTGTTTCATCCGGGTCTGAAGGACCGGCTTGCACCGGTGGTATCCCCCATGCTGGCCCAGGCCAGGGTCCTGCAGCACATTTACGGACCCGGCCGGAAACTGGTGTTTATCGGCCCCTGTATCGCCAAAAAAGCGGAACAGGACCCGGACAATCCCGGAGAAATCAACGGCGTGCTCACCTTTATTGAGCTGCAGAAAATGCTGGATCAAGCCGGCATTACCCCCCAAACCGCCGAGAAAAGTGATTTTGATGCTCCCCGGGCCTTTCTAGGGGCATTGTTTCCCATTACCAGGGGAATCCTTCAGGCTGCGGACATAAACGAAGACCTGATGGCTGGAGAAGTGGTGGCTGCCGACGGCCGGGCTGATTTTGTCGAAGCAGTCAAGGAAATGGAGTCTGGGGCTCTGGATGCACGCATGCTGGAAATCCTGTGCTGCAGCGGCTGTATCATGGGCCCGGGGATCCAGAACCTTCTGCCGCTGTTCAGCCGGCGGTCCATGGTCAGCCGGTATGTGCGATCTCGGGCCCATGCCGGGGCTCACCAAGAGGCAAAAAAATGGATGAACCGGTTTAAAGATCTTTCTTTATCCCGGCGGTTTGCCTGCCAGAAAAATACCGCGATCCTGCCGTCAGCTGCGGATATCACCACCGCACTGCACGGCATGGGCAAAACCAGGCCCACAGACGAACTCAACTGTGGCGCCTGCGGATATGACACCTGCCGGGACCATGCAGAGGCAGTGGTCATGGGTCTGGCTGAACCGGAAATGTGTCTGCCCTATACCATAGAACAATTGCGCAACGCCCTGTCTGAGCTGAATCAGTCCAGACAGGAACTGGCCGGGGTCCAGGCCGCCCTGATTCAGTCTGAAAAACTGGCCAGCATGGGTCAGCTTTCGGCAGCCATTGCCCATGAGATCAACAATCCCCTTGGGGTGGTTCTGATGTATACCCATATCCTGCATGATGAGTGTCCAAAAGATTCCGCCATGCGGCAGGACCTGAAAACCATTGCCGAACAGACGGAGCGCTGCAGGAAAATCGTGGCCGGTCTGCTCAATTTTGCCCGGCAGAACAAGGTGATGTACCAGCCGGTAAATATCGATGAACTGGTGCAGCGGTGTCTGAAGACCACACCCACCCCCGGAAACATCCGCATTGCATACCAATCTGAGATCACTGACCCCATTGTGGAAATAGATGCCGACCAGATGACCCAGGTACTGGTGAACCTGATTACCAACGCGGTTGAAGCCATGCCTGACGGAGGTGTTCTGACCCTGTCCATCCGTGAAGACCCGGGCCGGGTCATTTTCAGTGTCACCGATACCGGCATCGGCATCCCGGCTGAAAATCACGCCAGGGTTTTTGATCCCTTTTTTACCACCAAACCGTTCGGAAAAGGCACCGGTCTGGGTCTGGCTGTAAGCTACGGCATTGTTAAAATGCACCGGGGAGACATTCAGATAAAGTCCAATACGGACCGGTCAGCCGGTCCCACCGGCACCACCATGACCATTGCGCTGCCCCGCACGGCCCGGCAGTGACAAATAACCCTGTTACACGGATTTTGGAGAAAAACCAATGGAAACGTTACACCTGCTTGTCGTGGATGACGAACCGGCCCTGGGCGCTGCGGTTGTTCGGGTTCTGAAAGAGTATACCATACACGTGCCCGAAGTTGATCTGACGGTGGGTTATGGTATTGTCTATGTGGACACGGGTGAAAAAGCCATGGAGATCCTGGATGATTCTGCTCCAGACCTGCTGCTGCTGGACCATAAGCTGCCGGGAATATCGGGCCTGGATATCCTCAACTATCTTAGTGATCCGTCTCTGGATATGCTGACAATCATGATCACCGCCTATGCCACCCTGGAAAATGCCGTTGCCGCGACCCGTAGGGGGGCCTATGATTTTCTGGCAAAACCGTTTACACCCGAAGAACTCAAGGCCACGATTTATCGCGCCACCAAGCATTTGCTGCTCTGCCGTCAGTCTGAAAAACTGGCCCGGGAAAAGCGCAGAATACGGTTTGAATTCATCTCTGTTCTGGCCCATGAGCTCAAGGCCCCCCTGGCTGCGATTCAGCAATATCTTGATATTGTGCGCACGGCGGATCCGGCGGTGGATGCCGGTCTGATCCGGCAGCTGGCTGACCGCAGCCTGGAACGGGTCAAGGGCATGCGTAAACTGATCCTGGACCTGCTGGATGTCACCCGGCTGGAATCCGGACAGAAACCCAGACAAATGATTTGGGTGGATCTGCTAAAAACCGCGGCACTGGCTGTGGAAAACATGACCGGGCCGGCTGAGGAACGCGGCATTACCATGGAAATTTGCAGCGATGGGCCCATCTGCGTCTTTGCCGACCCGTGGGAGATGGAAACCATTTTAAACAACCTGGTATCCAATGCCGTAAAATACAATGTTGACAACGGCCGGGTAACTGTCACCCTGTCTGTTACCCAACACTTTGTTTCCATTCAGGTATCTGATACCGGCATCGGTATTTCATCCCAGGATGCCGACCGCCTTTTCAAAGAATTTGTCCGCATCCGAACCCCCCATACCGACCGCATTGCCGGTTCCGGACTCGGACTTTCCATCATCAAAAAAATTGCAGCGCTTTACAACGGGGATATCACCCTTGAGAGCATCCCGGGCAGTGGAAGCTGTTTTACGGTTACGTTGAATACGCCCATGGGAAACATTCCGCCTGACTGAAACAATCCCTGTCCACCGGGTGTCCACGCAAAATTGACATTCAAAGACCATCTTCACCCCAGCGAGGACCTTCGCGTTTGCATCAGATCATATAATTAATAATTACAATTGGTTAGATATACCCACAAATCATGCCTCATCTGGCACGTTTTTTGATTATCTGGAGTGGTAGCCGCATAAAAACCGTAACTTGCAACACGACACTGTCAATACAGGAAAAAACCAATGAACGGCCATGATACCAATACCATAACCCCGGACACCTCGTTGAACCCACCGGAAAAGAATTCCTACCGGTATCTTTTCCGGCGGTTCACCCTGCTCACCGTTGTCTGCTCCATTGTACCCCTCCTGCTGGTGGGATGGGGGTTAAATATCCATTACACCTATTTTGCCCAAACCCGTATTGTCAGGACCTTTGAGGAACAGGTCGCCAATCACGGCCGGTTCATCGAACAGTTTCTCAAAGAACAGAGCACCAAGCTTCGTCTGGTGGCGGATACCCATTCAAAGAAAGACCTGCAAAAGCCGGGCAGTCTCATGACCATCTTTGAAAACATGAACCGGGAACAGCCTTACATCATGGATTTAGGCGTCATTGATCAACGGGGCAATCACCTGGCCTATATCGGCCCCTATGACCTGCTGGACAAGGTGTATTTTCATGAAGACTGGTTCAAACAGGTGATGCAAAAAGGACTGTATATCAGTGACATGTTCATGGGTTTCCGTCAGGAACCGCATTTCATCATTGCCGTGCTCCGCCGGGAAGAAGAAGACCAGTGGATTTTAAGGGCCACCATCAATACCCGGGTATTCCGCACCCTGGTGGAAAATATGCGCGTCGGTGAAACCGGAGAGGTCTATCTGGTCAATACCCGGGGGGTTTATCAGACCACTCCGAGATTCGGCGGATCCATCATGGACCAGGCTGATGTGGCCGTCGATCCATTCAAGGATCCGGTCTCCGTTGATGTATTCAAAAAAAACAGATCCTCCCGGTTCTCCGGCCAGGTGGTGGGCAGGTTCTGGCTGACCCATCCGGAATGGATGCTGGTGGTCAAACAGGCCCGTTCCGAAACCTTTGAAGAGATGGACCGGGCCCGGTTTGTCAATCTCATCTTTCTGCACTTAAGCGCTCTGAGCATTCTGGTGGCCGCCATATTCATCACCCGTTATATGGTCGGGATCATCCGGAAACGCGATGACCATGCGGCCCGGTTGAACAACCAGCTCATGCAGGCCAGCAAACTGGCCTCCATCGGGGAGCTGTCCGCGGGTGTGGCCCATGAAATCAATAACCCGGTGGCCATTATCATGACCGAACGCCAGCTGCTTTTAGACCAGTTTCAGCAGACAATGATGGAAGATCAGGCATTCAAAAACCAGTTTTTGTCGTCCATGGATCAGATTGCCCTGCAGTCCCAGCGGTGCAAACGCATCACCCACAATCTGCTGCGGTTTTCCAGGCGGACCCGGTCCATGATCGAATCCGTCGACCTGAACCGGTTCGTTGCCGAGGTGGTGGACCTGATGGAACGGGAGACCAAAACCAGCGGAATCCGGCTGCTCACCGATCTGGATCCCGACCTGCCCGCCATTCAGTCGGATTCCTCCCAGCTGCAGCAGGTGTTTTTAAATCTGATCACCAATGCCGTGGATGCCCATGAAGGAAAACCTTACGGGTCCATCCGCATCAGTACCCGATATGATGCCGATGCCGGCGGCATTTTTCTTTCCATTGCCGACACCGGGAACGGTATTGATCCAAAACATATGGACCGCATTTTTGATCCGTTTTTTACCACCAAGCCCGTGGGAAAAGGCACGGGTTTAGGGCTTTCCATCTGCTACAGTATTATCCGGCAACTCAAAGGCAATATCACCGTCAAAAGCGAACCCGGGGAAGGCACGGAATTTATCATTTTTCTGCCCCTGACACTATCGGAAAAAGAAACCAGGGAATCCGGTCCGTCCGGCCCTGACAAAACATCAGACCCATCAATATAACCGGATAAACCCATCCGGAAGGAGGCTGTTATGAAAGGAAGCAAAATCTTACTGGTCGATGATGAAATTGTTTTTACCACCAATATGTCCAGACTGCTGGTGAACCGGGGGTATCAGGTCACGGCCGTGAACAGCGGAGATGCGGCGGTCCAGGAGCTGGAAAAAGATGATTTTGACGTGGTGGTGCTGGACCTGAAAATGCCGGGCATGGACGGCATTGCCACACTCAAGGAGATCAAGAAACTGGACCTGTTCACCCAGACCCTGATCCTGACGGGGCATGGCTCCATTGACACGGCACTGGAGGCGGTCCGGCTGGGGGCGTATGACTACCTGACCAAACCCTGCGAAATCGATGATCTGGTAAGCAAAATCGAATGTGCCTGGCAGAAAAAAGATGAACACGTCAAAGAGGAAATGCAGGAAAATGTCCAGAAAATTATCGAATCCCCCCATTCGGTATTTGACCTGTATCCATCCAAAGACAAAAAAAAATGACCCGCTGACATGGCGGCAAAAAAGACGGTGCGCAGAGGGAATTCCGCGCTACGCACCGTCTTTTTTTTATGATAAAATTTTAGGCTGTTGAAACAGCCGGTTCAGCTTTTCAATATCTTTTCCATTTCAAAAAACAGATCCTGTTCCCGGATGATACCCACGATCTTTCCCGCCACTGTCACCAGCAAACGGCGTTCGTTTTCATGGAGCATCATGTACGCCGCCTCCATGAGATTGGCATTGCCGTCGATAAAAGCCGGCAGCGGGGACATGGCTTCCGTGATCTGTTTCTTTTTTATCTCCTTGATTCCCTGGGTGAACATCCCGGTCCAGAACATGGGAGAATATTCGATACTGTCGGCTAAAAACGGCTTAGGCGCAGACAGATACCGGGGCATGAGCATCTCCAGCAGATCCCGGATGGTCAGAATCCCTTTGATCTGATCATATTTGTCCACGATGAGAATGGACCGGTGACCGGTTTCCATTAAATGGTCCGTGGCCATTTTGGTTTCAAAGGATGATTTAAGTTCCAGAATCGCATCCTGGATGGTCTTGGTTTCAGAGATCTTGGTATACTCGGTGATGGGAATCATCACTGCGGTCACCCGCCGCTCCTTATGGGCCGGCAGTTTGTCGCTCAAGTGACAGGCCTCTTTGATTTTTGCGGCCAGAAGGCCGATGTCACAGGGTTTGTTCAGGTAATCAAACGCCCCTTCCACCAGAGCATCCCTGGCCGAGGGTCTGGCCCCATGTCCGGTGAGCATGATCACTGGCAGGTTTGCCTTGATTTTTTTAATCCGGTTCAATGTTTCATGCCCGTCCATCCCGGGCATCTTGATATCCAGGACCACCACATCCGGTTGTTGCTCCAGTTTTTCCAGGGCCTGCTCGCCATTTTCCGCCAGAATGACGTCAAATCCCTTTTTCTCCAGAATTTTGCGGGTGGTTTCCCTGAACCGTTTTTCATCATCCACCATCAATACTTTTATCTGCTCGGTCATTGAATGTTCTCCTCGATTTATATTTAATTTTTCACAAATGCCAGATGGGCTGAATACACCAGAAAAAACAGCACGATTGTGGAAAGTGCCACAATCACGATGGATTTTTTCCATGACAGATGACACGTATGTTTCAGACCGGTGCATATGAGCCACCATTTCCACGGTTCCGTGATCCAGACCAGAAACGGCAGCCAGGACAAAAAGAGTGTCACCCCGGATGAAAACGCGTAAATGCTGAACACAATGGCAAAGGGTGCTTTTTTCCCGGCGACCATGACCATGGCCATATATCCCAGAACAGATGAAACCAGAATCATACCGGCTGCGTTGATGAAAAAGATGGGTGTCATGATCCGGACCGGCTGGGAATACGCCCCGGTCAGCAGACTTGCCAGGGTATAGAACAGGCAGCAGATCACCATGAACTCCACGGCCCGGCGCGGGCGTGTTTTTTCCTTTAATTCCTTGAAAAACAGACCCGGTTCGATCAGCAGCTGGATCAATGCATAGGCATAAAACCGGCCGGCTTTTAACACAGCAGGTATCATCACAGGGCCCTCCACTTCATTGTGATCCGAAAATCCATGATTTTTCTGCTCACCCTCACTATAAAAACTTCACCACAACACCGGATGCCAGCATGATCAGCGTCATGACAAAAAAGATCCGGCGTTCAAGCTCTTTGGTGAAAAACAGTTTGCCATCCTTGAACATGGCAGATTTTTTCCGATTTGATTTCAATCTGTTTTCCATGGTGTTTTTCTCCTTTCAATATCTGAATCAGAATCCGGGCAGTGTGCCGAATCCCCTGAAACTCCAGTAAATACCGGTAAACAGCAGCAGTACCACATTGGCGATAAAAAACATGGGGATCCCCACCCGCAGGTAATCTTTGGGCTCCAGATATCCGCTGGCATACACAATGGCATTGGGCGGGGTCCCGATGATCAGGCAGTAGGCAAACGAGGATGCCACTGCCGTGGCCATGGCCATGAACGGCAGATATGTGGATCCCGGATGCACCATGCCTGCCATATTCAGGGCGATGGGCCCCACGGACGCGGCAGCCGGGCCGTCGGCCATCAGGTTGGTGAGCACGGATGTCAGGCCGTTGCTGATCATGAGCAGGGGCAGGCCGGATTCCATGCCGAACTGGGACAGAAAATCGATCACGGACCGGGCCAGCCAGTAGGCAGCCCCGGTGCTGTCCAGGGTCCGGCCGAAGATAATGGCGCCGGCGTACAGCCAGACCACGCCCCAGTCCACCTTTTCCTGGTAATCCCGCCAGTTGACCACCCCGGCGATGATGTATGCGATGGCACCGGCCACGGCGATCACACCGATGCCCAGCCGGATGGGCACGATCCCCATCTGGTAGAATGATTTTTCCGTGAACCACCCGAACACCATGATGACAAAAATCACCAGGGCCCAGATCTGCTGCCGGTTCCACCCGCCCATTTTATCGATTTCGGTTCTGAGATGATCCATGGCCGGGGCCAGGGAAATGATTTTCGGCCGGAACCGAAGGTTGGTGATGAACCAGGTGACCGGAATCATGACCAGCACAAAGGGAAAGCAGTAGGTGACCCATTGAAAATACCCGATATCAATGCCGAACATGTCGGTGAGATAAGTCATCATAATCACGTTTCTGGCCCCGCCGGAAGGGGCGCCGGGACCGCCGATGTTACAGGCCATGGCAATGGAAATCATCAGCAGTTTGGCCAGCTCCTTGTCCTCGGGCACCTCGTCGGTGAGGCTGTTCTGATACAAGAGCATGCCGATGGGCAGAAACATGGCGGCCAGGGCATGGTCGGAAATAAAAGATGCCAGCGGTGCGATGATAATAAAAAAGATCAGGGTGATCCACTTGGTGTTGGGCACGGCCAGTTTTTTGAACATGGCCAGGCACACCCGCTTGTCCACCCCGGTTTTGACGAATGCGGCCGCAAACATCAGGCTGCCCATGATAAACCAGCAGGCATCGCTCCAGTACAGCATGGCCACTGCCTCCCGGGACAGCACTCCCGTGAACACATACAGCAGGCCGATGCAGAACGCCACGGCCGGCAGCGGGATACATTCGGTCAGAAAACATAAGACCACAAACGCGCCCACGGCAATGGCCACCTGGATATGCCAGGCCCCTTTGTCCGCGGCAGACTTGTCTTTGCCGGTCAGTTCTTCGTATTTCAATCCCTGTTTTCTTAAGTCCAGGGCACTGTTCATGACTGACAGGAACCGGTCTTCATCCACCTGGTTTTTGATGAAATTAAACGCAAGTTCAAAATTCTTCGGGTCTGCATCGATCTTGTTTTTTTTGCACCATTTCAGATCCCGGGCCAGATAGCGCCCTTTTTTCAACGCCCCCATCTGCATGTTGGCTTCCATGATCCGGGCGGCAAGCAGCTGCCACTGGGCCGCATCCACACTGTCCACTTCAAACAGCTCTCTGGTGAGATGGTTCACCACGGCTTTGGGACCCACCTGGTACTGGGTGCCCACATCCCTCATCCCGTTCGGGGTGGGAATCAGCAGCAGAACCGCCAATGCCAGGACCGGAAAGATGAACACCTTCCAGTTGATATATTTGTCATATCCCGTCACTTTTTTTTCTTTTTTCATGTACCCCCCTCCATTGCATCGGTTTGAGATTCCACTCATTATTGTTTATCGTCAGGGGCATCCATCTCTTTGCCGGATGTCAGCCCCCTGATCTTTTCATCGAGCCGCTGTCTTTTTTCAAACGCCTCATATGCCTTGGTCACAATGTCATCGATATCCGCCGGCTTCATCACGTAATCAAACGCCCCGAACTGAAGGCCTTCGATGGCCGAATCCATGGTGGCATGGCCCGTGAGAAAAATCACCTCCACCGGCGGACACAGAGTTTTTATGGCCCTAAGGGTTTTGAATCCGTCCATCCCCGGCATCTTGATATCCAGAATCACCACATGTACATCGTGGGTTTTCAGCAGTTCCAGGGCCTGTTCCCCGCTTTGGGCCGTGATGACATCGATTCCTTTTTTTCCCAGCAATTTGGCCGTGGTTAAAAGATACCGTTCCTCATCATCCACCAGCATCAGTGTCATGTTTTCCAAATCATCCTTCCTTCCGGCGCAAAAAAACCGCCTCAGTCATCCTGTTTCTCCGATTCCGCCATGGGCAGGGTGATGATAAAGGTGGTGCCGTCATTCACCCGGCTGGTCACATCCATGGTGCCGGAAAAACTTTCGATAATGCCGTAACACACGGACAATCCAAGGCCAGTGCCTTTTCCCACCGGCTTTGTGGTAAAAAACGGAGAAAATACTTTTTCAATATGTTCCGGATGAATTCCGGCGCCGTTATCCGTGACCCGGATTTCGATCCATTTTTCATTCTTTAAAAATGCCTGGATATCCAGCCGGCCTCCGGCATCCGGATGCCGTTCCATGATCGCGTCAATGGCATTGTTGAACAAATTGAGCATTACCTGCTGAAACTGAGACGCATCGCCCATGAATCCGGGCAAATCTTCCGGAATGTTTTGAAACACGGCAATGCCTTCCACACTGGCCCGCTGTTCGATCATCTTGAGAATTTCCGGAATCTGTTCACCCGGATACAACAGCTGGACCCTTGTTTCATTCTTACGCCCGAATTTGAGAATCGCCCGGGTGATATCCGAGCACCTGGATACCTGCAGCGCGATCTGGGACAACGAATCCTCCAATTCCAGGATCTCCTCATCTTTGGGGTCTATTTTTTTGTTTTCGGACAGGTCCTCGAAAATGGAGGCCATCAGGGCATGTTCACTTTTGATGATCTGAAGCGGGTTGTTGATCTCATGGGCAAACCCGGCCGCCATTTCCCCCACCTCCGCCAGCTGGGTGGCCCGGATCAACTGATTGCCCAGGTCTTTTTTATCCCGGCCCAGCTGTTCGATACGCGTGAACAGTTTTTCCGTCATAAAAACGGACATGCCCACAATGATGGCAATGCCCAGCACCACGATCACCAGGCTGGCATACAGGGCATAGTAAAAAAAACGGAACGCATCCTTTTTTTCCTGCCTCACCACCAGTAGCCATTCCAGATCCTTGAGCCAGGTGGTGGCATACAGATATTTGGTTCCCTGGGGATCTGATTTGAGAAAGGTATGAATGATACTGTCTGACGATGGAAACGCTGAAAACTCCGGATCTTCTTCCATGACATTGACACCGCCGGACCGCCGTCCGGTCTGGGCGATGCCGTTGTTATTCAAAATATAGGCTTCCCCGGACCTGCCGATCCGCACACCGGAAACCAGCCGGTCGAAAAACAGGGTGTCAATAGTGGCCCGGAGAATCCAGGCATCTTCCCCCTCCCCTTTTTTCACGGCAATGATGAAATGGGGCACATTCCGATATCCCAGAAACACATCACTGATGTACCGCCCTTTTTCCATGACCTCCCGGAACCAGAACTCATCTTTGTATAATTTTCCGGTCAACTGGTACTGGCCCGAGTATCTGACATGAAGCCCCCGGGAATCGAACAGTCCCAGATCGATGAACGCACCGGATTTTATCTTCAGGATCTCAAACATGTCGTCGATGACCTGGTTGCGGCTGATGGATTCAAAATCAAACAGATTGGTTACCAGTTCAAGGTCTGATTTCCGTTCCAGAAGAAACGATTCAATCATGTCCCGATGGTCCCCTACAATGCGTTTCAGGCTGTGGGTGGAACTGTTTTCCAGTGCCGTGGTAAAATAATAGAAGCTGATGCCCACGGCCAGAAAAAGCGGGATCAGGGGAATGACAATCATATAGGTCAGAATATTGCGCTTGACGCGTCTGGCCCGGATATCTTCTTCAAGGCCTTTTTTATCCATTATTCTCTTCCCTTAAACGTGTCCGGATCCCTGACACTGACCACGGGCACGGGAGAATGCCGGAACACCTTTTCCGCCGTACTGCCGAACAGCACCCGGGACAGATTGCCCCGGCCCTTGTTGGCCATGACAATGAGATCGGCGCCATGGGTTTTGGCGGCCTGGATAATACTTTCCCATGGATATCCCACATCGATGTTCAATGTCATTCTTTGCTTGTCATCCGAAAACTGGCTGTCGATGAGCTGCGTCAGTTTTTCAAGGCGCTCTTTTTTCAAATCCTGTACATAGGTTTCCACATCCAGCCGGTCCGGATAATACTGACTCACCATTCGCACACTGTTTACATCCCGCTGGTTGACGACATTGAACACCACTATTTGTGCCTGGGTACTTCTGGAAATGGCCACAGCAGATTCAAGCGCCATCCGGGTATATTGGGAGAAATCCACACAAACCAGAATTTTATCAATTTTTTTCATTTCATCTCTCCTTATATTTTTAGACTCATTGTCCCTTAAAAAGGGTTCCAGTTAATGAGCGAATCAGCAATTAACATGCCATTTCATTTTCATCCGGTGTCTCTCTGGAAAACAGGCATTTTTACCGGAATATGTCCGGACAGGTTGTCAGCTATTTTTACGCATTGATAAATTTTTCAAAACAGGCCGGAAAAATCGGCTCTGTTTCAGACCTCTTTGAAAACCGGATATTGCTGTATTACCGGTTCATCAATAAAACGAAATGATGAACAAACGCCATTAACTGCTTTTGGGTATAAAAGTTGCAAATATCAAAATTTCAATACGAAGTTAAACATAACTGAAGACATACACATCCGGTCATTCAGACATGAATGAGGGCGGATGATCAATGAAAGGATAATTCTCTTATCATTACAAAGGAGATTAAAATGGTAACCATGATCAAGATGCGGCTCATGCTGGTGGATGATGAAGAACGGTTTCTTCAGACCACCGGCAAAATGATCCGCAAGAAAGGGTATGATGTGCTCACTGCGGTCAGTGGTGAAGAATGTCTGGAAAAACTGGTACAGGAACTCGTGCACGTCGTGATTCTGGATGTCAAAATGCCGGGCATGGACGGGGTGGAAACCCTGAAGAAAATCAAACACCGGTATCCCAGAATCGAGGTGATCATGCTCACAGGCCATGCCACGGCAGACTCGGCCGTGGAAGGATTGAAATCCGGGGCCACGGATTACCTTCAGAAACCCACCAGCGTGGATGATCTGATTGCAAAAGCGGAACAGGCCTTTGCCCGGCACCTGGAAATAGAGGAAAAAATCCGGCTGGCCGAAGCGTTCAAACAGTCCAGTATTTAAAATATGTGATCATTTTAATCTTAAGGATCGTTTCATCATGATAACATGAACGATAATCCTAAAAACGTATTTGGAGTAATTGTGTTATGGCTGACGTTGAATCTCTGGAAGAACCGGCAAGCACCAAGTCGATCATTATAAAATTTATCATTTCCCTGGCCTTAGGCATTCTGATCATGCTGCTGCCCCGACCGGAAACCCTGACCCCGGAAGGCCATCGGCTTCTGGCTTTGTTGACCTTTGTCGTTTTTCTATGGGTGAGCGAAGCAGTCCCCATCGGGGCCACTGCCCTGCTGGCCGGGGCCGGACTGATTTTTCTGAACATCCAGCCGGCCCAGGCGGCTTGGGCCCCCTTTGCCAGCCCGGCCGTCATGTTCGTGCTCATGATCATCATGTTCGGGGTGGTGCTCAATGAAGTGGGCCTGGCCAACCGCATCATGTACAACCTGCTCAAGTTCGCGGGCACGCGTATCAAGCGGCTGAGCCTGATTCTGGCCGTCGGGTGCACCATCACCTCATCCGTGTTCCATGATGCCACCATCACCGTGATCATGGTATTTGCCTTTGTACCCGTGTTCATGAGCATGGGCCTGAAACCGGGCCAGGGACACCGCCTGCCCATGTTTTTCATGCTGCTGATCCCTCTGTCGGCCTCTGCCGGCGGATTCGGCACCCTTCTGGGTGGCGGGCGAAACCCCCTGGCTTTGGAAGTGCTGAACAAATTCAGCGGCGGCACCATATCTGTGGGCTTTCTGGAATATATCTTCATCCAGTTTCCCATCTGTGTGATAACCGCCGTGACCACCTGGGCCGTGTTATGGGTACTGCTTAGGCCTGAAGAAAAAGAGCTGGAAGGGGTGGAGCTGGCAGATCCCGGCCCCATGAAAGGGGCGGAAATCGGTGTTCTGGTGGTTTTTATCATCACCTTTGTGCTCTGGTTTATGGGAGACCTGACCGGATGGCACTACAGTGTCCCGGCCGCCTTTGCCATTCTGGGATTCTGCGGCCCCGGATGGATTTCCTTCAGAACCATTTGTGACAAGTTTCCCTGGGAATCCTGGATCGTATTCGGGGCCGGGGTTTCTTTAGGGGTGGCCATGCTGGACAGCGGGGCCGGACGTTACCTGGCAGAGGTATGCCTGCCCCTTCTGGACGGCAAGCCGGAATTTGTGGTGTATTACGGCATGAGCTTTTTCGGCTCGTTTTTGTCCAGCCTGATGTCCAACTCGGCGGCCGTGGCATTGATGCTGCCCATCACCCTGCCCATGGCGGAGCTGATGGAGATGTCTCCGAAATCCGTGGCCATGATGGCACCCATGACCACCTCGTTCATTATGCTGGTCATCGGGTGTCCGCCTACCATCATTGCCTACAGCACGGGATATTTTTCCCAGGTGGATTTCATGAAAATTGCCATTCCCTGGTGCCTGGTTCTCCTGGTGGTCTGTGTGATCAGTATGCTGGTATACTGGCCCCTGATCGGATTTATATAACGAACCGGAAAACCGCCCGGTGTTTTACCATCCGGAAATCCCAAAAGGATCAGCTGTAAAAATAGTGTTTGCTTTGATTGTTTGTTCAACATGGCTGTAAAAACCCGTCAGAATTGACATTGAATAACCAAAGTATAAAGGAAAACCCATACTATGGCTGACATTGAAAGTGTTAAGGAACCGGCAACCCTCCGGTCCATTATAATTAAAGTGGCTGTGGCGCTGGTCTTAGGGATCGGGGTCATGCTGCTGCCCCGGCCGGAAAACCTGACTCCGGAAGGACAGCGCCTTCTGGGGCTGCTGGCCGTGGTGGTTTTTTTGTGGGTCAGTGAGGCGGTTCCCATCGGGGCCACGGCCCTGTTATCCGGGGCCGGCCTGATTTTTCTCAAAATCCAGCCGGCCCAGTCTGCGTGGGCCCCTTTTGCCAGTCCGGCCGTCATGTTCGTACTCATGATCATCATGTTCGGGGTGGTACTCAATGAAGTGGGACTGGCCAACCGCATCATGTACAACCTGCTCAAGTTCGCCGGCACCCGGGTCAAGCGTCTGAGCCTGATTCTGGCGATCGGCTGCACCCTGACCTCCACCGTGTTCCATGATGCCACCATCACCGTGATCATGGTGTTTGCGTTCGTGCCCGTGTTCATGAGCATGGGCATGCAGCCGGGCCAGGGACACCGGTTGCCCCTGTTTTTCATGCTGCTGATTCCTCTGTCGTCTTCAGCCGGTGGATTCGGCACCCTGCTGGGCGGCGGGCGCAACCCCCTGGCCCTGGAAATTCTGAACAAATTCAGTGAAGGGACCCTTACCATCGGATTTTTGAAATACATCATCATCCAGTTTCCCATCTGCATCCTCACGGCCGTGGCCACCTGGGCCATTTTATGGGTATTGATCCGGCCTCAGGAAAAGGAGCTGGAAGGGGTGGAACTGACAGATCCGGGTCCCATGAAAACAGCGGAGACCGGTGTGCTGGTGGTGTTTGTTTTCACCTTCATCCTCTGGTTCATGGGGGATCTGACCGGCTGGCATTACAGTGTACCGGCCGCCTTTGCCATTCTGGGATTCTGCGGACCCGGATGGATCACCTTCAGAACCATCTGTGACAAATTTCCCTGGGAATCCTGGATCGTGTTCGGGGCCGGGGTCTCTTTGGGGGTAGCCATGCTGGACAGCGGGGCCGGACGTTACCTGGCAGAGGTGTGTCTGCCTCTTCTGGAAGGAAAACCCATGGTGGTGGTGTATTATGGCATGGGATTTTTCGGCTCGTTTCTTTCCAGCCTGATGTCCAACTCAGCGGCCGTGGCGTTGATGCTGCCCATCACTCTGCCCATGGCGGAAATGATGGAGATGTCGCCCCAGTCCGTTGCCATGATGGCACCCATGACCACCTCGTTTATCATGCTGGTCATCGGATGCCCGCCCACCATTATTGCTTACAGCACCGGATATTTTTCCCAGAAAGACTTCATCAAAGTGGCCGTGCCCTGGTGTCTGCTCCTGCTGGTGGTCTGTGTGGCAAGCATGCTGATATACTGGCCTTTGATCGGGTTTGTCAAATAACTTGATAAAAAATGACTGCCATCATTTTTAACAAAAAAACTTTCTATCCATTCACGGGCAGGGTATGATAATGACCATCCTGCCCGGATGGGTAGTTGACTATCCAACAATTCAGGAACAGGAGATTACCGTGTTTAAAACAACAAGTAAAATCATGCTGGTTGATGATGAAAAAGATTTTGTTGAAATGCTGAGTTTACGGCTCAAGGAAAACGAGGAAAACGTCATCGCCGCTTATAATGGACAGGAATGTCTGGACACCCTGGAAAAAACCCAGGTGGATGTCATCATTCTGGATGTTAAAATGCCGGGCATGGACGGCATTGAGACCCTGAAGCAAATCAAGAAGCGCCATCCGCTGGTGGAAGTGATCCTGCTCACCGGACACGGCACCATTCAGTCGGCAGTTGAAGGCATGAAGCTGGGCGCGTTTGATTTTCTGCTCAAACCGGCGGATTTCAAAGAGTTGACGGAAAAACTCACCAAGGCAAAAGAACGCAGAAAAGAACAGATGGAACGGATTCAGAAGGCAGAAGCTGCCATACTGCTGCGCCAGAGCAAAATATGAACATAAAAAGAGGTCTATGGTGGATCAACCCGATGTGACCGAAGATATCAACATTCTGCTGGTGGATGATGAGAATGATTTCCGGCAGATTATTGCCAAACGCCTGAAACGGCGGGGCATCAACGTCCGGGAAACGGACGGGGGGGAAAAAGCGCTCCAGATGCTGGAAGACGCACCAGTGGATGTCGTTATCATGGATGTCAAAATGCCGGGCATGGACGGCATTGAATGCCTCAAACGGATCAAGGAAAAACACGACCTGCTTGAGGTGATCATGCTGACCGGCCATGCAGACATCCACGGCGGCGTGGAAGGAATTAAATCAGGTGCCTTTGATTATCTGAGCAAACCCATTGAACTGGAGCATCTGGTTCGTAAGATCAAGCAGGCCTTCCATAAAATTCAGCGGATTCTGGCTGAAAAAAAAGAGGCGGCCTTTAAAGAACAGATCAAGCAGCAGATGGTGGTGGCGGAACGGCTGGTGGCACTGGGTACCATGGCCAGCGGCGTGGCCCATGAAATCAACAACCCCTTGGCCGTGATCCAGGACTCGGCCGGATGGCTTCAGCAGATTCTGGAAAAACCGGACATGCAGGGCATACCCCGCAGGGATGATTTCAATAAAGGGCTGGAACGTATCAACAAAGCTGTCAAACGGGCGGGAAAGATCACCCAGCAGCTGCTCCAGGCCGTTAAAACCCAGACAACGGAAATGGCGGATCCTTCCACCTTTGTGGAGGTGGACCTCAAAAAACTGTCTGAAGAAGCCATCACCCTGGTGGAACCCGAGGCGGCCCTCAAAAATATTGCCATCCACCTGGAAACCAGAGAACCCTGTCTCTTTTCCTGGACCGATCCTTTGCAGCTGCTTCAGGTACTGCTCAATCTGTTGTCCAATTCCATCCAGGCCACGGAGCAAGGCGGGCGGATAATTGTCAGCCTGAACGCTTCTATGGAAGAAGCAAAAATCATTGTCAAGGACACGGGTTGCGGCATTTCAAAGGAAAATATTTCCCGGATTTTCGAGCCTTTTTTCACCACCAAAGAGGCGGATCAGGGCACAGGTATGGGCCTTTATGTTTCCTGGGGAATTATCACCGGCCTGGGGGGATTGATTTCCGTTGAAAGCGAAGTCAACAAAGGCACCACATTCACCATTACCTTACCGGTTAAAAAATAAGGCAGGCATGTTCCAGATATGACAGAAGAAAAAAAATACACCGAATCCAAAAACAAACCAGACACCCACCCGAAGGTCAAAATCCGGGTCCTGCTGGTGGATGATGAAACCGCTTACGCGGATGTCCTTGCCAACCGGCTCGGCAAACGGGGGTTTGACGTTACAAAGGCGTACACCAGCCCGGAGGCGTTGCTGGTGTTACGCACCCGGCAATTTGATGTGGCGGTTCTGGACCTTAAAATGCCGGATATGGACGGCATCGAGGTGCTGAAAATCGCCAAACAGGTGGACCCCACCCTTCAGGTAATCATGCTCACGGGACACGGCTCAGCCGCCGCCTGTGATCAGGGCCTTGCACTGGGCGCATTTGACTATCTCATGAAGCCCTGTGAATTTGATACGCTGGTTGATAAAATCCAGGAAGCATTTGAAAAAAAATCAAAATCTGAACCATAAAACCCTGCCCCACCCGGCATACATCATTTTAGTAGGCCGGATGGGGGCGGATATAAAAATTGCGTTGTCAATGCAGGGGTTGCATGGATGATCAGCGACCCCGGGTGGTAATCTTCCGCATCTGTGCTTCAATGATTTTTTCTTCATGCCGGCGCTTTTTTGCAGCCGCTTCCGTCACTTTTTCCACCAGAAGATCAATATCGCTGGGCTTCATCAGATAATCAAACGCGCCCAGTTTCATCCCATCGATGGCGGATTCAACCGTTGCATGCCCGGTCAGCATGATCACTTCCACCAATGGAAACTCTTTTTTGATCTCCTTGAGTGTCTCAAGTCCGTCCATACCCGGCATCTTGACATCCAGAATCACCACTTCCACCCGTTTGTTTTCCGCCAGCTTTTTCAACGCGTCTTCACCGCCGTATGCCGGCAGAACATCCATGTTCCGCTTGGTCAAACGTTTGATCATGGTGTCTACGAACGGCACTTCATCATCCACAAGTAAAATGTTTGCAATGGCCATGGTTATATATTCTCCTTAAATATTGGTGCTGGGTTTTTCAACGGCAGCACAATTGTAAACATTGTTCCCTCGTCCACTTTGCTCTCCACATCGATCCGGCCCCCCATTTTATTGATGATCCCATAGCAGATGGAAAGGCCCAGACCGGTCCCCTTCCCCACCGGCCGGGTGGTGAAAAACGGATCAAATATTCTTGCCAGATTATCCGAAGGAATCCCGGGACCGGTATCTTTGATTGATACTGAAAGATGCTGGTCATCCATCCCGGTCATGATGATAATTTTGCCTCCGGTTTTCTCCATGGCATATACCGCGTTCTGCAATATGTTCATGAGCACCTGCTGAATTTCCGTGGCAGACGCCTGAATAGTCGGTAGTTTAGAATTCAGTTGCACATCCACATTGATATTGGCATATTTGAATTTCTGGGATAACAGATCCACCACTTCCGTCACAAACTCGTTGATCTGAAGGGTTTCCACCCGGGAATCGGTTTTTCTGGCAAAGCTGAGCAGTTTATGGGTGATGCCTTTGCACCGGTGCCCCTGGGTTTGAATCTGATTTAGTGCCCGTTTGAATTCCTCAAAATTGTCCCCTTTGTCAATCCCCTCACTGAGCAGGTCCTGGATCCAGCCGGCTTCTTCCACCATAATGGCCACGGGATTGTTGATTTCATGGGCAATGCCGGCAGCCAGCTCCCCGATAGAGGCCAGCTTACCGGTTTCCACGATCTGCTGGTTCATCACCTCTTTTTCAGAATCCAGCCGTGCAATGCGCTTCACCAGTTGTCCGGATATAAAAAATGCCATAAAAATGATGAGCAGGGCGCCAGCAAACGTAATAAATACAGCGATGAGCTGGGTTTCATTGAGCTTGGCAAAGGCATCTTTTTTCTCCTGCTGAAAAATCAAAAGCCAGTCGTCATTTTTGAGAAACGCAGCGACCACCAGACACCGGGTGCTGTCTTCTCCTTTTTTTTCAACGGTGAACGTGGTGTATTTATGGGGGGGGCTGGCCGTATACCGGTCTATTTTGGGTTCATATTCCCGGGCAATCTGAAACAGATCGTTCTGGCCCAATACGGACGGAGCGATAATATGGTCTCCGGTTTTATTTCCCCGGGCATCTTCTCCCATTTTAAACAAATTTTTATACTGCTGCAGGGTCAGCTTGAGTGTACCTTTGGGAGCCCGGGTCTGAAACTCACCCTGGCGGTTCAGGATAAACGCAGTGCCGGTTTTGCCCATGGTGAAATCTTCCACCAGGGTATTGAAAGCCATGAAATCAATGGTGGCCCGAACCAGCCACATCCGGCCCTGCCATTCCCGTTTGACCGCCACAATGAAGTGAGGTTGTCCCCGCATGCCCAGGAACACATCGCTGATATAGGTATCCCTGGCCCGGGCTTTGTGAAACCATTCCGAATCACTGTAATCCGCCTGATCCAGATCAAACGGACCGGCATAGGACACTTGACGGCCATTGTCATCGATGACCCCCAGATCCACAAACACATAGCTGTAATCCACCTGAAGGGCCCGCAGCCGCTGCTGGAGGAACGGCTTTTCTTTAAGCTGGGAGAATTGATAGCTTTTGGACAGATAACTGATATCACTGAGTTTCTGCTTCAAAAAATCATCAATTTTCTGCCGGTGCTTGAGTACCAGCTGATCCAGATGGGCATGCACCATCTGGTTGGCATACACATGGAACTGGTAAAGGATAATGCCGGTTACCAGCACCAGTGGCGCCAAAGAAACAATGACAATGCGAAGGGCGATCTTCAACCTGAAGTCTGCATAGTATGCCGGCCCATGATTTCTTTTATTCAGTATTTCAGCCACAGGTTATCCTGTTCCAGATAAATGGTTATCATTTTTATCCGCATTATAACTTAATTTCATCCATTTTAGTTCATTCTTATTGTATCAACTGTTTTCTTGTCAAAGACAAATGATATATCATTTCTTTGTGTCAGTTTTTTTTACAACCTGATAAAAACACTGACTCATTTTTTAAACATACGACGGATCTTTTCCGGATCAATTCCGGCATCCAGCCGCTTTCCAATGAGGGAAAATACCTTGTAAAAACTGGCATGCAAATTGCTCCTAAGTCCATAGTCAGCGCTATTGCCATGACACAACGACATAATTACCTTGCAAAGGAGGTTCCAGATGAGCGAGAAAAAACAAAAAAAACGTCGAAAAAAAATTGCATTCGCATTGCATGCCCCCCAGGCTGAAACTGTGTTGCTGGCCGGCGACTTCAACCAGTGGAATCCTGAGAAACATGTGTTGAAAAAAAGCAGAAACGGGGCCTGGGAAACCAGATTGATGCTTTCTCCCGACACCTATGAATATAAATTTGTTGTGGATGGCAAATGGCAGATGGACCCGGTCAATCCCCGGATCTGCCAAAACTGTTTCGGTACCGCCAACAACCTTTTGACCGTTGCAGAATAAAATTCTGCTGTTTGCAAAAAACAGGAAAACCCGGGCTCTCTAAACAATATTCATTATAAAAGGGGATGTATTATGGGGGAAAAAACAAAACCAACCGGGTATCAGCCGGGATTTTATGGGAAAAAGCGCCAGACCCCGGATCAATGGGTGGAAACGTATTTTAAAACCTGGGCACAAAAAGAAGCACGCAAAAAAAAGGAAACAGCGCGAGCAAAAGTGCTCCCCTGCATCTGTTTTTCACGGCAGATCGGTGTCGGCGCTCTGGAAATCGCAGATGAATTGTCCCGGATCATTGCGTACCGGGTGGTTGACCGGCAGATCATGGAGCATATGGCACAGGATACCAGTCTGTCCATGAAGCTCATCGAGCTGTTCGACGAACGCTATCCAGGCCGCATGAGTGAATTGTTTGCCATGCTCACCAGTGAAAAGACATTCATTAAAAGTGATTATGCCAGACAACTGACAAAAACCGTCACGGCCATGGCTTCCATGGAGCCCACGATCTTTGTGGGAAGAGGCACCTATCTGATCCTTCCCCGGGACCTGACTTTATCTGTCAGGATCGTTTGCAGCACCAGATACCGGGTCAAGCGCGTGGCAAATATTTTAGACATTGAAGAAACCGAGGCCCAGGCCCACCTGGAAAGGTGTGACAAAGAACAGCGGCAGTTTTTCAAAACCATTTATCAGAAAGATGAAACCGACCTGGACGGGATTGATCTGGTCATCAACAGGGATCATCTTACCGGTGCGTCAGAAGCGGCAAAAATTGTGGCCTGTGCGTTTGAACAAAAATTCGGTTCCCGAAAAATAATCCAATGACTCCGGCCATCCGCCGCACGGGCATTGATCTTTGCCATGGCATCCCTTTTGACAGGACAAACGCGCATATGTATTGAACCGGCGGGTCGTCCGTGGTATATCTGACCAGCCGGAGAACGATTTTTTCAGGCAATACTCGGCCATAGCCAGTGACAGGACAGGTCTAATGAATACCATTCTGGTGATAGATGACGATGATCAGTTGCGCATCAGCTTCTGCAAGCTGTTGAGAGAAGAAAACTATTCCGTGCTGGGGGCGGCCTCGGGAGAGGCCGGTGTTGACATCATAACCCAGCAGCCCCTGGATCTGGTGATTCTGGACATGCGGCTGCCGGGCATGGACGGCATGGAAACCTTCAAACAGATCAAAAAAAAGGATCCTAAGCTGCCGGTGATCATTGTCACGGCTTTCGGCACCACGGAAACCGCCATCGAAGCCACCAAAATGGGGGCCTATGACTATGTGCTCAAGCCCTTTGAGATTCCTGAAATGCTGAATCTCATCACCCAAGCCATCGATGCCGGGTATTTCATGAAATCCCCGGTTGCCGTGGATGCGTTGCCTGACAATCAATCCGGAGATGCCATCATCGGCCAGAGCCGGGCCATGCAGACCGTGTATAAAGCCATCGGCCGGGTGGCCCAGACCGATGCCACCATTCTGATCCGGGGCGAATCCGGCACGGGCAAGGAACTGGTGGCACGGGCCGTTTACCAGCATGGCGCCCGGGCGGACAAACCGTTTCTGATCATCAATTGCGTGGCCATACCGGAAACCCTGCTGGAAAGCGAATTGTTCGGATATGAAAAAGGGGCGTTCACGGGTGCCTCCCAGAAGCACATTGGGAAAATAGAACAAGCCAACGGGGGCACCGTGTTTCTGGATGAAATCGGAGACATGCCTTTAAGCATCCAGGCCAAAATCCTGCGGCTGCTCCAGGAAAAAAGCATTGAGCGTTTAGGCGGTGAAGAAACCATTCCCGTGGATGTCCGGATCATCGCCGCCACCCATCAGAACCTGGAACAGGCCATTGAAAATAACAAATTCCGAGAAGACCTGTATTTTCGGCTCAAGGTCGTCACCATTGAACTGCCCCCTTTGCGGGATCGCAAAGACGACATTCCCGGACTGATTGCCTATTATCTGCAGAAACTTTCCCATGAGTTGAAAATGGACAACCCCGGAATTCATGATGAAGCGCTGACGCTTTTAAACGACTATGAATGGCCGGGAAATGTCAGAGAGCTGGGGAACCTGATCCAGAAAGTGTTGATTTTCAACCGCGGGGCTCCCATTGCCGCATCTGACCTGGTCCAGATCATTCATCACCGTCATGAAAACAACCACACCCATGACATTTCCCTTGATACCATCCGACAGTGGGTCAGACAGAATATGGCCGGTGAATCGAATTCTTACGGGTTTGACGATTTTGTGGATATCATTTCAGGCATTGTCATTTCAGAAGCGCTGGTATCCACGGATGGAAACCGCACCCAGGCGGCCAAGCTGCTGGGCATGTCCCGCCCTACCCTTCATGCCAAAATTGAAAAATACAATATCCGGATGCAGACCCGGATTTCCGACTGACCCGACTATTTTTTTGTTTCTTTCTCCAATGTGTCAGATCTGCAGGTGTCAGATTTTTTCTCACATTGAAAAAAAATCGGTTGATCCACCGGGTGTGTTCTGATTCCTTTTTTATAAAAAATATTAAAATTCTTCATAATTTCAGAGTATTGCATCAAATCCATCCACTGGCATACCTTTTGCTCCTATGGATATCAACGTAACCCATAAGGAGGCAAACCATGTTGATAAAAGAATGGATGAGCAAACCCGTCATTACCATCAACCATGACGAATCATTAAATGATGCGGCCAAACTGTTTCGAACCCGGGTGATTTCCATGGTCCCGGTGATCAAAAACAATGACCTGGCCGGCATTGTTACGGACGGAGACCTGAAAAAAGCCATGCCCTCGGATGCGACCACCCTGGACCGGTTCGAACTGCCGGCACTGCTGGATTCCATAAAAGTGAGCGCCGTTATGACCAAACCCGTCATCACCATTCCCCAGGATCACACCGTGGATGAGGCTGCCGTGATTATGCTGAAAAAAGGAATTTCCGGCATGCCCGTGATGGATCATTCAAACAAGATGGCAGGGATTTTGACAAAAAGCGATATATTCCGGTGTTTTGTCTCTTTCACCGGGGTCGCGACTACAGGCCAGATCTTTGCCACCCGACTCCAGGACCGGCCCGGTCTCATCAAGAAATTCACGGACATGGTCCGGGCAAAGGGGGGACGTCTGTGCAGCATCCTGACCTCATATGATGACATTGAAGATGGATACAGAAAAGTGTATTTCCATGCCTTTGATATCGACCCGGATGGTTTCTCCAGTCTGGTGGAGACATTCAGTGAGATCGGACAATTATATTATGCCGCAGACCTGTCCCGGGGATACCGGAAACTTTTTTAACCAAGGATTTACAGGAGATGACCCATGAACCGAAAAATAAATAAAATCCTGGCCTGCGTTGATTTTTCAGATTACACCATGATGGTATTGAGCTATGCCGTGGAACTGGCCTCTGCTTCGGACATGCAGATTGTTGTTCTGAATGTGATCAACCAGCGGGACATCAACGGCATCAGAATGGCGGTGGGATATTTTCCGACCCAGGGGCCTGTGATGCTGAGCGTGGAAGACTGCGTGGAGGACTGGAAAAAAGACCGGCATACCCAGCTGAAACAGCTGGTCAAGGAACATTTTTTTGATGACAAGTCAAAAATGCACCTGATGGTGGACACGGGCATTCCCTATGAGCGTATCCTGAAAACAGCGGAAAATGAAAACATCGATCTGATCGTCATTGCCAACAAAGGCCGGGGAAACCTGTCACGGGTATTGTTCGGCAGCGCGGCGGAAAAAGTGTTCCGCCACGCAAAGGTGCCGGTGGTGTGTGTCAGAGATCCTGAAAAATTCAAACAAGGGGGAAGGCTATAATGAAAAAGCAACCTGATAAAATCTCAAAAATAGGGGTGGCCATCGATTTTTCCGGATATTCCCGGGACACACTGGCGTATGCCGTGGAAACGGCGAATCTGACCCAGGCCCGGATGGTTCTGATCAATATCATCAATCAAAAAGAGATGGATGCCATGGAAAAAGCGGTCAATGCCGAACATCCCAACCAGTTTGATCCGGCTAAATTTTTAGGAGAAGAGATGGACCGGCGGAAAATGAAATTAAGAACCCTGGTCAAAGGCATTCCTGCCATGGATGATATGCCGGTGAAAATCCGCATCAGCCATGGGGTGCCCCATGTGGAAATCCTGGAAATCGTCCGAAGAGAAAATGCGGATTTTCTCGTGTTCGGACCCAAGGGCCGGACCAATTTCAAGGAATTTCTTTTTGGGTCTGTGGCGGAAAAACTGTTCCGGCACTCGCCTGTGCCCGTGATGAGTGTCCGTTCCTGACATTGAAACAACGGTTTGAAAACAAATACCCAAGACAAGGAGTGCTGTTATGAGTACGCATCATCTGGACCGGCTGTTCAAACCCAAAAGCGTGGCAGTGATCGGGGCCAGTGAAAAAAAGGGGTCTGTGGGCTGTGCCATGATGAAAAACCTGCTCGCCGGCAAAGGAAACTATGATGTGTTTCCCGTCAACCCCAGGCACAGGAAAGTGTTTGACCGGCCTTGTGTGTCCCGGGTTCAGGAGATTGAAAAAGCCGTGGACATGGCAGTGATTGCCACCCCCATCCAGATGGTGCCGGAACTGGTGGCGGCGTGCGGGGAAAAAGGCATTGCCGGCGCTGTGGTGGTATCATCCGGCGGACGGGAGTCCGGTGCCAAAGGACAGGCCATTGAAAAACAGATCCTGGCAGCTGCCCAAAAATCCGACCTCAGAATCATCGGTCCCAACTGCCTTGGCATCATGAACACGGCCGTTTCCCTGAATGCCAGTTTCGCCCACCTGACACCTATGCCCGGCAACATGGCATTTTTATCCCAGAGCGGTGCCGTGTGCACCTCCGTGCTGGATCTGGCCCTTCGGGAAAACGTGGGGTTCAGCCATTTTGTCAGCTTAGGCTCCATGGTGGATGTGGATTTTGCCGACATGATCGATTATCTGGGGTCCCAGAGATCTGTGGCAAGTATTGTGATGTATATGGAAGACATCACCCATATCCGGAATTTCATGAGCGCGGCCCGGGCCGTGTCCCGCATCAAGCCCATCATTGTCCTCAAATCCGGAAGATCCAGGGCCGGGGCCAAAGCCGCCGCATCCCACACCGGGGCCATGGCCAAAGAAGACATCCTGTATGACACGGCCTTCCAGCGGGCCGGCATTCTCAGGGTCACGGAATTTGAAGAGCTGTTCGACGGTGCCCAGTTTCTGGCAAAACAGCAAAGGCCCAAAGGAAGCGGCCTGACCATCATCACCAATGCCGGCGGCCCCGGAGTCATGGCGGCCGATGCCCTGGCATCTTACGGCATGGAACCGGCCCCGTTGTCTCGGGAAACCCTGGACCGACTCGATGCACTGCTGCCTGACAACTGGAGCCGGAGCAATCCCGTTGACATTTTAGGGGACACCCCGGCATCCGCTTATATAGATACGGTCAAACACTGTGCCGCTGATCCGAAAACCGATGCCCTGCTGCTGATCTGCTCACCGGCCGGCACCATGGATACCCAGGCACTGGCCGAGCTTCTGATCCCCCAGCTTCAGACGATTTCTTGTCCCGTGTTCACCGCCTGGATCGGCGGTGACAATGTGGCAAAGGCCAGACAGGTGTTCAATCAGGCCGGGATTGTCACCTATGACTCGGCGGAACGGGCGGTCCGGGCATTCAAAAACCTGTATGAATATGGAAAAAACATTGAACGGCTGACCCAGATCCCTATCCGCACGGACACCAAGCTGATCATTCACCGGGATATTGCCGGTAAAATCATTCAAAACGCAATGGCGGGAAAAGACACCTGTCTTCTGGAAAATACGGCCAAGGCCCTGATGGAGGCATACGGCATTCCCGTTAATGACACAAAAATCGCCGACACCCGGGAAGCGGCCCTGGAAATGGCGGCCCGGACGGGATTCCCCGTGGTGCTGAAAATCTGTTCCCGGGACATCCCCCATAAATCAGACTGCAGCGGCGTAGCCCTGAATCTCAATACGCCCGAAGATGTCAAGACCGCCTACAGTCAGATTATGGCAAACGCCAGACAGCATTTTCCTGGTGCACACATCACGGGTGTCACTGTTCAGTCCATGCAGGATCGGGCTGATTTTGAACTGTTCATCGGTGCCAAAAAAGATCCCCATTTCGGTCCGGTGATTCTTTTCGGTATGGGCGGCGTGTTAACGGAAGTGTTCAAAGACATATCCATGGGTCTGCCGCCCCTGAACCGCATGCTTGCCGCCCATTTGATCGGAAAGACAAAAATCGCATCCGTTCTCAAGGGATTCAGAAACATTCAACCCATTGATATGGCACGCCTGGAAGAGCTGCTGATTCGGGTGGGAAGACTGATGACCGATTTTCCTGAAATTGAAATTCTGGACATCAATCCGTTGATGGTGAGAAACGGGGTTTTAACGGCCGTGGATGCCCGGGTGTTTATTGCACCGGCATCCGTGCCCTCTCCCATGCATCTGATTATCAGCTCCTACCCCTGGCAGTATGAATCTTTGGGGGAAACCGTGGACGGTCAGCCGTTTTTTATCCGCCCCATCCGGCCCAGCGACGCAGACCTGATGATCGATCATTTTCATTCCCTGTCATCCCGAAGCAAATACATGCGGTTTTTCTCCCCTTTGAAAGAATTGTCCAGGGACATGCTCATCAAACTGACCCAGATCGATTATGACCGGGAGATCGCTCTGGTGGCTTTGATGGGAAATGAGCAAAACCAGAAAATGGCCGGGGTTTGCCGGATCATTGTGTTCCCCGATAAAACCCAGGCGGAATTCGCCATTGCCATCAGTGATGACTGGCAGGGCAAAGGCATCGGTTCCTCGCTTTTGACCCAGTGCCTGAAAGCGGCCCGGCAGATGGGCATCCGGCGGGTTATGGGGCTGGTACTTTCAGAAAACACCCAGATGCTCAAACTGGGCGGAAAACTGGGATTTGCCATCAACCGGGCGGCAGGCGGCGGAGAATATGAATTGATCATCGAAACCGATGATCTGGATCTTGATTAAATCCGTGGGCCGGACTATGATCGATAGAAAAACAACCGCACCGGGATTTTTGTAACTGAAATGGATTTGAACCGATTGGATGTCATATTTTTTGATTCACGGGACCATGAACTGATTCGGATTGTCAATTCCGTGTATGATGCGGATATCCGGCCGGGGTATGTCCGGAAACTCTATTACCGGTTTTTCCATCCCCTGGGCATCAAGGAACTGGCTGAATCCAAAGGGCTTCATACGGCTTATGCCATTGTCAGCCTGCTGGAATCCATGGAAAGAGGGGCCATTGAAAACCGCCTGGCAGCCCTGAGAGCCTTGAAAGCTGAAGTCCTTGACACGGCAGACGGTCCAATGCCCAAAAACACGGCCCGGGTCCTGCTGCAGATCATGAAAGAGCTGGTCCGGGCCAAAGGCAATGATGCCCGCCAGCTGGCCCTGGCCCATACCTTCCGGCTGGCTGCGTTCGGTAAACCCAGACTGGTCCGAAGACTGCTGGCCCATTACCATCTCCTGGAAATGCCGGAGGAATGGAACCAGGTCACGTTTGACGACCATGTCCACGATGCCAACACCTCGGGCCGAAAATCCCCCACCCATCTGATCATGGACGCGTGGATCAAAGGAATCCGGCGGCTGCGGGTCATCTATTACCACTATATCGAACCCAGGTTTGCCCTGGAACTCATTGAAGCGGCAAAGATCATGGAGATCGACCTGCGCATCGGCATTGAATTCAAGACCCGGTACCGGGACGGGTATGTGTCATTCATCTGGGTCTCCCGAGGGCTGACCGACGCGGAATCCTTTCTGTGCTTTCTGGCGGAACCCCACGTGGTGCAGTTCATGGCCCAGGGCAAACAGGTGCTGAAATTCCAGGAAAAACAGGTACTCAATCTGTTGCAACGCTTCAATGAGCAGCACCTCAAAGAGATGTGCCGGCACCTGGATATTGACCTGCCGCCTCTGTGCCCGGAGGATTTTTTGAATTTTGCCTTTCCCGGACAGCCTTCCGTGCCCCATCTGGCGGAATTTATCCACGCCACGGCACTGGAGGCCATGAAAAAACGAGTGGCGGAACTGCATGAGATTTTTAATCAGGCAGATGAAACCGAACGGGTCCGGATCCGCACCCTGATCGAACAGATGGATCAATTCAATGTCAAACAGATCCTGGATACCTATTTGATTCCCGGCCAGCATCCCGATATTTTTGAATCCCTTATTACCGCAAATGACCCGGATCTGCCGGACCGGTTGAAACTGACCCATATTCAGTTTCTTGAATCCATCGGCCAGCTGCTGTGTGATTTTCGCATCACCCTCAAGCTGGACAACCTGGCACCGGAAGATGTGCTTGAGATCCTGTATGAATCCAAAGGCCTGGTCACCCGGCTTGAGATCATCAATCTGAAAAATTTTGTTTCCGGAAAAACGGACCATTTGTTTGCCGTCAATGAACTGCAAAAAGCCATCAACGGCAACAGTCTTCTGAAACTGAAACGCCAAGTCCGCCAGATCATTTCCCGGGTGGAAAAAAGTGCCCCCCCGGATCACCGGGAGCAGCTGGTTAAACTGTACCCGATTTTATATGATATCGATGCACTCAAAAACATGTATGCTTCATATCCCCTTAAATCAAGGATCGGCAGTGATTCCACGGGCAAATCTCACCAGACTTACGGCATGGGATTCGGAATCATAAGCACCCTGCCTTTCCGGGCCCAAAAACAACTTCATACCCAAAAAAAAGACCGGTTGATTCTCCCGGCAAACATCAGCGTCAGCCAACAGATGACAGCCGTATCCACTGAAAAAATGCATCGATTTTTTCAGTGGATACTGGCGGTTCTCCAGTGGCTGCCCGGCCTGGATCAGATCCGGTTTGTCAAAAAAAAAGAATGGGTTTTTGAATCCTTTTCCCTGGATATGAAAAAAAAAGGCAACGTGGTCACGTTGGGAGGCATGCAGAAACAAAACACCAACGGTCTTCTGCCGGAAGAAGATCTGTCCGGCATCCGGAAAACCTCTTTGTTCAGAATATGGAAAAACCTGAACACCAAATTGAAAAACAGTTTAAAAATCACCCTGGGGTTCATCCCGGCATTTGTCTGTTTTTTTCTTACCAAGGACTGGTGGTTTCTGGCCTGGTTCGGCGCGTTTATCTGGTTTGGAATTACCGGTTTCAGGGTTGTTCTGCAATCCGTTCTCGGGGGCGGGGGGCTCAAACGCTCGTCGCTGACCAAATGGAATAATTATGTGAGCTGGGACCGGCTCACAGACGCGCTTTTCTTTACCGGCTTTTCCGTGCCCCTGCTGGACTGGCTGGTCAAAACAACGCTTCTGGACAATACGTTGGGCATCAATACCCATACCAGCCCCCTGGCCCTGTATGCGGTCATGGGGCTGGTCAACGGACTGTACCTGTCCGCCCACAACGCCTTTCGCGGCCTTCCCAAAGGCATGGTCACGGGTAACTTTTTCAGAAGCATTCTGTCCATTCCCGTGGCACTGGCATTTAACACGGCCATCGGGGGAATCTTGTTTTTTTTCAATGTACCGGGTGTGGACGCGGTGCTGCAAAAATGGGCCGCCATTATTTCCAAGGCAGCATCAGACACGGTGGCCGGAGTGATTGAAGGAGCCGTGGACCGGTTCCAGAACCTCAACTTACGAAAACGGGATGTCAAAAAGAAATTCACGGACCTGTTCGACACCTATGCCAAACTGGAAATGCTGTTTCCGGAAACCGAAGAACTTAAAATTCTGGAAAAACCCGAAGCCCTGTTCGCAAGCCGGAATGCGGAAGTCAAGGATCTGGCCGTCATGGTCATCATTCATTCCCTGGATCTGTTTTATTTCTGGATGTACCAGCCCCGGGCCCGGATGACCATACTGGACATGGTCTCCCGGCTCACCCCGGAAGAAAGGACCATCTTTTTTCAGTCCCAGCACATCCTGGTCCATGAGCAGCATATCAGCCGGCTGTTTGTGGACGGGATTTTAGGCAGACATTTTTCACGGCCTCTGTCTTTTTATCTGACCACTTATTTCAAATATCTGGCATCCATTGAAAGAGAAGCCCATGCTTTTGTTGAGCCTTAAAAACAGAATTTACATGGTCAATGCCATTCTGGTGAGCATCACTGTCATCGGCGGGCTCTTGATGATCTGGTACACCTACAAGACGGAAAAAATTTTCCAGACCATTATCGACAAAAACATTGTGGTGTACCAGTCGGCGGAAAGCCTGGCTGCCGCTTTAGTCAAACACAAGGGATTTGTATCCTACTATCTGCTGGACAAGAACCCGGCCTGGATCGACCGGCTGCATCAGATCCGGGATACGTTCACAAATCATATGGACAGCGTCAAATCTCTGGTGGAAGAAGACTGGGAAAAAGAGGCCATCGCCCAGATCGAATCCAAATATGTCGATTACATCACCACCAAAGACAGGGTCATTGACCTTTACATATCCGGAGAATTTCAGAAAGGCTATGCCATTCATGAAACCACCCGGGAAAATTTTGCCCAGATCCTGGACCTGTGTGAACAGTTCAAGACCTTTCATAAGAACAAAATTTCCGCGGCCATTGAAACCAGCCGGGAAGAATCCAACCGGTTGCGGTATATGGCGCTCATGGCCATCATCATCGTCATTATTCTCTCACTTCTGATCAATTATATCTTTGCCCGACATATTCTGGGTCCCATCCGGAAAATTGCGGAAGAAGCCTATAATCAAGGGGATTTTCCAAGGCCGGCCAATGAGGTGGCAGCCCTGGAACTGAGCGTTCACGGGCTGATCAAAAACACGGAACAGGTGCACCAGGATCTGAAAAAAAGTCAGGAAACCCTGTTGCAGTCGGAAAAAATGGCACTTTTGGGAAAACTGGCCGCCGGCACGGCCCACAGCATCCGGAATCCCCTGACATCCGTCAAGATGCGGTTGTTTTCCCTGAACCGGTCCTGCGAATTCACCGATGCCCAGCAGGAGGATTTTAATGTGATTTCAGGCGAAATTCAGCAGATCAACAAAATCGTGGACAATTTTCTGGAATTCTCCAGACCCCCCCGTCTCAAAACCCGGGACATGAGCCCGTCACTGATTGTTGACAGTGCCCTGAACCTGCTGGAGCAGCGGCTCCAATCCTATCGGGTATCGATCAAACTGGTCCGCAGTGTTCCGCTTTCTTCGACCCGCATCGATCCGGAACAGCTCAAGGAAGTGATTGTCAACATTATCATCAATGCGTGCGAAGCCATCAAACATGACGGCCGGATCATCATCAGCGAAGAGGAACGGTTTGTCCATCCCCTGGAAAAGGTGGCCATCATCCGGATCATGGATGACGGCCCGGGCATTCCCGATAACATTCAATCTGAAATATTCAACCCGTTTTTCACCACCAAGGACCACGGCACGGGCTTGGGACTGAGCATTTCCTACAACATCATTGCCGGTCACGGCGGATGGCTGGATGTCTCCAGCAAGGAAGGCCAGGGGGCCGCGTTTGTCATCACTCTGCCGATCCGGGATGCTTGAGATGTTTTGACCAATCCAGCGAGAAGGATGGCTATGCAGAGACATCCCCGAGTTGGGTTGTCTTCGGTATCATGAACGGCTCCTTGACGATGGATTGTTCGGCTTGCCCGTGAATTCAGAAGAAACCAGGGCTGAAACCGGGGTCATTTTTAATAATTTTCTGGATTTGTTCCCGTCAGTATTTTTTACATATTGTAAATAATATGTTGATCTCTTGCGGCATTAGAAAACGACATGGGCATAGCGTGCGCACCTTGATTTTGGCTATATTCACCCTGCCTTTTGTGGGGGGAAATTTTCTTCAGGGGCATAGCAACCAACGACAATCTGGCATTTGGCAAAGATGCTGGCAAATGCGTTGGTAACGTTAAAGGGTGGACAAGCTGCATCTGAAGTTGGCAAAGGAGTTGCAATGCCGCGACTATGATGCCTTGGTGGCCCACACCACGATTGTTTTCCTGCGGTATATATTTTTGGCGTATCAGCATCGGATAGAGACTGATGACAGGACATTTGGTGAATTGTTCTATGCCTGCTGTGACGAGGTCTCCGATATTTCTTTAAATCGGTAATTGATTTTCGAGTGAGTCCAAGCATTTTTCAATGATGGGTGGTTCCCTGTTAAATTTTGTTTTGTCCTGGCATGTATTTTGGATGTAAGGCAAAGGATAAGGATAGGCGTACCCACCCTGTGGTTGGATACCGTGCTTTTTTCCCTGTTTTGTGAAGGGAATCCATAACTTTTTTATAAACTTATTGATTTCAGGAGGAAGGAATATGAGACAGATCATCAAACGCATGATTATACTGTCAGCCGTGGTATTGATGGGCGGACTCATGGGATCACCGGCCATTGCCGCTGACAAGGTCATCAAAATCGGGACCTTGTTTCCCCTGACCGGATCCTGTGCCCTGGCGGGCCAGCGCTGTCAGGCTTCGGTAGCCACAGCGGTGGAACTGATCAACAACGTTCATAGCGACATCGATGTGCCCCTGGCTGACAAGGCCGGATTGCTGGACGGTTACAAGATAGAACTGGTACATGCCGATCACCAGGGCAAACCTGATGTGGGAAAATCCGAGGCAGAACGTCTGTTTAACCAGGAAAAAGTCTATGCCATCATCGGCAGCTACAACAGCGCCGTGACCAAACCGGCCAGTTTTGTAGCCGAGCGCCAGAAAAAATTCTTCATGTGCGGCTGCTCCAGCTCCGCAGCCCTGACCAAACGGGGATATAAGTACTTTTTCCGCATGGCCCCCACCGATGAAACCGAATCTATGGAATTTGTCGAGGTGATGAAATGGCTCAACGAAACCAAAGATGCCGGTCTGAAAACCGTGGGCCTGATTTATGAAAACACCGAATTCGGCAAGCATGCCGCTGATGAGGGCAAAAAAGCCGCTGCAGACCATGGATATCAGGTTGTGGCGGACGTGCCTTTTAATCCCGGTGCCACCAACCTCAACAGTGAGGTGCAGACCCTGAAGGCCAAAAATCCCGATGTGGTATTCGGTGCCTGCCTGGGCGGCGACTACACTCTGTGGGTAAAAACCATGAAACAGATGAGCTGGCTCCCCAAGGTGGCCCTGAACTACTGCACCGGATACCAGGATCCCGTTATCACTAAACAGCTGGGCAAAGATGCCAACTACTTCATGGGCGGCACCGGATACTCCCCGGAATTTGCTGAACTCATGCCTGCTGTGGCTGCAGTGGAAGAAATTTACAAGAAAAAAACCAATCCCAGCGTTCCTTTTGACAGCGACAGTATCCAGGAAGCCGTGGCCACCCTGATACTGGCCCAGGCCATTGAAAAGGCCGGCACGCTGGACTATGAAACCGTAGCAAAAACACTGCATGAAAACACCTGGGAATCTCCCCTTTCCCTGGGCGGTAAAGTGGCTTTTGCCCCGGGCGGTCAGAATATCAAGGCCATGAGCCTCATCACCCAGCTCCAGGAAGGGTCCTACAAACGGATCTATCCCCTGGATCTGGCCGACACCGACCCGGTGGTTCCCATGACCCCCTGGGCTGACAGATAAGTCCTAAACTTCAGGTTTGACCCAAGGCTGTTTCCGGATTTAGGAAACAGCCTTACTAGAATCGGGAAATGTTTTTATGACAATATTTTATCAAGTGGTCCTGGACGGGCTGATGAACGGCATGCTCTATGCACTGGTGGCCGTGGGACTGAGCCTGATCTGGGGCGTAATGGACGTGATCAACTTTGCCCATGGTGAATTTCTCATGATCGCCATGTACGTGGCCTACTGGCTGGGATTTATTTTTTATGTGGATCCTTTGATTTCCTGGATGGCATCAGGGGTGTTCGTGTTTATGGTAGCGGCCCTGACCTATCAGCTCATCATCCGGCATACCGTGGGAAAGCCTCCCCTTTCCTCACTGCTGGCCACATTTGGTCTGGCCATGATGCTGAAAAACGTCTGTCTGAACCAGTTTTCACCCAACTTCAGACTGCTCTCCGACACTGTTCTCGGGGGAAAAGTCCTGCATCTGGGCGGGGTGATCATCTCCATGCCCCAGCTGGTCACGGCCCTTTTCGCCCTGGTGGTGGTGGGATTGACATATGTACTCATCCACCGCACCCGCCTGGGGTGGGCTATCCAGGCCACGGCCATGGACAAGGAAGCAGCGGAACTCATGGGCATCAACACCGAGAGGATTTATCTTCTGGTCTTTGGTCTGGGCGGGGCCTGTGTGGGTATCGCCGGAGGACTGATGCCTTCCTATCTGGCCGTGCATCCCGAAGTGGGCACACTGTTCGGGCTCATCGCTTTCGTGATTGTGGCCATGGGCGGATTCGGCAGCATTTTCGGCGCACTTCTTGCGGCCCTGCTGATCGGTCTTGTGGAAGCACTCAGTGGTTTTTACATTGCCCCTGTGTTTAAATACGTGGCGGTCTTCGGCCTGTACCTGGTGGTCGTCATGATCCGGCCCCGGGGCTTTTTTGGATGGTAACCCATGGATAATAACAAACTGAATATAAAACGATTTGAACAAAAAGACATCATCTGGATTTTGCTGGTCCTGGGCTTTGCCCTGCTTCCGGTGGTGCCCGGGATGTTTGACAGTTCATTCACTCAGCACGTGTTCATTCTGATTCTGCTGTTCGCCTGCATGTCCCAGGCCTGGAACATCATCGGCGGCTATTGCGGGCAGGTCTCCTTCGGCCATTCGGTCTTCTTCGGCATCGGGGCCTATGGTGCGGGCATGGCCGTGGTCACCTACGGCATCTCCCCCTGGCCCGGAGTGCTGGTCGGGGCTGTGCTGGCGGCCTTGACCGCCGTTGTCATCAGCTGGCCCGTGTTCAAGCTTTCCGGCCATTACTTTGCCATTGCCACCTTTGCCATGGTGGAGATATTCAACCGGCTTTTCATGGTGTGGTACTGGGTAGGCGGGGCTTTGGGCCTGGACTATCCTTTTGTGGACGAAGGGATAAAGAATTTCATCTGGTTTGACAGCAAACTGCCTTATTATTACGGGGCACTGGGCCTCTTTGTGCTGATTTTCGGAGCCGTACGCTGGATGGAGCGTCACCGCATCGGATACTATTTAAAAGCCGTGCGGGAAGGACAGGAGACCGCTGAATCACTGGGTGTGAACTCCACCCTGGTCAAGCTCTTGGCCATGGGGGCTTCAGCTTTTCTGGCGGCCTTATGCGGCGGGTTTTTCGTGCAGTACAACTTCCGGGTGGACCCGCCCATGGTTATGTCTCTGGACATGTCCATGAAATTTGTTCTCATCACCATTCTGGGCGGCTCCGGCACCTTTTTCGGTCCTTTGCTGGGCGCGGCAGTTCTCATCCCTCTTCAGGAATACAGCCGGGCCTACCTGGGGAGCCTGGGCAGCGGCGTGGATCTGATCATCTTCGGCCTGCTCATTGTGCTGGTGGTGGTGAAACAACCCAGCGGCATCATGGGAATTCTCTCGGGAATTGCCAAGAGACGCAGCCGCCGGGCCGGCCTTACCGAAGCACCTATTGAAGAAAAGGAGGAAAATTGACATGGCATTGCTTTCGGTAAAACAGGTCACCATGGCCTTTGGATCGCTCATTGCCAACAAGGACGTCTCCTTTGACGTGGAACAGGGCAGCATCGTGGGCCTGCTGGGTCCCAACGGTGCCGGCAAAACAACGTTGTTCAACTGCATCTCCGGGTACTACCGTCCCACGGCCGGGCGCATTCTTCTGGACGGCAAAGACATCACCCGGGCTCCGGCCTACAAGGTGGCCCGTATGGGTGCAGTGCGCACTTTTCAGGTGGTGCAGCCCCTAAAAGAGCTTTCCGTGCTGGAAAACGTTCTCATCGGCGCTTTTTTAAAAGAAAAATCCACTGCATCGGCCATGAATATGGCCCTGGAATGCATTGAACAGTGCCACCTGTCCCAATATACGCATTCCCCGGCCGGTGAGCTTCCCATCGGCCTGAAAAAACGACTGGAAATGGCACGAACCCTGGCCACACGCCCCCGACTGCTTATGTTGGATGAAGCCATGGCCGGACTCACCGCCACCGAAATCAACACGGCTGTAGAACTCATTCAGCAGATCCGAAAAAACGGCGTAACGCTTCTGGTGGTGGAGCACATCATGGAGGCCATCATGCCCATTGCCGACAAAGTGGTGGTGCTGGACGGGGGAGAGAAAATTGCCGAAGGTCCACCGGGGGAAATAATTGAGGACAAACAGGTGATCAAAGCATACTTTGGTGAAAAATACAGTAAGCGCATGAAACAGGAGAAACAAAATGACACCTCCCCTGCTCACGGTTGATAATATCTGCTGCGGTTATGACGGCGTTCCTGTGATCCATGGCGTTTCCATTAAGGTGTTTCCCGGGGAACTCGTGGCCATTGTGGGGACCAACGGCGCCGGGAAAACCACGCTGATGAAAACCATTGCCGGATTGATCCAGCCCACCAGCGGAAAAATTACCTTTCGAGATGAAGAAATTTCCGGCTTTGCCGGTCATAAAACCGTACAGCGGGGCATCAGCTATGTGCCCGAAGGCCGGCGGTTGTTTGGAAAACTCTCGGTGCGGGAAAACCTGGAGTTAGGAGCCTATGTGACGTCGGACAAAGGGGAAATAAACGCCCGCCTGGATGAGGTGTTTTCCCTGTTCCCCATTTTAAAATCCCGGGCCGACCAGATGACCGAAACCATGAGCGGCGGGGAGCAGCAGATGCTGGCCATTGCCCGGGGATTGATGTCCAAACCCACCTTGCTCATGCTGGATGAAATGTCGCTGGGGCTGATGCCTTCCCTGGTGGAAAAGATGATGGAGACCATCCAGACCGTGCATGAACGCGGCACCACGGTTTTGCTTGTGGAGCAGATGGTCCAGGAAGCCCTGGAGGTGGCTCACCGGGGCTATGTCATCCAGACCGGTCGCATCGTAATTTCCGGAGATGCTGGGGATCTTTTGAATTCAGATGAGGTTCGTCAGGCGTATATGGGCATGTAAGCGTTAGAACCCTTGGACGGACAGGCCACAGATGTTTATACGATGCAGAGGAAAAAAATCAAATGACCGAAAACAAAAGATATGATTCATTCATTTTAGGCGTTTGCCTTGTCATTGGTCTGGGATTGCTCGGTTTTCTTCTCGGCAATGCGCTGATCCAATTTAAACAATCGGATCGCACGGTCACGGTAAAAGGGTTGTCTGAAAGAGAATATGAAGCAGATATTGTGATCTGGCCGATCCAGTTCACGACTGTGGGCAATGAGTTGGAAGATCTGTACAGTGCCATTGACCAAAGTGCCGAACGCATTCAAACCTTTCTTCAAAATGCCGGTATCAAACAGGAGGAAATCACAGTTTCCACCCCTGCGATTGTTGACAAATCAGCGCAGCAATATGGCAACGAATCAACGCTTTTATTTCGATATACGGCATCACAGTCAGTGACCGTGTATTCAGACAATATTAAGGCCGTCAGAACGGTCATGGGAAAATTATCAGAACTGGGTAAACAGGGAATTGTTCTGACGGGTGAAAACTATGAATCCCAGACAGAATATATTTTTACACGCTTAAACGACGTAAAACCGGACATGATTGAGGAAGCCACAAAAAAAGCCCGGGAAGTGGCGGAAAAGTTTGCGTTGGATTCCAAAAGTAAACTGGGAAAAATCAAATCCGCGTCCCAGGGCCAATTTTCGATCAGCCCGAGAGATAAAAACAATCCGCATATTAAACAGATTCGGGTCGTATCAACGATTTCTTATTTTCTATCCGATTAGTCGGACAAGGAATAAACATGAATGAATATACATACTATCTGATTGAGAAAAAAGAACCGATTGCCTGGGTATACCTTAACCGGCCGGACAAAAAAAATGCCATGAACCCACCGGCATGGGAAGAAGCTTCCGCTGTTTTCGAATCCCTGGGCAATGATCCGGATATTCGGGCAATTATTGTGGCAGGGAAAGGCGCCGGATTCTGTGCGGGCATCGATTTAATGAGCATGGTGGGTGAGATTCCGGAATTGATGGACCCGGCCCAGAAAGGGGGTGTTAAATGGCAGCTGCTGCAAAAAATTTACTCCCTCCAGGAGACCATTACCTGTATTGAAAGATGCAGAAAACCGGTGATTGCTGCGGTTCACGGACAATGTATCGGTGCGGGCCTTGATATGATTACGGCCTGTGATATCCGGCTGGGCTCAAAAGACGCTGTATTTTCATTAAGAGAAGCGGCAGTGGGATTTGTGGCCGATGTCGGCGTGCTCCAGAGACTGCCCCTTATTGTGGGCCAGGGCATCACCAGGGAACTTGCCTATACGGCAAAAAATATGACTGCGGATCGTGCAAAACAGGTGCTGCTCCTGAACGAAGTGTTTGAGGACCCGGCCGCTTTGATGGCCGGTGCCGAGAAAATGGCCATGGAGATAGCAGGCTGTTCCCCCCTTGCTGTCCAGGCATCCAAAGAGGTGCTCAATCACGGTATCGCCAGGAGTGTAGATGACGGATTGAAATACGTGGCATCCATGAGCACCAACATTATCCCGTCCGATGACCTGTTTGAAGCGGTAGCGGCATTCACGGAAAAAAGAAAACCCAGGTTCACGGGAAAATGATCCATGGCATGATCAAGTCCGCGTCTCAAGGCCAATTTTCAATTAGTCCGAGAGATAAAAACAATCCACATATTAAACAGATTCGGGTTGTATCAACGATTTCTTATTTTCTATCTGATTAGTCGGACATCGTTCCCATACCATTTGCCGAAAATGGCAGCGTTGCCAAATTCGGCAAATGCCGATTTATCCCGGAGCTTCAGTGCCGGTCTTATAAACGTACCCGACCTTGCCGGTTATCGAAATCAGCCTGTCTATAAATGTGAAAAAGTTATAACTTTGCTTTAACGGCGACGATCGGGTGACACCGCTGGTGTAAAAAATCATGACGTAACAGACAGCACAAAGGGTTGAGAACCGGCAAAAAAAGTCATGCAGTTCAGGGATTTTCCCCTATTGCATTTTTGAATTCTCTTTACTATAAAAGGATACAGTTTTGTTTCCCCATCGGTTTCAATCCCTGTAACCGACAGATCGGAGCTATGCCCCCGCAGGCAGCCGCCCCCTGCCCAGCCTACAGATCCAGCGGACTTCTGGCCTCTTTCACGGTTTTGGATGCAATGGTGTGGGTATAGATCATGGTGGTTCTGACACTGCTGTGCCCCAGCAGTTCCTGAATGGTGCGGATGTCCTGGTTGGCAGCCAGCAGGTGGCTGGCAAAACTGTGGCGAAAGGTGTGGGCGGATGCTCGTTTCAGGATTTTCGATGTCCTGACGGCCCGCTTGATCGCTTTCTGCACATGGGTTTCATGCAGATGGTACCGCCGAAATTCCCCCGTGTCCGGCAAAAGGGTCAGCTCTTTGGCCGGAAAAAACCACTGCCAGACCAGCTCCTTTGGCGCGTTCGGGTATTTGCTCTCCAGCCGGTCCGGCATGAACACCCCGGCATACCCTTTTTTGAGATCCTGCTCATGCAGATTGATGACCCGGTCAATCTGGCGCTGCAGGTCATCCATGAGCACCCTGGGCAAAGGCACGGTCCGGTCTTTTTTGCCTTTGCCGTCATGCACGGTCAACACCTGATGGTCAAAATTAAAACAATGAATCCGCAGCTTCATGCATTCAGACAACCGCAGCCCGCACCCGTACAGCAGTTTTACCACCAGATCATACGGGTCTTTCATTTTGGCAATCACCCGGTCAATCTCCTGCCTGGACAGCACCACCGGGATATTGGGTTTACGCTCTGCCCGGACCACCCCCTCAATTTTGCCGAACTCCTTTTTCAGCACATGCCTGAAAAAAAACAGCAGCGCATTAAACGCCTGGTTCTGGGAAGAGGCAGACACCTTTTTTTTGACCGCCAGAAATGTCAAAAATTCTTTGACATCGTCCGTGTTCAAAGTGTCAGGCGGTTTTTCTTTGACATAATACCGGAATTTCTGTGCCCACAACGAATAGGCTTTCCAGGTTTTCTTTGAATAATGGCGCACGCTGATTTCGTTTTTCAAAGATTCCATCGCGCCGGACCAGGGATTGACCGGCTGTTCCGCATCAAATGACCGGCCGTCCTCCGCAACACTGCTTAGTGCAACATCCGCCTGCGGCTCATTTCCCTGGTGAAGGCCGCTATAATATATCTGAACCGCTTTTTGGGCTTGCGCCCGCTGATCAGCCGGCTGGTTCTTTTCCTGTAATTTGTCCAGGAACAATAACAGACTGTTTTCATCAGCATAAGGGTGCTGATATTTTTGACAGAAATCCAGATAGTACCGGAGCCATTTTCGGAAATTTTTATAAAATTCCGGCGTCACATCACTGTTTGCCAACAGCAGGCTGTATTTTTTCTGAAGTGCCTCAGGTATTTTAATCATGATATCAAAACCAAATAACAGACAAAAATAATTTATTATCCAGTTAGATTATTTGTACTTGACTTCAATATGATTGTCAAATAATAACTATTATGTGCTGATACACAGAACAACACATTAATTTGTTGAACAAAACCGCTTCGCGGAGGAAGACAAGCCATAGTCTAACCGTATAATTACCCTTTATATTTAATTCCGATTATTCCATCATCTCCTGAATATTAACCCCTAATTTTCAGGAGACAAAAATGACGGAACTCAGACGTAAATTTGAAAATCATCTTATTCTACGGAGGTATTCCCCCAAAACAAGCACCGCTTATATCAATGCCGTAAAATCACTTGCCGAATATTATCGGCGATCCCCTGACCGGCTATCCGATGATCAGGTTCAGGATTATCTGCTGTATCTGCTCAAAGAAAAACGTTTGTCCTGGAATACATGCAATGTCCACTTTTCAGGGATCAAATACTTTTATACAAGTATTTTGCAAAGGGACATTAATCTATCCTTACCGCCCCGGCCAAGGATAAAAAAGATCTGCCTTGCCTTGAGCAAAGAAGAAGTAAGAAAACTGATATTTTCCTGCACCAATCTCAAACACCGGGCACTATTATTAACGGTTTACAGTGCAGGACTTCGGGTCAGTGAAGTTGTCAAGCTTGAACCTTCTCACATAGAAAGATCCCGCAAAATGCTTCGGGCTGAACAGGGCAAAGGCAAAAAGGACCGATACACGCTTCTTTCAAATCAGCTTTTGAATACCCTGGAAGAATACTGGCGGGAATACCGGCCGGATAAATATCTTTTTTTCGGTAAAACAAAATCAAGGCCCATGCCCATTGAGACAGCACAACAAATTTACTACAATGCCAAAAAGAAGGCCGGGATCAAAAGGGGCAAAGGCATCCATACATTAAGGCATTGCTTTGCCACGCATCTTCTGGAACACGGGACGAGTACCATTGAAATCAAACGCCTGATGGGTCATAGCTCCATAAGAACAACCGCCAAATATCTTCACGTCACCAATGAAACCATATCAAAAATAATCAGCCCGTTAGATATGGTGATCCAGTGAAGGTCGACCGCTGCCCTGAGAGCAGCAGACCCAAATATGACATTGCAGAAATTTTCAGACATTCAGGAGAGCACTTTTTGAACACTCACAGTGCATCCCACGGTCAGGTAAAAGTCTTGAACCAAATCGTTGCCTGCCGGACAAAAGCACTGGGAGGGCATATCGATTTCTGCACCCATTGCGACCACCAGCAGAACGCCTACAACTCATGCAGGAATCGGCATTGTCCCAAGTGCCAGACCATCACCAAGGAAAAGTGGCTCATCAACCGCCAGTCCGAGGTGCTGCCTGCCACCTACTATCACCTGGTTTTTACGCTGCCTCATGACCTGAACCCGGTCATCCTCTGCAATATGAGATCTTTGCTGAACCTGCTGTTTTCTTCGGTCAGTCAGGTGATCAAAATATTCACCAGTGATCCCCAGTGGAGGCTTCAGGGCCAGGCCGGGTTCATAGGTGTGCTTCATACCTGGTCCCAAACCATGCTGGATCATTTTCATCTGCACTGCCTTGTGCCCGGAGGGGTGCTGTCAGAAGGAAAAAAAACCTGGACCCCGTCCAAGAAAAACTTCCTTTTCAGGACACAGTCGATGGTCAAGGCGTTCAAAGGCATTTACATTAAAGGCCTCAGACAATTATATAATGAGGGTGTTCTCAAGTTCCCCGGCAAGACGGAAATACATGGGACACCCACCGGATTCAAGCGTCTGATAAAGACCATTGGCAAAAAGAAGTGGTCCGGCCATGCAAAATCGCCCTGCTCCGGGCCTGAAAAAGTCCTTGAGTATCTCGGGCGGTACACGCACAAAGTGGCCATCTCAAATTACCACATCAAATCTTTTGAAAATGGAAAAGTTGTTTTTACCTGGAAAGACCGGACACAAAATAACGCCATCAAAGAAATGAAGATTGATGCAACGGAATTCATCCGAAGGTTCCTGCTCCATGTATTACCCAGAGGGTTTAAGAAAATCCGGCACTTTGGATTTCTGTCTCCTCGATACAAAAAAAACAACATCAAACTCATCCGGGAGCTGGTACAGGATAATAGTCAGGAATTTACCCAACCTGATATCGAATCCCTGGAAACTATGATGCAAAGACTTACGGGCATTAATATCCTGAAAATCGTACAAAGCGCACACCTTAAATAGAAAACACAACGCCAAACGTTCTAATTATTTGAAAATCCATGCTTTTCCTTTGACTTTTTAACGTGTTTGTATTATATTTATACGAACACTTTAAAAGGGGGTTTTTGCATGGCTAAACCAATAACAGGAAAAACTCACATCGGTGAACGGCGTGAAAAGCGTCCGAATGGTGATATTTACGTCTATGAACGGGTTACAGCCTACGACGAAAAAACCAGAAAGACCTATACGGTCAGTCAGAAACTCAAAGGGAAAATCAAGGCTGGAACACAAAAAATTTTGCCGACTCGTCCGAAAAAACATAAAGGCGAAGGAGGCCTTGTCGATGCAACACGTCGGCATACCGGCCTCACGGACATACTGGAATGGGTTGGCAAGGTTTCCGGCATTGATAATGATGTATGTGCTTCATTCAGCGAGGGTGATGCGGCAAAGATACTTTCTATCGCGCGCTACTGGATTGGTTCCGGTGGCAACACGCTGCCACGTCTTGAGAGTTGGCAGGTGATGCACCCCCTTCCATATCGCGAAGCGATCACTGAGGACGTCTATGGTAGCCTGTTTAAGGATATTGGTCGCAATGAGGAAGGCGTTCAGCGCTATTTTTCAGCTCGGGCGGCACACCTGGGGAAGTCTCCTATGCTGGCGTTTGACTCTACCACTATTTCGACCTATTCTGAAAATCAGTCGGAGGCACGACAGGGATTCAACAAGGATGGCGACGGACTCAACACCATCAAGCTTTTGACCTTATATTCCGTCAAGGCTGGCGAACCGATAGCCTTCTCTAAGCAACCCGGTAATATTCCGGATGTGATCTCCATTGAAAACACTTTGACACAACTCAAGTGTCTCAATCTGGAAAAACCTCTGATCGTCACCGATAACGGCTACTACAGCCAGAAAAACATGATGGAATTCGCCTTGCGCAATGTGAAATTTCTGACGCTGGTTGATCCGAATATTATATGGGTCCGCGAGACAATTGATACGCTCCGTGCAACAATAGCGGGTATGGCCAGCACTTGTCCTTTCGACCCGTCAATCTGCGGAGCAACTTCGCTCAGAATGCACCAGTTCAGCCGGACACGCCAGCGATCACGCAACAGGAAAGTTGCAGGTGAGAAAGAAACGTTCTCGCGCCGCCTGTATGTGCATGTTTACTATTCTCCGGACAACGAAGCCAAGAAAGAACTCGCCTTCCGTAAGGATCTGCTTGAACTGAAGGCGCAAATACAAGGAGGAGAAACCGAGTTCACGCCATCTGCGCAAAAGAAAATAGACAAGTACCTGACCTGTTCCAAAAAGGGGCGTGGGGGGCAGCTTAAGGTGGGCTTCAATGATAAAGCCATTACCGAAGCAAAGAGGTACTTCGGTTATTTCGCTCTGGTCAGCAATCAGACTATGGACACATTTACGGCACTTGAAAACTATCGGCTGCGAGAAAAAATTGAAGAACTCTTTGCCGTGCAAAAAGGGAGACTCGACGGTGCGCGACCGCGCACATGGTACCCGGACAATCTGCGCGGAAGACAATTCACACAATTTATCTCGCTGGGCTATCATTGTTTCCTGATGAAAAAAATAAAGGAAGTACAGGCCAAGTTCGGGAAAAATGAATCCGGAAAAACCAAATCACTTATCAAGCTCGAAAAAAAATTGGGAAACTGGCTTGCACAACGCTCTCTCGCTCAAATCCTGGATTGGTTCGATTGCATTGAAACCACAAAGGTACAGACTGCCATGGGCAGCTATCGATGGTCCACCGAATCAGTGGCCAGAGACAGACTGTTCTTGAAGTACTTGGGAGTGGTTACCGAATAGTGTACGCTTTAGCCGACTTTCAGGTTAATATCAAAGCGTGCCCTAAATGCGGCAAAGGACGTCTGGCCAGACTGTTTAAGCTGCTGCCGGAATATGGGAACTATATTCTTCCGCCGAAAAAGAAGGCTGCCTGGAACACCTCGTAAAGATGCCCCTGATATGAAACAAGTTGTGGCAAAGATAATGGCATCAGGCCATACCAGAGGGGTGTGCCATGAATCAGGCAGCTGTTTTACCGGACCTCCCTGTTTATGCGGAACAAGCGGCATGGGGTCCATAAAAAACAAGATTTTGACTGTTTTATCAAAAAAAACGGACAATTTCTCCTTGCGTAGTCGTAAGACAATCGATATAAAACCCATAGCTCAAATTAATGTTTTGGCAATTGATCCGCGGCATTGTTCAACAACATTTTATCAATAATCCCGCTCGCCGGATTGACCCGTTCGGAACCAACGACAGTATATCAAAATTAACAGTCCCGGTATCTTTTTGGGCGGGACTACTGATAAAACGCTTTTAGTTAGAAAATGCATCCCAGGAAAAAGCATTGACAATAATTTTTTATTCCTCTTTGATCTAATTTCAATTTAGAAAGGGAGGAAATAAAATGTATCATCCAAGATTTTATGGTAATCACTCAACTTTCGGTGGAGTAATTCCACACCTCCGATAAATGTTTCGATCTGTCAGTGAATCCAAAATGGTCAAGAGCTTGCCCCATCACTAGGTCGAGCATGTCTTGTATTATTTGTTCCGTTAATCCATAGAAGCGCTGTATGTATGCCATAGCCATCCGCATAATTCTTTCCAAAGAAACCATAAAAGTCAAATTGGCCATCTCTTCATTGCAGGCTCGGAAGAGCTCTCCAAACGATCGCTGATCCATGCGTTGCCGCTGATAAAGGCTGAGTATGTTATACCTGGCAATAACCAGAGATGTATGTGCGATTAACCCATCATAATTTCTGACCTGTATTTCTTTCACCAGTTTCAAATGCTGTTTGCACATTTTGAAAAAGACTTCGATGTCCCAACGTTTGCCGTACAGCCGAATTATCTCTTCATTGGGGAGGGACAGATCCGTCGACAATAATGCAAGCCAGCCCCTTTTTTTATCACAAGGAACAAAAACAACCTTTGCCTGTTTGCCATTGGAAAGCGTCACAATAGCCTGAGCTTTGACTTTTGCACGGCCCCGCTTTTTCTTCAATTTTTTGTACAGGTCAGACAGCCTGAGTTTCCTGCCCTGGTATTGGTAGAACCATTTTGGATGGTCTTTCAGCATACAGATAACGTGGATATGCTCACGAAGTGCTGCTATGGCAGAAGGCATTGAGAACCAACTATCCATCAGGACGTATTTGGCCCGAACACCATTATCAAGGGCTCTTTTGATCATCGGCACAAGATGCTCTGTTGTTTTTGTAATCGCTTCCAGGCGGCGGTGATACCCACAAGTTCTTTTATCGATATCAGGATTGATCTCATTGTATCGATTCTTCTTATCCGCTGAGGACAACAGGGCAAAGTCAAGACCGAGAAAACTGTTACCGTCAGACCAACCAAGTGTCAGCATCCGGAATCCTTTTATGTATTTCATGTCTGAATGATCAAATACCCGGGATAAAAGCTCTACTTTCTTGGAACGATTCCGATTATAGGTTGAGTCATCGAAAATAAGAACTTCCTCGGAGGCATCATCAAGGAGGTGCCTGATGGTGAAATAAATCCGGCGGAAAAGCAGGAGGGTAAACCGCCGCCAGTTGTATGTCGGTGAATTCAAAAAATTGTAGGCAGCATCCTTATCCACGATAACCTCTTTGTTTCTTACAATGCCTTGGTACAAATTTGTACTGCAAAAAGCCAGATTGAACAAGGCTGTGAAAATGGCAAGCGGAGATGCCCCTTTACTCTTCGTTATTCCCGACCTGTTCAAAAGAGTCCCAATTTTAAAAATTGAGAAGTATTCATTGAGGGCACCTATCTTTTTTAAATTTTGGGTTTGATTTTGTGTGTCGATGCAGTTAAAATTCATTTTAGCGAATTCCCTTTGTATGTGTGTTAGTTTATGGGTAAACAAAACATATCATACAAAGCGGAATTCGTCAATTTTTATTGCAAATACAAGGTGTTATAAATTTAGTTTGTTCATTTTTTATCACCGAAAGTTGAGGTAATCATTATGAAATGGGCCGAAAAATGGGGGACATATTTAGGCAAGGCAACGTTAAGTTCCCAATAAAACTGGATGCATTTCAAGTAAAGCATGGAAGAGAATGTGGGAAATTGCTTAAAAAGCACTTCCCCGAAGCAGTAGACGAAATTAAAGGTGTCACAGACACAATTGAATATGACAATGAGCTATTTACATCTTGGATGATGTGTATGGGGAGTTGTCTTGATATCAATAACGGGAATTGCGTTGAAATTCGAGGCTGCACGGCGTTTAGTTTTACGCAAAAAGGCCGAATTTATCATGGCCGGGACAACGATCTACCACCATTTTTAAAGAAAATAAGTAAAAGTGTTTATTATAGGCCACAAAACGGGAATAGTTTTATTCTTAATACGTCATCCTTTATCAACGGCGAGGAGGGAATAAGTAATTATGGCTTAGTTGTTGCAATGACGTATGTTCTTCCCAAATTGGATGAGATTAAACCTGGAATCAATTCAGTCTTTTAGTACGGTATATTCTTGAAAAATGCAAAACAGTTGATGAAGGAATTCGTGTCTTAAAAGAACTTCCTATCGCTTCAAGTTGCAATATAATATTGACAGACAAAGAAGGGAAAATGGTTGTTGTGGAATGTAATCCACAGAAAATTAATATCCGAAACCATGAGAGAAATGGAGCTGGAGAAAGCTTTATTATCACAGTAAACCATTTTACATCAAAAGATATGTGGAAACATGATGCAAGTGATCGTAATGTCTATTTTTCTGAAAATCGTTATCAAACTGTTTATAATGCACTAATGTGCATGGATTGCAACGATGGGGTTGAGTTTGCACAAAATATATTAAGAGGGAAATATGGTTTTATTTGTCAATACGATAAACAATTAAATTTTGATACAATTTGGTCTTCTGTGTTTGATATTTCCAACAGAAGACTATACAGAGCTGAGGGAAACCCATCCAGGGTAAAGTTCAAGGAAGATGCTCGTTTTTATAATTTTTTCTAACATTGCTGTTGCAGGTGACGGCTCGTACCTCGCCGTCCCTGAACAGCCCGTTATGTCTCTGAAATAAAGATGAGCGACACAATATTGACAACCAAAAGACTCCGTTTAGAAAAAATTGGAAATAAGCATAAAAGCGATCTTTATGCATTACTTTCAAATCCAAAAGTGCATAAATATTTTCCGAAAGCATTGGATAGAAATGAATCAGTAGCCTTTTTTGAAAAGATCCAGTACCGTTATAATGTTGATGGGTATTGTTTTTGGGCAGCTATCCGAAGTACCGATAATGTTTTTCTGGGAATTTGCGGCTTATTATCTCAAATAATTGACGGGCAAAAAGAAACAGAAGTCGGTTACCGTTTATTGGATGAATTTTGGGGCCAGGGATATGGAACAGAAGCCGCTTGGGGGTTGCATTCAGTATGGCAAAAAAGTGCTTAATCTGGCTTCTATTATTTCTCTGATTCGACCTGTGAATCTTCCATCAATAAGAGTTGCAGAGAAGAATGGATTAACACTTGAAAAAGAAACAGTATTCCAAAATATGCGGCATTTTGTATATCGAATAAATCTAAATGAGACATAACCCGCTTTTCCACAGGACGCCAAACAGCCGGCGCCTGTGAAAAGCCCGTTATGTGATAAATTGAGGAGTGTGAATAATGGAAGTAAATAGATTTGCAATTCAGATTTTTATGGCAAATATGAAAAAAAATAAGACGGTCGCTATTTATCTGATAGCTGCAATTATATGCCTGTTTTTGTCAGCATGCGCCATAAACAACTCTGCCATTCAGACTAAAAAACTAATCGCCGAATCTGCCGATGGTACTCGTATTGCTTATGGGTTCAGCGGACAGGGGGAAACCACCCTTTTATTCGTTCACGGCTGGCTATGTGATCATAAAATTTGGCAACCTCAGATTGATTATTTTTCCAGTAATTATAAGGTGGTTTGGTTGGATTTGGCAGGTCACGGAAGTTCTGAAACCGACCGTCAAAAATTTACAATGTCAGCATTTGCACAAGATGTCAAGTCGGTTTATGATAAGGTCGGCGGAGAAAAAATAATTCTTGTCGGTCACTCCATGGGAGGTCCCATAGTGATCGAAACTGCCAGACTGCTTGGGAAAAAAGTTGTTGGAATCGTTGCTGTTGATGCTTTTTATACTCCGCTTGCATCTGTTCCGGAAGAAGCAAAAATGGCATTTCTTGAGAAATTGAAAAAAGATTATCCCTCTGCCTTGGAGGAAACAGTCAGATCAATGTTTGCGCAAAGCGCAAATCCGGATTTGGTAAACTCAACTTATCAAAATATGCTTGCCGCTGATTATAAGATGGGAATCAGTTCGTTATATGAATGTATCAAATGGAATTCACAAAAAGAACCGTCTGAGCTTAAAACATTTTCAGGAAAACTTTATAATATCAATGGTGCGCCGAAAGGTGACGAAAAAGCTTTGCATAACAGTGTTGTTTTAATTTCTGGCGTAGGTCATTTCCTTCCCCAAGTAAAAGCTGAAGAATTTAATGCGGCATTGGAAACGGTTATTGAAAAAATACAATCTTCATTAAAAAATACACATAACCCTGCGCTGAACCGGACGCAAGGGGCTACGGGTTCTCAGATGAAGTTGTTCAGTCAGCTCGCCCCTTGCGCCGGTTAGCTTGGTCGTTCGGCGGAAATGTCATCATGAAAACGCAACATAATGCGATCACAAGAATATTGCTCATGTCCGATGCTACTTGGCTACGACATGCTAACCCGTGGAGTGCATGGACAAGAATCATTACAGGCCTACCGTTATTGACCTTGTCCCTTTGGAGCAGGTCTTGGATTGGGCGATGGTCTGTATTGCCACTTCTCGCCGCCCTGCTTTGGATCTGGATCAACCCCAGAGTTTTTCCCGAACCCAAGTCAACCAACAATTGGGCTTCGCAGGGCGTCTTCGGGGAAAGGGTTTGGCTGAACAGAAAAGTTATTACGATTCCTCGACACCATTTAATCGCCGCCAACACGCTGCTTGCCATAAGTGCGGCAGGTATTCTCCCTTACGCCTATGGCATTTGGCTATTAAGTCTTTGGCCTACCCTCTTGGGGGGCCTATTAATGTATATGGGAAAACTCTGGTACTTTGATCGAATGGTTTGGCTCTATAGAGACATGAAAGACGAAGTTCCTGAATATGCCAAATGGAACCGATAAATAACGCCGAACAAGGCAAATTCAGCCGACGCCAAAAGCCGCGCGGCTGATTTGCAGCGTTACATTAAACCTGGACGGTGGACACGGCAGTTTCCAAAGGGCTGCAGAACTCTAAACGCTTATAAATGAAGGCTTTTCAAATGATAGAGCCAACTTTGCCGGAGAACGGGGGGCGCCTGCGCGCAAGAATTACGCCAGTCATGTCATTTGCAAAAAACCGCAAATGCCCCGCCTGTCATAATTCTTGCAGCTTGCTCCCCCCTTATCTCCTCTGCCCCAGGCTTCGGTAACCGATGAAAACTCTTTGCTCACATAAGCCGCTTCCCGACAAACCGGATGATAGCCCCACGGTCGGCAATATCTTCAGGGAATTCGGCCCTTCCTTCAGAGACACACACCGGCTGCATCCCCGGCAGCACAAGGTCATGTACGATATTGAGCATTGCCGGCGCGGGGAGTTCGGCACCCACTGGGAAATCTGCGATAATTGCGGGCACCTGGAAAAGGGATACAACTCCTGCAGGAACCGCCACTGCCCTGGCTGCAATAACATTGCCCGCCGCAGATGGGTGGCGGCCAGGATTGATGAACTGCTTCCTGTATCCTATCACCATTGCGTCTTCACCCTGCCTGATATCTTCAACCCATTATGCCGCTTCAACCGGCGGGTCATGTACGACCTGCTGTTCGAAAGCGCCTCTCAAACCCTGCTGGAGTTCGGGGAAAATCCCAAACGACTGGGGGCCAGGATCGGGTTTTATGGCATCTTCCACACATGGGGCGGCAAGCTGTGGCTCCATCCCCACATCCATTTTATTGTCACCGCAGGTGGGGTGAATACTCGGGGGCAGTGGGTGGAGCCCAAGTACCATGCAAGCTTCCTGTTTCCGGTCAGAGCACTTTCCAACGTATTTCGGGCCAAGTTCTTGAGCGGCCTGATCGCGGCCCACGGCAAGGGCCTGTTGAACCTGCCCGGTGACCTGGCCCGATTTGAGACCCCGGACGTATTCAGGCAATGGCTGTTCCACACCGTCCCCAGGGACTGGGTGGTCTATTCAAAACCACCGTTCTCAGGACCGGCTGAAGTGGTGAAGTATATCGGCAGATACACCCATTCCGCAGCCATCAGCGACAACCGGATTATCTGCGTTGAAAATGACATGATCACATTCTGGTTCAAGAATATCCGGAAGAAATGCCGATGGGAAACCACCACTCTTCCTGCGATGGAATTCATCAACCGTTTCCTGACACATGTTCTGCCCAAGCACTTTCACAGGATCCGGTATTACGGGTTTCTGGCAAACGGCAAGGCAGGAGAGCAGATCTCATCCATACGCCAGGCTTTGAACGACCGGATAGAACAAAGCGCGGAAACAGAAGCGCCCATTGACCATACCTGCCAATGCCCGGCCTGCGGCAACGGCACCATGATGACTATCCTGGTGCTGGACGGATTCGGGAACGTGGTGAAAGATGCCGGTTCGGAGACAGAAGTTGCACTGGGAATAAAGGCAGCAGAATCGCCATAAAGGCCTTTACTTTGAAGAGCATTGCAGATATCAAAAGTAGTCGGGGGTCTTACCAGGGACTTTTATCGACAACCAACAGCGGCTGGCGGGTTTTTGATCTATTTTTTAACCGGACTGGATAAATCAACAGGGTGAATCCAGATGAACACTCAAATCTTTCAGGAAATATTTAAACCGTTGGCAGCAAAATCCTGGCTGTGGAATACAGATTTTTCTGCTTTTACCCGAGGGATCAACACCGAATCTTCGACCCGGTCAATGTAACAAATAAGTTGGAGCAGACCTGCTGCGGCATTTTTTTGACTGTGTCTTGGCAGCTCAACTTAACGTTTTTTTTTGGACGAAGCCCTGGCGGGCGGATGGAGAGGGTTTCATTGCTTTTACCCAAGGGGCCAACATCGTGAAAGACTCACCCGATAAATCGGGTTCGTCAACAAATAAGATGAAGCTGGTGCGACAAGAAGTCGCTTTTAATAATGTTGGGCTTGACCCAACCTGCTGTATTACCAGCAGTTTTACATTCCGGCATGCATTACCAGTAATGGTTTTGTGTGAAGCCCGGATGACAATGAAGCCCTTGGCTTTATGCCAGGAGAGAGAGCCGTGAGGGGACCTCAACTCTGGGAGCATCAATCCAGATGGGAGCTATGAACGATGGTATGCGTAACATATGTGAACTGTTAATAAACGTCGTTATTTTTGACAGGCCAAAGATGCTGACAGGCCTGGGCCAAAAGGCAAGAGGTATGGATGGAGCGTTCCGTTTTCGCTTCACGTAATCTATGATCCCTCCGGCGGATAGACAGACGCTAACCCATTGGGTGTTAAAAGTGGAACTTGGTAAGCCCGTATTTTCCCTTCGAAAGAAGGACAGCTGATCGCAAGATTGGCTTATGGGGATGCGGGTAGAGGAACGCTGGAGAAAGCGAATGCTGATCTGTAATGGATCAGATACGGGTTCAAAATTTGCCCGACCATGAAAATGGGCAGACTTCCGGCATGGTGTTGGATCACGTGAAACGATTTGAAATGGAATAACCGTATTGGTGTGGATAGATGATATCATTTTATGATGTTGACGGCCGTATGGGCTTGAAGAATGTGTGGGACCTTCTTGATTGGGACAAGCACAGGCTGATAGTATCCCGTATACAGACGCGTATCGTGAAGGCAGTTAAGAATGGATTAAAGCAAACGGCACGCGGCCTTCAACGGCTGCTGTCCAACTCGCTTTCGGCAAAGCTTATCGCCATTAAGCGGGTGATATCCAATAGTGGAAAACGAACCCCGGGTGTGGACAATCTATTAATTGATACACCCCGAAAGCGATGGGAAACGCTCAAGAATCTTAATCTTCCCGAATATAAGGCAAAACCGCTGAAACGCATTTACATCCTGAAAAAGAATGGTAAGAAACGACCATTAGGCATACCGGCCATGCATGACCGGGTGGAACAGGCCCTTGATTTACTGGGACTTGATCCGGTATCTGAAACCACTGCTGATCATCATTCCTATGGATTCAGGAAAGTGCGTTCGGCTCAGGATGCCATGGGAGCTATTTATAATGCGCTGAGACGGAAAGGTAGTGCTGACTGGATTTTAGAGGCAGATATCAAAGGCTGTTTTGATCATATTGACCACAAATGGTTGAATGAGAACATCCCGATGAACAAGAAGAAATTAAAACAATGGCTCAAGTGCGGTTACCTTGAGAAGCATACGTTTAATTCAACAAATGAAGGGACTCCACAGGGAGGGATAATTTCACCGACGCTTGCAAATATGGCACTTGACGGTATTCAGGATCTCCTTGCAGATAACTTCAGGAAAACTGATAAGATTCATTTTGTCAGGTACACGGATGATTTCATTATAACGGGCCGTTCCCCGGAACTGCTTGAAACCTGTGTCAAACCTTTGATTGAAGGGTTTCTTAAAATAAGGGGTCTTGAATTGTCAGAAGAAAAAACCATGATCACACATATTGATGATGGCTTTGATTTTCTTGGCTTTAATGTCAGGAAATATAAAGGCAAACTTCTGATAAAGCCGTCTAAATCCAGCATCAAAAGCATTAAAGCAAAAGTCAGAGACTATCTGAATGCCAACAAGACTAGGCGAACCGACGTTGTAATTGCCAAACTGAATACCATCATACGCGGTTGGGCAAATTATTATAAACATGTCGTCAGTCGGAAAGTATTCGGGGACCTTGACCATGCATTTTGGCAAATGACATGGAAATGGGCCAGGAGAAGGCATCCAAAAAAGTACAAAGGATGGGTTAAAGGCAAATATTACCGAAGGATCAAAGGTCGAGACTGGCGATTCATGGAAAAAGGTAATCCTCAACCCCTGATTTTATTAGGCCCGACCTGGCTCATCAGGCATATAAAGGTTAAAGCACAGGTCAATCCATATGATCCTGTATGGGAAGACTATCTCAAAGCTCGTTGGAAACGAAAACAACTGTCGGGTGTGGCCACGCGCCTTATCAATGCTTGAGCCGGATGAGGTGAAAGTCTCATGTCCGGTTCTTAGGGGGCTTGGGGCTGGCAACAGCCCCCGGCCACCCGACACATCGGGGATTTTTTTTGGCTGTGCGGTCGCAGCTTATCTTAACGTTTGGCATCGGGAATATATGAGTAACATCATTTTAGAAACCGAAAGACTCAAATTAGAAATGATAGGTGAAGATCGTTTTGATGATTTGTATAAACTTCTTTCAAATGAAAAAGTACATAAATATTTTCCAAAAGCATTAAACGAGATTGAGTCAAAAGATTTTTATGAAAAAATTCTGAGCAAGTATAAAACTGACGGGTATTGCTTTTGGGCAGTTATTCGAAAAAATGACAATGAATTTCTTGGTATATGTGGCATTGTAAATCAGAACATTGATGGACAAGTTGAATCCGAAATTGGATACAGATTATTAGATTCCTTTTGGTGTAATGGTTATGGTACAGAAGCAGCAAAAGGATGTATTGACTATGCAAAAAATAAATTGTCGAAAAAATCTGTTATATCTCTTATACGTTCGATCAATACGCCATCTATAAGGGTTGCAGAAAAAAATGGATTTCACTTTGAAAAAGAAACAATTTTCCATGAACTGCCACATCGAGTTTATCGTTTAAAATTGACATGATGCCATAACATCCGCATCTACAAGGACATGCTACTATCTCGCCGAATCAGGCTTTCGAGATTCGCGGAATTTATTAACTCAACTTTCGGTGGAGTAATTCCACACCTCCGATAAATGTTTCGATCTGTCAGTGAATCCAAAATGGTCAAGAGCTTGCCCCATCACTAGGTCGAGCATGTCTTGTATTATTTGTTCCGTTAATCCATAGAAGCGCTGTATGTATGCCATAGCCATCCGCATAATTCTTTCCAAAGAAACCATAAAAGTCAAATTGGCCATCTCTTCATTGCAGGCTCGGAAGAGCTCTCCAAACGATCGCTGATCCATGCGTTGCCGCTGATAAAGGCTGAGTATGTTATACCTGGCAATAACCAGAGATGTATGTGCGATTAACCCATCATAATTTCTGACCTGTATTTCTTTCACCAATTTCAAATGCTGTTTGCACATTTTGAAAAAGACTTCGATGTCCCAACGTTTGCCGTACAGCCGAATTATCTCTTCATTGGGGAGGGACAGATCCGTCGACAATAATGCAAGCCAGCCCCTTTTTTTATCACAAGGAACAAAAACAACCTTTGCCTGTTTGCCATTGGAAAGCGTCACAATAGCCTGAGCTTTGACTTTTGCACGGCCCCGCTTTTTCTTCAATTTTTTGTACAGGTCAGACAGCCTGAGTTTCCTGCCCTGGTATTGGTAGAACCATTTTGGATGGTCTTTCAGCATACAGATAACGTGGATATGCTCACGAAGTGCTGCTATGGCAGAAGGCATTGAGAACCAACTATCCATCAGGATGTCAAATGTCAATTACTTTGTCCGGTCCGCGTCAATTATCTTGGCCGGTTTTCCCATATTGATAACTGAATTTTGAATGAATAAATTCCGATCTGTTTTTGTTGCAATTTTTATCTTTCATGATCATGCCAATCTCCTTCATTGTAATTGACGTTTTTTCTCGATAGTTGATTGACGAACGACAATTATTATTTGCTTGTACGACAATTAAAAATTCCTGTTTGGAACTACAACCCAAAACGATTAATCAATCCTTCTGATCCTCACAATATTTAAAACCTGCCTTTTTCAAAATATCTTCCAAAATGATTCCGGGTTCTCCTTTTGCCTTTAATTGGTCGAGCATCCACCTTTGGATACGAACATTCACATGAACCCGCTTGAGATGCGGGGGTAATTTTTGTTTTGGTTTTCCTCTATATCCTCCACGGTTACTCTGCATTTCATTCCCTCATATTGATTTAGGCAAGCTCTAAAAGGCTTGTCAATAGGACACTATAGAAAAGTGTGTTACGCTTTACAAAAAAAACCGCTCATTTTCTGTTAAAATTCCCGACCCTCTTTTTTTTATGATAATGTTGTCTTGATATTTTTTCCTGCAGTGATATTGTCACGCCACCAACCCGGAGGATAGGGCAACTGCTGGGAAGCACCCCGAGCGCCGTGGTCGGTGACCGAAGCATGGGGCAGCGCCGGCAAATGCCAGCCTGCCCTACATGCTTTGGTCCACAATGCGTTAAATCCCGGGGGTTTGGGGGCTGGCCCCCATATAAAATCGGACAAAATTCCTTTTTGTTTCACCTTTTTTCATCATGTATATGATTCACCGGAAGGAAGATCCTGCCCCAGGCTTGTGTTGATGTTTCTGGAAATTGCCTGGCGTTTACGAAAACTGTCAGCCTCTATTTCGATAATAGTCGCATGGTGAACCACCCGGTCGATAGCGGCTACAGTCATCGAGGGATCGGTGAATATTTTGTCCCATTCACCGAACGGCTGATTGGATGTGATGATGATACTTCCAGTTTCATATCTGTGGGCGATCAGCTCGAAAAGCACATGGGTTTCGGCATCCGTTTTTTTAACATAACCCAGGTCATCCAAAATGATGACAGAAAATTTATCGAGTTTTGCCAGGAACTTTTCAAGCTGCAGATCAGCACGGGCCTGCTGCATCTCTTGAACAAGTGCCGTTGTCGTAAAATAGCGCACCCGAATTGATTGCTCTATTAAGCCATGGGATATTGCAGCTGCCAGATGGGTTTTTCCAACACCACTGGGCCCAAAAAATAGAAGATTCTCGGCTCGCTTTACCCAATCGCTGTTTTGGGCCAACGCCTCTATCCTTTCCGGCCTTACTGTAGGTGTCTGGCTAAAATCAAATGTTACAAGGGTTTTACCAATCGGAAGGCGGGAGTCCTTTGTAAAACGCTCAATGCGACGGCTGTGACGTTCATTTAATTCCTGCTCACACAGGGCCGCCAGATATTGAGCCGGCCTCCAGTGCTCCTCCTCAGCACGGGTGAGAAAGCTCTCCCATAATCGGGCGATGGTTGAAAGACGTAACTGTTTGAGCAGCACGGGAAGGGCTTCTGAGCTTGCCATCAGAACACCTCCGCAGGTGAGTGCGAGGAAAGCAGAATGTTGTAATCTTCTCCTGAGGCCACCATTATATCGATTTCAGGTATTACACCTTCCTTTTTGTCAAATTTTTTTTGCAGTTCATGAAGCGCCGGGATGTGATCGTTCGTCATTTTTTTAAAGATGTAATCACCAAGTTCCGCTTCCCGATCGGTCCGGTTGGCCAAAGACAAAATTCCCACGATTGCTTTGCAGGCAGCACGGGGATCCAACCTCTGGTCCAGCTGTTCCCAGATATGCCGGTAAGTATCACTGGGCAACAGGTCATCCCGAAGCTGAGAGTATCGAAAAGCCTGCGGTTTACGCTCCAGGCTATTGATCACATGGCGGTAATTGACACTGCGGGACCGCCGGTTATTATCTGGCGGAAATTGCCGGGACAATGTGATGACGTAGGTCGTTCCCAAGTAGGCTTCAATTCTGTCATGGTAGATATGAATGCGTAGCCTCTCTCCTATAAGGCGGGATGGAACTGTGTAAATTACGCGGTTCACCAGAATAGTGCTGGTGGTGCTGACGCTGACTACTTTTTCGGTATAATCAACTGTTCTTTGGAGCGGTAGCCCTTTCAAATGCTTATGCTCTTGTGCAACCTTGTCGGCATTGCGGGCATTGATATCTCGAACGATGATATCAAGCCACTGCTGGTAGGCCTTTACAGACTCAAAGTCGACAGAATTGCGGAGCAACAGTGCTTGATGGATGCGATTCTTCAAGTGCCCGTGCGGTGACTCAACTCCACCGTTCTCATGCCCCTTTCCTTTATTATTTCGTGTCGGGATCACGCCATAGTGGCTGAATAATTCTTCGTATCGTCTGGTGACATCTTCCTTTGCATCCTTGTCCATGTTTTTAAACGCTGCGGAAAGGCTGTCGGTACGATGTTCTATGGGGACACCTCCCAGCCGCCAGAATGCATCCTGCAAACCCTCGCTCAGTGCAGTAAATGACTCGCCGCCCAGGACAACTTTAGCATGACACCACCCGCTGTAAATCAACCGGAAATGGTAGAGAAGGTGCTTCAACGGCTCTCCATTGATCGTAATGGTAACTTTTTTCAGCTTTGTAAAGTCTGACAAACCCATACGCCCGGGAATTTTTTCTTGCCGAAACATGACCTCCTTGCCGGTCCCGTTGAGCGCTTTCCATTTTTTCACCCGGCGTTGAAATGTGCGCAGTTTGGTACTCTGAAACTTATCAGGATATTTTATCGCAAAATGTTCAAATAATGTTAACGGTTGAAGCTCGAAATTTTGCTCCAGCATTGGAACAATCTCATTTTCCCAGATATTTTTGAAAGGATCCTTACGCGTTCTCCAATGGCGTACGGCTTTACCTCCAGGGGTAACTTCTCCTTTTTCAATGCGGCGACCTGAACGTTCTGATATGCCAGCCTTTGCGGCTGCTGTTTGTTGAATATGCCCTTTATTTTTTGTGCTCATGTATATCCTTATCTGTTGATCGGTTATGGGTTTACCCGACATCGACACCTCCGTTTTGATGGATTTTAGTGTCGGGGTTCTACCACGATTAACCGGACAAGTTAATTGTCGTCAACCGGACAAGATAATTGTCACACAATAATCAGGACGTATTTGGCCCGAACACCATTATCAAGGGCTCTTTTGATCATCGGCACAAGATGCTCTGTTGTTTTTGTAATCGCTTCCAGGCGGCGGTGATACCCACAAGTTCTTTTATCGATATCAGGATTGATCTCATTGTATCGATTCTTCTTATCCGCTGAGGACAACAGGGCAAAGTCAAGACCGAGAAAACTGTTACCGTCAGACCAACCAAGTGTCAGCATCCGGAATCCTTTTATGTATTTCATGTCTGAATGATCAAATACCCGGGATAAAAGCTCTACTTTCTTGGAACGATTCCGATTATAGGTTGAGTCATCGAAAATAAGAACTTCCTCGGAGGCATCATCAAGGAGGTGCCTGATGGTGAAATAAATCCGGCGGAAAAGCAGGAGGGTAAACCGCCGCCAGTTGTATGTCGGTGAATTCAAAAAATTGTAGGCAGCATCCTTATCCACGATAACCTCTTTGTTTCTTACAATGCCTTGGTACAAATTTGTACTGCAAAAAGCCAGATTGAACAAGGCTGTGAAAATGGCAAGCGGAGATGCCCCTTTACTCTTCGTTATTCCCGACCTGTTCAAAAGAGTCCCAATTTTAAAAATTGAGAAGTATTCATTGAGGGCACCTATCTTTTTTAAATTTTGGGTTTGATTTTGTGTGTCGATGCAGTTAAAATTCATTTTAGCGAATTCCCTTTGTATGTGTGTTAGTTTATGGGTAAACAAAACATATCATACAAAGCGGAATTCGTCAATTTTTATTGCAAATACAAGGTGTTATAAATTTAGTTTGTTCATTTTTTATCACCGAAAGTTGAGTTATTAAACTAAATAATCTTTAAAGGTAGGCGCCGCATGCCTGTAATGCAGGGCGTTATACTTTGATACTGAGACATCTCAATGCCCAAAAAATATAATATCATTTTCGAGTCAAAAGAAGATATATATGGAACTATCCCAAGAGCTGATGATTGGGTGCATTATAGCGGAACATTAACAGTAAAGGATGGCGGCAAATATCCTGTAATCCTTGATTTGAATTTTGTGCCACCCCATCCTTTCGCATTTAATATGCCTGAAAAACATATGGTAAAAGCTACAAGTATCTCTGATGCGTATTCTAAAATAGCCAGGTTTTTTTACAAATACGGGATTGTATTTAAGTAGCCTAAAATAATAAAAAAAGAGAGTATAACAAGCGCTTTCACGGCCGACCGGGCTAGTCAGCGGCGCCTTACAAGCGCTGTAGGTGTTCGATTTAACCGGTTGTTTAGCAACTCATTGCTTCCTCGCGCCCGGCGGGTGAAGCGCAGCGTTGGACGAATGCTGACTGCGTCAGCAGGAGTGTAATTTTATTGATTTGTAATCATTTAAAAATTTTGTTTTACAAGGCAGACTTTATGAGCTTGGGTGGGAGTTTTTTTTCACATTTTTAAGCCGGAGATCCTAAACATTATGAGCTAAAAAGGTGAAAATTTCAAGAGTAACAATTTTAACGCTTGGCGTAGGCGATTTAGGTAAAGCTACAGATTTCATAAAGCTGTCCTTGGTACACCTCCCAATATATCTGATGGGATTACTTTTATTGAGCTGCCCGGCACCTGGATTGCCCTCTATCCTTTTGAAAAACTCGCAGAAGATATCTCGCCCGATATTCCTGTAACTCGTAGCGGGTTTAATGGCGTTACTCTTGCTCACAACGTTAGTAGCAAGGATGAGGTTGTTGAAATAATAAGACGTGCGGAGACGGCTGGTGCTATGATTATTAAAGAACCGCAAGATACTTTCTGGGGCGGCTTCAGTGGATACTTCGCAGATCTTGATGGTTATTACTGGGAAGTAGCTTGGGGGCCAATGTTTGAGTTTACAAAGAATGGTGAAATGAAATTTAAAGAAGACCCATAACGAGGCAAAATCAGCCGCCGCAAAAAAAAGTGCGGCTGATTTGCGGCGTGAATTCAATAACCAAAGAACTATAAAATTATTCAGGAGTGCAACTATGGGATTAGTCGACAGTTACCGGTTTGTTCCCTGTGAAAGATTCAAAAAATCAAGGGAATATGAAATCCTACCAGACGGTTATTTTGATCTTGCATTCCTGTTGTCTGATTCGACTTGTAGAATTTTTCTTGCAGGACCCTACACTCAAAAAACAAATGTTCCGCTCGGCCATTTTGAACTGATCATCGTGCATTTCAAAGTGGGCAGAATGCCGAACTTTACTAATATTAGCCCCTGTGAACTGGTTAATACGATGATTGAACTTCCTCACATTTATGATCTGGATAGCGATACCATCGGTGATTGGCTGTTACGGCGAAACACCACCGACCTCAGGAAAAGCTTACTTGGAAAAATATTGGGCAATGTTAATGTTTCCCGCATATTAAGCGATAAAACTTATGAAAACGCCATCGCCCTGATCGACGCTCGTGACGGCCAGATACAGGTTGGGGAACTTGCACGTATTTTGAATGTGAGCAATAGAACTCTGGAACGGAAGTTTAGGCATATCCTGGGAATCCCACCAAAAAAGTTTGCTAAACTGGTGCGATTTCAGAGAGTTTTAGAAAAATTACGGTATAGTTCAGCCTCTGGAAATCTTATCGATATTGCCTATGAATTCGGCTATGCAGACCATGCGCATTTTATACGTGACTTCAAGTCTATGTCCGGCATTTTGCCAAGTTCATTTTGTGATTGATTTCAGCGTATTGTATAGGGGCGACCCTGAGTTCAAAACGATCATCATTTTTTTCCTCTGTCGCATTAATACAATCCAATTTCTTCTATAAACAATAGAATGTCTTCTGGTCAGTTGGTAAAGATTTTATGTTTTAAAAATAGCAATTGAAAAGGAGATAATGATGAATCCGGAAAACGCAAAGATAGATATCTGGCAAATGGGTGCTTGCGAAATTGCAGAAGCGATCAGAGAAAGACAAATCTCTTGTAGGCAGGTCATTTCTGATCATTTGGAGAGAATTGAGGCAGTAAACGGCAGCTTGAATGCGATAACAGTAACGTTAAACGAACAAGCTCTTGTGGCAGCAGACCAAATCGACAGCATCATTGAAAAAGGGGATCCGGTGGGTCCCCTTGCCGGAGTACCGGTCACTGTGAAAGAAAATATTGATCTTACCGGATCGGCAACCACCTTTGGCATTGTGCAGATGAAAGATGCCAACCCGACTACTGATGCGCCGCACATTGCGCAGATTAAAAAAGCGGGAGCGATCCCCATTGGCCGCACCAATCTTTCCGATTTTGGTCTTCGTCCTCACACCGCCAACCAATTCAGAGGGGAAACCACCAATCCCTGGGATTCCAATACGACTCCCGGCGGGTCCAGCGGCGGAGATGCAGTAGCTGTGGCAACCGGAATGTCTGCACTGGGTTTCGGAAACGATTATGGGGGATCACTTAGGGCTCCAGCCCAATTTTGCGGCGTTTGCTCCATAAAGCCGTCCTTGGGCAGGGTTCCTGACCATATGTCGCTGATGCCATCCGAACCGGCCATTTCCTCGCAGTTATTTTTGTTCCAGGGGGCAATAGCGCGTCGGGTCAAGGACCTGCGGCTTGCACTTGAAAATATGAGTGGGTTTGATGTCCGGGATCCGCGCTGGGTGCCTGCACCATTATCCGGCCCCTGCCCTGCCACTCCCATTCGAGTGGCTGTGACTTTAGATCCGGGTGGCAGGGGTGTGGCACCCCAAGTTGCCGCAGATATTAAAATGACCGCAGACTGGCTGTGCAATTCCGGATACGCAGTGGAAGAAATCGAGCCGCCGGCGGTTATCGATGCCTGGCAAACCTGGATTGAACTGACAAGCATCGAGATCAAAAAACTGGTCCTGCCAGGAATTAAAGAAATCGCATCTCCAGAGGCATTAAAGTTTCTGCACTTCTGGACAGAACTGTTTCCAGACGGAGATCTCCTCGCCTATATGTCCGCCTTGTCACGTAGAAATACAATTGCCAGGGAATGGTTGGTATTCCAGGAAAAATACCCGTTGATCCTCGGTCCTTCGCTCACCGAAACCGATTTTAGCCCTAACTTCGATATCCAAAGCCACAAGGAAACAAGTCGCTTCATCCAAGCATCCCGATTGATTATGGGAGCTAACACGCTGGGTCTGCCCTCTGTTGTTTTGCCAGTGAAGCGCACTGGCGCCATACCCGGCGCCGTACAGATCATAGGACCCCGCTTTCGGGAAGATTTGGTTCTTGGCGCTGCAGAGATTATTGAACAACACGCTGGTGTATTTACCCCAATTGACTGAAACTCATACAATCTTACTGCTTCAGGGGACGGAAAAAAGCGTTCTGCCCCTGAGCAGGGGGTTATGTGAGAACAGCAACAAAACGTTTCACCTAAAAATTGGGAGGCACAGATGATTGTCCACAATGTAAAAATTGGAAAAAAAACATCAGAGTATTTGTCGATTAGAGAGAATAAGAAAATATATGTCGGGAGCGCTGAATCTGATATCCGATATAGAGATATGCTGGTCAACGGTAGGCACAGATGGGAACTTTATTCTAAACCAAGTATAGATTTCTTTACGTTTGATCGAAAAGGAATGGAATTATCTCAATGCAAGCCAATCGTTGAAAAAAAAATTCGGGGCGTAGATGGTGTAATGATTATTGTCTCTGATCAAATGTCATCGGATCCACTAGTTCTTTGGGAAATAGATTGTTCTGTGGCAAATAAAATCCCTCTCGTTGGTGTGGATATTGGTAAAAATACCTATAATTTAATACCAAAGGGTCTTGAAAGAAAAATAACGAAATTTGGATGGGAATGGTTCTCTGAGTTTATTGACGGCCTTTAGAAAAGAGCAAATTAACACACAACAACCCAAATAAAGACGGATAAACCGCTTATTTGAAATCGTTCTGCTAAAAATCACGTTGACCTTATGTATATGATCATGGTATACGTAATATATGGTTAAACCAAAAAAAATATTGGAAAATTGTACCGGTTTTGAATGGGATCAGGGCAATCTTACCAAGAATTGGGACCAGCATGATGTTTCAAGCGGGGAATGTGAACAGATATTTTTTAATAGACCTTTAATTATAAAACGGGACAAAGAGCATTCCAAAAATGAAAATCGATATTATGTGCTTGGCCGTACGAATTTAAAGCGTCTGCTTTTTGCCGTTTTTACCGTTCGTAATGATAAAATACGAATAATTTCCGCACGTGATATGACAGACGCGGAAATTGAAAGGTATCTAAAATGAAAAAGAAAACACCTAAATTTCAAAGTGAGGCCGAAGAGCGTCTTTTCTGGCAAAAACATGATTCTTCAGAATATATTGACTGGTCAGATGCAGAAAATGTCGTTATGCCTAAGCTTAAGCCTTCGACCCGATCAATTTCCATCCGTCTCCCTGAGTCTATGATTGAAGAGCTTAAAGTAATTGCAAATAAACGAGACGTACCCTACCAGTCGCTGCTTAAGATTTTTATATCTGAGCGAATTGACGCTGAACTGCATCACTAATTTTAGCAGCGCAGAACCAGCGGGTGAACTTGACCGGGCAAAAGAGAATGCATTTTGTCTCAACAACGAGCCATAGTTCCTGCTATTTATTTGAAACGTTGCAGCAAGACAATCATCACAATGACAAATAGGTTGTACACTCTTTAAGAAGTGGTAAAATTACGATCAATAATACAAATTATAATACAGCAAAGCGTGTGAGGGGCATTCATGGGCAAGCAAGACATACTAAAAATATTACATCTTTATAAAAAAGAAGTTGCCAATGAATATAAGATTTTACAAATTGGTATTTTTGGATCGACCGCCCGGGGGGAGGCAGCCGATGAAAGTGATGTCGATATTGTAATTCGGGTCTCAGAACCGGATTTTTTCATGCTTGCAGGAGTAAAAAACGACTTGGAAGACAGGCTTAAAAAATCGGTTGATATTATTACGTACACAGACTCAATGAATACCTTTTTAAAATCACGTATAGATCATGAGGCTGTATATGCGTGACAAAGAACTAATTCATTTCTTTTCAAAATCATCAATTACATAAACAAAAATTTCAACCATCGACACAAATTCCTGTTTCTTCAATTATTCTTGATGAGGCGATTTATCCAAGAAAAGAGACTGGGCCTGGCCCGGACATCCTTCCAATACCATTTGCCGAAAATGGCAGCGTTGCCAAATTCGGCAAATGATGATTTATCCCGGGGCTTCACCGTTGCACAGGTGGCACAAAAGCACGGCTGGCCTGATCCCATGGTCTGGTCTCTGGCCCTGGAAGGCAAAAATGACCATGACCGGTTCAGTATGGGCCGACATGATTTCAAACCGGGGGATGTACGTATTGAAACCCATGTGCTGGCCGATGTCGCCCGGCGACCGTGAGCCTTGGCGTTCAAGGCGACCGGGCCGCGTTCAGCGGTCTCATCTTGACTTTGATCTTAATATGGACTAAATTAAGATCAATAATTATGGAGGCCAAGATGAAACTAAGCGAATCTGTAAAACCCATTAGCTATTTTAAAGCGCATGCTTCAGAAATTGTCCGGCAAATCGCTGATCGCCAGCAACCCATGGTTATCACTCAGAATGGGGAAGCCAAAGCGATTCTCCAGGATATTGTTCAATATGAGCAGACACAGGAAAGCCTTGCCATGCTGAAAATGTTGGCCCAAAGTAGAAATAGCCTTAAAAATGGGGATCACAAACCTGTTGCCGATGTTTTCAGCAATTTGAAAAAGAAAATCCGGGAAGACCAATCTGAATGAAATACACTGTTCATATTCTCTTAGATGCGGAAAAAGACCTTTTTGAAATCTATGATTATATAAAAAAAGCCGGATCCCCGCAAAACGCGGAAACAATTTTTTCAGAAATAGAAACAGCCTGCTGCAATCTGTCATTTAATCCGGAAAAAGATCATTATCCCCCTGAGCTTCAACGAGATTGAGGAAACCCCTGAGCCGCTGCTCTTTGAAGTACTCGATTTCCTCAGAATTTGATTACAATTTACTCCTTTTTCACCAGCAGGCGCTGAATGATTTCTTCCAGAAAAATGAAAAAAAGCGTGCGTGATTTTTCGTATGGTTTGAGATGTTCCGGCTGGGCCGTGCGGGAGAGCCAGAAGATGTTATCGCACTGGTTGAACAGATCCGTGTTGTATTCCTCAACAAGAATGACCACGGTGGCGCCGTTGCGTTTTGCCCTTTCATAGACCAGCTCAAAGGATTTAAACCGGCCCGTTTCCGTGAGGATCAGCAGCAGGGTGGTGTCATCCACCAGGTTGTTCAGGGTCACCTCGTCAGAGACGGCCATGGCAGGCTTGTCCGAGCAGTTGTGGAACCGGTACTCAAAATACCGTGCACAGAGCAACGAAGGGCCGTATCCGAAAAAGATGATTTTGCCGTGCCCGTCAATCAGGGTCAGCAGGTCATCGACCATGCCGTTGTCAAAGGTGTCGATAAAGGACTTAACCCGGCTCAGCTCATCCGACCCCGCGGCCGGAGGGATTTCCCTTCCATACAAAAAATCCAGGTACTGCCGGTAGCTGCTGAACCCCAGTTTCTTGACAAACTTGGATATTTTAGACACAGAGCACTGACACAGTTCAGCCGCCTGGTTGATCTTTATCCCGGGCATGGTCCGGCTGTGCCGGATCATCTGTTTGTGGATCTTTTTTTCCAGCGGGTTCAGTGTGCTTAAGTCCAGATTAATCATCTTTATTAATCCCCGTTTCCGTTTAACAATAGCAGACTGTAGCATGCTTTTGCCCCAGCGACAATGGAAAATTTTCCATTTTTCATTACTATTTGGCATTATAATGGAAAAATTTCCATTTTTTATTGACACATTGCCGCCATGCCTTTAGAATTCCCCCATAAAACATAAAACAGGCAGGATCATGCGTTCCTGCCACACACCATTCAGACTCAGGAGGTCCGCTTGTGGACAAAGAACAGATCATTCAAACGTTAGGCCAGATGCTTTCGCCGTCCCAGGTAAATACAGACAGCGAAGCCCTGTATGATGCCTCGGCAGACCGGTACAAGAAATACGCCAAGGTCCGGCGGGTCCTGGATGTGCCCGTGCCCGCGGCCATTGTGTATCCTAAAACGGCCGAAGAAGTCAGCCGGGTGCTGGCCTTCTGCAATGAGCACAGAGTCAACGTCATCCCCCGGGCCGGCAAAACGGCCACGGAAGGGGGGCTGGAAAACTGGAAGCAAAACACCGTGGTCATGGATGCGCTGCATCTGGACAAAATACTGAAGATCGATACTTATAACATGCAGGCCACGGCCCAGGCAGGCGTTCCCCTCCAGATGCTGGAGGATGCTGCCAGGGAAAAAGGCCTGACCACGGGCCACTCCCCCCAGTCCAAACCCGTGGCAAAGCTGGGCGGGCTGGTGTCCACAAGGAGCATCGGGCAGTTCTCCACCCTGTATGGAGGCATCGAAGACATGGTGGTGGGACTGGAGTGCGTGTTTCCCGACGGCCACATCGCCCGGATCAAGAACGTGGCCCGGCGGTCCGGGGGTCCGGATATCCGGCATATTGCCATCGGCAACGAAGGCACACTCTGCTACATCACTGAAGTGACGGTGAAACTGTTCCGGTTCTATCCGGAGAACAACCGGTTTCACGGGTATCTGCTCAAGGATATGGAAACCGGCATCCAGGTGCTGCGGGAAGTGATGGTCAACGGGTTCCGTCCGTCCGTGGCCCGGGCCTATTCTGAAGAAGATGCAGCCCAGCACTTTTATCATTTCCATCAAGGCAAATGCGTTCTCCTTTTCATGAGTGAAGGCCCCAAAGGCATTGTGGATGCCACCTGCGATGCCATTGAAGCGGCCGCGGAAAAATTTAAGCACGGCATCATCGAACCCGTGGATTCAAAGCTGATCCAAGAATGGTTCAACAACCTGAACTGGTCCCAGAAAGACATTGACGACGAACTCGAGGGAATGAAGGAAAATGATGCCCATTCCGGATTCACCACGGAAGTTTCCGCTGACTGGGAAACCATCCCGAAGATCTACAACCGTGTGATGCAGCGGATCCGGGAGGAATATCCCCGGGCCCACGACCTGACCATGCTGGGAGGGCACTCCTCCCACAGCTATATCAACGGCACCAACATGTACTTTGTCTATAACTACCGCATCCTCTGCGCCCCGGAAGACGAGATGCGGGTCTACCACCACCCGCTGCAGCGGATCATTGTTGAAGAGACCCTTAAGTTCGGGGGATCCATGTGCCATCACCATGGGATCGGTAAATTCAGAAACGAATGGACCAAGGAAGAACACGGGTCTGCCTATTACATGCTGGAGAAGCTCAAACAAAGCTTTGACCCCAACGGCATCATGAATTTCGGCACCATCTATCCCCAGGCGGACGGAAAAAAATACCAGCAGTAAGAGGGGATGAAATATCTGACAACCAATGCCCATGAAACTCATCTGCACCGTCAAATTTGTTCCTGACCCGGACAGCCTCACGGCCGGACCCAATCGGCTGATTCTGAATCCGGACGACGCCTGCGCCCTGGCCTTTGCCCTGGCCGTGAAGTCCGGCGATCCCGGAGTCACGGTGGAGGCGGTGACCCTGGGTCCCCTGTCTGTCCGCCCCCACATGGAGGACCTGCTGAGGCTTGCCGTGGACCGGGGCACGCTGATCTGGGATTCCGGGCTCGAGGACAGTGACGCGTTTGTGACCAGCAAAGTGCTCAGCCGGTATATTGCGGGCCGACCCTGTGACTGTGTGCTGACGGGCAGCTATTCCCTGGACGGGGGTTCGGCCCAGGTGCCCGTGCAGATCGCCGAAAGTTTGGGCCTGGATCAGATGCCGGGGGTCATCCGGATCGATCCGGACCGGTTCGATCGCACCAGGGCCGTGTTCCAGGCCGTGGATGAAACGGGCGTGACCACCTGGGAAATGGCCATGCCGGGCGTTTTGAGCCTGACCCGGGAAAGCGGCTACAAACTGCCCTACCCCGCATTGACCGATCTGCGCCGGGACGTGTCTGAAGACGTAAATATCCTCACAAGCCGGGATCTGGGGTTTTCTGCAGACCAGGTAGGCCGTGCCGGCTCCCTGACCCGTATGGCTGGCTCAAGCCCTGTGACCTACGGGGAAAAAGACCCGAAGATCGTGGGCACGGATGACGACGGCATCACTCAGGTGGTTGATTTCCTGAAAAAAATGGGAGTATGCCGATGAAAAAAACCTGTATTTTCCAGGACACGGAAACCCCTGAAAAGACCACGGACCTGCTGGCGGCAGCCGTGCGCATGTACGGCCGGGACGGGTTTAAATCCCATGTGGTCCTGGTGAACGCTTCGCCTGAAACATTCACGGGCCGGTTTCACCATGTGATCCAGGTGGCCGAAGGCCTGGTGGCGGATAACGATCCCCGGGCCATCACAGAGATCCTGGAAACCCTGCACCAGACCCACAGGTTTGACAGTATCCTGATTCCCGGAACCACTTTGGGAAAGATGATCGCCCCGCGGCTGGCATGGCGGCTCAAAACCGGGCTGGCAAGCGGTGTGACAGACATCACCGTCCGGGACGGGCGGATTGAGATCACCCGGCCGGCCCGTTCAGGAACAATCCTTGAAACCATTCTTCCGGAGGGGCCGGGTCCCGTGATGATGACCATCCGGACCCATGCGTTTGAACATCCCCCTGAAGAAACGGTGCCAACCCGGATCAGTCAGTATTCCCGGCCAGTGACCACCCACAGCACCCTGACCCGCCTGGGTGTTGAGCAAAACATCATCGAACCCCGGGACATCCGGGATTCCGAGGTGCTGGTGGCCGGCGGCGGCGGTGCGGCCCGCTGCTTTCCGGCACTGAAACCCCTGGCAGATGCCCTGAACGGGGCCGTAGCCGCCAGCCGGAAACTGGTGGATCAGGGCATTGCCCGGCGAACCATCCAGGTGGGCCAGTCCGGAAAAACCGTTTCACCAAAGTTGTACCTGGCTTTGGGCATTCACGGCAGCATGCAGCATCTGGTAGGCCTGCGGGGGGCGGTATCCATCATCGCCGTGAATACATCGCTCCACGCCCCCATCTGCCGGCTGTCAGATATGGTCGTGCAGGGGGATGCCTGTGAATTCATTGAAAAGCTCATGGACAAAATGATGTGCAACCCACACAAAAACACATAAGGATTTTGGAACTGATATGGAACTGACGGATTTCAATATGGGCTTTTTTTCCCTGGCAGGAAAGAATGCCGTGGTCACGGGGGGGAACAGCGGACTGGGGCAGGCATTTTCCGTTGCCCTGGCAAAAGGCGGCGCCAACGTGGTGGCCGCAAGCATCATGGAAGATGACGGCACCACCCGGCAATGGGTGGAAGCATGCGGCACGGCCTATCATTATGTGAACGCCGACATCACATCCGAAGGCGAATGCCGGCGGATCGTTGAAGAATGTGTGGATGTCTTCGGCCGCATTGACATCCTGGTCAACTGCGCCGGGATCTGCATCAACGTGGAAGACGTCACTCAGTATACCCGGAAGGAATGGGATCAGATGGTGGCCGTCAACCTGACGGCGGCGTTCGAGATGACCCATGAGGCGTGCAAGCCCATGATCCGGCAGGCCCGGGGAAAGATTGTCAATATCGCCTCCCTGTATTCGTTTCTGGGCGGGCAGTGGTCTCCGGCCTATGCCGCCACCAAGCACGGGATTGTCGGGCTGACCCGATCCATGTGCGATGAACTGGCCCAGTTCAACATACAGGTCAACGCCATTGCACCGGGGTACTTTGCCACGGAACTCACGGCAAAGACCCGGAAGGACCCGAAACGCAACGCCGAGATCCTTGCCCATATCCCGGCCAACCGGTGGGGGTGGACTGCGGATCTCATGGGGGCCTGCATTTTTCTGTGTTCAGATGCAGCCAACTATGTGAACGGCACCGTGCTGACCGTGGACGGCGGATATCTGATGCGGTGATCAACTGAATGCGGTTGGTTATAGAACAGTTTTAAGATAATATGAGAAGGCTGATCCCTCCGACGAGCTGTGATATAATCACGCTCAATTTTTAACGCAGTCACCCAAAGGGCTGCAAAGCTTAAGGAGGGACCAGCCATGAAAAATACTATCACAATTGGAATCGATTTGGGAGACAAATTTCACATAGCAGTGGTATTTGACGGTGAGGGCAACGAACTGGAGACTGCCCAGGTGACCAATACAAAGGCCGGTGTCAGCAAATTTTTTCAGCCGTACAAAAATGCCAGGGTGGCCATGGAGGCGGGTACTCATTCTCCGTGGATCAGCCGCCTTCTGGGCGAGATGGGGTTGACCGTCTATGTTGGTAACCCCCGCAAATTAAGATTCATCTGGGACAGTGTTGATAAATCCGATGCCCGTGACGCCCGGATCTTGGGCATGGTCTGTCGGATAGAACCTCGGTTATTACATCCATTGAGACACCGCAGCAGCCAGGCACAAGCGGACCTGGCATCGATCAAGTCCCGTGATATGCTGGTCAAGAGCCGCACCCAGCTGATCAACCATGTTCGAGGGCTTGTCAAAGCCAATGGAGATCGTTTGCCCAAATGCAGTACAGCGAGCTTTGCCAAAAAATGTGAACCCCTTGTACCCCCTGAGCTTCGATCTGCCCTGGATGCTGTGTTTCAAACGCTCTTTCATTTGAACGAACGGATAAAGGCGCTTGATCTTCAGATTGAGCAGCTGAGTATGGAACGGTATCCGGAAACCCAATATTTACGTCAAATAGCCGGAGTTGGTCCGATCACCGCGCTGTGCTTTGTGTTGACCATTGAAGATCCCGCATGCTTTTTCAAAAGCCGTCAAGTAGGGCCTTTTTTGGGGCTGACCCCACGACGGGATCAATCCGGAGATACAGACAAACAGCTTCCCATTACCAAGGCAGGAAACACTTATCTGCGCCGGCTACTGGTGGGCAGCGCCCAGTATATTATGGGGCCGTTTGGGCCGGAGAGTAACCTGCGCCTGCATGGGATGTCGATTGCCGCCCGGGGAGGCAAAAACGCCAAGAAACGGGCGGTGGTTGCAGTGGCCAGGAAGCTGGCGGTGCTGATGCATCGACTGTGGGTCACCCAAGACAAATATCAACCGTTTTATGGCATGAACAAAAAAGCGGCATGAAGATGATTATCACCAAATTTAACAAAGGGTTCAATAGCTGAGGCATGAATAATTCAAGGGAAGATAACCCGATTTTAAGGGGGCCAGCCCCCTGTCCCCCCGGGATTTATCGCATTAAGGACAAAGGCATGAGGGAGGGACAGGTACAGTCGCGGTGTACCTGCCCTCATGCCTTCGTCACCGGCTGCGGCGCTCGGGTTGCTTCCAAGCGTTGCCCTATCCTCCGAGCCGGCAGCAAAAGGATATCATTGCTGCATAAAAGGTCAAGAGGTTGGTGCAACATGATACAAGGGTCCAACAACGTCTCATTCAGGAGACTGCGCCTAACACTATGCAATAGTCAGTTGCCGCTGATAGTCTACGATTGCGTTTTTAAGATAGCAGCTCCTGCCCACGGATATTAACATGCACCGGGGCAAATGGCAGCCCCACAAAAGAGTGCGGATGGAAGCGTGACGGTCGAGACTCGTTGGATGGAGGGAAAAGGACAATTCGTGAACGAATTTGTTCTTGACATAAGCCTTCTCATGGAAGTGTTAAGTGTTAAGTGTTAAGTTTCAAACCGGTGACGGCAGATGGCTTTGATGAGACGACTGACCGCTTTCCTCTTTTGTTGTGCCCGGCAGGGCACGGGGTTATTTAAAAAGGAGACTTCATGAAAAAACAATATATTATTGCCATTGACGGGGGTACCCAGAGCACCAAGGTGGCGGTGTTTGATATCCGGGGCCATGAGATCTGTTCCGAATCGGTCCGGCTTCAGCCCATTCATTTCTACGGAAACTCCCGGGCCGAGCATCCGGACGATGACCTGTGGGAAAGCCTGAAAACCGCCTGCCGCCGACTTTTTGAAAAATTTGACGGGGACAGGCATCAGATCATGGGTGTGGGCCTGTGCTCGATCCGATGCTGCCGGGCCCTGCTTCGGGCCGACGGCACCCTGGCATCCCCCGTGCAGAGCTGGATGGACCTGCGGCTTGCCGCCCCTTACCACCACGAGGACGATGCCGTGCGCTATGTCACCACGGCCACGGGCTATCTGACCCACCGCCTCACCGGAGAAACCAGGGACACCCGATCCAATTACGTGGGGCCCTGGCCCATCGATCCCGACACCCTGGACTGGTTCGAGGACCAGGCCCGGTTCGACGACTATACCACCCCCCGGGAGATGCTCTTTGACCTGAAGGATCCGTCCAGCGTGCTGGGGACCATCACGGAAAAAGCCAGCCGGGCCACGGGCATCCCCGCGGGCATCCCCGTGGTGTCCACGGCCAATGACAAGGCCGTGGAAGGCCTGGGCGCGGGCCTGAAAGATGACGGCACCGTGCTCGTATCCCTTGGCACCTATATTACCTCCATGATGATGGGAACAAAATCCGGAACGAGTGCGGCCCATTACTGGAGCAACCCGGGGGCTGTTCCCGGTGAATACATGTATGAGAGCAACGGGATCCGCAGGGGAATGGCCACGGTGACCTGGGTCAAGGAACTCATGGGGTCTGACGTGATCGAGGCGGCACACCGCATGGGGCTTTCCCCGGAAGCGTACCTGAATGCGGCCGGCGCCGACATCCCTGCCGGGTGCGACGGCCTGTACACCGTGCTCAACTGGCTGCCCGACCCTTCCCGTCTCCATGAGCGGGGCATGATGATCGGTTTCAACAGCACCCACCAAGGGATCCACATGTTCCGCTCCGTTTTGGAGGGCATTGCCCTGACCATGAAAAACAACGCCCAGGCCATGTGTGATGAAATGGGCGTGAAACTGACTCAGATTATTGTCAGCGGGGGCGGGTCAAACGGGGAACTGTTCATGCAGATCTTTGCCGATGTCTTTGGCGTGCCGGCCCACAGGAACGTGGTCAACGGCTCCGCCAGCATGGGGGCGGCCATCTGCACCGCGCTGGCCTTAAAGATCTATGAAAACCGGCAGGCAGCCGTCGACCAGATGGTGCGCCGCAGGGACACGTTTACCCCCATCAGGAAGAATGTGGATCTCTATCGCAGGATCAATGAGGAGGTCTATCAGCAGATCGTACCGGAGACCGACGACCTGTTGAAACGGTCCCACGGGATTTTTCATCCGCACCCGGCATCCCCTCAGGAATCCGTAAGCGGGTAGTCAGATCTTTATTTAAATTCTTGACGTAATTTGCCGGCCGATGATATCTATGGGCCAACAATGACCTGCATTCATGAAGGAAATCCCATATGACCCCCCAGGACCTGACCCGGCTGCTTTCACAAGTGGCAGACGGCCGGACCACTGTCACAGACGCTGAAAAACAGCTGTCCGATCTGACATTTGAATCCCTTGAATATGCCCGGATCGACCATCACCGCTCGTTGCGCAAAGGGTTTCCCGAAGTGATCTTCGGCCTGGGCAAGACCCGGGAACAGATTGCCGGGATCCTGGAAAAAATGGTGCCAAGAGAAAATGTGATCCTGGTGACCCGCATCGATCCGGCCACGGCAGACCCGCTTGTGGCGCATTTTGAGAATGCCGCGTATTTTCCGGATGCCCGGCTTTTGCGGATTCAGAAAACGGCGCCGGATATCACCGGAACCGGCACCATCCTGGTGATCACGGCCGGCACCTCGGACATTCCCGTGGCAGAAGAAGCGGCCCTCACGGCCCGTGCCATGGGCAACCGGGTGGACACCCTGTTTGACGTGGGCGTGGCCGGGATCCACCGGTTGTTCGCCCACAAAGAGATGATCCGGCAGGCCGGAGTGATCATTGTGGCGGCGGGCATGGAAGGGGCCCTGCCCTCCGTGGTGGCGGGCATGGTGGGAGCGCCGGTCATTGCCGTGCCCACCAGTATCGGGTACGGCACCAGTTTCGGGGGCATGACCGCGCTGTTGGGCATGCTCAATTCCTGTGCCTCCAATATTGCCGTGGTCAACATTGACAACGGGTTCGGGGCCGGGTACATGGCATCGAGCATCAACCATGTGGGCGTGGATAAAAACAACGCCCTGTGATATAAAATAGCCTCTGATCTATTTTTTTGTTGACAGGTCATAAATTTATATATAATGAATTAACTTTAAACAAAGTGAATATGACATGACACCCGAATTGACAAGCATACTACTGGTAGTCCTCATTATTATCGTGGAGGTGATTATTGACACCTCCAGGCGACGGGGCTCCTAGTGGCATAAACCAATTGACAAGTTAAAAGCCGTTATCAGCCCCGAGGGGGCAGATAACGGCTTTTTTGCTTTTAAGGAGAAACATATGCGCAGCCACATTGCAACCAAAGGGGTGGAAAGAGCCCCCCACCGAAGCCTGATGAAGGCCCTGGGCTACACAGACAGAGAGATCCGCCAGCCAATGATCGGCATTGCCAATGCCGCCAATGAACTCATTCCCGGACACATGCACCTGGACACCCTGGTGGCGGCCGTTAAATCCGGCATCTCCATGGCCGGGGGCACTCCCATGGAGTTTTCCACCATCGGGGTGTGTGACGGCATTGCCATGAACCACAAAGGCATGCACTATTCCCTGGCCTCCCGGGAACTGATCGCCGACTCTATCGAGGTGACGGCCACGGCCCACCCGTTTGATGCCATTGTCATGGTGCCCAACTGTGACAAAATCGTGCCCGGCATGCTCATGGCGGCGGCAAGGCTCAACATTCCGGCCATTTTTATCAGCGGCGGCCCCATGCTGGCCGGACTGGATCCCAAAGACCAGACAAAAAAAATCGATCTGGTGTCCGTGTTCGAAGCCGTGGGCGCAGTCCGGGGCGGCCGCATGACCGAGGCGGACCTGGCTGCCGTGGAAGAGTGCGCCTGCCCCACCTGCGGGTCCTGCGCCGGCATGTTCACGGCCAATTCCATGAACTGCCTCACCGAAGCTTTGGGTATGGCTTTGCCCGGCAACGGCACCATCCCGGCCCCCATGTCCCGGCGTATCCGCCTGGCCAAGGAGACGGGCATCCAGATCATGGCGCTGCTGGAACAGGGGATCACCCCGGATAAAATCATGACAAAACAGGCGTTTATGAACGCGCTGACCGTGGACATGGCTTTGGGCTGTTCCACCAACACGGTGCTGCATCTGACCGCCATTGCCCATGAGGCAAGCGTTCCCCTGGAACTGTCTGTGATCAACCAGGTCAGTGAAACAACCCCGCATATCTGTTCATTGAGCCCGGGCGGTCCCGACCATATCCAGGATCTGGACCGGGCCGGCGGCATTCCTGCGGTGATGAAAACCCTGGCCGACCACTCCCTGCTGGACACCGGATGCCTCACGGCCACGGGAAAAAACCTGGCAGACAACCTTTCTTCCGTGGAGATCAAAGACCGGGCCGTGATCCGGCCTGTCAGTGATCCTTATCATGTCCAGGGCGGTCTGGCTGTTTTGTTCGGAAACCTGGCCCCGGACGGGTGTGTGGTCAAGCAGTCCGCTGTGGTGGACGAGATGATGACGCACCAGGGACCGGCCCGGGTGTTTGACACGGAAGAAGCCGCCACGGAGGCCATTCTGGGCGGGAAAATCAATGCCGGAGATGTGGTGGTGATCCGGTATGAAGGCCCTGCCGGGGGGCCTGGCATGCGGGAAATGCTCACCCCGACCTCAGCCATTGCCGGCATGGGCTTAGGGGCGGCCTGTGCCTTGATCACGGACGGCCGGTTTTCCGGCGGCACCAAAGGGGCCTGCATCGGCCATGTGTCTCCGGAAGCGGCGGACGGCGGACCCATTGCCATGATCAATGAAAACGACATCATCCACATCGATATCCCGGCCAAAACCATTGAACTGATGGTGCCCGAAGATGAGATCCGGGAACGGCAGGCCCGATGGGTCAAACCGGCACCCAAAATCAAAACAGGCTACATGGCCCGGTATGCCCGCCAGGTATCATCCGCGGCCCAAGGAGCCATTATTGAATAACCCCCGTGGCCCGGGAAACCACCCCGGATGATGACAGTATAACCAGTCAGGTATCCGCTTAATACTTAACACTTAAAACTTAACACTTAAAACTTCAATACGTAACACTTTCATATAGAATGACACAGGAGAACACAATGAAACTGATAGGGGCACAAATCCTGGTGAAAATGATCAAAGCCCAGGGAGTTGACACCATATTCGGATATCCCGGCGGTGCCACCATTGATATCCATGATGAAATCGTCCGGCATGATGACCTGCGCCATATCCTGGTCCGCCATGAACAGGGTGCGGTGCACGCGGCCGACGCCTATTCCCGGGCCCACCAGACCACAGGGGTAGCCCTGGTAACTTCCGGCCCGGGGGCCACCAACACGGTCACGGGCCTGGCATCGGCCCATTCCGACTCCATTCCCATGGTGGTGTTCTGCGGCCAGGTGCCCACCGGACTCATCGGCAATGACGCGTTCCAGGAAGTGGACATCGTGGGCATCACCCGGCCCTGCACCAAACACAACTACCTGGTCAAAGACCCGGACAAACTGGCGGCCACTATCCAGGAAGCGTTTTTCATCGCCCGGTCCGGCCGGCCCGGCCCTGTGCTGGTGGACCTGCCCAAGGATATTCTCCAGGCCAAAATTGAGTTCACCATGCCGGATGAACCCAACCTCAGATCCTATAAACCCAATTACAAACCCAACAAAAAACAGATCCACAAGGTGGTGGAAATGATTCAGGCGGCCAGACGGCCCGTGGTGTTTGCCGGCGGCGGGGTGATCCTGTCCCGGGCATCAGAACAGATCACCCGGCTGGCCCAAATGGCACAGATCCCCGTGACCACCTCTTTGATGGGACTGGGGGCGTTTCCGGGCACGGATCCTTTGTGGCTGGGCATGCTGGGCATGCACGGCACATTCCGGGCCAACATGAGCATCGGACACTCGGATCTGATCATTGCCGTGGGGGTCCGGTTTGATGACCGGGTCACGGGAAATATCAGCAAGTTTGCACCCCATGCAGATATCATTCAGATCGATATCGACCCCACCTCCATTCACAAAAACATCGAGGTGCAGTGCCCCATTGTGGGGGACTGTAAAACCACGCTGGAACATATTCTCACGCTCATGGAAAAACAGGCCCCCAAAGACCTGGCCGTGGACCGGGATGTCTGGCTGGCACAGATCGACCAGTGGAAGCAGACCATGCCCTTGAAATACGAACAGAAAACCGATGTGATCAAACCTCAGTTTGTGGTGGAAAAGCTGTGGGAAATCACCCGGGGCCAGGCCATCATTACTACGGAGGTGGGACAGAACCAGATGTGGGCGGCCCAGTATTATCACTTTGACCGGCCCAACCATTTTATCACTTCCGGCGGATTAGGGGTCATGGGATTCGGCCTGCCCGCCGCCATCGGCGCCAAAGCGGCCTGTCCGGACAAACTGGTGGTGGATGTGGCCGGGGACGGATCCATCCAGATGAACATCCAGGAGCTGATGACGGCCGTGGAAAACTGCCTGGATGTCAAAATCGTGATTCTTAACAACCGGTTTTTAGGCATGGTGCGCCAGTGGCAGGAACTGTTCTACAACAAAGCCTATGCCTGCACCAACATCGAAAACGCGCCTGATTTTGTCAAACTGGCCGACGCATACGGGGCCACCGGGTTCCGGTGCACAGACCCGGCCTGTGTGGAAGAGACCCTGAAAAAAGGGCTGGATACGCCGGGCACCGTGATCATGGATTTTGTGGTGGAAAGAGAAGAGTCCGTCTACCCCATGGTGCCGGCCGGCCGTGCCATAACAGATATGCTTCTGGTATAAAAATGATACACACAGTAAAGGAAACACCAATGGAAACCAGCAGATATTTATTGTCGATTCTTGTGGACAATGAACCCGGTGTGCTGTCCCGGATCGCCGGTCTGTTTTCCGGCAGAGGGTTCAACATCGACTCTTTGAGCGTGGCCACCACGGATGATCCCGTGGTCTCCAGGATCACCATGGCCACCACCTGTGACGCCCAGACCATCGAGCAGATCAAAAAACAGCTGCACAAGCTCATCAACGTGATCACGGTGACCGATCTCACCGAAAAAAAATATGTGGAACGGCAGCTGGCCCTGGTCAAGGTGCATGCCAATCCGGAAAAGCGGGCGGAGATTCTGCGCATTGTGGACATTTTCCGGTGCCGGGTGGTGGATGTGGGCCATGCCCACTATACCATCGAGATTTCCGGTGACAGCGGCAAACACGAGGCATTTTTGTCTTTGGTCAAACCCATGGGAATCGTTGAAATCGCCAGTACCGGGGCCATTGCCCTGGCCAGAGAGATGGGGAAATAACAATGGAATCTGTCCAATTATACGACACCACGTTAAGAGACGGCATGCAGGGGGAAAATATCTTTTTTTCTCCGGAAGACAAGGTAAAAATCGCCAAACGCCTGGATGATGCCGGTATTCACTACATTGAAGGCGGATGGCCCGGCTCCAACCCCGGGGCCGCCCATTTCTTTGAACTGGCCAAAAAAATTGCATTCAAACAGGCCAAAGTGGCAGCGTTCGGTGCCACAAGGCGGCCGGGCATCTCATGTGACAAAGATGGCAACCTGGCGGCCCTGATTGACTCGGGTGCGCCCGTGATCACGATTTTCGGCAAATCCTGGGACCTGCACGTCAATGAAATCATGGACAACTCCCTGGAAGAAAACTTGAAAATGATCAAAGAAAGTGTGGCGTATCTGCTGGATCAGGGCAGAGAGGTGATGTATGATGCCGAGCATTTTTTCGACGGGTACAAAGCCAACCCCTCATATGCGCTGGATACGCTGGAAGCGGCCCTGGACGGCGGCACCCGGACCCTGGTGCTGTGTGACACCAACGGCGGATCTTTGCCCTGTGAAATCGAAGAGATCATCCGCTCGGTCATGGCGCACTTCAAAGACCGGGCCGGCATCTGTTACGGCATCCACACCCATAATGACTGCGCCATGGCTGTGGCCAACGCAGTCAATGCCGTGCACGTAGGCGCCACCCTGGTTCAGGGCACCATCAACGGGTATGGAGAACGGTGCGGCAATGCGGACTTGACTGCCATCATCCCGATTCTGGCCGTGAAAATGAAAAAAAACTGCATCTCTGAAGACAACTTAAAAAAACTGTTGAACCTGTCCCGGTTTGTGTCGGAAACCGCCAATATGCCCCCGGTCAATTCCCGGCCCTTTGTGGGGAAAAGCGCGTTTGCCCACAAAGGCGGGGTCCATGTATCGGCCATCATGAAAAATCCCAGAGCTTATGAACACATGGACCCGGTAAAAGTGGGCAATGTCCGCCGGGTGCTGGTGTCGGAACAGTCGGGAAAAAGCAATATTATTTACAAGGCGGAAGAACTGGGCGTAAATTTAGGAGATGATGCCGTCAAGCAGCGGCAGATTGTGGCTTCCATCAAGGATCTGGAAGATGACGGATTCGAATTTGACGCGGCGGAAGGCTCGCTCAAACTGATCATGGAAAAGCTGACGGAACAGTACAAAAGCTATTTTGACCTGGAATCCTTCCGGGTGGTGGTGGAAAAAGACAAGGAAAAACCCTGTTATTCCCATGCCATGATCAAAATCCGGGTGGGCAAAACCACGGAAATCACCTCAGCCGAAGGAGACGGCCCCGTGTCCGCCCTGGACAACGCGTTGAGAAAAGCATTGTCCGCCATGTATCCCCAGATCAATGACATGCATCTGGTGGACTTCAAGGTCCGGGTGATCGACGGGTCCGACGGCACGGACGCCAAGGTCCGGGTGCTCATCGAATCCCGGGACACGGATAATATTTTCTCCACCATCGGGGTATCTGAAGATATTATCGAAGCCTCCTGGCAGGCTTTGTCCGACAGTTTCCAGTACAAACTGTCTTTAGAACATCAGACCACATCGTAACCAGTCAGAATTTTGGTCATTTTTTATTATTTTATTTTCACCCATATAAGGACAGCATCATGAACGATCAGAAACACATTATTATCTTTGACACCACCCTGCGGGACGGGGAACAATCCCCGGGAGCCAGCATGAACCAGGCGGAAAAACTGCGCATTGCCACCCAGCTGGAACTGCTGGGGGTGGACGTGATCGAGGCCGGGTTTCCTGCAGCATCGGACGGGGATTTCAAGGCAGTGAAAAAAATTGCCGAAAACCTGAAAAAAGCCCAGGTGGCAGCCCTGTGCCGGGCCAATGAAGCGGATATCCGCCGGGGATGGGATGCGGTCAAAGATGCCGTCAATCCCCGGATCCACACCTTTATCGCCACCTCGGAACTGCACATGAAATACAAACTGCAGATGGAACCGGCTGACGTGCTGAACCAGGCCGTGGCATCCGTGAAACTGGCCGCGTCTTTCACGTCCAACGTGGAATTTTCCGCTGAAGACGGGTCCCGGTCTGACCCGGATTTTCTGTGCACGGTCTTTGAATCCGTCATCGATGCCGGGGCCACCACCATCAACCTGCCGGATACCGTGGGATATGCCGTACCCGAAGAATTCGGAAAACTGGTGGCATATGTGATTGAAAACACCGCCAACATCGACCAGGCCGTTTTGTCGGTGCACTGCCACAATGATCTGGGCCTGGCCACGGCCAACACCCTGGCCGCCATCCAGAACGGGGCCCGCCAGGTGGAGGTGACCATCAACGGCCTCGGGGAACGGGCCGGCAACACTTCCATGGAAGAGGTGGTGATGTCTTTGAAAACAAGGCCTAATTTTTTCACCCATACCACTAATATCGACACCACAAGAATTTATCCCACCAGCCGCCTGGTGAGCATGATCACCGGAATCCTGATCCAGCCCAACCGGGCCATTGTGGGGGCCAACGCCTTTGCCCACGAAGCCGGTATTCACCAGGACGGGGTGTTGAAAAATCCCATGACCTACGAAATCATGAAACCGGAAACCGTGGGTATTTCCAAAAACAACCTGGTGTTAGGCAAACATTCCGGCCGGCACGCCCTGGCAGCCCATGTGCGATCCATGGGATACGATTTGTCGGATGAAGAGATCAATCTTGTGTTTCAGAAATTCAAAAACCTGGCAGACCGGAAAAAACAGATCCTGGACGAAGACATCGAGGCATTGATCAATGAAGGGGTGTTGCGGACCTCGGAGGTCTTCAGTCTGGAATATATCCATGTGCTGTCCGGATCCACCGTGTTTCCCACAGCGTCAGTACAGCTCAAGATCCACGGCCGCCTGGTGCAGGGCGCCTTGGAAGGCACGGGTCCCATTGATGCGGTCTACAACATCATATCCAAACTGACCCACACCAAGTCCGAGCTGCTGCGGTTCACCATTTCCGCTTTGACCGAGGGCACGGACGCCCAGGGGGAAGTGACGGTCCGGCTCAAGGAAGACGGGGTCGTGGCATTGGGCAAAGGGGCGGATCCGGATATTATCACGGCATCGGCCCTGGCCTATCTCAACGGCCTCAACCGACTGGAATACCTTAAAGCCAATCCCCCCAAGGAGGAAGCCGTATTATAGCCCCCGGCCCGGTATTTGCCGGCTGATTATTTACTGGCCCGGTATTTGCATGTGTCCCGGGCATGGCACATCAACTCACATCCATCACAGGGATTGTCATCCCTGCATCCTGGGATACCAGCGGTGCAATTCTGGGTTCCGCCATCGTGACATTTGACGAAGACATTGTCACGGTGGCGGATACCCGTGCCGGCAGGTTATTGCTACAGCATCTGCGAAAAACCGTGACCGTCAGAGGAAAGTTGACCACGGGCACGGTTTCCAAAACCATTCAGGTTCTGGATTTTCATCTTTCCAACCCGGGTGAAGCCGCCTGATCCCTTCATGCACACCTGAAAGTGTGGGCAATCAGTAATTGACAGAACTGGTTGGGGCTGTTAATACTTTTATCCGGATTGAATGCGGTTTCATGCCTGTGAAACCGATATTTCAGAGCGTTGCTTACAAGGAATCCCCATGAAAGAGATACTGGTGTTGAGTCGCCGGCCCGAGGACGTGGATCTCGTTTCCCAAAACCTGCACATGAAAAAAGTGTATGAGAATATCCGGTCCGTGGCCCCCACCATAGCCACGGTGCTGCTGCTCGGCGATACGGGCACGGGCAAAGGCATGACGGCCCGGTTGATTCACTGGTACAGCCAGCGGTTTGACAAGCCGTTTGTGGAAGTCCATTGCGGGGCCATTCCCGACACGTTGATCGAAAGTGAGCTGTTCGGGCATGAAAAAGGTGCGTTTACCGGTGCGGACCGCAAAAAACCCGGGAAATTCGAAATGGCCGCGGGCGGGACTGTTTTTCTGGATGAAATCGGCACCATCACCCCGTCCGCCCAGATCAAACTGCTGCAGGTGCTCCAGGACGGTATTTACAGCCGCGTGGGCGGTGACACGCTCCTGAAAGCAGATGTCCGGATCATTGCCGCCACCAATGCGGATATCGCCCATCTGGTGCAGACCGGTCAGTTCAGAAAAGATCTGTATTACCGCTTAAATGTGTTTCCCGTCACAATTCCGGCACTTCGGGACCGGCTGGAGGATCTGCCCGGTCTGATCGAAGTGTTTCTGAAAAAACTGAACATCAAATACGGCAAAAAAATTACCGGAATCCATCCCTTGGTGATGGACCGGTTCCAGCGGTATGACTGGCCCGGCAACATCCGGGAGCTGGAAAATCTTCTGGAGCGGGCCTGTATCCTGGAGCAGACAGACCTGCTCCTGCCCCAGAGTTTTCCGCTGGAGACCATGCCGGATGGGGATGACTCTGATCCTGGCAACGACACGGGCACCCCATTGTCCAAAGCCCGGCAGTCTGCCATAGACCGGTTTGAACAGGCGTATCTGACCACCCTTTTAGGGCAGACCCGGGGCCGGATCGATCAGGCGGCGGCAGCGGCCGGCGTCACCCCCCGGCAGCTCAACCGGCTTTTAAAGCGCCACCGGTTGAACAAAAACATGTTCAAGCCGACCAGAGACACGTGATGTCCTTAAAAACGCCATGGTGCTGTTTATAAAGACATCCCGTGTCTGATTGTCGGATTTCGCTTTGGTTTCAGCAAACAAAATTATGCGGGAAATGCGTCTTCCGGCATCTCCATGATGGCCGGAATATTGCCTTTTAATGCTTCCATTTTTCCTAACGTCGCCGGCAGAACCCACTGGATAAAATATTTGGCCGTGGTCACCTGGCCCTGATAAAATGCGGCATCCTTTTTTTTGGCGGACCCGATTTTGGGCTGAGCCGTGACAGCCCGCCACAGTTCCAGCCAGGCCATGACCACATCGCCGGTGACATCCAGAAACGGATGGGCCACGGCAAAAGCATCCAGCACTTTTTCGGACATGGCGGTCATGCCCATGTGCATGGCGGTTTCTCCCAGCTTGTTCACAGCTGTTTCCACCCGCACGGCCATGTCTGCCAGTTCGGGAATTTCCTTGGCTGCTGCAATGGTCTGGTTCATCCGGGTCAGCAGGTCCATGAACGGCTTGCCTTTTTTCAGGCCCAGTTTTCTGCCCAGAAGATCCATGGCCTGGATCCCGTTGGTGCCCTCATAAATGGAAGTGATTTTACAGTCTCGAAGCAGCTGTTCCTGGGGATATTCGCTGATAAACCCGTACCCGCCGAATACCTGGACACCCTGGGTACACACCTCAAATGCCCGGTCCGTGATATAGCCTTTCACCACGGGAATCAGCAGTTCGATCAGCCCCTGCCAGGTCTCTTTGTCGGTTTCATCGGCTGCCGTGAGCACCTTGTCGAAACACAGGGCCGTAAAATACATCAGGCTTCGCATGCCGTCCACATAGGCTTTCATGTGCAGCAGCTGGCGTTTGACATCCGGATGGTTGATGATGGCCACGGGTTTGGGATCCTTGTCAAATATCTTGGTCAGGTCCGTGCCCTGAATTCTTTCTTTGGCATAATTGACTGCATTGACGTAGGAGGCACTGGCAAAACCGAATCCCTGGAGACCGACCCCCAACCGGGCCTCATTCATCATCACGAACATGGCTTTCATGCCCTTGTTCTCTGCCCCCAGCAGCTCGCCGATGCAATTGCCTTTGGAGCCGAATGCCAGGGACGCGGTGGCATTGCCGTGAATTCCCATTTTTTCTTCCAGACCGGTGCAGGTCACATCATTGGGTTCGCCGATGGTGCCGTCTTCATTGACCCGGTATTTGGGCACCAGAAACAGCGAAATTCCCTTGGTACCGGCCGGGGCCCCTTCAATGCGGGCCAGCACCGGATGAATGATATTTTCGGTGAGATCCTGGTCTCCGCCGGAGATGAAAATCTTGCTGCCGGTAATGGAAAAGGTGCCGTCTTCATTGCGTTTGGCGATGGTGGTCAGGTTGCCCACGTCCGACCCGGCTTCGGGTTCAGTCAAACACATGGTGCCGGCCCATTTCCCCGTATACAGATTTTCCAGATATTTTTTCTTCTGATCTTCGGTGCCGAACTCTTCCACCAGTTTGCCGGCCCCGTGGGTCAGGCCCGGGTACATGAGAAAGGCGCAGTTGGCCCCGGTGAACAATTCGCCGGCAGCCATGGACAGGATCCGGGGCATGCCCTGGCCGCCGAATTCCGGATCATCACACATGGCCACCCATTCCCCTTCACAAAACAATTTATAGGCCCGGTGAAAGCACGGCGGAATCGCGACTTTCCCGTTTTCCAGGACACAGCCGGTCTCATCGCCTTCCTTGCTGACGGGCAAAAGTTCCTTGACCGCCAGATTCCGGGCCTCGGTCAATACCATGTCCATGGTTTTTTTGTTGAATTCCCTGAACCGTTCATGGGATGCCAGATCTGCGGCGTTGAGCATCTCATGAAGGACAAACTCCTGATCTCTTCGGTCTGCAATGGATTGTGCCATGGGATACGATCTCCTTGTCTATATATTTATTTTTTTATGCCGGTTGTAACCATCTCAAAAATCATGGACAGCCGCCGGTCTGACTGGGTTAGGTCCTCTTCCCTGAACAGGCCGGACCAGGCTGCGGAATGCACGATATCGGCAAACAGTTCCGCCATGTCCCGGGCCGGATAAGTTTTGAACGCCTTTTCCCGGATCCCCTGGTCAAACAGGTTTTCAAACAGCTGCACCATCCGTTCATGGAGGCGGTTCACCCGTTCGTTGAGCTGGGGCATGCCCACGCTGTCAATATTGCTTCGTTCAAAAATATAAATTTTTACCACGTCCTGATTGTCTCTATAAAACCGGGCCTGGGCTTTGAGCGCTGACAGAAGCCGGTCTGTCACGCTCACGTCCTGTTGATAGGCGATGTCATACAAGATCCGCCCCAGTTCATGGACCCGCTCGATCACCAGGTCATGATACATCTCTTTTTTTCCGGGAAAATATTTGTAGATGGTGCCCAGCGGATACTGGGCCGCTTTGGAAATCTGGGCCATGGTGGTGTTGTGAAACCCGCCTTCGGCAAACATGGCCAGGGCTGCCGCCAGAATTTCCCGGCGCTTTCTTCTGTCATCTCTTTGTTTTCGGGTCAAGGCAGCCATGTTTAAACTCGTTGTTTCATTTTTAGAATGAGTATTCTATAAACAGAATAAATATTTTTGTCAATATTTATTTTAATTCCAAGCCCATCAACGATCTTGATTATGAGCGGGTTTTAACGGATGGATTCAGATAATTTTTCTGTTGGGCCGAACAGAATTTTTATGTGACAACGCCGCCGGAAATCACCCCGTGGCACCGGCAGGCCGTGGCCACCAGGCACTGGCCTTTGTGCCGGGAAATCCGGTCCACCAGCACATACAGATCGGCCGGTGAATATCCCCCCACCCCCGGCCCGAGCTGCCGGCTTTGAATGACAAACGGCATCACTTCCAAAAAATTCAGTTCAGCAATCAACCGGAACATATCTTTTTTTCTGGGTTGGCCGGTCACCGTGCACTTATCATCGGGTTCACAGCAGTTGGGAGGGCACAAAAAATCCGCATGGCTCACATAAATCTGGTTGTCTGTTCCCCGCATGGGATGAGGCAGACAATTATCGATGTCATCCGGGAGTGGATGGGTTTGCAGGCGATCGACTCCCAGTGTGAGCCGGCACCATTCCCAGGCCAGATGCACGGGCACGGCCGGCACCACCCAGTCCGGTCCCCGGGTCCGGGTCATTTCCTTGAACAGAAAATCCACCCCGTCTCCGGCCACGGTGGTGCATCCCAGCGAACCGGCTTTTTCAAGACTTTGTACGTCCCGGTCCACCAGGGTCACATCCATTTTTCGGCTTTTGTCTTTGCGCATGAACCGGGCCGCCCTGAGCCCGAACCTGCCGCTGCCGATGATCCATACTTGCGCCATGTTCCGGTTATCCTATGATTGCTCAATCCTTGTCAAGGTCTGAAAAAATTCCTCCCTGCGCCCATAAATAATTCTGTCATTGTTTTTTAAAAAGAATCACGCTACATATTTATCCAAGGAGGATACAGGTATGCGCATTGTTATTTCACCCTCAAAAACCCTGGAATTTAACGGCCGCTCTTATCTGAATCACACGATTCCGTTTTTTAAATCACGTATCAGCGAATTGATCGATCACCTGAAATCCCTGTCTGAAAAAGACCTGGAAACCCTCATGAACATCAGCCCAAAACTGGCGGCCCTGAATCACGAACGGTATCAGCAATTTCAACTGCCTTTCACTTCGGACAATTCACGCCAGGCCCTGCTGACGTTCAAAGGCGATGTGTATCAGGGAATTCCGGTGGAGGATTATACAGATGCCGATATCCAGTTTGCCCAGGCCCATCTGAGAATTCTTTCCGGCCTGTACGGACTGCTCCGGCCCCTGGACCTGATCCAGCCCTACCGACTGGAGATGGGCACCCGGCTTTCCGGTTCCTGGGGGAAAAACCTGTATGCTTTCTGGGAAAATGCGATTACAGACCGGATCAACCAGGAACTTGACCATATCAAAGGGACAAAAATTCTGGTGAACCTGGCGTCCAATGAATATTTCAAGGCGGTCCGGCCCGGGCAGCTGAATGCGCCGGTGCTGCATATCCAGTTCAAGGAAAAAAAGAAGGATGCTTTAAAGACCATTGGCATCCATGCCAAACGGGCCAGGGGATTGATGATTGATTTCATTATCAAACACCGGGTTTGCGATCCGGAAGAGTTAAAACCGTTTACCCGAAACGGGTATGAATTTGCCCCCTCCCGTTCCACTGAAGCAGAATGGACTTTTGCCAGAGGATGAAAAGTGACTTGCTCAGGTATTGTATCGTCCATTGTCCGACAGGTTACAAAAAAGTTACACCTGGTTGATGCAACAGTTCATCCGCCAGGGTTGCCGGGGTCATACCGGAAAAGGCGTTGTCCAGCCGCATGACAAAGTCCTTGTGGGACCGGTGTTTCCGGTAGTCCGGTTCTCTGGGAGGATGAAACAGATACCGGTCCATGGCATCCAGGTCTGTAGATACCAGCAGGGAAGCGGAATAATAAGCCAGGTTGTTTGACCGGTACAGGCTGGTGCCTCCCACCTTGCGGTCTGCCAGCACCAGATCGGAGACGCCGTCCTGGTAGATTCCGGAAAGACCCGCAGTTTCCAGGGCCTGGATAAGAGAATGATTGCACTGATTAAAAAGGTGCTGAATACCGGCAAAACCTTTGGCAGGCAGGATCATGGACACGATCAGGGTACCGGAGTCCAGAAACACGGAACACCCCCCGCCTTTCCGGCGGAAAACGGGCATCTGGTCCCGGGCGCACCGGGAAAGCCGGATTTCGGTTTCCAGATCTGACCCTCTGCCCGCCACCACCGCCGGAAAGGCAAACGGATAAATGGCGATCTTTGGTTTCCCTGTATGCCGGACCCGGTCCAGCAGATGCTGGTCAAACGCATAGGTTTTGACCGGAAACGATATCTTGGCATCCAATTTGGAGGAAACGGTTCCCACAGGTTCACCGCTGCGGTTTCATCAGATGGACGGATTTGTGTCTGGCAGCTTCCGCCGCCTCCATGATCGCTTCGGAAAAAGTGGGGTGGGGATGAATACTTACGATCAGGTCTTCCAGACAGGCCCCCATCTCGATGGCCAGGTTGCCTTCGGCAATGAGTTCCGAGGCATGTTCCCCGGCAATGCCCATGCCCAGGATCTGTTCGGAGTCAGGGTCGGTCAGAATTTTCACAAACCCATGGGTCCGGCCCACGCTTTTGGCCCGGCCCAGGGCTGAGAGGGGGAATTTTCCCACGGTCACGGGAATACTGTTTTTTTGGGCCTTTGTTTCAGTGAGTCCGGTCCAGGCGATCTCGGGCCGGGTGAACAGCACGGCCGGCACACTGACATTGTCATAGGCGGATTTTTTTCCGGCAATGACTTCGGCCGCCACCCGGGCCTGGCGGACGGCTTTGTGGGCCAAGGCCGGTCCGGCGGTGATATCGCCGATGGCGAAAATATGGGGCAGCACCGTCCGGCACTGCTCATCCACAGGAATCAGGCCCTGGTCGTTTGTGTCAATGCCCAGGGCGGACAGGCCCAGGTCCGTGGTGTTGGGACGTCGGCCCGTGGCAGCCAGAACCTGTGCAAAATCATCGCTGGTTTCACCGTTTTCTGTCACGATCTTTACACCGAACCCGGTATCGGTTCGGGTGATTTTTGTTACCCGGGAATTGAGATGAACGGCATCAAATTGTTTTTTGCACTGGTTGATCACCACCTGGACCAGGTCCGGGTCAGCGGCGGCCAGCAGGTGCGGAGACGTCTCCACCAGGGTGACCCGGGTGCCCAGACCGGCATAGGCCTGGCCGATCTCAAGCCCGATGTATCCCCCGCCGATCACCAGCAGGGACGACGGAATTTCCGGCACAGTCAGAGCCTGATCCGACGTCCACACATCTGAGCCAAGTCCCGCATCCAGATCTTCAGGCAGTTCATTGATCCGGGACCCCGTGGCGATCACCGCATGTTTGAACCGCACAATGGTGTTGGCCCCGTCCACATACACCTGGTTGGACTCAATGAACCGGGCATGTCCCTGAACCTGTTCTATGTCCCGGTTTTTCACCAGCCGGGAAACCCCGTCGGCCAGATCATCCACCGTGGTCCGGATATGGGCGGCCAGGGCACCGGGATCAAAGCCGATTTTTTCGCAAACAATTCCCATGGTTTCCGCCTGCCTGACACTGTCGGCAATGTTCACCACATGAATCAGGGTCTTGGATGGAATGCATCCCCGGGTGAGGCACACCCCGCCCAACTGTTCCGCCGACTCCACCAACACCACTTCCTTCCCCAGATCGGCGGCGGCGATGGCAGCGGTGTATCCGCCGGGGCCTCCGCCGATCACCACCACATCAGTGTCATAAATCATCTCTCCAACCACCATGGTTTCACCTCTTTTTTTTTACGTGTCTGTTCCCCGGGTTCCCTTTCAAAGACCTGCCTTGTGCTTTCAGGTATGGGTCAAAAATACCATCGGGTCTTCCAGCATGGCTTTAAGATCTTTCACAAACCGGGCTGCCTGGGCCCCGTCCGCCACCCGGTGGTCAAAACACAGGGTCATGGGCAGCATCTGGCGGATCACAATCTTCTCATTTTTCACCACCGGTTTTTTCTCCACCCGGCCCAGACCCAGGATGGCGGTTTCCGGATAATTGATGACCGGCAGCACATGGGTGCCGCCGATGGCCCCCACATTGGTCACGGAAAAAGTACCGCCGGTCAGGTCTTCCCGGGTGATGGTCCCCTCCCTGGCGACCCGGGCCAGAAATCGGATCCGATATCCCAGGGCAGCCGGGCTGAGCCGGTCCGCGTCCCGGATCACCGGCACCACCAATCCTTTGGGGGTGTCTGCTGCAAAACCGATGTGATAAAACTGCTTGTAAATGATCTCCATCCGGTCCGTGTCCACGCTGGCATTAAACGCCGGATAGGATGTGAGCAGCCGGGAGACCGCCTTGATCACGAATGCCAGCAGGGTCAGGTGCACAGTCTTGTCCGGCCGGTCCTCGGCATCCAGATCTGTTCTTTTTTTGCCTTCACTGTCTTTGGATCTGTCCGGTTGTGCCTGATTTTCCGGTCCTGATAGATCACCGCCTGCATCTCCGCCAATGGTCAGATGATTTCCGGGATGGTCATTATAGGTCTGGCGCAGTCGTTCCAGTTCCGTGACATCGGCTTCATCCATATGGGCCACATGGGGCACCAGGATGGAAGCCGTCACGGTCTTCACCGCGGTTTTCCGGCGAAGGGACCGGATAGGAACGGTTTTTACCGGGCCCTGGGCCGCAAAATCCGGGAGCGGTTCAGACACCAGAAACGGAATGCCGGGTGTCTGAGTGGTGTCATCATCAGGTATGGATGATGATTTCGGTGCCTTGTGAGACGCTTTATCCGACGCTTGGTCATACCCGGCCAGATCTTCCGCCGTCACGCGGCCGCCCGGCCCGGTACCGGACACCTGATTGATGTCGATATCCATCTCCCGGGCCAGGCGGCGCACGGCCGGGGCGGCAATGGCCCGGGGAACCGGGCCGGCATTTCCGGCGCTTTTGCGACCGGCACCGGCTTTCCTGTCATGGCGGTCCGGATCGGCGGATTCCGAACCGGTGTCGGCGGATTTGCCGTCATCTGCCGGCTGATCAGGTGACAAGGACCCGCCACTGTCCCGGGCCGTATCTGTCCCGGGCTCATCTTCATCCTCTGCCGTCTCAATTTCCACCAGCACTTCTCCCACCTGCACCATATCACCAACCCGGGCTGCCAGGTGATGAATGATACCGGTTTTCGGACAAGGGATGGTCACTGCAGCCTTGTCGGTTTCCATGTCGCACAACGGGTCATCTTCTTTCACCTGATCTTTTTCATTGACATGCCACGCCAGAAGTTCTCCTTCCTGAATCCCTTCACCCAGATCCGGCAGTTTGAATGCATACATAGGCACCTCCTGTCCCCGCAAAATCAAAAATTCAAGGTTTCCACAATGGCCCTGGAGATGTCGGACACCGAGGGCAGATACATCTGCTCCCTGGCAAAAAGCGGCATCACCACATCAAACATGGTCACCCGTTTCACCGGGGCCTCCAGATACATCAGTGCCTGATCATTGATGACGGCAATGATCTCTGATGCCGGGCCGAATGACTGCTGGGCCTCCTGCACCACCACGCACCGGCCGGTCTTTTTCACGGATGATACAATGGTGTCTGTATCCATGGGGGAGATGGTGAGCAGATCGATGATCTCCGGGGAGAATTCGGTCTGTGACCGCACCTGTTCCACTGCCTTGAGGGTGTCTCTCATCATGGCCCCCCAGGAGATCAGGGTGACATCGTTCCCTTGTTCCTTCACATGGGCTTTTCCGATTTTAAAATCCGTGTCCGGCCCGTCCACCTCCTCCTTGAACGACCGGTAGGAACGCTTGGGCTCCATGAACACCACCGGGTCCGGATCGTTGATTGCAGCCGCAAGCAGCACCGCTGCATTGGCCGGGGAAGAAGGGATCACCACTTTGACCCCGGCGGTGTGGGCCCAGTACACCTCCTTGCTTTCGGAATGGTGCTCCAGAGCCCGGACCCCGCCGCCATAAGGCATTCTCACCACCAGGGGTACTGTGAACCGTCCCCGGGACCGGGTACGCATCCGGGAGGCATTGCCCTCCAGCTGGTGCATCATGAGATAGGAAAATCCGGAAAACTGCATCTCCACCACCGGTTTGAGCCCGGCCATGGCCATACCGACGGCAGTTCCCAGAATCGCGGACTCGGCAATGGGGGTATCAATAACCCGCTGTCTGCCGTATTTTTCATACAATCCGTCCGTGACCCGGAACACCCCGCCGTTCACCCCGACGTCTTCTCCCAGGATCACCACGGAGTCGTCGGCGGTCATGGCCTCATGCAGGGCCGTATTCAATGCCGTGATCATATTAATCTTCGCCATGATCCCCCTCCTTTTCCAGTTTTGCCAGAAACTTTTCACGCTGGGCTTCGATCAAAGGCTCCCGGGTGCCAAACACGTAATCGAACGGGGCATCTGCTGCAAACGGTTTTCTGGATTCAAACGCCTGGACCGCGTCATCGATCTGCTGTTTGCAGTCCGCCTCCAGCCGCTCCTGGCTTTTTTCATCCCAGATGCCCTTGTCGGTCAGGTATTTTTTGAACCGGATCAGCGGATCTTTGGCCTCCCAGACCGCCACTTCATCATCGGACCGGTACCGGGAAGGATCGTCTGCTGTGGTGTGCATGAGCATGCGGAAAGTGACCGCCTCGATCAGGGTCGGTCCTTCATCGGCCCGGGCACGATCCACAGCCTCTTTCACGGCCTGATACACGGCCAGGGCATCGTTGCCGTCCACCTGGATGCCGGGGATACCGTAGGCAATGGCTTTCTGGGCAATGGTCGAAGATTTTGTCTGGATTTTCAAGGGCGTGGAAATAGCATACTGGTTGTTCTGGCACAAAAAAATCACCGGTGCGTTGAGCACCGCCGCAAAATTCAAGGCTTCGTGAAAATCCCCTTCCGAGGTGGCCCCGTCTCCGAACATAGTCAGGACCACGGTGTCTTTTTCTTTCATGTACCGGGAGGCGTAAGCCAGTCCCACTGCCTGGGGCAGCTGGGATGCCAGTACAATGGATATCGGCAGGGTCCGGTCATTATTTTCGTTGACATTGCCCTCTTCCCAGCCGTTGAAAAGGAGCAGGGAGTTTTCCAGGGTTTCTCCCCGCATCAGGCGGGCCCCCAGTTCCCGGTAGGACCCTACAAACCAGTCGGTTTCCTTGAGTGCCAGGATGGGTGCACAGGATGCCGCCTCCTGCCCCTTGTTCACCGGAATGGTTCCGATCCTCCCCTGACGCTGGAGATTGAGCATCCGGGCATCCGCCATTCTGGACAGGGTCATGGCCTGAAAAAGTTTTTTCAGGTCATCGTCACTCAGATCCGGTTCCAGATCTTTGTCCACGATTCCGGTTTCATCCAGGATATGCAGCTGTTGAATATTGAAATCATCAATCGTTTTTAACGGCATATGACCCTCCTTTTTCCGGCTGTTCCTGATGCGGCATCAGGGACAGGGTTTATCCCGTGGTCCGGATCTTTGCAAACACCTCAGGCGTGGGCTTTGGAAGTCCGGCGATCTTCCAGGCCTTGACCGGATCAGGAAACTGTTCATAATTACAATCCTTTGACTGCCCCACATTTTTGCACACGGCCCGGAGAATAGGAAACGCCTCGAACTTTTCATAATAATTTCTCATGAACTTAATAATCTCCATCCGTTCGGTGCTCAATGGGCATTCATCATCCACGCCTTCTTTTTCCGCCAGGGCGCAGGCGATTTCTTCGGTCCAGGATTTAAAATCCTTAAGATAACCTTCCTCATCCAGATGCAATGCAAGATCTTGTTTGTTTGTCATGGTTTTCTCCTTTTTTTTGACAGGGTTTGTGCCAGTTGTGCCGTTTCATTTAATATGGATGATAAGCATGAAACATAATTTTGTAAACAGCTCATCTTGTAAGTTATGCATAACTTTTTTCAAATTTTCTGATGTGACTGATCAAATCCGGAACTCACCCGATTCTTTGACCATAATCATTGAATTTGAACTGAAAAATTTCTATAACCTGACAATAAAAACAGATCACCCACTCTTTAATAAGGAAAAACATCCCATGACCGACAACTACGAAAAAATCGTTCAGGGCAACCTTTTATATGAAGCGGACGCGGATTTTCCGGCCGCAGTCACCTGATCCCATGAATGTCGACTATGACACACTCCAGGCCTTAAGAAAGACCCATCCGGCCTGGAAGCTGCTGGTGGCGGATCACAGCCCGCTCATTGCCGCATTTTTGCACAACACCTTTATTGTGCCCAACCAGCGGCGGCTCAGCCGGGCAGACCTGGCCTCGGCCCTGGAGGACCTGCTGTTTACCCTGCGGGAAACCCAGGGTAAGGATGCCTTTCCCCGGTCGGCCCAGGCCTATCTGGATGACTGGGCCGGCGAGGACAAGGGGTGGCTGAGAAAATTCTATCCACAGGGGTCTGATGAGGTGCATTATGATCTGATGCCGGCAGCGGAAAAAGCCCTGTCCTGGCTGGAAAGCCTGATCCAGCGGCCCTTTGTGGGCACGGAATCGCGCCTGATGACCATTTTTGATCTGCTGCGCCAGATGGTGGAAGGCACGGAAAAAGATGTGCAGGTGCGGATTCAGGAGCTGGAAAAAAGAAAGGCTGCCATTGAAAACGAGCTGGCCCAGGTAAGGTCGGGCCGTGTGGACATACTGGATGACACGGCTGTCCGGGACCGGTTCCTCCAGGTGAGCCAGACCGCCCGGGAACTGCTGGGGGATTTCCGGGAAGTGGAGTACAATTTTAGGCGCCTGGACCGGAAGATCCGGGAACAGATCACCCTGTGGGAAGGGAGCAAGGCGCAACTTCTGGAAGATTTTTTCGGGGAGCGGGACCTGATCGCCGAATCCGATCAGGGAAAAAGCTTTACCGCGTTCTGGGACCTGCTCATGTCCCCGGCCCGGCAGGAGGAGCTCACCGGGATGCTGGAAAAGGTGTTTGACCTGGCAGCGGTCAAAGAGCTGTCCCCGGACCGGCGCCTCAAGCGGGTGCATTATGACTGGCTGTCCGCCGGAGAACATACCCAGCGCACCGTGGCCAAGCTGTCCGGGCAATTGCGGCGGTACCTGGATGACCAGGCGTTTCTGGAAAACAAGCGCATCATGCAGGTGATCCAGCAGATCGAGACCCGGGCGGTCCGACTCAGGGACCAGATGCCACAAGGCAGCATCATGACCATGGACGAAGCATCTCCAGACATTCTTCTGAGCATGGAACGGCCTATGTACAAAATCCCGGTCAAGCCCAAAATCACGGACACGGTCACGCTGGGGGACGGTTCAAACATCCCCGCAGACATGCTGCATGACATCGTATTCGTGGACCGACTGAAGCTCAAACAACGGATCCGCACCGCCCTGCAGACCCGAGACCAGGTCACCCTGGCACAGATCCTTTCCGACCATCCCCTGGAAAAGGGCCTGGCTGAACTGGTCACTTACCTGGCCCTGGCGGCCGAGGATGACAATGCCTGGTTTGACGATGCTTTGACCCACAGGGCCGTGTGGACCGATGCCGGCGGCATCCGCCGTCAGGCCACTTTCAACGCCGTGATTTTCAGCAGATGACACCTATGGACATAACACAACCTTATCCATCTGATATCTCCCGGCTACTGAAGGCAAGGCCGGAAAATTCTTGACACGATTTTCGTGTCACACTATTATTGTGTTAAACCCTGGATTTCAGGAAGGAAAAATGAAAAACGTTACCATTACATTGGAGGAAGAGGTCGCTGACTGGTCAAGGATCGAGGCGGCAAAAAACCGGGTCAGCGTATCCCGGTGGATCGGAACCATATTAAAGGAAAGGATGCAGGATGAAGCAGGATACCGGCAGGCCATGAATCAGTTTCTTTCCAGCCCGCCCTTATTGCTGAAAAAAAACGGCAGGTATCCTTCCAGAAATGATCTCCATGAAAGATAACTGCTTTGTGGATACCAATATTCTTGTGTATTTCCGGGATGCTTCTGAACCGGAAAAACAAAAAATTTCCGGCGAATGGCTGAAAACATTATGGGAAAATCAGACGGGCAGGATCAGTATCCAGGTTCTGAACGAATATTATGTCACGGTAACCCGGAAATTGAAACCGGGCATGACAACAAGCCATGCCCGGTTGGATATCAAAAACCTGATGGCCTGGCATCCGGTTACAGTTGACCTGACCATTATCAGAAACAGCTGGTCAATACAGGACACCTATCAATTTTCCTGGTGGGATTCATTGATTGTAGCTGCAGCAATCAAAGCAAATTGTTCCATGCTGCTTTCCGAGGATCTCCATCACGGACAGCAGATTCATGACCTTACCATCATCAATCCATTTCAGCAGGATGCCGGGCAGATGTTGTCCTGATAGAATGAAAAATGAAAATCCCTATGGATGCAACACAACCTTATCCACCTGATATTTCGCTCCCTCTGGTGGCATTGATGAAGGGCGTGGTGTTCAGGGAAAACGATCCGGCCCTGTGGCACCTTTGAAATCAGAATGAATAGGAAACCGTCATGGACGCATATTCGTGATCCTCGTTCTGGGTTTCATATTCTTTGGTCTGGTATACATAGGCATAGGTGATTTTAAAGCGGTGAACAATGACGGCCACACCGGCGATTCCCTGCACGACAAACGGTTTTTTATCCACACTGTGACTGTCCCGGAACGTATTGCCGTCCAGAAAGATATTCCGGAGCACGGCACTGGTATTGAACCCGGCGAACAAATGGCACCCCAGGCGCCGGGATATGGGATAAAACCGGGGGTCATCCTCATTCATGGGGGCATTGGTGTCTGCTCCCGGGCGGATCAGATATGTACCGTAATCATTGGGTAGATGCCAGCCGAACCGGGCCTGTGCCCCGGTGTTGATTCCGGTGAGCGCATTGCCCAGGGCTACGCCCAGGTGCGGAATGACGTCGAATCCAAATCCTTTTCCCGGGTCTGATTTCAACAGCTTCCATTTCCGTTCATAGTGCAGGTTGAGAATCGGCTCGTCTTTCAGCTGATGATCCCAGCCCTTGGGGTCGGTGGTATCGATCCATTTGTGCCAGGTTGTCTGAACCTGTTCCGCATAGGAGTGGGGACCCACAATCCCGAGATTGATTTCAAATGTATCCATACGGTTGCTGTCTTTGCTGTGAAAACCGGCCGCCAGATAGGTGATGCCGGCATAGGGCCGGTCATCTGAAATCAGATCGGTTCGTTCCAGATCTTCGGGCGCATACATGTTCTGACCGATGGACAGGGACACATTCCGGACGGTTCCGGGTTTGTTCACAAACGGCAGGGCATTGATGATGCTGCGACTCCAAGGCGGGGTATCAATTTCATGGTAATCGGACAGATCTTTGGAGATCCAGGTCAATTTGACCCCGTTGGTATATTCCCTGTCCGTGCCGGTGACCACATCGTTTTCAAGATAAAATGTGAACGTGTTGTGATCTTTGGGATATTTTTGGGCCAATGACAGATTGGGACAAAGCACCATTGAGGCAATCAAAAGCGCACCCGCCGGGGCAATGCCCGGCACCAAACCGACCAGCAACTCAAATGAGTTACTTAGAAGAGCGATGAAAAAAGGCAGATGTCTGTCAACAGACGGATGAATCTCAAGGCTGTTTATCAACGGATGCCGATCTTTTCTGCATGTTTGTCTATTCATGGTTTGCCACGCTGTCTGGATTCCATCCCCCGCCCAGAGCTTTAAACAGGGTGGCGGCAGAGACCAGCCTGTCTCTGTCCGCATCGTTCATGGTTTGCCGGGCTGCAAACAAGGCCCTGTCTGCATCAAGAAATTCAATGAAACTGACCAGGCCTTCCCTATACCTTATCCAGGCCAGGTGCCGGGTTTTCTTGATGGTGGCCAACTGTTTTTCAACAGCATGTTGATGGTCTATGGCAGCCTGGTAAAGGCAGAGGGCATCCCGGACTTCGTTAAAAGCCGTGTTTACCGTTGCTTCGTATTGAATTTGAGTCTGGACATACTGTGCCCGGGCAGTCTGCACCCTGGCTTTATTTCGTCCGAAATCAAAAACCGGACCAGCGGCCTGCCCTCCCCCCTGCCAGGTCCGGGCGGATGCGGTGAAAAGATCACCTGTATTGATTGCCGCCATGCCCAAGAGACCTGCCAGGTTCAGGCGGGGCAGACGGTTGGCCCTGGCAATGCCGATGGCGGCCCCGGCAGCGGTGATGCGGGTGTCTGCAGCCCGGATATCCGGCCGGCGTTCCAGGACCGTTGAGGGCAGCACCAAGGGAACAGGCCCCGGGTTTTGGATGGCCCGTAACACCCTGTCCGGGCGGTGATGATCATCAAACAGCTCCTTTGGATTCAGGCCTGTGAGGATCCCCAGCACCCCTTCCAGTGTCCGGACCTGCCGGATATGAACAGGAATCATGGCCTGGGTGGTTTCCATCTGTGACTGGGCCTGGCGCAGGACCAGTTCATTGATCTGTCCTTCCTGGTACCGGAACCGTTCAAGCGCATAGGTTTCCTGCAGGCTTGCAGCTGTTTTTCTGACAATGGAAAGCTCTTCTTTTGCCGCCATGAGATTGAAATAGGCAACCACCACATCGGCAATCACATTCAGCCGAACCGCCTCGTGGACAAACTGATTTTCTAAAAGATCAGCCTGGGCCGCTTCCCGTTCCATGGCCAGCCTGCCCCAGATATCAAGTTCATAATCCAGGACCCCGGCAAAGGAAAACAGGTTGTCTGTAGACCCATCAGTCCCGGAAGTGCTGCGTGCGGCACCGGACTGTCGTTGCCGCACGGCCTCGGCCTGAAACCCCACTGTGGGCAGCTGCTCGGATTTGGCAAAACCCAGGCGGGCCCGGGCTTCCTGGACCCTGGCGGCCTGCAGTCGCACATCTTTGTTGTCATGCACGGCCCGGTCCACCAACCGGTCAAGTACCGGATCCTGAAACCGGGTCCACCAGGTATGATCACTGCGCACACCATCATGGTCCAGCCCCATGTTTTCCGGCCACACCGGGGGCAGTGACGTCTCCGGTATCCGGATATCGGCATTCATGGCACAGCTGCCCAGCAGCAGGCATCCCAACAACAGTCCCGGCCAGGCAAGCAGGAAAACGGTCCGGTGATTACGCATGGTTCCCTCCTTTATCGGCAGGGTCTGCGGACCGCTGCTGCCACCAGATGGAAAGATCATCCATCATTTTATAAAACAAAGGCACGAACATCAATGCCAGGATGCTGACCATGATCATGCCGCCCACCACCACCGCTCCGATTTCCCGGCGGCTGGCAGCCCCGGCACCTGTAGCGAAAACCAGGGGCAGGGTACCGATGACAAAGGTTCCGGCGGTCATGATGATGGCCCGGAACCGCTGCCTGATCGCCATAAGGGCCGCGTCTGCCGTGGTCATTCCCGCATCCCGGTTCTGGGCCGCAAATTCCACGATCAAAATGGCGATTTTGGCTGATAGTCCGATGAGTACCAGCAAGCCCACCTGGAAGTAGATGTCGTTGGGAAATCCCTGAAGAGTTGCCGCCAGGGCCGCACCCAGTACACCGAAAGGCACGGCCGTGCCCACGGCTGCCGGCAGGGTCCAGCGTTCGTAATTGGCCGCAAGGATCAGAAACACCATGATCAGACCCAGCCCAAAGGCCAGACCGCCTGCGCCTTCTGCAGCATCCAGCTGAAAAGCTTCCCCCACCCATCCGATGCTGGTGGTGCCGTTTTTAAGCACCCGGGCAGCTACCGCTTCCATGGCTTGTTTGGCCTGGCCGGTGGTATATCCGGGTGCGGCATCCGCCAGAATCCGGGCGGCGTGGTTGACATTGTACCGGTTGATGACATCCGGGCCGGTCAACGATTCCAGGGTGACCAGGGTGCTTAGGGGCAGCATCCGTCCCTGGTCCGACCGGACAAAAACCTTGTTTAAATCTTCAGGACGGCTTCTGAATTCTTTTTCCGACTGAAGGTTGACCTGCCAGTTGCGGCCCAGCAGGGTGAAGTCATTGACATAAAGGGAACCGAACGTACTCTGCATGGTTTCAAATACCTGGTTGACGGGGACACCCATATCCCTGGCTTTTTCCCGGTCCAGCCGCGCATGGTACCTGGGGATGCCGGTGTTCAGAGTGGTTCTGGCGTTGACCAGTTCCGGACGTTCATTGGCCGCTGCCATGAGCTGGCTTGCCAAAGTTTCCATTTTTTGCGCAGTGACGTCTCCGCGAAACACCAGATACCCGTCAACGCCGCCGGTCAAGGACAGCCCCTGAATGGACGGCGGCGTAAAAGCGATAATGTTGGCTTCCGGGATCCCGAATCCCAGACCCATAACTTTTCGGGCAATGGCGGCCGCGTCCTGGCTCGGTTTTTTCCGGTGATCCCAGTCAGTGAGGTTGACAAATCCGATGCCGGCGTTGCTGCGCAATGATCCGGCAAAGATATCAAAACCGGCCATGGCCGTGAAATCCTGGACTTCCGGAAGTTCCATCATGATGTGGGTGAGGGTGTTCCGCACCTGTTCCGTTCTGGGCAGGGAAGATACCGGCGGCAGTTGATACACCACCATGGCTACGCCCTGATCTTCCTGGGGAACCAGGCCGGGGGCCATCCGCAATACCAGAAAAAGGGCGCCTGCAATGATACCAGCAAACAGAGCACAGCCGAGTACCGGGTGGCGCAATATCCGGGTCACCCCCCATATGAAGGCCAGGGTCAATTTTTCAAACACCCGGTTGAAAAAAACAAAGGGTCTGGAAATTTTCCGGCGCTGTCCATCCAGTAACAGTGCACACATGGCAGGGGTCAGGGTCAGTGCGACCACGCTGGAAATCACCACCGATACTGTAATGGTGACCGCAAACTGCCGGTACATTTCACCGGTCAGTCCCCCCAAAAAAGCGGCCGGCACAAACACCGCCACCAGCACCAGAGTGGTGGAAACAATCGCTCCCACCACCTGTTTCATGGTTTCGATGGCCGCCGCTCTGGCTTTTAATCCCTGTTCCTGCATGAGCCGGTCTACATTTTCCATTACAAGAATGGCATCATCCACCACAATACCGATGGCCAGCACCAGTCCGAACAGAGTCAGCAGGTTCACGGAAAATCCCAGCACCAGCATTCCGGCAAAAGTGCCGATCAACGCGACAGGAATGGCGGCCACCGGAATCAGGGTGGCCCTGAACCGCTGAAGAAATAAAAACACCACAAAAACAACCAATACCACGGCTGTCAACAAGGTGATGATCACTTCCTTAATGGAGAGCTCCACAAATTCCGTGGTATCATAAGCCACCGTGTAGGCCACCCCGTCGGGAAAGTCCGCGGCCAGTGCATCCATGGTCTCATGCACCCGTCTGGCCGTATCCAGTGCATTGGCGCCGGGCTGGAGATATACCCCGAAAGGGACGGCCGGGCGGGCATTGTACACGGCTGAAAACGCATACATCTGGGCACCTAGTTCCGCTCTGGCCACATCCTTCAGGCGCAGGACACTGCCGTTTTCCCCGGTGCGCAGAATGATGTTTTCAAATTCTTCCGGGGCTGTGAGTTGTCCCTGGGCCGTTATGGTCAGTGTGAAAGCCTGATTTTCAGGCGATGGTTCCGCCCCGATCCGGCCGGCCGCAAACTGGGCGTTCTGTTCCCGGATGGCGCGGGCCACATCAGACGGAGTCAGTTGAAATTCGGACAGTTTATCCGGACTCAGCCAGATGCGCATGGAATAATCCTGGGATCCGAACAGCGAAGCATCGCCGACACCGGGCAGGCGGACCAGTTCCTCCAGCACATTCAAAAGGGCATAGTTGCTGATAAACAAAGTGTCCCGGGAGCCGTCCGGAGAATACATCACCGGTAACATGAGGATATTGGTGGATTGGGCTTCCACGCGCACCCCTTGATCCCGGACCATCTGGGGTACCCGGGGGAGGCCGGCCTGAACCCGGTTGTTCACGTTGATGGCGGCCTGATCCGGATCTGTGCCGAACTCAAAAGAGATCACAATCTGCAGATATCCGTCGTCCATGGCTGTGGATTCCATGTAGATCATGTTGTCCACACCGTTGATCTCCTTTTCCAGGGGAGCGGCCACAGACTCGGCCATGACCTGGGCGCTGGCCCCCGGGTAAATGGCCGTCACCACCACCTGGGGCGGCACCACATCCGGATACTGTTCCACAGGCAGAGCACGCAGGGCCATCACGCCGGCCAGTAAGATCACAATGGATATCACCACCGCGAAAATAGGCCGGTCAATGAAAAAAGATCTGAGCATTATGAGGCCTCCTTGGTTTGTTCCGGATCCTTCACAAGAACCGGTGTAGCGTCTTGCAGGGCCACATGGCCGGCTACCACCACCTGCTCCCCGTCATCGAGTCCGGCCAGTATCACCTGCCTGCCTTCCACCACCGGTCCTAAAGTGACATCACGCCGCATGGCTTTTCCATCCTTATTTACGACAAACACCTGGCTGCCGGAATGGCTACGGCCCACAGCCTGTTCCGGAATGACTGCCACATCTTTGAGCCTCTGCAACAGAATACGGATCCTGACAAATCCCCCAGGCATCAGGATATGATCGGGATTGGGAAATACTGCCCGGGCCGATACCGTGCCGGTGGCAGCATCAATGGTGCTGGCCGTGAAGTCAATGGTTCCCATGTGGGCATAGGGTTCACCGTCCGGCAGGATCACTTGTGCGGAAAATCCGTTTTCTTTCGCCGCGGCAGTTTTCATGGCTTTCCGTGCTCTGCGTAAAGTGGCGGCATCGTTTTCCGGCAGGGAAAACCTTACATGCACCGGATCTTTCTGGGTGATGGTGGTGAGCAGCCCCCCCCCACTCAATCAGGTTGCCTTCGGACACATCTTCCATCCCGGTCACGCCGGCAACAGGAGATCGAACCTGGGTATAACTCAGATTCCTCTGATCATCATCCAGAGCTGCTTCGGACATGGATAGATGGGCCCGGGCCAGTTCAAAGTTTGTCAAGGCCTGGTCCCGTTCCCGCTGGCTGACCGCATTTTTTTCAAATAGCCGGGCATGGCGCTCCCATTCCCTTTTGGTATGATCAAAACTGGCCCGGGCATCTGCCAGTGCTGCTTCCGCTTTCCGAAGGGCAATCTGATAGGGCTGGGGATCAATGATAAAAAGAATGTCGTTTTCCGACACAAATCCGCCTTCTGAATAGCGTTTTTCTTTGAGTATCCCCTGAACTCTGGCCCGGACCTGCACCTGTTTCGACCCATGGATCTTTGCCGGATAATTTCTGAAAACATCCATGTCCATTTTCTGGATCTGGAACACCGTGATCCGGGGCGGTGGCTGCTGGCGGCCCGGGGCATCCTGAACATCTCCCTGCCCGCAGGCCGTAAATCCCAATACAGGCAACAACACCAATAACACCGTCTTGTAATTGAACAATCGGAAAAATTTTAAAAACAAAGTGCCTCCCTTCTTGATTACATCATTTACCGGTTCATGATCATATTTTTTGACAGGATACTGCCGTGGTGATCTCAGAGCAGGGGGATTCTATTTATCCATATCTGCCCATATGGAATGATTGGTGCGTCCGAATTTGGAAAATGCGGTCGCCAGCTGAAGCCCCAAAGGGGTTTTTCCGTTAAGACAGGCAATTTTTTGCCATTGAATGCAAATGCACAAATCGCCTGCAAGGGACAATTCTTTTAAAATATTCATGTTTTCAAATCCTTTTTCCCACTCCGGCAGAGTGATCTGATGAAATGCCGCTATGGCCGCATCCCTGTCCGGCGGAGAATATACCCGTAACTGTACCAACTCGACAAACCCCATAATCGCCTCATCATCATAGATAGCTTACAGGCCCTGACACTTTGCCAGAAACATGCCAACCTGTAAACGTCGGGGAATCAACGTTCGGCCAAGGCATTATCTGATTTTCTTTTAAATTTAACAGAAAATAGCTGTCATATTTAGCAGGGATGTGGTATTTCTTTTAAATATGATAGCCGATCAGTCAATCAGAAGGGGTACAAAAAAATATATTAAAGAAGAGATATGTGACGGCAATGGATGAAAAAGAATTTTTCCGCCAGGCAACCCTGGAAATATCAAGCAGCCTGATGATCGAGGTGGCAATGGAGCGTTGTCTGGATTTTTTAAAACGACATGTACCGGCATCGGGTATGGTGTTTGGTATGTATGATCCGAACCTGAACGTCGGCAGGGTTCTGGCTGCTATCTGGCCGCCCCATCTCAAAAAACCCGGGGATACCATTCATTTTCCTTCGGAATTCTGGGAGTGGATGAAAAACAGGTGGAAAGAAGCTCCGGGAATCACCATAATCAATGATGTCCACCAAGAAGATGTTCCAACCCGGCAGACCATGTCCCTGATCTGGCCTGCAGAAACGTCTCATCTGATCATGGATCTGGAACTGGAAGGGGAACGGTTGGGCTCGTTCGGTATATTTGTCGAGGAAAAACACCGGTATCATGACCGTCATGCCCACCTGATATCGCTTCTGCATGATCCGTTCAGCCTGGCCATGTCCAATATCATCCAGCACCAGGAGATTCGGAGACTGACGGATATGCTGGCGGATGATAACCGGTACCTTCACCGGGAACTGCTGAAAGTGACGGGGGATACCATCGTGGGCGCGGATTTCGGTCTCAGAGATGTCATGCAAATGGTGGGGCAGGTGGCGCCTTTGGAAAGCCCGGTATTGCTTATGGGAGAGACCGGGGTGGGCAAGGAGGTGATTGCCAATGCCATCCATTCTTCTTCTTCCCGCAGAAACCATCCCTATATTAAAGTGAACTGCGGTGCGATTCCGGAGAACCTGATCGACAGTGAATTGTTCGGTCATGAAAAAGGCGCGTTCACCGGAGCCATTGCCCGAAAACGGGGACGGTTTGAAAGGGCCCATACCGGGACGATCTTTCTGGATGAGGTGGGGGATCTTCCCCTGGTCGCTCAGACCCGATTGCTCCGGGTGCTTCAGCAGCATGAAATAGAGCGGGTGGGGGGCAGCGGTCCGATTCCGGTGGATGTGCGTATCATCAGTGCAACCCACCGGAATTTGGCTTGGATGGTGAAATCCGGAGAGTTCAGAGAAGATCTGTGGTTCAGACTCAATGTGTTCCCCATTGTCATTCCACCGCTGCGCAGCCGGACTGAAGATATTCCCGCACTATTGGCCCATTTTCTGGAGCACAAATCAAAAGAATTGAAAATACGGCACCTCCCCTCTCCGGCTCCCGGGACCACTGAAGCGTGTCAGGCCTATGAATGGCCCGGCAATGTACGGGAATTGGAAAATCTGGTGGAACGGGCACTTATTTTCAGTCAGATGCCGGGAAATGATGGATTTTTGCGGTTTGACATACTGTCATCGGCCCACATGCCGGTACCAGCCGGAACGGATCAGTGCCCGGATCAGGCCATCCGCCCGCTGGATGAAGTCATGGCCGATCATATTGAAAATGCATTGCACCATTCCGGGGGTCGGGTGGAAGGAAAAAATGGGGCTGCGCAGCTACTGGGGCTTCATCCGAGCACCCTGCGGGGCCGCATGAGAAAACTGGGTATCCACCATGGAAAAAGCCGGCAGTCGTCTCGGCGAACAGGTCGATCCCCGTGCCGTGCGCTCAATGGCAGGCATTGGAATCGACATAAGTGCACACCGGACAAAACGGATTTCCACCTAAAAGAGACACCCTGATCGTTTCCCCCTTTAGCCGTAAAACTCATCCCGCCTGCCGCTGGATAAAGGATTTGCTCCGGACCAGGAGCCAGAGGCTGCCGCAAACCACCCCCACAACAATCTGCATAAGGCCCAGGATGGGGATCAGGTTTTCTGTTTCCAGAGAAATGAGAAACATGCCGATGCTGCCCATGAACAAGGCCATGAAATTAATCAGGGAAGCGGCAGACCCGGTATCTCCCTCCTGCTGGGATAAGAGCATGTTGGCCGTAGGAGGACGCAGCAGGCTCATGGCCACCGTGGCTGTCAGCATGGGCAGCGCAAACATGATGGGTGAGGCGCTGCCGGAAAGATCAAGCACAATGCCGCAGATGACCAAAAGACCGAAACCTCCGGTTATAATATGGTCTGGGGCAATCTGCCGTGACAGCCTGATATAGAATAAAGGACCTGCCAGGGCGCCCAAGGCGTTAAAGGCAAAATAGTAGCTATAAAGTGACTCTGTCATCCCGAATCCCTGGATATAGACAAAGGAAGACGCTGCGATAAAGGCCATCATGGGCAAAGGAACCATGGAAAAAATACTCAGCAGTATGGAAAATCCGGGATTTTTCAATACCACTGCCAGACGTCCAAGGGATTGGATAAGAGAGCCTGAATACCGCTTTTCAAGGGTTTCGTCCAGCAGCAGGGACGCGAAAAAGGCAATACTTCCGATGCCGGTCAATACCCAGAAAATGGTCGTCCAGGGCATGAATTTCAAGAGCCATGCCCCCATCACCGGCGCCACCACGGGTGCCACCACCACCATGGCCATGACGATGGCCAGAACAGATTCCCGTTTACGGCCGGAATACATATCTTTGACCATGGCCGTTACCACCGCCGATGCAGCGCCGCCGCCAAAGGCCTGGATTATCCGGGACAGGATCAGCTGGGTTACATTGACCGACAGGGCGCATCCGACACTGCCGGCGATATAAAGGGCAAGGCCTGTCAATAGAATCGGCTTTCTGCCGTATTTTTCACTCACAGGTCCCCAGATCAGGATACCGATGGCAAAAAAGAGCAAAAAGAGGCTTAGACTCAGATTGATCAGGCTTTGGCTTGTCTCCATCAACGCCATGACATGGGGGAGGGCCGGCAGATAAAGGTCTGTGGATAATGGAGGAAAGGCGCTGAGCAAGGCCAGCATGACCAGAATGGTACGCTCGCCAAAAAATCCTTGTTTGGTATTCATTTTGAAAAATCCTTGGAATTTTAAATTAGATTTGGTTCTGTTCGTGGTCAGAGTGAATATCTTCTTGGATTACCCGGTTCAAGGTCACCATCACACTGTGCCATTTTTCAAAGGTATCCATGCCGATCCTCTCTGTCAGAGATTTAAACCACCGGGTTATTTCAGACCGGATATGGCTTATATGGGCATCAAACTCAGGGCTGATCGTCAGAAGCACTTGTCTGCGGTTTTCCGGATTTGTGTCCCGCTGGACCATACCGTTTTTTACCATACGATCCACAAGCGCGGAGGCAGCCGCTTTAGACATCCGCATGGTAAGTGCGAATTTTTTCAGGGAACAAGGAGACAGGGTTTTCAATATCAAAGCTGCCTGGACATGGTTGGTGTTTAAATTTTTGAAGGAATCATTTGTCATCCGGGATTTGATTTCCTTGATGACAATGGATTCAATATAGTCTTTTAGCAGCCCGTCGGTTTCAACAATAAAGGCGATCTTAGATTCAAATGTTTTGTCTGTCATTGTAAATTTTCTCTTTTAAAAAAACAATAGCTTCCCGGCATCTTGCATGCCTTGGGAAACTACCGGATTAAGTTCGGGCAACGGTAAAACAGATTTTAATCATTGTCAATAATATTGACTATCAACATTATTGACAATGATTTGCTGTCAGTTGTTTAATGGCCGGATTGATATGATTCCGGTCTGTTCATTTCCCCTCAGCGCTTGATGTTCCAGTGTACCCGGCAATGGCCCGACCCTGGTGCTCATACCCGGCTTCGCCGGCGACGAAATCAATGCCCTTCTCTGTGAGCTCCCTATGGGGCATGCCGGCAATGCAGATATTGGGGCTGGAATAGATGATACGCATAGATATTTTTGCGAATAAATCTGGTTTGGAAATATGTTCCGGTTAAAATAATGGGATCAGTCTCTAACAAAAGAAAATCCGAATCACCGGGATCAGATCCGGCGTAACCGTACCCGGCCATGGTGTTTCAAAGTTTCAATCTCTGGCAGCACATGAATCTGCTGGAAAATGTGATCGAGGTTCCCTTCCATGTTCTCGGACGGCCGTGGGCCGAAGCCGTCGAGCTGGCGAACAGCCTGCTCAACCGGGTGGGACTGTACGACAAGCGTAACGGAGATTGAAATGGCAAAAAGTATCCGACTGCCGGGTCTGCCCTGCCTCGAAAACACATGCGCATTTTTACTCCGGATTGTTTTTCCATTTCTATGACACAATCCGAGGCTGTATGTGCACAGGCTCTATTTCGTCTGTTGATACTCAGTTCCCAGGTATGAAATAAATCTGAGGCGTTCCTCCATAACATCTCCGGGATTCGTTCTCGTCCGGTTTCGGTGGCCCGCCAGGATGCAAAATGCTGTTCGGCCTCCTCCAGAGCAGCACACTGCTCGTCTGTTAACTTTATCTTATACATCGGCTCCTCCCTTTGGTATCGTTTTCGATGGAACCGATGATATCAGCCTGGAGAAATTAGCCCACGCATGTTTACCGAAGGGACACCAACAGTCGGACTTGAATCCGGTTTGTCTGGAAGCTGCGTATGGCTGCAAAGCATCTTCATAGGTTTCCCAGATCCACCATCAAAAAAAAGAAAAACCTCGTTGCGCTGACTGATCAAGCAGATAGAATGTTTTTGACGAAAAAAACTATCATCAACGAGGTGCACCCAATATGACACAAGGAATATTACCTTTAAAGTACGAAGAAGAAAAAAATGAGAGCGGGATGACAACGCTGGCCGGATTGCCCATCTATCTTGATCTTGCCAGGGTGGTCGGATTATCATCATCAATTGCAAAACATGTGAAGATACGAGAGAACAGCCAGGGTTGGACAGATCAGCAGATGTTGACCTCATTGATACTGTTGAACCTGGCAGGCGGAACCAGTGTGGATGATTTGCGGATTTTAAATGCCGATCCGGGGTTCTGCGAGATACTGCGCAAGTCGGAGCTGCACGATCTTAAGCGCAAATAACGCCGGGAACTGGAGAGAAGGTGGCGTAAAGAAAAGAAGCGGTTTGTTCCCTCTGCATCAGCAGTGTTCAGGTATTTATCCGAATTTCATGATGCTGAGCAGGAAAAAATCAGAGACCTGTTTCAAAAAAGCAGTTTTATTCCGGCACCCAATAAGGACCTGAGGGGTCTGGTGAAGGTGAATGCAGATATATGTCAAGCATTGAACACAGCCAAACCGCATCACACAGCTACTTTGGATATGGATGCTATCCTGGTGGAGACGGAAAAAAAAAGACGCGTTAAACTGCTACAAGGGTTTTAAATCTTATCAGCCGTTAAACACCTGGTGGGCGGAACAAGGCATTATCCTGCACAGTGAATTCCGAGATGGTAACGTGCCGGCTGGATATGAGCAGTTGAGAGTATTTAAAGAAGCCTTGGCCTGCCTGCCGGAAAATGTTGAGACAGTGAGGTTGAGATCGGACACTGCCGGGTATCAGCACGAACTGTTAAAATATTGTGAAATGGGCATGGATAATCGTTTTGGAAGAATCGAATTTGCCATTGGCTGTGATGTGACAAATAGCTTTAAACAAGCTGTGGATCAGGTATCGGAAACAGACTGGCACCCGGTGTATAAGGAGGTGGGTGGAAGAAAGATTGATACCGGAATCCAGTGGGCGGAAGTCTGCTTTGTTCCCAACAAGGTTGCTCACAGCAAAAAAGGTTCATACCGGTATATAGCCAAAAGGCAGGTACTTGCGGAGCAATCATTGCCCGGCATGGAAGATTCTCAGATGTCTTTACCGTTTCCTGTTATGGAGATGGACAGCACACGGTATAAAATTTTCGGCATGGTGACCAACGTATCTGAAACAGATATGAACGGGGAAGAGATCATCCACTGGCTTCATGCAAGATGCGGCAAAAGCGAAGAGGTACATTCCATTATGAAAGCCGACCTTGCCGGCGGGACCCTGCCAAGTGCAGAATTTGGAAGAAACGCGGCCTGGTGGTGGATCATGATACTCGCGTTGAATCTGAATTTGATGATGAAAAAGCTGGCACTGGAACCATCCATGGCCCCAAAAAGGATGAAAGCTATTCGATTTTCCATCATCAATCTGCCGGGCCGGGTGATCAAACGGTCCCGTCAGCTCATATTGAGGATCTCTAAAGGCCACCCCTCCTTCAACCTTTTAATAGCTGCCCGCGAACGGATAGCCATGTTGGAGGCAGCACTATCAGGATAATAATGAAGTGGTTTGAGCACAATTATCGTAGAAATATCACTGCCAGCAGGAAAGGTGCGTCAAAAATCAGGCCCAAGAATGCCAAAACAGGCTTCAAAGAACCCGCTGGCCAAAAAATCATGCGAAACTGACCCTGCCCGTTAAAAAAAATCCCCAAAATAATCTTTGGATGGGTCTAAAAAAAATAGGCGGTGGATTCGGGTTTATCGAAGAACTTGACATTATTGAAAAAATATTACGCCATCTTGGACATTGCGATATCCGCAATCATGATCCCCCTCAACCTGTCACTTCCGACTCTATTCCTGATATGGTTTACGACTTTTCCGATTCCCAAATCCGGTAGTCGATTAATGGAACTGATTTTTTTGATTGTTTTGCGGCGTTTCCGGTAAGGTCTGTCCGAAATCAGTCTAAAAGAGAGACGTTTACCCCTTTTCGATGAATCCAATCTGATTTTAAATTCTCCGTTCTCCGGAGTTGTTTTTTATCCCAATAACCGCTCTGACACCGAGGCCCAAGCCGGGATGGGTGGTCCCGCAGATGCACGGCCATCTTGCGCTGGCTTTGCATGTCGTCCACAGCCAGCAAGGTTTCGCGGCACCGGGGACAGGACCATGGGTACTACCCCCGGTTATCGGATGGACTTATGCGCTAGTGGCAACCGGTGGCGGGAAACGCCTTCCCGGAGGGGCATCCCGGGGCTAAGCGCTCTCTCCGCTGACCACGAATCCACTGTTTCCCAGGCCGGTGGCGGAGGATGTCCCGGCAATCTTGGCCAGGTAGGTCTCCCCCAGTTTTTCGATGTGGCCGCGCACGTTGTCGAAATAGTTGAAGTGAATCTGCTCCTCGTCGATGATGTCCTCGAAGATCTTCATGCTGACGCTGTCGCCGTTTTCGCGGCAAACCAGCAGGTACTGGTTGTACATGTCGATGGTATCGTCCTCCAGAACCGAATCGAAGGAAAAGATTTTGTCCACCGGCTGCTCCTTGACAATCTTGCCGGCGTGGTCGGTGACCGGCTCCCCGCCCAGCTCCTTGACACGTTCGGCAAACATCTCGGCATGGCGCATTTCATCGACGGCGATCAACTTGATTTTTGCGGCCAGTTCCCCGTAGTCCATGTCATCCAGGTTGTAGTGCTGATTCATGTACTGGTAGATGGCCTGCAATTCCATTGCCCGGGCCTTGTTGAGCACATCGATCACTCTTTCCCTTCGCGCTTCCTTTGATTCTTTTTTCATGGGGATACTCCTTATGCTTGAATGGAACGTTGCAATTTTTTTGTTTTCAATCTTCGGTTTGGCACTTTGCGCAAATACCAAAAAAATCCATGCAATGGGTCAGGATCTTGAATCCGATGGCCTCGGTGACTTCCTACGTCAGGTCCTGCAGACTGGAGAGCTGCGGATCAATGATCGTTTTGAAATCCGCTCAGGCCAACCACCCGGCTGCCGGTCTCCCTGACCGCATCCACAAAGATCTGAACCGGCACGTCAATACCCAGATCCGTGACCTCGAATCCGCTCACATCCAGCATAAAGACCACCAGGTCCTTCCCGATGTCGTGGATATCGCCCTTCACGGTCCCCATGACGACCTTCCCGATCTTCTTAAATTGGGACTGAGTCTTGAGATGGGGTTCCAGCAGGGCGACAATGCGTTTGAGGATCTCTCCTGAAAAGACCAGATCCGGGATGAAAGAATCTGAATCTGAGAACCGTTCGCCCATAGTGGTCATTCCTTCCTTGGCGCCCGTCAACAGGTCCAACGGATCGCTTCCCTGTTCCAAGGCCTTTTCTACAAACGCCAGGGCCTCCGGCTCCTGCAAGTCCGCCAACAACATCGTAAGTTCTTCAGGCATGATACGCTGCCCCTCTCTTAAGATCGTCCACCCTTTACTTTGACGACGTGCCTTCCATTTCTTTAACAAGACCACCAAGTATGTTGGCCTCATACTCCTTGAATTTTTCAACACCCATAAAAAATATCAGGAGAATCATCACAAAGCAATTGAAAAAAAAATTTCTGAACTGGAACAAGATGACAAGGAAATCCAAAAAAGAGCTGACAAAACAAATAATGACGGAGGTTGTGGATAAATATGATTATTCTAAGATATTGGACATCCCCATCGAAGAACTCATAGGCGTTGAAGACCAAGCCCCTTCAGCAGGTATTCGTAGCCTTCCCGAGATGGCATTTTATATTGAAAATTTTCATTCCGACAACCTGTTTCATTTTGACGCACTGAAAAAGCCATATCCCGAAATTGTGGATCCGGAATTACAGTTTATTGATCAGCTTATAGATGACCAGATTATCAACAGCTTGATTGCGCCTGACAGCTATTCCGCTGTGCACAGGGATATTCAGCCCTACCAGTTATTTCGGATGGAGCTTTTAAAAATTATCAAGTACCCTGAAATCAGTTACAGGAAATTCTGCCTTGTACAATTCAGATCAAAGGTAAGAAAATACGAATTTATTCCGATCCAGACTGCGATTGTGGAAAGCGCCGGAACAAAAGGGATAAATCGCATTACGTTATTGGCTACCGGCTTCACACTCTAACAGCCATCAACCCATCAACAGGCCATAGTTTTCCATTGGTATCCTCAGTAGGGGCAGCAAATCATCATGACAGCCTGTTTTTAAAACCGTTGATCAAGCTTGCTCAGGCATTGGGAATTGATATCAAATTGGTTACCGCCGATCAGGCGTATCATGATAGCGATGGTTCGGTTCTCAATGAAACCGGTGTCTATATCGTAGCCCCTGAATCGGAGAAAGCCAACCTTCCTGACAACGTTTTGGAATCGCCATTAAGAGTTGCCTGTAATGATTCTTGTGAGATTCCGATGCAGTTTTTGGGATCGACACCGGAAGGTCATGAATTTGGATGTGATGCCGCTCCGGGTGAGTGTACGTTTGAATCCAATTGCCCAAAATCAAGGATTGTTTCTTTTGACAGTGGTTATTTTCAACCAATGCCGACTTTTCATGGCGGATCTCAAGACGCAATCGAGATTCGAAAAAACTGTGAAAGGCCCTTCAATTTGATGAAGAAACGAGAAGGCCTTGAACAAACACGGGTAAGAAGTCAGCAGGGTGTAATTGTCCGATCAACGTTGACGACTATCGTAACATTGTTGCTTGAAATGGCTGGAACAAGACATAAACCGAAGAAACCGGAACATATACCATTTTCTAAAAAAACAGCTGTTTTGGAATACTGAAAATCCATTACTGGTGATGCACTTTTTTTTGAACTGCAGATCCTGCTATGCCTGCCCACCACTTCGGAACGGATGGATGGCGGCAATGTGGCAGCGGATTTCCACAACCGGTATGTCTTTGAAATCCGCCTGCCCGATTCCTTGCAAAAAATTGTCTTTCATTCTTTCGGTGTGGCAGTCGGCCGAGAATGTGCAAACCGAATATCCCCTTGACCGATGGCATTGAAAATCATAGTCTGAAAAAAAGACTAAGAAAAGAAGAAAATTTCTATGGATGCAACACAACCTTATCCATCTGATATTTCCCGCCCCCTGGTGGCATTGATGAAGGGCGTGGTGTTCAGGGAAAACGATCCGGCCCTGTGGCACCTTCTGGAGGAGGGACAGATGGCCGTCCGTGACTATGTCCGGGTCATGGGCCTGGAACTGATGCTGGACACGGCCGAAGGGTATGCCTGGCTGGCCACCCGGGAACCGGAACAAGGGGAAGACCCCCTGCCCCGCCTGGTGGGAAGGCGACAGCTGTCTTATCCGGTGAGCCTGATCATCGCACTCTTACGCAAAAAAATGGCGGAACAGGATGCAGCCGGAGAAGACCCCCGCCTGATCCTGTCCGTGGGGGAGATCACGGACATGGTCCAGGTGTTTTTGCCGGCATCGGGCAACGAAGCCCGGATGATGGACCGGATCAACACCCACCTGAACAAGATCGCAGACTTAGGCTTTATCCGGCGGCTCAAGGGCGAAAAGGACAAAATCGAGGTGATCCGCATTCTCAAGGCGTTTGTGGATGCCCAGTGGCTCAGTGAACTGGAGGACCGGCTCAAACAATACCAGGCCCATCTGGAAGATGACAATGATTCCGGTTCGGCCGATGACAGTCACACAGATCCTTCGGGTGGCAGCGACATGGACGTAAACATTGATTCCACCCCCACCGGGGACCGGGGCGGTGGCTGATGGAACAGCAGCTTTTGGACTTTGCATCGGACGATGCCCTGGCCGGGTTCCGGCTTCACACCCTGGAAGTCTTTAACTGGGGTACGTTTCACAAACAGGTATGGCGCCTGGATCTGGACAGCCGCAACAGCCTGCTCACCGGCGATATCGGGTCCGGCAAATCCACCCTGGTGGATGCGGTGACCACCCTGGTGGTGCCGGCCCACCGGGTGGCCTACAACAAGGCGGCCGGGGCTGACACCAAAGAACGCAGCCTGCGCTCCTATGTCCTGGGATATTATAAATCAGAACGCAGCACCACGGGTCATGCGGCAAAATCGGTATCTTTGCGGGATCACAACAGTTTTTCCGTGATCCTGGGGGTGTTCAAAAACGCTGGCTATCTACAGAAAGTCACCCTGGCCCAGGTGTTCTGGATCAAAGAGGCCCAGGCTCCGCCGGAACGGTTCTATGTGGTGGCGGACGAGGCATTGTCCATTACCGGGCATTTCAGCGGGTTCGGCACGGACATCGGGCAGCTGAAAAAACGGCTGAAAAAAATGAAAGATGTGGCGGTGTTCGACACCTTCCCCAAATACGGAGCCGCATTCCGCAGGCGGTTCGGCATTGACAACGAACAGGCACTGGCCCTGTTTCACCAGACAGTGTCCATGAAATCCGTGGGCAACCTCACCGATTTTGTCAGGGAACACATGCTGGAACCTTTTGATGTCACCCCCCGCATCGATGCCCTGCTGCACCATTTTGACGACCTGAACCGTGCCCATGCCGCCGTGCTCAAGGCCAAACAGCAGATCGAGCGGTTAACCCCCCTGGTGGCGGACTGCGACACCCACACCCAGCTGGAGAAGGAGGTGGGACAGCTGCGGGAATGCCGGGAGGCGTTGGCCCCGTTTTTTGCCGTGCACAAGAAAAAACTGCTCAAAAAGCGGATGGCCCATTTAACTGACAAACAGGCCCGGCTGACACGGGAAGCACAGGCCCTGGAGAGCGAACACAAAGAACAGATGGCCCGGCGGGATGACATCCGGCAGGCCATTGCCGAAAACGGCGGCGACCGGCTGGAAAGGCTCCGGGCTGATATCAAGCGATTTACCGACCAGAAACACAAACGCCAGGCCCAGGCACAGCGGTATGCAGATCTGGCACAGGATTTGTCATTCAAACCCGTGCACACCCGGACGGATTTTGACGACAACGCCGCCGCCATTCAGGACCGGCAGCAGACCTTGAGAAAAAAACAAGCGGATCTTCTCAACCTGCGAACCGAGCTTTCCATGACGTTCCGGGATCTCAAAACAGACCATGACGAGCTGACAAAAGAACTGGCCTCCCTGTCCGCCCGCAAAAGCAACATCCACGCCCGGCAAATCAGTATCCGGCAGACATTGTGCCGCTATCTTGACATGGATGAAACCAACCTGCCCTTTGCCGGTGAACTGATCCAGGTCAGAGAAGATGATGCTCCCTGGGAAGGGGCCGCTGAACGGCTGCTGCACAATTTCGCCCTGTCCCTGCTGGTGCCGGAATCCCATTACCGGGCTGTGGCCGCCTGGGTGAATAACACCTTTCTGCAGGCAAGGCTCGTGTATTACCTGGTGAGACCGGCCCCCCAAAAAAAATCCGTTGACCTTCATCCGGATTCCCTGGTGAAAAAACTGGCCGTCAAGCCGGACAACAAATGTTACGAGTGGCTGGAACAGGAACTGGCCACACGGTTCAACTATGCCTGCTGCACGGATATGCAACGGTTCCAACAGGAACCCTGGGCCATTACGGAAAAAGGCCAGATCAAGTCCGGGGGACGGCGCCACGAAAAAGATGACCGCCGGGATCTCACAGACCGGTCCCATTATGTGCTGGGCTGGACCAATGAGGCCAAAATCCGCACATTGAAAAAACAGCACCGGCACCTGGAACAACAGATGCAGACCACCGGCAATGACATATCCCGGCTGGAATCCCGTCAGAACACCTTCGAAAAACAGCTGTCCAACCTGATCCGCCTGGGAGAATTCCAGGATTTTTCCGATTTGGACTGGCACGCGTCAGCCGAAGCGATCCTGCACCTGGAAGCGGAAAAACAGGAACTGGAAACCCGGTCCGATATCCTCCAGACCTTGGGGATGCAGCTGGAAGCCCTGGAAACAGAGATGAATGACACGGGAAAAGCCCTGAAACAGGCCCGGGACAACCTGGCCGGAAACCGGGAAAAACAGAACCAGACCCGGCACCTGGCAGACACCTGTGAACAGGATCTGGCCGGCTGGGCCGCCATGGACCCTGACCAGGCCACTGCTTTGTACCGGCATCTGGAATCTTTGCGCATAAACGAACTGCCTGTCCACACCCTGACCATTGAATCCTGCAGCAACAAGGAAAGAGAAATGCGGGAGCTTCTCCAGAACCGCATCAACAACCTGGACAAACGCATCGCTACCCTGGCGGCCCGGATCATCAGAGCCATGCACGGGTACCGCAGGGATTATCAACTGGAAACCAGGGAGGTGGATGATGCCGTGTCATCCGGTCCGGAATACCGGGCCATGCTGGATCAGCTGCGATCGGACAACCTGCCGGAATTTGAGAAACGGTTCAAGGAACTGCTCAATGAAAACACCATCCGGGAAGTGGCCAATTTCCAGTCCCAGCTGCTGCGGGAAAAAGAGACCATCAAAGAGCGTATCGAGCGCATCAACCGGTCCTTGTCCGACATCGAATACAACCCGGGCCGATACATTGTACTGGAGGCGGAACTCACGCCGGACATGGAGATCCGGGATTTTGGCCAGCAGCTGCGGGCCTGCACCGAAGGGGCGTTGACCGGATCTGAAGAGGACCATTACTCTGAAGCCAAATTCCTGCAGGTAAGCCGCGTGATCGAACGGTTCCGGGGCAGAGAGGGCACGGTGGACCTGGACCGGCGCTGGACCAAAAAAGTGACGGATGTGCGCAACTGGTTCGTGTTTGCCGCCTCGGAACGCTGGAAACAGGATCACACGGAATATGAGCATTACACCGATTCCGGGGGCAAATCAGGAGGGCAGAAGGAAAAACTGGCCTACACCGTGCTGGCCGCCAGCCTGGCCTACCAGTTCGGCCTGGAATGGGGGGCGATCAAATCCCGCACCTTCCGGTTCGTGGCCATTGACGAGGCATTCGGCCGGGGTTCGGACGACTCCACCCGGTACAGCCTGGAACTGTTCAAAAAACTCAACCTCCAGCTGCTCATCGTGACCCCGCTGCAAAAAATTCACATCATCGAGCCCTATGTATCGTCCGTGGGACTGGTGTACTGCCCGGACGGCACAGAATCACTGCTGCGCAACATGAGCGTGGAAGAATACCGGGACCGCCGGGAAAGGACAGAACCGTGACCGCTGCCTGGACCCGGATCCAGGATCTCAAAGACCGGCTGGAAAAAAAATGGCGCAAAGGGATATTTCTGGCCCAGAGGATCACGCCGGAAAATTTCACCCCCCTGCGCATCCCGCTCAAACATCCCACAGCCCGGGAACTGGCCCATGATTTTGCCGCAGCCCGTGACTGGGTGGCCCACTGGGTCTTTCATGAAAGCGCCCCGGACCGGGCCGGATTTGATATTGAATGGCATGCATTCACCCACCGGAGTTTAGGAAAAAACCGGCTGCCGGCAGCGGTGATATTTCCCACCCTGGCCGATGTGGTATCTTTTCTGGGAAAAACCCGGCAAACTGAGCGATTTCACACCCTGTTTCATATCATCACGGGCCGGTTTCCCCCACTGGCCGGACTGCTGCTGGACCACCCGTTGACCGTGCTCCAGCATGACAAGGTGTGGGAAAAGCTGCTGTCCATCCTGGACTTCATGACCGGTCATCCCCGGCCCGGCATCTATATCCGGCAGCTGGAGATCCCCGGGGTGGACACCAAATTCATTGAAACCCACAAAGCCTGGCTGGTGAAACTGCTGACCTGTGTATTGCCGGAAACAGCTGTGGATGAAGGGATCAAAGGACCGGCCGCCTTTGAAAACCGGTTTGGTTTTCTGTCTCGGCCCACCCGGGTCCGGTTCCGGTTCCTGGATCCGGATCGGTCCATCATGGGATTGTCCGACCTGGAAATACCGGCACATGACTTTGCCCGCCTGCCCGTCCAGCCGGACACCGTCTTTATTGTGGAAAACGACATCACAGCCCTGTCATTTCCTTTTTTTCCCAACGCTCTGGTGATCTTCGGCCGGGGCTACAGCCTGTCGGTTCTATCCGAAGCCCGGTGGTTGACGAACAAACCGGTCTGGTACTGGGGGGATCTGGACACCCACGGGTTTGCCATGATCGACATGATCCGGCATTACTTTCCTCAAACCCGCTCTTTTCTCATGGATGAAGACACCCTGCTCTCCCACCCGCCTTTGTGGGGCAAAGAGCCCTCCCCGATCAACCGGGACCTGCCGCTGCTCACCCCGGATGAAGCCCGGGTCTATGATGCCCTGCGGTATCATACCCACGCTCCGAACCTGCGCCTGGAGCAGGAGCGGATCTCGTTTACCATTGTACGCCGGGCTGTAAAAGATATCCAAAGGATCTGAAAATGAAGATTTACACAGGTACAGGAGACAAGGGCAGAACCAGCCTGTTCAGCGGAGAGCGTGTTTTAAAATCAGACCTTCGCATGGATGCCTGCGGCGGCATGGATGAATTGAACGCGTTTACCGGCAGCATCAAAGCCGCATGGGAAATCACCGATCCGGACCTGGACCGGGATATTGATCAGATCCAGTCCTGGCTTCTGGAGGCAGGTGCGTGGCTTGCCACCACACCGGATTCTCCTTTGACCGGTTCCCTGAATCCGTTCACCGATTCCCCTGCCCGACACCTGGAATCTTCGATGGACAGATTGTCGGAGCAGCTTCCCGAAATCCGACAGTTCATCCTGCCCCAGGGCCACCGGTCCGCTGCCTTCGCCCACATGGCGCGAACCGTCTGCAGAAGGGTCGAGCGGGTTGTTTTGTCTCTGTGCAGACAGGAAAACCCGGAACAATCCGTCACAGAGCCCATGAAAAACATCCTTGTTTTTCTGAACCGGCTGTCTGACTATTTCTTTATACTCGCCAGGTATCTGAATCACCGGCATAAAGTGAAAGAAACCTTGTGGAAACATCCATAATGCCTTTCATCATCCAACTGACCCGGCGGATGTGGCTGACAGACACCGTCTTTGAGCTTGCGTTCACAAAACCGAACAGGCTTACATGGCTGCCGGGTCAGCATATCCGGTTTGACTTTGCGGGCGCTGACAGGGATTACACGCCGGTTTCCCTGCCAGGCGATCCCTTGATCCGGATCTGTGTCAGGAAAACCGGCCAGGGCCGGTTCAGTGATCACCTGTCCCGGTGCCCGGAAGGCGAACGCTTTAAAATATCAGGCCCCCATGGTCATTTCCTTTACCACCCGGGTGAAACATTGGATGTTTTCGTGGGAACGGGCACGGGTGTGGCCCCGTTTGTTGCATATGCGTCATCCGGTGTCTCTGGATTCATTCTTCTTCAGGGTGCAAAGACTTTTGATGAATTGATTTACCGAAACCTGCTTGAGCCAAACAGCCGGCAATATGTACCCTGCATCAGCCGGGCCCCAGATGCGGGGCCGGTTTTTCATGGACGGGTGACGGATTTTCTCAAAAACCGGCTGCCCCCGGACTACTACCAGTTCTATTTGTGCGGCAGAGAAGAAATGATTCAGGATGCCATGAACATCATTGACGATAAATTTTCAGATGCAAAGGTGTTTTTCGAACGGTTCACCTGACAGACTGAAAAAAACCATATACCCCAATGCAGACAGGAGTTTTTCATATGACTGCCCGTTTCAGGCCGAAGATCACCCTGGCGGAAACCAAGGTGGACTGGCACCATCCCACACATATCCGGTTCGGTCCCGGCCGAATTAATGAACTGCCGGAAGTGTGTTGGCAATTGGGCATATCTGCGCCTTTGATTGTCACGGATCAGGGGGTGTCAAAACTGCCGTTTGTGAAATCCATTATCCGGTTGAACAAAGAGGAAAGCATTTTCACGGCTGTTTTTTCAGATATTTTTTCCGAGCCGGATTTTGACACGGTGAAAAAAGGGGCGGAAGTGTTGCGGCAGGGCCGCCATGACGGTATCATCGCCATCGGCGGGGGCAGTGCCCTGGATGCGGCCAAAGCCATCTCTCTGGCTGCGGCCGCCGGCCCGTCTCGCATATGGGCGTTCACATCCGGCGGCCCAGGTCATGCTGTCATACACAAAACACTTATTCCCATTGTTGCAGTTCCCACCACTGCCGGCACCGGATCTGAGGTGGATGCCAATGCAGTGATCAAAGATACAATATCCAGCCGGAAAATCAGTATTTTTCATCCGGACCTTATGCCCAAAGTAGTGATTGCCGACCCGGAGCTGACCCGGGGGCTGATTCCCTTTCTGACAGCGGCCACGGGCATGGATGCCCTGTCCCACAATATCGAAGCCTTGAGCAGCCCGGTGTTTCACCCGGTCCTGGACGGGGTGGCCATGCAGGGCATTTTTTACATCAAAGAAGGCCTGCTGCCGGCTTTTTACAGCGGCAGAAACATCAAGGCCCGCACCTATACCATGGCCGCTTCCATCATGGGGGCCATTGCCTTTGACAAAGGCTTAGGGGCGGGTCATGCCGTGTCCCATGCCATCGGCGGCATGTTCAAGGTGCACCACGGCCGGGTGATGGGCACTCTTTTGCCCTATGTGCTCATGCTGAACCGCGCCAGAATAAAAGACAAAATGTCACGGGCTGCCAGGTATCTGGATCTGCCCGGCCAGGATTTTACCGCATTTGTAAACTGGGTGACTGATTTAAAGATAGCGATGGGCATGCCTGCAAATTTAAAGGAACTGGGCATCAGAAAGCAGCATATTCCAGATATCGCTCAAAAAGCGCTGGAAGATGCCAATATCCATACCAATCCGGTAAAAATGGATCCAAAAAAAATGAAAGACCTGCTGGCACATGCCCTGACGGGATAAACGGAACCAGGCTGCCCTGAAACTATTTTATTCCTGATTTGGGTTACGACTTTTCCAATTCCCAAATCCCAGCAGTCGGCAGAAATTAATTTTAGTTATTTTTGACCTTTGGCGTGATTTCCGGTGAGGTTTGCTCAAAATTACCAAAAAAAATTGCTGATCAGCCCCGTTTCAGTAAATGAGGTCCGATTTTTTTTGCTCTTTCCTGGTATATTTCTTATCCTCACAACATGTTGTGACCGTGCCCGTCTGGGGCCAAATTTAAGCCTTAATTATCTTTTTCAACCATCTTTCATACTTTTCTTGACAAAAAGTGTCTCCCTATCCTACTATCCTAAATTGATGACAGTTGCATTGAAAAGAAAAGTTTGTTTAAACAATAAAAACAATATTCAAATTTCTTCACAGGAGATAATTTATGTGTAAAAAACTTTTTCTGGTAGCAATGACTGTTTTACTTCTGAATGGCGTTGCTTTCTCTGCACCTGTTGCTGGTGTTGATATTGCTGATTCTGTATCATTTGATGGTACAAATTACAGTTTGAACGGTACAGGGGTTAGAAAAAAATTTGTAATGAAACTGTATGTTGGATCGCTTTACACAAACCAAGCATTCAAGGATGAGAACGAAATTCTTGACGGCCCAGTTTCTGCTGTGATAAGGCTTGACATAATTTCTGGATTGATAACAAGCAAGCTTATGGCTGAAACAGTTCAGGAAGGGTTTGAAAAGGCAATGGGTGGAGATTCATCGTCTCTTCAACCGCAGATAGACAGTTTTATTGGAGTATTCAATGAAAAAATAGACAAAGGTGACTCTTTTACATTTGTTGGCGTACCCGGACAGGGATTAACTGCCTACAAGGGAGAAAAAGAGCTGAAAGTTATCAAAGATGACTATTTCAGAAAAATTCTTTTCAGCATCTGGCTCGGAAATGATCCGGCCGATAAAAACCTTAAAAAAGATATGTTGGGCAAATAGCGCTGAAAAGCATTCTTTCCGGTCGATTTTATGATTTTTGGAACTGGAGCGGGTGTGTATCGCATGATTTTCATCCTTCGGCGCCAGTTTTCCGGATCAGATATAGAAGATTTATGGTACCCATTCAGGTTTCCATGTATATATCGGCGACAGAATCTTTTCCGATGACCAGTTACAGAAAGGCGACGAACTTAAGGTCCAGGGCAGTTTTCTTTTCATTTCCCGGACCCAGACCTGGCACCGGGTGGAGTAGGTTTTCGCAAATTGTCAGTTTTGAAACCCATGCACGCTGTTTTAAATGGATGACAGGGTGCAGAACGTATCGTAAAACGCGGCCTGCTCCCCCATGTCCGATAGACCCGCATGGGTGAGAAAATTCACGGCACCGCTTTTATGCCACCACCCCTGGTGCATGAAAGCGGTGCCGTCACACACCGCCTCATCCAAAATCAGCCTGGCTGTCACCTCTCCCTGCCGGGTTGCGATGCACACCCTTTCCAGCCCAAAGATGCCAAAATTCTGTGCGGTTTTCCGGTTCACAGATACGGCCGGTTTCCGGTCTTCAAACACAAACGCTTGTGAATGCATGGACCTTTTAGTTTTGCAGGTGAGCAGCCGCAAAGGAAAACGATCCTCCCCTTTGGAAGGGTTGATAAAACAAGGCAGCGGCGATTGCCCGGCAGATTCAGCAGCTCGGCTGAAAATTTCTATTTTCTGAGACGGGGTGGCAAATCTTTTGTCTGCCCAGGGGATGTCATGACCGGGAATGCGCAGGTATTCACCGGCAAGGGTATCCAGATCCATGTCCGAATCTTTTCCTAAGCTTTCCAGCAGCGGGGCCGCACATTGGTCCAGGTACTCCCGGGAAGAGGCAAACCCCAGCGTATCAATACCCATGTGCTTTGCCAGGGCCAGGAAAAAATCGGTTTCCGGCATCAGGGTATCCGGCGGGTCCACCACCTTTTTCGAATAATTGAGCACATGGGAATACATGGAGGTGGCAAACAGATCATCCTGCTCAAAGACCGTGGCGGCCGGCAGCACCAGATCCGCATGCCGGGCTGTGTCCGTCATGAAATGGTCAAACACCACCTTAAAGGCAATGCGCTGAAAACCGCGGACCGCCGCATTGAGATCCGGGCTCTGGTTCAAGGGGTTGCCCCCGGCCACGAATGCGGCGGCAATGGGGGGATTATCCACGGTCTGCAAAAAATGTCCCAGCATGGGGGCCGGAAAGGTCCGGGATGCTGTGACATGGGCTTTGCTGTTTTTTTCCGGCCGGTTCAGCAACGGAGCCAGGGATCGGGCCGCGTAATTGGCACCGGTGCCGGGCTTTCCCACATGGCCGCACACCGCAGCCAGGGCATCAATACACCGCACCGTGTTCCCGCCGCTGGCATACCGCTGCAGGCCATATCCCATCCAGATACCCGGGGCCCGGGCTGCAGCATATTCTCGGGCCAGTTTCCGGATGGTATCCGGCGATACGCCTGTAATGCGAGATGCAGTTTCCGGATCAAACCGGTCCAGATACTGACAGAACCGGTCAAACCCTAGGATGTGGTCCTGCACAAAAGATCGGTCATACCGGTTTTCCGTGACAGTGACATGGGCCATGGACAATGCCAGGGCCGCATCCGTGCCAGGTTTCAACGCTACATGGGTACCAAGGGACTTTGCCGTGTCTGACTGAATGGGATCGATGACAACAATGCGGGTATTATTTTTTTCAGCCTGTTTGAGCAGGGTGTAAAAATGCAGGCTGGTGGCTTTGGGGTTTCGACCCCACACAATGACCAGATCGGAATTAAGAATATCTTCAGGCAAATGGCCCCGGACATCTCCGAAATCAAAGGTCTGGGCCGCCATACCCGCACCCCAGCACAGGCTGCCGGTAAACCGGGTGTCCCCGCCCAGGCAATTGAAAAAAATGGACTGGACCCGGCTTTTCGCTCCCCCATATCCGTCACTGACATAGTTGAGCACCCCGGCAGGTCCCCAGCGCTCATGAACAGACGTCAGGGTGGTGGCCACAAGGTCCAGCACCTCGTTGTAAGTTGTACGTACAAATCCTGATTTTTTCCGAACCATGGGATGCTGCAGCCGCTCCGGATGGGAATGCCGCTGTATCAGATCCCGGCCCTTGGAACAGATGATGCCCCGGGTCAACGGATGGGCAGGGTCGCCCTTGATATCCATGATCCGGTTGTCTGAAACTGTGACCAGAAACCGGCACAGGTCAAAACAGTCCATGGGACAGGACACCGGCACCGTGCGGGTCATTTCAGGATCTGGCCGGTCATTTGAGCAGATTTCTCAACCGCAGCACCGAACAATTGGCCTCTTTGACGACCCTTTGGGCACAGGTGCTGGAAAATGCCTCATTCACGGTTCTGTTCCGGTTATGATATACCACGATGAGATCCGCCCCCCATTTGTCCGCCATTTTCAGAATTTCTTCATAATGTTTTCCCACCAGCACTTTGTAGGAGACATTGGCCCCTTTGCAGTTTGCCGCCACAAAGTCATCCAGTGCTTTCTGAAAATGGGCCCGGGCTTCCTTTTTGATCTCTTCAGTGACAAAGGACGCCACAATGGGCATGGTAAATCCGGGCATCACCGACACAATCCGAATCTGGGCCCCACTCAGGGAAGCCAGTTCCGCTGCATTGTCATACACAGCCTTGGATGCCTTGGGGTAATCGATATCCACAGGCACCAGTATTTTATTGAACATGAAATCCCCCTATTCTAATTTGAGCCGGGATGCTTCATCCGGTGTCTGCCGGCGTTTTTGCAGAAAATAGATCAGACCCAGCAACGCCAGGGCCGGAAAAAACATCAGCTGCTTGGGAGGTCGGTCCGCCTCCATCATCACCGATACAATTTCCTGATCAAAATCAATGCCCATCCGCTCGGCATTACTGCCGAACATCATGTTGTTCACAATCATTTTGCCGTCTTCTTCCATCACCTCAAACCCCACCTCCCGCAGCCGGTCTTCGGGTGCGCCTTCTTTTCCCACGGGAAGCATCATGGCCTTGGTATATTCATCTCCATCCATGGTCTCACCTTTGACCACCAGGTGAATCATGGTATTTTCATCCTGCTTTTCCATGGCTTCCAGCAAATAGATGCCGGGTTCTTCATGATAGGGTTCATATACTTTATCCCAGAAAAATCCGGGCCGCAGCAACGTGAACGTCACCAGCAGCAGGGCCAGAGTCTCGTAAAAGCGGCTTTTTGTCAGCCAGTACCCCTGGGTGGCAGCCCCGAAAATCAACATCGCAGCCACAGCGGATGCAATGACAATAGACAGATGAACCCAGTTCTGAATCCCGATCATGAGCAGTTCGGTGTTAAAGATAAAGAAAAAAGGCAGCACGGCTGTGCGAATATCGTAAGTAAAGCCCTGGATACCCGTCCGGATGGGATCACCGCCGGATATGCCGGCCGCAGCAAACGCCGCCAGCCCCACCGGCGGCGTGTCATCTGCCAGAATGCCGAAATAAAACACAAACAGGTGCACGGCGATCAGCGGGACCACCAGCCCGTTCAAGGCTCCCAGTTCCACAATGACCGGTGCCATCAGAGTGGAGACAACAATATAGTTGGCCGTGGTGGGCAGGCCCATACCCAGCAGCAGGCTGATAACGGCGGTGAACAACAGGATGAGCAGCAGGTTGCCGCCGGAGATGAATTCCACAAACGCGGTCATGACCAGACCGATACCGGTGAGGGTCACCGTGCCCACGACAATGCCGGCGGCAGCCGTGGCCACGCCGATGCCGATCATGTTTCTGGCGCCGGCCACCATGCCGTCGATCAGGTTGTCCCATCCCATTTTAAAGGCAAATTCCGGGGCACTGTTTTTGCGGATGATTCCTTTTAACGGCCGCTGGGTCAAAACGATGAAAATGAGCACCACCGTGGCATAATAAGCAGACAGAGACGGGGACAGCCGTTCCACGGTCAGACACCACATCAGCACCACAATGGGCAGCAGAAAATAATATCCGGCCTGGGCGGTTTCTCCGAGTTTGGGCAGCTTGGTGATTTCATGGGTATATTCCAGTTCCGGCACCCGGCAGGCCACCCAGATCAGAACCAGATAGGCAGCCACAATCAGCAGCACCACAAAATAGATGGCCGCATCGCCTGCCATGGTCTTGATCCATCCCAGGCCGTAATAGGTCCCGCCGCCCAGAATAATCAGCGTTAAAATGGTCAGTACAAATGAGAGAATCTTTCCCATAGCGGTCTTTGTCACCGGTTTTTCCATGCCCTTGAGCCCCAGTTTGCAGGATTCCAGATGGACAATATACACCAGAGCGATATAGGAAATAATGGCCGGTAAAAATGCATGCTTGATCACCTCCACATAGGAGATGCCCACATATTCCACCATGAGAAACGCGGCCGCGCCCATGACCGGCGGGGTAAGCTGACCGTTCGTTGAAGCGGCCACTTCAACGGCACCGGCTTTTTCCGCCGGAAACCCCACTTTTTTCATCAACGGAATGGTAAACGTCCCGGTTGTGACCACATTGGCGATAGACGATCCGGACACCAGGCCGGTCATGCCCGATGATACCACGGCCGCCTTGGCCGGTCCGCCCCGCATATGGCCTAACCCGGCAAAGGCGGTACGAATGAAATAGTTGCCTGCCCCGGCAGATTCCAGCAACGAGCCGAACAGCACAAACATGAACACCATGCCCGTGGATACCCCCAAAGCCACGCCGAACACGCCTTCAGTGGACAGCCAGTAGTGGGACATGCCTTTGGTCAGGCTGGCCCCTTTATGGGCAATGACATCCGGCATGTACGGCCCGAAAAAAGTATAGATCAAAAAGACGGTTGCCACCACCATCAGCGGCGGTCCCAACGCTCTCCGGGTAGCCTCCAGAAGCAGTATCAGGCCGACCACGCCCACCACCAGGTCCAGATTGGTGGGAAGTCCGGGCCGGGATGACATCTGCTCGTAAAAAATAAACAGATACGCTGAACAAAAAGCGGCCACCAGCGCCAGAAACCAGTCCTGTATGGGAATATATTCCCGGGGCGACGATTTTAATGTCGGATAGGCGGTATAGGATAAAAACATGGCAAATGCCAGATGAATGGACCGGGCTTCCGTATCGTTGATCACAAAAACATTAAAGATGAACGGCAACGGAGATGCATACCAGAGTTGAAACAGGGTCCAGATCAAAGGGACAAAGAACAGAATCTTTTTGGGAACCGCACCCACCGGATTTCTGGCACCGGATTCCACCTCAGCCACAAAGTCCTGCACATCATCCGGCACGGCTTGCTTTTTTGCAGCAGTCATGGTGACAAGGCCTCCTCGAAAATTAAGGATTGTACCGCACAGAAACAGAAACAAACGTGCAGCGCCATGAACTGCGCTGCACGTTTGTCTGTCAGATCCGACAATAGATTACATCAGGCCGGCTTCTTTGTAGTATTTGACCGCACCGTCATGCAGCGGGGCGGACAGACCGTCTTTGACCATTTCTTCTTTTACCAGCACCTCAAATGCCGGATGCAGTTTTTTGAAGTCGTCAAAATTTTCAAATACCGCCTTGACCACGTGATAGATCACCTCTTCCGGCACGTTGGCGGAAGAAACAAAGGTCGCGCCCACACCAAACGTTATGGTGTCGGTATCCGTGCCCCGGTACATGCCGCCGGGAATGGTGGCTTTCCGATAATAGGCGTTGTCCGCCACCAGCTTGTCAATGGCAGGGCCTTCTACAGGTACCAGAATGGAATCACAGGACGTGGTGGCTTCCTGGATGGAGCCGGAGGGATGGCCCACGGTGTAGATGATGGTGTCGATTTTGTTGTCACACAACGCAGCGGACTGTTCTGCGGGTTTCAGCTCGGACGCCAGTTTGAAATCATCCATGGTCCATCCCAAAGCATCCATGACCACTTCCATGGTACCGCGCTGGCCGGAACCGGGATTTCCCACATTGACCCGTTTGCCTTTCAGGTCTGCAAAGGTCTTGATGCCGGAATCTTTTCTGGCGACCACGGTGAAAGGTTCGGGATGCACGGAAAATACGGCCCGCAGGTCCTTGTCCGGACCGGATGCTTCAAACGGGGTACCCTTGGTGCCGTGGTACGCATGGTACTGCCAGTCGGACTGGGCCACTGCCATATCCAGCTCACCGGCACGGATGGTATTCAGGTTGTACACGGATCCCCCGGTACTTTCTACAGAGCAACGGATTCCATGCACTTTTCTGTCTTTGTTCACCAATCTTGCGATGGCGCCGCCGGTGGGATAATAAACCCCGGTGACCCCGCCGGTTCCGATGGTGACAAAGGTCTGTTCCGCCTGTACCGGAGCGGACCCGAAAAAAAGGATCATGCCGAAAAATGCCGTAATTGCCAATACCAGTAATCGTTTCATCTAAACCTCCATAAAAAAGTTTGATTAGAATTGTGTGCAGGATGCGAAATTCTGCCCCGCACCCTGACGCAGTTGCCTGAACGGACGTTTGTACTTCTAAGTCTAAGAATTTAACGTCTCCATATTTTTTTGTAAACCTATTTTTTCAGGATAATTCTGGCGTCCACCACATCCAGGCCGTTTTCATACAGAATAATGGGGTTAAAATCCATTTCCTGGATTTCAGGGTAAGACTCCACCAGTTCCGAACAAATACCCAGCAGTTTACGCAAGGTTTTTTTGTCATAGCCTTTCTGCCCCCGCACCCCGCTCAAAATGACCGATGACCGGGTATCTTCGATCATTTTCTTGCACGACGCCGGAGATACCGGTAACACCCAGAAGGTCACGTCCTTCATGATCTCCACCATGATACCGCCCAGCCCATACATGATCACCGGGCCGAACTGTTCGTCGATTTTCGTGCCGATAATGACTTCCAGACCTTTTGCCGCCATAGGCGCTACGAGCACCCCTCTGATATCTGCTTTGGGATTGTATATCCGGGCATTTTCAATGATAATATCGAACGCGGCCTTCACCTGGGAGTCATCCCCGATATTGAGCATCACGCCGTTGGCATCACTTTTGTGCAAAATATCCGGAGATACGATTTTCATGACCACATGGCCGTCGATCTTTCGGGCGATGTCCACAGCCTGGTCCGCCGTTTTTGCCATTCCTCCCACAGATGTGGGGGCACCGTGGAGTTTGATCAGCTGCTTGGCTTCATGCTCCAGCAGCACATGACGGCCTTCATCCACGGCGGCCTGAATGATGGCTTTCCCTTCCGGTTTGGCTTTTTCCCGCCAGTTGAACACAAAATTGGTCTTGGCGTGATAGGTTTTCAGATAATTCCCATAAGTGCACAGGCAGGCCATGCTCTTGCAGGCGATGTCCAGGGAATCATGCACCGGGATATCATAGTGGCGCAACAGGTCCAGGGCATGGGAATCGTAGGCACTGTATAGCGAGTGCACGAAAATGGGTTTGCTGCGTTTTCTGCCCATGGCGCCCAGGCGATGGGCGGCCTGTTCTTCGCCGATGGCCAGACTTTTTTCAAACCGGATCCCATATCCGCCGAACAGTCCCACCATGAGAAGCCCTCCCACGGCCGGATCCTTGAGCAGAATCTTGGCACAATCCGCAAAAATGCTGGGATCCGCATCCGTGCCGCCGGCCACATCCACAGGATTGACCACAGACGCGGCTTCCGGCAGAATTTTTTTCAGACTTTCCTTTGTTTTTTCCGACAGATCCGCCAGTTCGATACCATAGTCGGTCAACAGGTCTGCGGCAATGGTGGCATGGCCCCCGCCGTCGGCCAGCACGGCAATGGCATTGTTTTTCACCGGCGGCTGGCTGGACAGGGTTTCAGCCACGGGAAACAGTTCATCCGAGTTTTCGATCACAATAATCCCGGCCCGTTCATATGCGGCCTTGGCCACCTGGCCCATGCCGGCCAAAGACCCGGTATGGGATCCGGCGGATTTTCTGCCCTTGGCGGACCGGCCGCTTTTGAGCAGGATAATGGGCTTTTCAATACTGGTATTGTATGCTTCCTGCAGAAATTCCCGCCCCTGGCTCATGCCTTCCACATACATGAGAATCGCTTTGGTGTCCGGATCATTTCGGAAAAACGCCAGATATTCATGAAACTTGATGTCCGATTCATTGCCCACGCCCACATAATAGGTGAATCCCCCGTGTTTGCGGATGGTGGCTTCGGTGATCAGGGTCAGGGCCATGTTGCCGCTCTGGCACAGCAAAGCGATACTGCCCTCGGGGGGATCCTGAATACCCACCAGGTTCATGCGGGATTTCAGGTTGATCATGCCTGACGTATTGGGACCGATAAGCCGGACCTGATTGGCTTTGGCCGCATCCACCATTTCCTGTTCCAGAACGCGCCCTTTTTCTCCCAGTTCCCGGAATCCGCCGGCAATAATCACGGCCCCGGCCACGCCTTTGGCACCGCAGTTTTCCAGTATTTTGGGAATAGTTCTGGCCGGGGTGGTGATCAACGCCAGGTCCACCTTCTCCGGGATGTCGGTGATATCTTTATAGCATTTCAATCCCAGAATGGAATCTTCCTTGGGATTGACCGGATAGATCTCCCCTTCATACCCGTCGGCCAGAAGGGTTTTAATGGCCTGATAGCCTCGTTTGGTCTTGTTTTTGGATGCACCGATAATGGCGACGGATCTTGCATTCAATACATGTTCCAGCATGAGTTCCTTCCTTTATTTTTTGCGCTGGGCAAATTCATCCAGAGATGTCTGGCGTTCCTTGGTGGATACGCAGGCCAGGCAGGCTTCGATTTCATAATCCATCAGGGCTTCCAGGCTGACTTCACCGGCGGCCATGGCCAGGCCCTTTTTGATGAGTTTCAACGAAAACGCGGAATTGGCGCAGATTTTATCCGCCATGGCAACGGCTTCGTCCATGAGCTGTTCCAGGGGCACGGCTTTGTTCACCAGCCCGATGCGGCAGGCTTCTTCCCCGGTAATGTTTTCAGCGGTGAACAGCAGTTCCTTGGCTTTGCCCGGTCCCACCAGGTCCTGAACCAGGCGGAACGCACCGCCGGTGACCGATGAGGTGACTTTTGCCTCAGGAGACCCGATCAATGCTTCGGCCGCGGCAATACGGATATCACATGCCAGGGCCAGTTCATAACCGGACCCCAGGGCATATCCGTTGATGGCGGCAATGGTGGGTTTTTCAAACCGCAGAATTTTTCTGGACGCTTCCTGCAGGGATTCCAGATACTGGCGATAGGCTTCAATGGTCCGGCCTTTGGAATCCTTCAAGTCCGCCCCCGTGGAAAAGGCCCGGCCTTCTCCGGTGATAATCAACGCTTTGACCTGATCATCCTGCCCCAGCGCTTCCAGCGCATCCATCATTTCCGTCCACAACTGCCGGTTCATGGCATTGAGTACTTTTGGCCGGTTCAACCGGATCACCCCCACGTGATTCCTGATGTCCACCAAAATTGTTTCATAGTCCATCGGGATAAGTCTCCTTTTATTTTTTTAAACCTGTAACAAAATTATTGTCAAGTTCAGCTTGACAGGTTTTTTTTACCTTATTTACACTTAAAAGAAAAGAGCCTTAAAGGAAAGATCTTGATTGTCTGCCCGAAATACGCAAGGATTTACATGGGTATTTTTTTAAATGTTTCCAATGTTGAAAAGAAAGAAAAATCACATGCGTGAAAAACAAAACAATGACCCTGTTCTTACCTGGCTGACCTGCCATGCCACCGAAATGTGCGGACTTCTGGCCGCCCTGGTCAATATCCAGAGCGGCACAGGAAATAAACCCGGCGTGGATCGTGTCTGCCGCGCCATACAACTGGAAATGGAAACCATGGGTTTTTTCTGTCAGCCCATTGTCCAGACCGATTACGGCGATCATCTGGTGGCACGGCATCCGGGCACGGACCCGGAAAAAAAACCGGTGCTGATCACCGGCCACATGGATACTGTGTTTCCGGCGGATACGGATTTCACCTCGTATTCGGAAGACGACACCTGTTGCTATGGACCCGGCACCGCAGATATGAAAGGCGGACTGGTGATGGGAATGTTTGCCATCAAAGCCCTGATTGAAACCCAGTGTCCGGATATGCCCCCCATTGTGTTCGTGTTCAATGCCGACGAAGAGATCGGATCCCCTTCCTCCAGACAATTGATTTTCGATCTGGCCAGGGAAAGCAGCATGGGACTGGTATTGGAAGCCGGGGGGCTTGCAGGAGAAATCGTGGTGGCCCGGAAAGGCAACCTGTCGGTTCAAATCGATGTGGAAGGCGAAGCCGGCCATGCGGCATTTGCCGGTCCTGACAAGGCCAGTGCCATCCTGGAACTGGCCCACAAAACCATTGCCATTGAAGCGCTGCACCGTCCGGATCAGGGGGTCAGCGCCAATGTCGGACGGGTGACCGGCGGCATCGGACCCAATACAGTCCCCTCCCATGCCCGGGCTGCCGTGGATTTTCGATTCACCACGGATGCGGACAAAACCCGCCTGACCCATGCGCTGGATCAGATCATGGCAGGGTCCGTCACTCCCGGGACCCGGACCACAATGACCTGGATTTCCCAGCGACCTGCCATGCCGGAAACACCGGTCAACATGGCCTTGTTCACGCAGATTCAATCTCTGGGCAAACAGCTGGGGATTTCAGTCATCCCGGAATGGCGCCAGGGGGTTTCCGACGCCAATATCATTGCCCAGGCCGGAATTCCGGTGATTGACGGACTGGGTCCCATGGGCGGAAACGACCACAGTCCGGAAGAATATATCATCAAGCAGAGCCTGAAGGACCGGGCCCGGCTGTTTGCCCACATCCTGGCCCGGTGCCGGCCCCCTATTCGGACTTGAGCACGGACAGAAACGCGGACTGAGGAATTTCCACAGACCCCACCATTTTCATGCGTTTTTTGCCTTTTTTCTGTTTTTCCAACAGTTTGCGTTTCCGGGAAATATCTCCGCCATAACATTTGGCAGTCACATCCTTTCGAAACGCGGAAACGGTTTCCCGGGCGATAATTTTCCCGCCGATGGCCCCCTGGATGGGGATTTTGAACTGCTGCCGGGGAATTTCCTCCCGCAGTTTTTTACAGGCGATCCTGGCCCGCGCCTCAGCTTTGTCTTTGTGAATGAGAATGGACAGGGCATCCACCCGCTCTCCATTGATGAGAAAATCCAGCTTCACCAGATCGGTTTCCTGGTATCCGGCAATCTCATAATCAAAAGACCCGTATCCCTGGGTGACCGATTTGAGCCGGTCGTAGAATTCATACACTACTTCGGCCAGAGGCAGTTCAAATTTCATTTCCATGCGGTTGGAAGTCAGGTATTGATAAGTTTTGCTCACGCCTCTGAATTCATGGCACACCTGCATCACATTTCCCATGTACCGGTCGGGCACGATAATGGTGGCCTTGATAAAAGGTTCCCGGATTTTGGAGATTTCTGCCGGGTCCGGATAATTGACCGGGTTGTCGATAATATTCACCTGACCGTCCGTGGTGGTGATCTCATACTGCACCGAGGGGGAGGTCAGAATCAAAGAAATGTCATATTCTCTTTCCAGGCGCTCCTGTACCACCTCCAGGTGAAGCAGTCCCAGAAACCCGCACCGGTAACCGAACCCCAGTGCTGCGGAACTGTCTTTTTCATAAATCAGGGATGCATCATTGAGTTTGAGGCGTTCCAGTGCTTCGGTGAGTTCCGCGTAATCATCAGATGCCACCGGGTACATGGAAGAAAACACCACAGGGGTGGGTTCCCGGAATCCGCCCACGGGTCTGGCACAGGGCCGATCCGCCATGGTGATGGTGTCCCCGATCTTGACATCGGAAATATTTTTGATCCCGGCAATCAGATACCCCACCTGGCCGCCATACAGGCTTTTCTGGGGGATCCGCTTGATCTGAAACAATCCCACTTCCTCCACCTTGTACTGGGAGTCATTTTGCATGAACAAAATGGTGTCCCCTTTTTTGATGGTGCCGTCAAATATCCGGAAATGGACAATGGTTCCCCGGAAAGAATCATAATGGGAATCAAAAATCAGGGCTTTGAACCGGTTATCCTTGTCCACAGTCGGTGGCGGGATGGCTGCCACAACCGCCGGAAACAGCTGATCCACCCCCTGCCCGGTCTTGGCGGAAACCTGCAGCGCGTTTTCACCGTCCAGACCCAGATCCTCCTCGATCTGATTTTTCACCCATTCAACTTCTGCGGACGGCAGATCGATTTTATTGATCACCGGCAGGATGGTCAGGTTGAGTTCCATGGCCAGGTACAGGTTGGCCAGTGTCTGGGCCTCTACGCCCTGGGTGGCATCCACAATGATCAGAGCGCCTTCACAGGATTTCAGCGCCCGGGACACTTCATAGGAAAAATCCACATGCCCCGGTGTGTCAATAAGATTCAACAGGTATTCGGTGCCGTCTTCAGCCGTGTAGGGCAAGGACACGGTCTGGGATTTGATGGTGATGCCCCGTTCCCGCTCGATGTCCATGGTGTCTAGCATCTGTTCTTTCATATCCCGTTCGGAAACAATGCCGGTCAATTGAATCAGCCGGTCCGACAGGGTGGATTTCCCATGATCGATATGGGCGATGATGGAAAAATTTCGGATCTGTTTCTGGTGAATGTTCAACGGTGCTCCAAACTAAAAGTTGACAATTATCTTTAATATAGGCTAAATTTATTTTTTTTGATACATGTATCAATTGTAGAAAAAAGTGTCAAGATCACCCCATATGACCACCCCCCTGCCCCGGGAGAAAATATGACACACAAGATTCTAATTGTTGATGACGACGACGCTGTCAAAGACTCGGTGAGCGAATATCTTACCCTGATTTCCTATCAGGTGGATGCTGTTTCCAGTGCGGAAGAAGCCCTGGGAAAACTGGAGACATCTCCGGTGGATGTGGTGCTCACCGATATCATGATGCAGGGTATGGACGGCCTGGAGCTGACCCGCATCATCAAAGAAAAATATGACCTGGAAGTCATGGTCATGACCGGTTACAATGCGGATTATTCATATGAAGAAGCCGTCAAAACCGGCGCCAGTGATTTTATTTTCAAACCCTTTCGTTTTGAAGAGCTGGACCTGCGTATCAAACGGGTGTTGCGGGAGGCGGGGCTCAAACGGGAACATAACCTGCTGCTCAAGGAAATGGAACACCTGGCCATCACTGATGCGCTCACCAAGCTGTATAACTCCCGCCAGTTTTTCCGGCAGATCAAAATGGAAACTGAAAGAAATGAAAGATATCAACATCATTTGTCGCTATTGATTCTGGATATCGATCATTTCAAGCATTATAATGATACCTGGGGCCATCTGGAAGGAGACAAGGTTTTGATGGCCATCGGCCGTATCATCAATGCCTGCATGCGGTCCATGGACACGCCCTATCGATATGGCGGTGAAGAATTTGCCGTCCTTTTACCGGAAACCGATCTTAAAAAAGCCTGTGTGGTGGGACGCCGCATCCAAAAACTCATTGGTCAGGAGGTATTTGAACCGGAACCCGGAGTTCATCGATCCATCACCGTCAGCATCGGTGCCAGTGAACTTAAACCCGGTGAAGATGTTACCTCTTTTATCCGCCGCACGGACCAGGCCCTGTATCGGTCCAAGGAAAACGGGCGGAACTGTCTGACTTACGACGACTGACGTTTCAGCCCGTCAAAAAAGACGCATACTCAAATCAACCGACCGGGCCTGGTGGGTCAGTGCCCCGCAGGAAATCACATCCACGCCGGTATCTGCAATCTCCTTCAGGGTTTCCACGGAAACATTGCCTGATGCTTCCACCAGGGCCCGGCCGTGGATTCGGGTCACAGCCGCCGCCATCTCCTTTATTGACATGTTGTCCAGCATGATCACATCCGCACCCGCTGCCAGGGCCTGGTCCACCTGATCCATGGTTGAGACCTCCACTTCAATTTTCATCAAATGGGACGTCCGGTTTTTCACGGCCTGAACGGCCGCGGAAATACTGCCGGCCACGGCAATGTGATTGTCTTTGATCAGAATACCGTCATACAGGGAAAACCGGTGATTATGGCCGCCGCCGGACCGGACCGCCTCTTTTTCCAGGTGCCGCCATCCCGGCGTGGTTTTCCTTGTATCGGTGAGCCGGGCGGAAGCGCCCTTCAATGCTGCCACATATTCCCGGGTCAAGGTGGCAATACCGGACAGCCGCTGCAAAAAATTCAACGCCACCCGTTCCGCTTTGAGCAGACACAACAGATCTCCTTCCACCGACAGCACGTCCTCCCCTCTGAAAACAGCATCGCCGTCCTGGAAAAAAAATCGAACGGTCGCTTCCGGGTCCACCATCTTGAATGTTTTTCGGACCACATCCGTTCCTGCCAGAATACAATCCTGTTTGGCGACAATCACACCATGTCCCTTTCGGGGTTCGGGCAAAATGCTTTCCGAGGTGATATCCCCGAGCCCGGAATCCTCAAACAGGGCCAGCGCGATAATCTGTTGGATCATGTCCATGGGTTATGCCATTTCCTGAATACGTTGAAGGTTGGCCGCCAGTTTTTCATTTTTTTCCGTTAAATCGGCATGCCGGGCATGGACCTTGTCGATCACTTCCTGGGGGGCTTTTTCCAGAAAACTCTCATTTCCCAGGCGTTTCTGAACCCCGACCAGTTCCTTGGTATTTTTCTCCAGTTCTTTTTCCAGGCGAAGGATCTCTTTTTCAAAATCAATCACCCCTTCCAGGGATACAAAACAAGTGGTGTTGCCGTTCACGGAACTGGCGCAGGCTTTGGGCACATTTTCCAGGTCACAGAAAGACAGGCGTTCCATGGTGGCCAATGTGGAAATCACCGCCTTGTTTTCCACGATCAGCAATTTTTCTTTTTCATTTTCCGTGTGGGCCAGCACCTTGATTTTCATGGATGGCTGGATGTTCATTTCGCTCCGGATGTTCCGGACACCGGAAATCAAATCAAACACAAAGGCCATGTCCGCTTCAACCGGCTCGTTTCTGTACCGGGCGTAGGTATCCTTTGCATAGGGAAATTCCGCCTGCATCACCGAGCCTTCCGTTGCGGGCAGCAGATGATAAATCTCTTCAGTGACAAACGGCATGAACGGATGCAGCATCACCAGGGTATCCTTGAGCACCTTTGCCAGCACCGCCCGGGCCGTGTTTCTTCGAATCCCGCCCTGTTTTTCATACAGGGCCGGTTTTTCCGTTTCAATAAACCAGTCACAGAATTCGTGCCACACAAACTGATAAACAGCAGATGCCGCTTCGTTGAACCGGTAATTTTCAATTCCTTGTTTCACGGCCAGGGATGTCGCAGCTGACCGGGACAGAATCCAGCGTTCCCATAAGGTTAAGTTGTCATCCTCAAACGCATTGTCTTCGGAAGTGATGTGCATCAATGAAAACCGGGCCGCATTCCATAATTTGTTCACAAAATGCCGGTATCCTTCCACCCGGGATTCAGACATTTTCACATCCCGGCCCTGGGCTGCAAACGCCGCCAGGGTGAACCGAAAAGCATCTGCGCCGTACTGATCGATCACTTTCAACGGATCAATGACATTGCCCTTGGACTTGCTCATTTTCTTTCCGTGCTCATCCCTGACCAGGGCATGGATGTAGACGTCTTTGAACGGCACCTCTTCCTTGAAATGGATACCGAACATCATCATTCTGGCCACCCAGAAAAACAGAATATCAAAACCTGTGACCAGCACACTGGTGGGATAAAACGTCTTGAGCAGCGGGGTTTCCTCCGGCCATCCCATGGTGGAAAAAGGCCACAGTGCCGAGGAAAACCAGGTGTCCAGCACATCGGTTTCCTGGACGATGTTTTTGGACCCGCACACGGCACAGCCTGTCGGATCGGTTTCCTCCACCATCACATGATTGCATGCCGGGCATTTCCACACCGGAATCCGATGGCCCCACCAGATCTGCCTTGAAATACACCAGTCCCTGATATTGTCCATCCAGTCGAAATAGGTTTTGGACCAGGTGTCCGGGATGATGCGGGTATCCCCGGACCGGACCGCTTCCGTAGCTTTTTCCGCCAGGGGCTTGACCTTGACAAACCATTGTTTGGACAATGCCGGTTCCACCACGGTCCGGCAACGGTAGCAGGTTCCCACGCTGTTTTTCAAAGGTTCTTTCTTTTCCAGCAGCCCCTGATCTGCAAGGGCCTGGACGGCCCGGGTCCGGCATTCGAACCGGTCCAGTCCCTGGAACGGTCCGGCCGCCTCGGTCATCAATCCTTTGTCATCGATCACTTTGATCCGATCCAGCCCGTGTTTTTCCCCCAGATCAAAGTCGTTGGGATCGTGGGCCGGTGTCACTTTCAGGGCTCCGGTACCAAACGCCGTGTCCACATACGTATCCCGGATAATGGGAATCACCCGGTCAGTAAGGGGCAGCAGTACATGTGTCTCCGCCAGATCTGTAAACCGATCGTCTGACGGATTTACGGCCACCGCAGTATCTCCAAACATGGTCTCCGGCCGGGTCGTGGCCACGGTCAGTCCTTTTTTCTGGCCCTTGAACGGATACCGGACATAATACAGGTAGGAATCCTGTTCCTCATATTCCACTTCCAGGTCCGCCAGGGCTGTGAAACACCGGGGGCACCAGTTGATGATATACTGGCCTTCATATATCAGCCCTTCCTTGTACAGCCTTACAAACACCTTGCGCACGGCATCGGACAGCCCCTCATCCATGGTGAACCGTTCCCGGTCCCAGTCACAGGACGCGCCCAGCCGTTTGAGCTGATTGATAATGGCACCGCCGGATTTTTCCTTCCATTTCCAGACCTCGTCGATAAAGGCTTCCCGGCCCAGCTGATCCCGATGTTTCCCCCGGGCCGCCAGATCCCGTTCCACCACATTCTGGGTGGCAATACCGGCATGATCCGTGCCCGGCATCCACAGCACATTATATCCTTGCAGCCGCCGGTATCGGCACATGATATCCTGGATCACATTGTTCAGGGCATGGCCCATATGAAGAACACCGGTAACATTGGGCGGGGGAATAACGATCGAAAAAGGCGGGTGGTCACTGGTATCTTCTGCTTTGAAAAATCCGTTGTCCTGCCAGAATTGATACCATTTTTCTTCAATCCCTGCCGGCTCATACCCTTTGTCCAGAGAATCCGAACCCATAATCTGCTCCTAAATACCCATATTAATGAAAAAGGGGACCCGTAAATGAATCCCCAGAATTTGTTACGTCAATGTATCCCTGCCGTTAAAACGGACCCATGCGATCCATGTCTTTTAACAGGGCGGTCTTTATTTTTTGAATTTCCTGTAAAATTACCCGCTCCATTGTATCAAAAAGCAGCGGTTCAATTTTTTGGGCAAACTTTTTTTCGATCACCCGTTCCAGTGCCGCCTCGATCTGTTCCTGAGAAACCGGCATTTCTTCGGATGGATCCTCTTGTAACAGATCTTCAGACTCGATGTCTTCGATATCCATCTCAATATCACTGACCTCTTCCATATCCGTCAGTTCAATAGCGTTGTCATCAAAGCTGTCATCCGGGATCTCATCCTCTGAGAAGGTATCATCCGACAAGATATCTTCCATGTCTTCGCCATCTTCCACCACATCCGTCAATTCAATTATCGGATCATCCTGTTTTGTTTCACCGACCATGACACCCTCTCATTTTTTCAAAAATTAACCGGATCATTATAGATCCAAACCAGCAAAATTTATCAAAGTGTCCTTCGGGTGTCAACATATTAAACCCCGAACGTCTGGAACAAGGATTGTTTTTTTCCACAAGACCCCGTATGATTTGACAAAAAACAGACACAAGGTGAATGAATGCAGAAATTCTTAATCCCCGGGGGTTCCATTCGTGAGAACCGGGTTATTCTTGACGGGTCTGACGCCCGGCATATCACCCGGGTACTGCGTCTTTCCAGAGGTGATCACTTAAGTCTCACCGACGGTATGGGAACCGATTTTTCCGGACGGATCACTGACTGCAACCGGGAACAGGTAACCGTGGAAATCATGGATACCCGGCTGTCTCAAACCGAATCCCCGCTTGTTCTCACCGTCTGCACCGGTATGCTCAAATATCAGAAAATGGATGATGTCATCCAGGGCCTGACCCAGATAGGCATTACCCGGTGGATTCCTTTTTTCTGTGAACGCTCCATCCCTTTACCGGATGCCAAAGCCCTGGACCGGCGCATGGAGCGCTGGCAGACCATCGCAAACGAAACCATTAAACAATGCCAAAGAAGCCGGGTTGTGGAGATTTCTTTTCCCATGACATTTGACCGCATCCTGGCAATGGCCAAAGACTTTGATCATTGCATCGCTTTCTGGGAACAAGGAGGTGACTCATTGTCTCAACTTATGCCCGGTAAAGGCCGCAATCAGACCCTGGTGCTGATCGGACCGGAAGGGGGTTTTTCAGAATCCGAGATCAACCGGGCATCTGCCAGCGGATTTATCCCCTATTCTCTGGGACCCCGAATCCTGCGGGCGGAAACTGCATCCCTGTGCGGGGCCGCCCTGATCCAGCACCGACTGGGAGATATGTAGCGCCATCATGAAAGTTTTATTTTTTGCTTGACATCCCCGGACAAAAAACATATAAACCCATTCGTTTGCTGTTCACGCCCAGGTAGCTCAGTCGGTAGAGCAGGGGACTGAAAATCCCCGTGTCAGCAGTTCGATTCTGTTCCTGGGCACCACATTTGAAAGGGCGTTCAACGATATTCGTTGAACGCCCTTTTTGTTTTGTATGCATAAAACCCAAAACCTCGTTCAATATGCAGCCCCCACACATAAATTCATCAAGGGATATACAGATTTTTCCTTGCCAAATACCCGATTTATAAATATAATAATCGATTAGCAAAAAATACAAAAAAACCCGATGCAGAGGGAAGGAGATATATCATGGCTAAAATTTTTTATTCCGGAAACAGAGAGGCGAAACTCCTTTCCAAAATTGAATCATCCAAAGAAAGAGAGCGGATCAAAACCCTGAATGCGATCCGGGACAATATCGAATTTTTTGCCAACAAAGTATCCATGAAACTGATCGAGAGCGGGCTCATTGAAACCGTGAGCAAATCCGCCATCGAAAATCAGATCATCCGCTGCTTAGACACATTGATCAAGTCAGAGGATTTTGACATCGATTACACGGTCGCCCCGTTCCGCACCCTGGTTGCCAACCCCAATATTGCCAGCCTGTATCTGACCGCATTTGTGGTGGAAAAACTGATTGACCACAAGGATGTGATCGATGTTTACGGCAGTGATGAAGATATTTACTACTGCATCCACAACCAATTGACACATCTGATGGCGGAATAGCCTTCCGCCATCAGATCGATCCGGTTATTTCTGGACCCAGGTGCCGTCCGGCATCTGGACATACGTGCCCGGTGCGGCCCGTTCTATCAATTGCAGGGCCCGGTTCTTTTCCACAACCGAAAGTGAGGTGTTCTGTTGTTTGGCAATATGGGCGTACACGGTTTTCCGGTCCTGGTTCTCCTGGGCGATCAGGGCTTCATGGGTTTTTTCATTGCCCACGAAATCTAAGTATCCCCGGTTGTTTTCACCCACAATTCCCTGGGTTTTCAATTGTGCAATCACGGGCAGCCGTTCTTTCATCCGTTCCTTGATTCCCTGGGCCGGCACGGAATCGGCCAGTGTCAGCACAGCTGCAATGCCAATGATCATATATAGGGCCCATTGTTTAATCCTCATTTTTCTTCTCCTCCAGTTCTTCCATGATTTCGTCTTCCTGGGCATCGATGTCGCTGAAAAAATCATCCAATGCCTTCTGCACCTTGATATTCACATCGATGGTGATGTGAATGGGCTTGACCTCCACAGGTTTGACATCCACTTCATGGCGGGTCTGACATCCGCTGAACATCATAACCATCCATACCAGTAAAATGAAACGGGGTATCAGGATCATCATCTCTCCTTTTAATTTAACAGTTTCCGGATCTTGTTGCCAAACGTCACCACCTGGTTGAAAGGAACCGTCAGGTTCACATCCAGCTGAATCCCCTGGAATCGGGAACCCGGACTCTTCGCATCCACCCTGACAAACGAATTGATATCTTTTTTATAGACAAAAGGCAGTATCCGGCCGGGTTTGCCGTCCAGTTCCATGTTCGCTGTCAATGTGTCCCCCTGGGTGGTAAACGTGAGTTTGGCCCAGGTATATTCAAAATCTTTTAACGCCTCTCCTGCCAGATCCAGCTGGCTGAATCCGGGGGAATCCATGGGAACGCCGGCCATCAGCTTTTCAGGGTTCCGGATCACTATCCGCCCCCCCTGCCCCGGGGTTGAAAATAAAAATGCATTGTCAAACGAGATCTCCCCGTTTTTGTACTTCACGGGAATGCGGCCGTTCAGACTCCCGTTTCCCTGGGCGTCGAATCCGCCCATCTGTGCCAGCAGCTGATTCAACTGAATCCGATCACAATACAGGGTCAGGTCCACGGATTGATCCTCCGAAGGCATTCGGAAAGATTCCGTGGACACCAGGCCGCCGGCCCAGTTGACCCGCAAATTCTCCAGCAGCAGAAAAGGCCCTTTTTCCAGGGTGAAACGCACGACTGCATCCGTTGCCTTGAAATCACCGGCCTGAATTCGGGCAATGGTCATCTGCTGGCCGGGAACCGATGCCGGTGCCAGAAGATCATTGAATTTGAGGTGCCCCTGAATCTGTTCAAGTGTCAAATTCTGATCCGGCACAGACACAGACCCGTCATAAATACGCAGATCCCCTCCTGTAGACAGGTGATGATTTTTCCATTCCGCAAATCCGGATACCAGAACATCCAGATCATATTCAACCGGAAACAAGGATTGCGGCATGATCTTTTCAAACTGGGACGGTGACACCTTGAACCGGTTTGTTTTGACAGTCACGTGTCCAAAAATGCCGGGATCCAGACCGGCGGTTCCATTGAGCGCAATGGTCATGGCATCGGACTCCGGCATCTGAAACGTGCCGTCAAACTGAACGACTTTTTTTTCGGTCCTGTAAATACTGCCTTTGCCCGGCAGTCCGTCGGTCATATCCATGGAAACCCTACCTGCTGTATCCAATCGGTTCAATCGGACATCCCCGTCTTGGGTATGCATATGAATCCCGGACAGGCGGGATGTCAGGTCCAAGGTCAGGGGACCGGCATTCCAATCGCCCAAAATATCGGACTGAACCGACCCCTGACCCGAAGATCCTTGCCAGCCCTGCTTTTCAATATGGGTTTGTGAAAAGGAAACCGTCATATTTCCATCAACCGCATGATCCTTTATATGCAGTGACAATGCGGCAAACGGCTGCTCCACCACGCCGGTAACATCGGTGTGCCGGAACGCCAGCTTTTCCATGGGCCGGGTCTCCCAGGTCAGGTTCACATCCCGGATACCGAATCCGGAAGCATCCAGCATCACCTGGGCCCGGCCGGACCCGGTCAAATCGGAAAAATCCGGGTGGGACACGCCCATCTCTCCCAGCACGGTGATCTGATGAGGCTCTTTTAAAATCCGGGCCACGGCATGGGGAATTTTGATTCCATCGGGCCTTGACATGATCATATCTGACAATTCTATCTGCCAGGTATTGTGGGTCAATTTTTCCACAGACCAGTCCGTGATCCCGGACCATGGGCTCTTTTTGACAGTCAGAAAATCAACCAGGGGATCAAAATCAAAGGCCCGGGCGTTGAGATGAAATGTTTCCAGGCCTCCCACGGCATGAACCCTTGTTTCCAACGTCACCTGCTGACCAAAGGGATAAAATTTTGCTTCACACACCATCTGCTGATCAGATTTGTTCATTGCCAGGGCGCCGTTAAAAGGGATCACTGTGACGTCCTGATTCATTTTCAGTATCAGCCGGGCATTGTTTATTTCAATCTGTTTTGGCAGATACGAAACATAGGATGCAGCCCTGGTTTTGAAATCTACTGATGCACTATCTTTTAAATGAGGCGGCTCCGAAGTCGGGCTGCCCTGTAAAACAGGGTCGATTAAAACTCCTTGCTCCGAATCATACATCGCATTGATTGTCAGGCCGGACAAAGTCAGGTGTTTGAGGGTCGGCACACCCCAGCCGTCAAACGCATACGACACCGATACCAGGTCCGCTGACATATCTTTGCCCCATTTTAAGTCAGAGATCAGTGTCCGGTTTTTTCCCACATGCGACACCTTGAACTGCACGTGCTGTGATGACAGCACCGCTCCATACCGATATTCAATGAACCACTGGGCCACCATGGGCAGGTTGACGGCCACGATGGCAAGAACCAGGAACATCGCACCCAAAATCATCAACAGTTTTATGCTCAAAGATTTAAATCGCATTTTTAATCCGTATGGTTAAAAACATATCTCCTTTGGGCTTTCCAGGCAATGACCGGCCCATGCCGGCCAGGCGCAGCCGGTTTCCCTGTTTCACCCCGGGGGGAATGGTGACCCGGTACAAGGGTTTGGAAAACCCCCAGGGGATGGTGATCAATTTTTTTGTACCCGTCAACGCTTCCAGAGACGACACCTCGATGGTGCCGTACAGATCCGATTCATCGGAAGCCGGGGTGGCCAGTATGGTCTGAAGTTTCGGGGTGTGCTGTTTTCGGGTGTACTGTTGAATTTTCTGCCGGGCGCCGGTTCCGGGAACCTGGCGGTTGAGTTTCACCAGCACCAGCCCGGCGATGAATCCTCCGATATGTGCCCACCAGGCAATCCCGGCTCCGGCCCCTTCACCGGCAGCGTTCAGAAACTGAATCAAAAACCAGAACCCCAGAAATATGAATGCGGGTATTTCAACAAACCAGGGAATGATGATGATGGGGATCAGTGTCAGGATCTTAGCCCGGGGATACAGCATGAAATATGCGCCCATGACACCGGCAATGGCCCCGCTGGCGCCAATGGTGGGGACCATGGAAAACGGATTGAGAAAAAAATGAAATGCCCCGGAAATCAGTCCGCACAGCACGTAAAACCCCAGAAAACGCAACGAACCGAAATGGGCTTCCACATTGTCCCCGAAAATATACAAAGACCACATGTTTCCCAGCAGATGCCAGAATCCCCCATGCAGAAACATGTAAGTGAACAAAGAATACACTTGGTTGAACCCGGAAAAATGCCGAGACATCTCGTGAATCGTGTACTTGGCCGGTACCAGTCCATAAAGATAATAAAAGGTCTCACTGGCCGGTCCCGCCTGGGTCTGAAACAGCCAGGCCAGCAAATTGATACCCATCAATCCATACGTGACCACAGGAACACAGTCGGACACCTGGTTGTCCCGGATGGGTATCATTGAACGACCCGCAGCCGGCAGGCCTGTTCACAGGCGGATTTCACCGCTTTGCCAATGACCATGACCGCATCTTCAATTGTAAAATAAGGCACATCTGCATCCCTTTGGCAGGCATCCACCAGGGCCGTGTTTCCGGTATCCAGACCCAGCCGGAACCGCAGGGCATCCACCCAGGAGAAATACACGGTCTGAATATCCGACGGATCCAGCCTTGCCACAGCGGTTTTTGATTTCAGGGACAGATCCGACATGACCTGATCGACCGCCGCATCCACGGAATCCGGGAAAACCGGGTCCACATCCAACGCCATGCCATGGGGCCAGGTAAGCGCTTTGTCCAGAAACAGCAGGTACACCAGAATCTCCAGAACCATCTTGACATCCATATAAATGTCCGGATCATGACTGGCCCGGGGGCCTGCGACATTCAACACACCGATCTTTCGTTCCTCCACAAATGATTGAAGCATCACCGCCGCTTCAAACGGATCATGGGTGACCAGGTTAACGGAGATACAGGGTTTTTTCTGGGTTTTTGCCAGTTCCCGGGTGAGTCTGGATCCGCCCATGAGGCGGCCGTGGTACAAAATAACCGTTCCCTGGGAGTCCAGAATATTCTGAAGGGTCCGGTCCCGGTAATCAGACGTCGGCATGACCGACAACCGGTATCGTGACGGCAGAGGGCCGGCTTCGGTTTTTCTTCCCTTAGGAATCCATCCGCCATAGGGAATATTGTATTTAAGCGCCACATCCAGTGCCGCCTGATCCGCACCGGTCTGGCCGCCGGAAATTATTTTTTCTAACATACCAGGCACCTGTGTTGTAAAAAAACCTTTTCTATCATATCAATACCGCGTATAACTGCAACAGAATTTTATGAAAATACCCTCTCACAACCAATGCTTTCAGATCATCCGGAAGATGGGAATGATGGACCATATTATCGATCATTCCATCATGGTCGGCAATGTCACGTTGTGCTTGTGCCGGCATGTGAACCAGACCACGCCGTTGTTGAATATTCATCTGGCCACTGCCGCAGCCCTGCTCCACGATATCACCAAAACCCGCAGTTTTAAAACCGGGGAACGGCATTCTGAAACCGGCGGAAACCTGCTCGAAACCCTGGGTTATCCGGAAGTGGGAAACATCATCCGCCAGCATGTCATCCTGGATGACTGGAAGGAAAACACGCCTGTCACGGAACAGGAAATCGTCAATTATGCGGACAAACGGGTACTTCACGACACCATCGTGTCCCTTGCCCAACGACTGGAATATATTCAGGATACTTACGGCCATCTGCAAGATCTGCAAGATCGGATTGCCGGGATGTGGCGGATGACCCGGACACTGGAAAACAAATTGTTCCGCCGGATTTCCTTTTCACCGGACCAGTTGGCAGACCGGGTGCTAATGGACATCCGCTTCTTTTAATCCCAGAATATCCCGGCGAATCTGTTGAAGCTGGGTCACCATGCCGGTCACTTTTTCCTGCTGGGCCTGCTTTTTTGCCTGATCAACCGCCCTTGTTTCATCCAGATCCATATCCAGGGATCGATACAAAGAAAACCGCTCATGGATCTTGTCAGTGACATCCCGGGTCACCGCCCGGATCAGCGGCATGAAATACTGATTTTTCAACCGGAGATGAAATTGCTCGATCTGGGGATCGATCCCCTGCAGGGTCTGTTTTTTGATCCGCCGGGCGGCAACGTCAAACCCGGAATTCAATGAAAACGATTGCTGTTTGTCAACCAAAGCACGAAAGAACCGGGTGACAAACGTAATGCCCAGGCCGGTCAGGGCATGGGTCTGGATCCGGCCCGAATACCGGGGCATCATGGTGATGTCCGGCAAAGTCAGTCCTAAAATCTTCTTGATGGCCTGAACATCCACAAAACGATCCAGTGCCGGTTGGTGGGCCGCCATCTGAAACTGGATATTCGTGTCTTCGGACTGACCCGGGGCCAGGGAAATTTTTGAAAGATCGATGCGGTAGGTATCCAGAAGTGATTGAAAATACGATTGTATCCTGTCTTCCTGACGGGCCGCCAATGTGTGGATGTCGGGCAGAATATCGGTCATCACAAACAGGTCCAGGGATCTTCTGAAATCCTGGAACATCAGATACAGTATTTTTTTGATCCCCAGTTCTTTTAACCGGTTCTGATACAAGGATGTATCCAGCGGCGTCTGGTTCACAAACGCCACCATTTTTTTACGGATCCGGCCGGCATCTTTGGCAAACGCGTTGTCAAGATCGGCTTCAAGCTCCCGGGTCAGGCCGGCCACAGCGCCCGGAACGGCGTTTTTCACGATGGTTTCAAGCTGCTTGACATTATCTTTGATCCGGGCGATCTTTTTTCGGGTCTGTTCCCGGTCATCCCCGGTTGCATTCAATCCATCCAGAAACAGGCGCGCTTTATTTTCCAGGGCGGTGCACATGTGAAACAACCGCTCCAGATGATTGGACACCAGCAGGCGGTGATGCCGCCGGGACAGCAGTCCGGACAGGCGTGCATCAAACCGTTCAGCGTTTTCATTGCACCAGGATGTCATGACCGGATCTTCCTGCCACAGGGCCAGGCGTTTGCGGTTACGGCGGCTCAATTTTTTTTCCATGGCGCAAAACAGGCGCATGAGCGCGGAAAATGAATACAGCTCCGGTGAAGCAAGCAAAAATGAAAGCTCCTGGCGCGTGTTCTGTTCACTGGCCAGCAGGTCATCCAGTGTTTCATGTTCAGACAGGTCGCAGTTATTCACAAACAGGATGTTTTCAAGCAGTCCCATACCTTGAATAATCTTTAAAAACCGCATATCCGACCGTCGCAGTCCGGTTCTGGAGCTGATGCAGTAAACAATGAGGTTGGCCTGCTGAAGGTAGGTCACCACCCGGCTCAACTGGCCGGGATCTGTGGAATCCGCCCCCTGGCAGTCAGCCAGTTCAACCCGGGAATCCAGGGTTTTACCGAACAGTTCAAGACAGGCATCCGCCACATAAAAGGCATTGGCTGCATCGCCGGTGAATAGTTTGTGATCCGAAAACTGCCGGCCTTCAAAAACCAGCTGTTCCCGGTCCGCCCCCACCAGATCCTTGCAGGTGTCATACCCTTGCAGGGCATTGCGGATCACCAGGGTCTCGGGACGGATTCCCTGGTCCGTGACGGGAAACGCCTGAACCAGTTTGCCATACACCTGTTTTAAAAAATCCTGATCCTTTTTTCGCCGCAAATCAAAGGTTTCCGGATTCACATTCAAGGAAGAGGTGTCATCTTGGGGAAACATCTCCAGCACATTTTTCAGGGTCTGATTGATATCATCCCAGGATTTGAGAAACAGGACGGCCCGGTTTTTTTTGCCTTTGCGGATCCGGGTGGTGACTGCCGTGACCACCCCGGCCCCCCGCTTCACCACCTCTTTTCCGGTCATGGCATTGATCAATGTACTTTTTCCGGATTTGATCACTCCCACCACGGCAATTTTAATCCGGTTGGATTGTATCTGTTCAGGAATTTTGCCACAACGGATTTTAACGGATTCCAGCATGTCGTCCGCCAGTGGTGGAACGGTTTCCATTGTATCGATCACCGACAGAATATCGGAAACAATGGCCGCAACCTGCGGATATGTATCATTGGACGTGGTCATTCAGGAAATCAGCATCATGGCTTTTTCGTATCTTAAGTCACACTTGGTTCCAAACATGATGTCCCGGGTCATGGGACAGGTCAGCCAGGCATTGTCATGCAGTTCATTGTCCAGCTGCATGGGTCCCCAGCCCGCACATCCCAGCATGATCATGAAATCGGCCGGTCCTTTCTGAACGGCAATGGCTTCCAGAATATCCCGGGAATTGCTCAAGGCCAGCCAGTCCGTTACCTGCAGGGTTTCATTCCAGGTAAAGGGCGGACCGTGAAGCACAAACACCCCGGACGGCTGCACCGGTCCTCCCAGGTAGATGTCCAGCGTATCCACACTGCGGTCAAACGTGATATTCAGGTCTTCAAACAATTCCCGTCCGGTGAGCAGGGGATGGATTTTATTGATGATAAATCCCAACGCGCCGGATTCATTGTGTTCGCACATGCCGGTAATCGTCTGGGCAAAATTGGGGTCCGGGAGTCCGGGCATTGCCAGAAGAAATTTACCTTTCATGGTTTCAGAAATCATGTCAGCCATAGACCTGCTCCAAACTTAGTGTTTATTTTCTGCTTTTTCCATGCACATGTGTGTTTAAAACGGCAGTTTTAAATATTTTTTATGGATTTGCAACCTTTTCTTTTTCATGCTCTCTGCCATAAACATCATCCAGCCGGACAATATCGTCTTCTCCCAGATACGGCCCGGACTGGACCTCAATGAGTTCCAGCGGGATCTTTCCGGGATTTTCAAGGCGATGAACCGTTCCCAGAGGAATATAGGTGGACTGATCCTCTTTGAGCAGCAGGGTTTCTTCCCCCCGGGTCACGATGGCTGATCCGGATACCACGGTCCAGTGCTCGGCCCGGTGAAAATGTTTTTGCAGCGACAGCTTGGCACCGGGCTTCACCGTAATCCGTTTCACCTGATACCGGTGAGACTGATCAATGGTCTCATAATCTCCCCAGGGCCGATACACTTTGGCATGGGTGATGGACTCTTTACGGCCCCGGGATTTGAGCTGGTTCACGATCTGTTTGACATCCTGAACCCGGTCTCTGGGAGACACCAGCACGGCATCCCCGGTTTCCACCACCACCACGGAATCCAGACCCACCGCAGCCACCAGCCGGCTCTGAGCGTTGATGTAGGAATCGGTCACATCATGGACCAGCACATCGCCTTTGATCACATTGGCATGGGTATCTTTCTTTTCGGTCTGCCATAGGGCATCAAAGGATCCCAGGTCATTCCAACCTGCATCCAGAAACACCATCACGCCTTTTTCGGTTTTTTCCATCACGGCATAATCAATGGAATTTGCGGCAATCTGTTCGAAAATCGTGTGATCCACCCGGAAAAAATCCAGATCCTGCCGCCCATTGGCCACAGCCCTGCGGCAGATATCCACCATATCCGGAGCAAGAAGCGTCAGTTCCTTTAAAATGGTGGAAGCCTTGAACATAAACATGCCGGAATTCCAGCAGTAATCCCCGGAAGACAGATAAGATTTGGCCGTGTCCAGGTCCGGCTTTTCCACAAACCGCTGAATCCGGCAGACATTGTCTTTTAAAGAATCCCCTTTCTGAATATACCCGTACCCGGTTTCAGGCGTATCCGGTACAATCCCGAAAGTGATGAGATATCCGTCATCCGCCAGGGTTTTTCCTTGTTCGATACCCCGGTGAAACGCGGACACGTCATTGATCCGATGGTCAGCCGGTAACACCAGCATCACCGGGTCCTGATTCTGAGCGGTCAGCTGAATAGCGGCCAGGGCAATGGCCGGGGCCGTATTTTTCGCCGCCGGTTCCAGAATGATGGCCCTGGGGACCACCTGTATCAATTGAAGTTGTTCCGCAGTCATGAACCGATGCACATCATTGCATACAATCAGGGGGGCATCCATCCCCTCCAGGTCGCTGAGGCGAAGCACCGTGTTCTGGAGCATGGTATGCCGGTTGTACATATTGATCAGCTGTTTGGGGTAAAGTTCCCTGGACAGGGGCCACAGCCTTGTGCCGGAACCGCCTGCCAGAATAACGGGCACTGTCATGGTGTCTCCTTAATTTTTCATGAAAAATTCATTTTCCAGCGGAAAACACATGGATGTGCAATCCCCGCTCCACGGCAAACCGTTCTGTGGACTGTAATTGGAATCCGCTTTTGGTCAGCCAGGTTTCCACCTGGTCTTTTGTAAATCCCAGCCAGGTACCGCCGATAATTTCCTTGATCTGTTCCTGATGATGATGGTCAAAATCAGCCAGAATCAGCATTCCCCCGGGTTTGAGCACCCGGAACACTTCCTGGATGGCTTTTTCCGGCTGAAGAATATGATACAGCACCATGCTCATGACCACGGTATCCACTTCCTGGTCTTTCATGGGCAGATGTTCCACCTCTCCGAGACGCAACTCAATGGACGGCATATCCGGCAGTTTGATCCGGGCCTGTTCCAGCATCTCAGGGGAGGCATCCACACCGATGAGCATGCCCTTATGATTCCGGACCAGCTGGCCGAGAAGCTCTCCTGTGCCGCACCCTAAATCCGCCACACCCCGGCGCGCCGCGATCCGCTGTTTCAGTACTGCATTTAAATTAAAACTGCCCAGGATTTCCTTTTTCAGACCTTCCCACTGGGGCGCCACAGTACTGAAAAACCGTTTGGTTCTGTTTTTGCGGATCATGATGATCTGCCGGGCCTTTTCAATATCCTGCGCGCATACCGGGTCGTTCTGGATCCGGGAGCACGCCAGCTGGATCAATGACCGGTTTTCAGGATCCATATTGGCATTGTAATACATGAAACTGCCTTCTTTTCTGGCCACCAGCAGGCCGGATTCCAGCAGAATTTTCAAATGCCGGGAAACTCCCGACTGAATCATGTCCACAATGGAAACGATTTCATTGACGTTGAGTTCCACTTCATTGAGAATATGAAGCAATCGAAGCCGGGTGGGGTCGGAAAGCGCTTTGAACTGTCGAATCACTTCCATTATTTAACCGTCACCACCGGGCAGTTGGCTTGCAGAATCACCACCTGGGATGTGGACCCGAACAGGAGTTTTCCCACTTTGGACCGGCTCCGGACACCGATAATGATCTCATCCACCTTGTTTTCTTCAGCAAATGCCACAATATCTTCGCCCGGTTCCATGCCCCTGACCAGCAGATGGGTGTCGCAGGGGATATTTTTTTCTTTAAAAAACGGCTTGATTCCTTCCAGATTGTCTTCCGCCGCCTTGACTTCCATTGGGTCCGTATTGCCCCCCCCTTTCATGGACGTCACTACGATCACCTGCCCGTCAAACGCCCGGGCATGACGGGCTGCAATTTCTATCAGGTCCTTTCCCACATTGACACCTTTATATCCCACCAGAATTTTCATCGTTTTTCTTCTCCATCAAAATTAACGGAACCGGTTGAAAAACCGAATCAAATCAACCATACTGAATAACTATATCTAAAATGATTGATATAATCAAGAAAGATTTCCATTCAACTGTTTTCAGGATATCTGGACACCGGATGCCCACTTCGGGGGTGACTTCGGGGGTTGTCCCTTTTCCCGGGACGGGAATGGTTGCAGAGAACCTGTCACTCAGCTCTTCAAAGAGCAGGTCAGCACCCGGGGTATAATGCGGCAAATATTTGCTGACATCTATCCTATACCTTCTCCCAGAGTTTGAACACTTGGGCCGAGAAGCAGCTTTGTTTAGGAATATGCAGGAACGATACTTATGTTCAGATATTAGTTGTGCTGCACAAAAATCAAGCTGTCTGTATCAAAACCACCGAAGAAGGAAACTTTAAGATAGCCCTCTGAATCACTATTCACGAAATACGCTTTACCTTCAGCCTCTTTCCATTCATTTTTAAATTCAGAAAAACCCCGGTAATGACCAAAACACCACAGTCTTCTCTCAAGCTGTATTCAGTACATGAATATTAAAAGCGTGTTACCAAATAGTCCTGCAATAATTCAACATTTGCAAACCTCACTTCAGGACAAATCGACCATGATAATGATCCTTTAAAGGGGAATTATCAGTACTGTCATAAAGGCAGATTATTTGTATGCCCCTGATCGGCCTCACTTTCTGCACCTTTGCAAATTGAAAATATCAATAATGCTATATATGGCATTATTGATATTTTTTCATTTACCTATTTTATGGGTCATTTTGTCAGTCCATAAAAAAAATGGCATGGGCTTATTTCCGGTGGAAACGCCCTTATACCAACTGTTTCCAGGCTGATCAGATGGTTCAGAAAAACAGGAGTGTCGGAAATGCAAAATTTGGCATTTCCGACACTCCTCAAATGATATCTGCCCGTATCCCGCACAGGCAAAGGGATTCGCTGGAAATAAACAATCTGACATGCCCGACATTTTCATCCGCGAATCTGTACCTGAGCTCATGGCGGTGTCTATCTCTGCGCCGCTTCAATGGGGCTGGAGCTGAAATGCTCCGGAAAACTCATGGTGCAATGGGCTCAGGCATTATGGCAGGAAGAACGGCAGACGGATATCATGGCCGCAACCATTGCCAGGGCACTCGGGGGAGATGCTAGGCGCTGAAAAAAAGGATGCCGAGCACAGCCGCTATAAGGCCTTTTTTAAACCGGCCCGGGCCGCTGAACAGGCTTGAGATCACAGCAAAGATGAAAAAGCCGGCGGCAAAAACCAGGGCCAGGAATGAAAAAGCGATGCATATGCCAAGAAAAATTCCCATACAATCAGGATATCGGATGAAAGGAGCCAAGTCAAATGGAAAGCATTTTTTAAGCTGGGCATCCTGCTGTCTGTGGTAGACCGGGTGACCGGGCCTAGTATAGTGCCAAAATAGGGCACGGCATGGACACGCTCAAGGGCAAGGTGCTCGCCCTGGGGTCGGCGTTTGAAAAATTCAAGCGGTACGGCCTGGTGGTGTTTACTGTCGGGGCCGGGCTGCTCAGTCTGCTGACCGGCACTGTTTCGGCCACGGTGCCGCCGCAAAAAGCCCTGGAGGAACTGTCGTCTGTCGGGGGTTCGGGACCTTGCCGCTCTGGATGAGGCCGGGGCCGGGTGTTCCAACCGCTGGGCCGGCACCACCCGAGATCAGTTCATCAGTGCGGCGTATGACATCAAATCCGGGATATCGTCGCTATCCGATGAAGGGGCTGCCGAATTCACCAAGCTGGCGGCCTTGACCGGCAAGGCCACAAAATCCACCACCGCCGAGATGACCAGTTTGTTTGCCACCGGGTACGGAATCTAAAAGGGTATGTACGGGGATTTGTCCAACTTGGCCTTTGGAGAGGTGTTTTCCGCGGGTATTGCCGCCAGCGTGCTTCAATGGGGCCGGAGCTGAAATGCTCCGGAAAACTTCCCCAGGGATGAAAACGCCGCATACCTTAAAATCGCTTCAATGGGGCCGGAGCTGATATGCTCCGGAAAACATCGGCAAGCCCTGGGATCACAATTTTCATTGCCAGCTTCAATGGGGCCGGAGCTGATATGCTCCGGAAAACCAAACTGACACTTCGACTTGATATTGAACCAAGATTGGCTTCAATGGGGCCGGAGCTGATATGCTCCGAAAAACCACATTTTCAGACGATGAGCTGGAATTTACCGAAGGCTTCAATGGGGCCGGAGCTGATATGCTCCGGAAAACGTAATTATTTTGCCATAGCTGTTAGAATACACATCAGCTTCAATGGGGCCGGAGCTGATATGCTCCGGAAAACCCGCAGCTGATCACTGCCAGGGACGCATTGACGGACCGCTTCAATGGGGCCGGAGCTGATATGCTCCGGAAAACGGCGGCCAGAGGCCAGGAAACTGGACGTTTGCCGGTGCTTCAATGGGGCCGGAGCTGATATGCTCCGGAAAACCCTTTTCAGGGGTAGGGGCCTTGCGCCGGTCCGGCGCTTCAATGGGGCCGGAGCTGATATGCTCCGGAAAACATGCCAGCGCATTCATGACAGCCCCTAATCCTCGTGCTTCAATGGGGCCGGAGCTGATATGCTCCGGAAAACGTTTCTGCTTCTGAGGTGTTTGGAGATTGACGTATGCGCTTCAATGGGGCCGGAGCTGATATGCTCCGGAAAACCTTTTGTTTCCGCTGGTATCAACAGTGTATACCCAGCTTCAATGGGGCCGGAGCTGATATGCTCCGGAAAACTGGATGTGTAAGCAGAGAAACGGCTGCACAGTACGGGCTTCAATGGGGCCGGAGCTGATATGCTCCGGAAAACTTGTTAATGAAGCCAGATGTTTCTGTGTCAAAGAAGCTTCAATGGGGCCGGAGCTGATATGCTCCGGAAAACCACCAGTTGCAAAACCTTCCCCACGAGTTGTATTAGCTTCAATGGGGCCGGAGCTGATATGCTCCGGAAAACAGGATTATTTTCAAAGGGGATAATTGGAAATATATTTGCTTCAATGGGGTCGGAGCTGATATGCTCCGGAAAACATCACCTAAACACTTAGCTTCTTCAGAGAATAACCAGCTTCAATGGGGCCGGAGCTGATATGCTCCGGAAAACCCACTCCGGCGGATCTGGTGCCACCTGGGAAGAACCGCTTCAATGGGGCCGGAGCTGATATGCTCCGGAAAACTTAAGGATATGAACAAGGCACTACAAACGATGGATAAGCTTCAATGGGGCCGGAGCTGATATGCTCCGGAAAACGCCCCGGTTGTATAAAAACCGACACCAACCAATGAAGCTTCAATGGGGCCGGAGCTGATATGCTCCGGAAAACCGGCCGAGCAGGGACAGACCTTTTTTGATACCCCAAGCTTCAATGGGGCCGGAGCTGATATGCTCCGGAAAACATATTCAGGGCTTGTCTTTGGAACATCTGGACCTTGGCTTCAATGGGGCCGGAGCTGATATGCTCCGGAAAACGTCAAATTGTTTGCCGTGCCTGGGATGTAAAAAATACGCTTCAATGGGGCCGGAGCTGATATGCTCCGGAAAACCCCGGCGCAAATTCATGGATGCCCGACGACGTTTGGCTTCAATGGGGCCGGAGCTGATATGCTCCGGAAAACCGATGAATGTCAACAGTTCATCCCCCCCAGGTATAAGCTTCAATGGGGCCGGAGCTGATATGCTCCGGAAAACATGACGATATTTTCCTTGAAGCCGGATTTGTACGTAGCTTCAATGGGGCCGGAGCTGATATGCTCCGGAAAACGTGGAAGTAGGTTAGCAGTAACTTACGGGATGGAAAGCTTCAATGGGGCCGGAGCTGATATGCTCCGGAAAACAGGTTAAGCAATGGAGCGCGCCGAAGTATCAGACACCGCTTCAATGGGGCCGGAGCTGATATGCTCCGGAAAACCTACAGTAACTGAAGTGACGGCAACTAATCTTGGTAGCTTCAATGGGGCCGGAGCTGATATGCTCCGGAAAACACTTTCAACGGATTCGGGTATGGTCTTTTTCTCAGCGCTTCAATGGGGCCGGAGCTGATATGCTCCGGAAAACCCTCCTGGAAGCCTGGCGGGTGTTTGGTATGTATCAGCTTCAATGGGGCCGGAGCTGATATGCTCCGGAAAACAGCCCGCTCGCAACCCTTTTAAAACAAAAGGATAATTGCGGTATTTGCGAGAGGTCGGACATGGCGATTCCCAACGGAACCTTTTTTGCAATTCCGGACATAAAATTCATCCTTTTTTATTGAATTGTCAAAGAACACAGGCGCTTCGAGTGCTCCCGGAGCCGATTGCATCAATGGACCGCTCGAAAGCTCCCGGCAAAAAAAATCATATAACCACAGCGCTGTGCTTTATGGGCTGGAAAGGTCTTCCATAGCTTGCCACTTTGAAAGAAACAGTTTCAGCCACACCGATATCGATAATGATCAGATTGTCTTCATCACAATGCATGATTTCCGTCAGGGTATCGGTCATTTTCAGCAGATCCTCCTTGTTCAGCCGGCATTGAAAAACCGACAGCTGCAGCCATGCCCCATATCCTTTCATGGTCTTGTAGATTTTCCGCCACCGCTTCTGGTCGGAAATATCATAACACACCAGATAAACATGTTCCATATCACTTTTCCCCTGCCTTGATCAACGGGTAACAAAGGTCGGGTATTCTTTGACCTCCCCGGTCAGATACCGGATCAAAAGCCGTGCCTGGACCTCAAAAAGCCGGCGGTAGCTGAGCCGGTACCCAAAAACGGGATGGGTGACCTCCTGGGAAAGCCTTCTTTCAAAGGCGGCGATAAAGGCTTTTCTTCCCCGGGGACTCAGATTGCAGCCAAAAGCGGTGGTGATAAAATCCTTTTTGCTCACCTCTCCGTTGTTAATCGCTGTAATCACAGTGGAATCAGCCACCAGCGGACGAAAAGGTTCCATCATGTCCAGAGAAAGCGCGGGCCTGCCAAAACGCATCTGATGGTAAAAACCCCGGTAAGGATCAAGACCCACTGCCGACAAAGCCACTGTCCATTCCCTGACCAGCATGGCATAGGCAAAGGAGAGCAGCGCATTGACCGGGTCCCTGGGCGGGCGCCTGTTCCGGCCGGAAAAATCAAACCCTTGTGTTTCCTCATTTTTTTGAGGGGAGATCATGAAAACGAAATGTTCAAAATAGCGCCTGGCAGCACTGCCTTCCACGCCCAGCAGCGTCTGCACACTAACTGCCCGCCCCGCCTGCTGCATGTCGCTTTTCAAGGCCCCGAGCAGCTGGGGCGGTGCCTTGTCCCCTGCATCGTCCGATGCCTTCCAGTTGCGGCGCAACAAGGTGCGGCAGTTCTGAATTTTGGCCTGGATCAGGCCGGCTGCCAGGTTCAGGCAGGTCTGCTCATTGAAACTTGCCCGGTACTGCGCGGTCCGGGTCTGCACGTTATGATGCCCGGTGCCCATGCCGTGGCCGATGAACCAGCCGCCGTAACTCATATAGGTCACAGGCAGCTGCCGCCGGAAACATTCATGCAAGGCCGGGGTGCTCATGCCGCAGTATCCGAACAATACCACCTGGGAGGTGTCCTTGAGACGGACCTCGGCAATTTTTTCCCTTTTTTCCTCGATGACCAGTTGACCGCCGTCCTTGCGCACATAGCTGGCTGGTGACTGCACATACAGGGGAAAGGCGTTCTCCGTCCGCACATAGATGGGACGGATATCTTCACGCTGTTGGGCAAGAAAACCGATTTCATCGGGCAGACAGATGCCGATCAGCGAACAGCGGGCGCATTTGGGACTGTCCATGAGCGGAGGCGGCGGCTTGTCTTTGGCGCTGTCGGTCCTGAGCCCCTCAATGGCGCGGGTGGTTTCCGCCACAAGGGCTTCGTCAAATTCCACCCGGACCCGCTCCCTTGACCCGGCAAAATAGAGGATGCCGGAGCCGGCTTCAAATCCGTGTTCCCGCAGCAGCAGGCCCTGGGCGCAGACCTGGACCCGTTCAGGCGCATAGGCCCCGGCCGCGACATGGGGCCGCTTTCCTTTTTTGTAGTCCACCGGCTGCACCTTCCGGCCCTGGCCTTCCACCAGATCAATTTTAGCTGTGATCCCCAGATGTTCAGAACTCAATGCCACTGACCGGGCATGGATCTCTCCGGTATCCTCCCCGGCTGTTTCCGGGTGTCTGCCACCGGGTTTGTCCACCCGTTTATGCCGGATCTTTCCTTCCACCGTATCCGCACTGTGGGCAAACTCCCCCTGCACCCACATCATGTATGCCAGACGCGGGCAATAGACATACTCGTTGACTATGCGGACCGGGATCAGGGGGGCCGTGTGATTCATGATTTTCGATCCTTTTCGGCAACAGCCCGGCCCAGTCTGGTAAGCCGGTATCTCTGCAGACGGCTGGTGGGTTTTTCCGGAATGGTCAATTCGATGAGCCCGGCTTTGACCGCTTGCTGCTGATAGTGTTTCCGGAAATGTTTTTCATCTGCAAGGCCGAGTTTGCGCATAATTTCCCGCCGGCTCATCTCACCGCCCAACACCTGAAGGAGACTGATGACTTCGGGGGTGACTTCGGGGGTGACTTCGGGGGTGACTTCGGGGACAGCCCCTTTTCCCGGTAAGGGAATGGTTGCTGTGAATCGATCACTCAACTCTTCAAAGAGCGGGGCGGCACCCGGGGTATAATGCGGCAGGTATTTGCTGACATTGTACACACCGGAACCTGCCTGTTCATAACGGCCCATTTGCAGCATGAAATTGCAGATGACCGGATTTTTGGGAAAAGGGGTGAAGTTTGCCGGATCAATGGGGCCCAGCTTATGGGGCACATGGGGATTGGAAAAGACAACCCTGTCGGAAAAAATCGTCAATGATGCCGGAGCCGCACTGGTATACTCCCGGTGGGCGATCAGGTTGGAGACCAGTTCACGGAAAATCCGCTCCCTTAAATTCACACGCTGGGCACCTTCCATGAAAAAAGGATCATCCAGATGCTTTTCCACAAACCCCATCAATAAGTCAAAGATCTCAATCAGATTGGTGTGCAGAAGCAGACGGTCGTCATATCGATCCCGGTTGCGGCGGCGTAAAAGAGCGTCAAAAGACATGCCCGGGGCTGCCTGCCCAACGGTGGAGTCCGTGCCGAACATCAGAGCGGCGGCAAGCGTATAGCCCTTCTCTCCCGACAACACATCCTTGCGGATAAAGCCACCGGTACGCAGAAGCCCCTCATTGTCCATGCCAAGCCAGGGATGACTGCCGTGATGTTGGCGGAACAAATCCCGTGCACGGTCAAAAAGCGCCGGGTTCAAATCATCCATGCCCAACCAGGGGATCACACGCTGTTCGGTGTAAAAGCTAAGCTTCCGGTTCACGAGTCCCGCTATCTGATACGGATCCCTGAGCCGGTAGTCCCCATCTTCATTACGCAAAAAAACCTCGCCGTTACAGCGATGCACCTGTGAGCTGCACGGCACCTGAACGCGGATGATCTGTTTGCCATCGATGGTTTCCTTCCGGGGAAAAAGCAGATACGGCGGATCCAGTTTCTGCGGATTGTTGGAAAGATTGGCAATATCAGCCATAATCCGTCCGACCGCATCCGGATTCACGCCGGTCACCACCCCGTTATCGGCAACACCAAGAACGACAAGACCGCCATCCCGGTTGAGGAAGGCACACACGGTTTCAAAAAAGGTTTTCGGCAGGCTGTCCGCTGCCTCTTTATACTCAAGGGAGATACCTTCCTGCTGCGGGAATAAAGTACTCATACGTTGCCTTTCAATTGGGTTGAACCATCAACGGGCACCGGGGCGAAAAGGCCGAGGCCGAAATGAGAACTGTTCCCAATAAAGACTGGCCCCTTAGTTGGAACAATAAAGTTTAACCGGATTCGATACCCCCGCTTATCATCATTTGTTTGCCACCTTCTTTCACGACGTGGTCGATGTACTTTCATCCATTGAACCGAATTACTTGATTCATCTAATAAAGAAATCTCCGCTTGTGGAAGGTTTAAATTTTCAAGATTACTTTTTACCTGATTTTCGACCTCAGCACCAGGTTTCGGCTTTCCATTTTGACGAAAAACATGAAGCGGAGGAACATAAGGAACAAGTGTCTCCCAAAGCCTGGATTCACCAAAAATATCTTTTTCATACGGCAAAGGGGTTTCTTTAGACAATGGTACCAGACGTAATTTCCATTGGTTCCCTCTATAATCCCACGCAAGTGGCACCTCGGAAGCAGAAAGAATTGCCATCTGTTCCTCAGATGTAAACGGTTTTTTTCGATAACAGATAAGACGTGTGGGTTTTACTTCCTCGTCAGGAATGAGAAAAAACGCTGCGTGTCTGTGTCCGGTCAGCCGCACTCCGTTCTCCCCTTTCCCAGTCAGCAGGGAATAATTTTCGCGAATATCGGACGACAATTCATAAAATTGAGCTTTTTGATTGCCTGTTTGGTTTTGAGCAATTTTTTGAAGTATTGTGCCACGAAACCTTTCCGTAACCCGAAGCCATAATTTAAGCGGTGGAAATACCCGTCCCCCAATGGCAAATTGTAATACGGTCGTTGGAAGAAGCTTTTTAGAGGGTCTTTGGGGCTTCTTGTTTTTTGTTATCAACGGTCGTTCGGCATATTTCCAGACTGCGCCTGGAGGTATTGTCGAATTTGCAACTTTTTTTTCGTTGGTCATGCAACCGACATCTTCAAGGGTAGCGTTAGCTTTCGGGCAAAGCACAGGCACGGCAACTGTGGTGCGGCTGTCACGCAAGAAACAGTTGGCAACAATATCAAGATTCTCGTGAATACGTTCAATATATGTAATGGATTCCGCACGGCCGAAGTATGTCATTCGTGCCAGGCAGTCATCAAGGTGGATGAGGAGATCAGGCTTCCAAAGAGAATGATCACTGTCTAAAATCCAGAACAGAGGTGAGGTGTTTTCTGGTGTGAGCCAAAAGTTATCTTTGACTTTGGTAGCAGTATAGGATTTTTCATCAGGAAAATAGTGCTTGTATTTCCTTGCAGTTAATTTCATTTTTCTTATGAGGTCATTAAGAGCTTTGACCTTTTCTGGCGCTATATCAGGCTCCATTTTGACAAGTTCCATATTTTCGTTGAAAAATTCCAGTATGTCCTTTTTGCTCTTGTCCTTATAGATAGTGAAAAATTTTATAAGTTCATGACCAAGATCAGCAATATCCAATGTGCCATCACGAAATTCCTCTCTATAATCATAGACCTTAAATTTTCGAGGTGAAGGATGAGAATATTCGAAATCAGCTGGATGGTATTGCTGTATCCCAGGTCCTCGCCAGGACTGCGTCGGCAGTTGCCAGGAAATTTTACTTGTACAAAAGGCATGGACAAGCAGTTCTCTAAGCCGCTCGTGTTCTTCCTCACTATCTTTTGGGAATTCACGGGACAGTTGAAAACTTCGGGCCAGTATTGCCCTAAGAAGCCGCCATGGACTTGGCGGCCATTCGCCGTAGGGATCATCAAACGGAAAGGCTCTCCATGGAGTTGCATGGAAACGCCCAACCGGGAAGGTTTGTTGCATGAGAAGTCTCATAATAATTTATCTCCGGGAAATTATTCGTCTTCGTCAGATTGGTCGTCTCCATCATCGGGATCTTCACTCCCGTCCTCAGGAATATCTTTTGCCGGTTTAAACAATTCATTTTCGTCCCAATAAATTTCTGTGACCCTTGGATCTTGAAATCCCGCATTTTTTATAAGGGTCTCGATATCCACTGCAAGATCAGAGACTTTGGAGACTTTGCCGTCAATTTGAAGACCGGTCAGTTCCAGATCGCATTCTGATCGGAATCGAAATGAAGAACCAATCAGCTTTTTGATTTTCCAAAGTGCAAACCCCAAAATAAGTTGTTTTTGAGCATCATTAAGACCTTCGTTGCCACGCCCGAACGAGCGGATCAGTGATAAGTCAATCGTAAAGGTGGCTCTGATTTCGGATGCGGATTCTTCATCTTTCGAAAAAATTGCCTGACCTGGATTTTTTGGATCTTTTTTAGAGATCTTGTCAAATTTTACTCCCGAAGTTGCAATACGGTCAGCGCCAAATGCATCTAATGTCGCAGTAAGAACGCGGGGAAGTTTTATTCCCATTGCAGGGAAGAGAATGCCGTGAACAAGCGAATTTGGATCATAGCGAAAAATAGCGCTGAATACATTCCACCACTGCGCCGGCAAGGGGTGCGTTTTTTTTGCCAAATTTCGAAGTCTGAATTCATCAGCAAGGAGAACTTCACCAAATTTCTTTTCTTCAATTGTGTTGTTAATCACACGGTTGCCGTTAAGAAAATAGTATGAGGCGAGGCGGTGGCCCTCTGATAAAGATGTAGCAACAAGCTCATCACGGTTTTGTCCGATAATGCATTTGACGTAGGGAAGGCCGTCAAGTTCATCAACAAGGCTTAGATCAAAGCCTTGAACACAAACCGTTTCAAGATGGTTGGCCATACTGGCGGCACTGTCCACAATGCACACTTTCTGGTTATCAGGAGTGCTGTAGATAACATGCCCTATTTCTGGAAAACCGGCAGGCTGAAAACGAGTTTTTCCGGCCACGGGTGCAAGAGCCGCCATAATAACAAGACGGTTTTGTTGATCGGAGAGATACTTTTCGGGAAAAATTGATACGTTCGTTTGATTACTCATGTTTCTGTCCTTTATTTATAGTTAATGGTAATGGCTCAATTGTCCTACCCCCTTGTTGGAAGACACCATCGTGTAAAGGTTTCGGCAATTCTTTTCGGAGATGCAGGCAGCAGCAGGCTTGCAAGAAACCGGCGCGGCTCTGAAATATTGAAACTGTTTTTTCCAAAATCAGAAATGGGCTGCAAAAGTGTTTTATAGCGGTTCGCAGCCGCCTGATAGGCTGCGGCACAGTCACCCCGCTCAAGCAGGGCAACAATCTGACGGATTGCATTAGCAGTGGGTTGCGGCCGCATACCGGAAGTCTCATCATGCCCAAGCTGTAAAAAAGTATAAGCATGGAACAAAGGACGGAAAAAAACATAAAGAAGATCTTCCGGCAATAATGGGTTGTATGAGGACGTATTTCGTAAAACATTTCTAAGGCTGCCGTATTCTTTTGAGGAGATATTGCTGCTCCAATCAAAAAGCATGAAGCGGGTCAGCCATCGATCAATCAAAGAATCATCAACTTCATGATTTAAAAAGGCCAAAACATCAGCCAGAGAAAGAGTCAGCCTTGCGCTGAAAGGCGGAGCAGAACCAGCGTCAGATTCAATAGAAACCCGGCGGCGGATAACCGCACAAAGGTTTTCTACAAGCTTGCGTTGGCCCCATACAACTCGTAAAGGAATATCCTTGGCAATTTTAATTGTATGCCAGCTATTTTTCCAGGCTGGCTCAACGCCAATGCAGTAGGCAAGAAGTGGGGCTAACTGGTCATTTTTATTTCTGACAGAAGATCCGTTCTGTGGTGTGGTATAGTGAATCGTTGATAGCGCAAGTGCAATCCTGACCTCCTGTGTGATTTCGAGAGTGTTTGCAAGTAACGAAATCACCCAGGAAACAGGAAGCAAGGCGAGTGATGGTTCCCGCTCGCGGTAGATTTTATTGTTGGCTGTTTTTTCCATTGAGGAAAAAACAGCATCCAGCAGTTGCCAAGAGGACTCAACACGCTGTTCATTGTTTACCCCCGTTTCGGCAAGGTGGATGAGAGCATTATCGATAGGGCCTTGTAACCCTCTATATTTCCACTTTGTTCCTTTTTTTTCTTCTGGAGGAAGCGTGTCGCGGAAATGAATTATTCTGGCTACAGCTTCTGCCTGGAACGTATCTACATCAGTGTAAAGCGTATGAACTGAGGCAAGGCGTGATTCAAAAGTTTGGGCGCTTGTTGTATGCAAAAGTGAAAAACGACGAAACTCATTTAACCCAGTGTCTATTCCCTTCTGAAGAATTGCGGCGGCAAAGGCCGCAGATGTAATCGCACCTCGCCCCTGGACTTCAGCGCGGCCGCGCTTGAACAACGAAGACACTTCGGGAAGTGAGAGCGGATTGCCCCAGACAGGCGCCCAAAATTCGGCCTCAACAGTGCCGGTTTCTTTTTCATTTACCGGTGCTGGGCCTTTGGTGACAAAAGGGAATGCACCGGTTCCCTTTCGTAGAGAACCAATCTGCCGGGAAGTTGAGCCTATAATCAATGGGAACGCCTCACAGGCAAACAGCATTGCCCAAGGCGTCAGTTGGCCTTTACTGAATGGTTTGTCAGGTCTGAAATTATAAATTTTATTTGCCGCACTAAACCAGCTGGCGGCTCCAAAATCAGCTAAAAATGAGCAGGCTTTGCCAGCCAAAAAAGCAGATAGGTCATATCGGACAGTCGACGGTATTTCTGTTGCTGCTTTTTCTGCGGTTGGAAATAAGGAATCGGTTGTAGAGTGCCCTTGCTTTTTTAAATTCCTTTTTGATTGAGGCACAGAGTCTTTTGCCTCGACAGCCTTTCTTGCTTTTTGCCAACCTTTGGAAAAATTTCGTTTCCCTGCATTGCCGCCACTGCCGAATATGGGGTTAAAATCACGTCTGCCTCCTCCCACAACGTGAGACATGCCCAATAAAGCTTCTCTTTCGTTTGTTTCTTGGGCAAGCCAGAGGGCAACGTCTTTTCCCTTAATATCCGGTTTGGCAGAAGAAGGGGTTTTCGGCCGATTCAGCACATAGGGAGTCCATTTATCATTTGCGCCAATATCAAGGAGAAATGCTTCAAGTTCAGTCAAATTTTTCGGTCCGCCGATAAGACAAAAAACACCATCCCGCCAGCAGCATTTAACGGCGGGCCACTGACGGGCGGAAAGACGTAACAGACCAAGTGCGGCAAAGTAGTGGCCGAGAGTATCTAAATGTAAACCGGCAAGGCGAATGACGGTTAAGGGCTGGGAATGTATATTCATATCATGCTCCAAATTATTTTTAAACGCATGCTAAGGTATCGTGGGTTCAGGAAAACCGGGCTCTATGGCTGATATACGGCAATCAGCTGCTCGGAGCAGGGTTTCAAGCCATGCAAGGTTAAAAGGGTTCAGGGAATGAGGTTCATTTGCATCATTTTCAGGGACAGCACCAGCAGTGTTTGAAGGGGCATTTGCTTCCCAACCACCGAGAAGATCGGCCACAAGCGCTGTCCATCCCGGGGCCGCAGGTGTAAAAAGGAGGTTTCCGTCTGCATCTTCGGAAAATTCTCCATTTGTCCCGTCTTGAGCGCAATTGAAATCAAGCGGCCAGTCCTCTTCAACATCTTTCCCCCATAAGAGAGCCAGCGGAGGGTCCGTTATCGGAATACCGGCAACGTTTGGAAGCGGTCTGGTAGAACGGGAAGACAATACCGTTCGGACAAGTCCGTGGTGAGCAGCAACCAGATAAATGGTAATCGCAGGAAATCTGGCGGTGCGGACGCGGTAATAACGATGCCATAACGCCAGGGCGGAAGCTGCTTCATGGCGCATGTTGGCCCGTTTTGCAAAACGCGGTGCTTTGGCCCAAAGGGTTGTCCTGTCAGGTCTGTTTTCAGGAAGAGCCTCCTGCCATTGTAAAAGGGATTTTCCTATGTCGTGCAACGCACCTGCACTAAAAAGTGCTGCTTGCAGGGCTGGTGGCAAACCAATATCCGCTCCGATACGTGTTGCTTCAGTTGAGACACCGGTCGAATGGTCTTCCAGAGAAACCCATTGCAATTTTGTGACGACGAGAGTGTCTCTGTCTCCATCGGCATCATAAGGTCCGGGAAGTGGAACGGTAGAGAACCTGTCGGATCTATTTCCCGTCCAGCCGATTTCTTCGGAGTATCCCCCCGATCCTGCGGGAAGAAGAATCACCATGCCGGGACAGATATCGTTTTTGCGGATAGCTTCCCATTGATCTTCCTTATCGTTCCAGACATAGGCGATTTTTGTTTTTTCGACAAAGGAGTGCAGCTTGAATGCAGTAACGGCACATCCTTCCTGGCGCTGAAAGGTCGGACCGATGAGTTCGGATGTCTTGACTCTTTTAAGAGGTTTTCTGGTCTCATCCCAATCACGCCAGAACACTGTAACATCGGCGTTGGTGTCGGTGCCGCGAATCCATGGGCTGACATCGGTAAAGCCTCCAAAGGCATCGGGTTCGGTTGAAAAAAGCCCATGAAGATCATAAGCTCTGGGGAAAGGTTCTGGCTTGGGTTGGAGAGATTTTTCAATACGTTCGTTTATTGACTTGTCGGATTTAAGTTGATCGATAATCTTGCGTATGGGTTTGTCCGGGTTTTCTACACATTGTTTTGACAAAACTGAGATGATTTTTTTAGCATCCTTAATGTCTTCTTCTGAGTATGGGCCAACGAAAACACTTTTTCCCTGAGCAAATTTTTCTATCGGGATTTCAAAGACAAAAGCATGCGCCTCGTTATTGAGAGTGGCGTCGCGATTCAGGCGGCCAAGACGTTGAAGTATGGAAGGCCAAGGTGCGAGTTCTGTCCAGAGACGGCGGGCGGAAACATCGATGCCAGCTTCAACGACTTGCGTGCTGACACAGATCAGACCGGGATGGTCACAAGGTCTTTGCTCTCGAACAGCTTGTTTTCTCGCATCTTCGAAGGCAAGAAGCTTGTCGATATATCTTCGTCGATCTTGGACCCGGAAACGTGAAGTTAGCAGAACAATTTCGACTTCGCCTGCCAACAGTTTTAAACTTTTAAAAATTGTTTGAGCTGTATCAACCTTGTTGCATACAACAAGGCTTAAAAAGCCAGGTTGATGTTCATTGCAGATGGCTTGAGAGAGTGTAGCGATAAAAATTTCATCATGGTTGGAGTCCTTGTTTTTTGCTTTCCCTTTGCTTTTTTTTGTTATGGATGTCCAAAACTCAACGGGACGTTCGGCTTTAAGAATGGTAAGTTTAGCATCCTCGCTGGATGATATTTTAATAGTGTCGGCAAGAGGCTCTAAAGTTGCTGCTTTTGTCGCGTTTTGCCGATCTTTTGTATCAAGAAAAGTTTTGCCGATGGTGGCACTTAACCACCACGTTGCACATGGACGCAACGGTTTGAATCGATCATTGCGAAGCCAATCAAGTTGGGCGGAAGTCCAAAGGCCAGGCCCCATGAGTTGAGTTTCATCAAGAAGCCACAAGGCATCATTATTGAGCAGGGCAAAATGCATGGGCCATCTTGCCCGGGCCATGCCATAGCCGCGGTTGAGTGCCCGGGAGAGCAGCATGTCCTGGGTGCCCACCAGTATGGCAGGTTTTTCAGGATAAATATCCCACTCCCGGCGAGCGGCATCGTTTTCTTCACCTCCCATGAGAATCACCGGAGAATGGTCACAAAGCCAAAGGAGCTGTTCCTGTTCGTCGCCTTCAGGAACCCGGTCTGCAAGTCTTTTCAACCAGTTTTCAATTTCCCCTGCGGTCTGCTCCACAAGGGTGCGCATGGGCAGGCAATACACCAGCCGGCGGGGCCAGGTTTCATCACCCAAGTAAATTCGGTTCCAAAGCCAGGCCAAAACAACGGCAGCTGTTTTGCCCAGCCCGGTGGGAATATCAATGAGGCGAGAGGCACAGGCAACTCCCCCGGTCAATGTTTCCGGTTTTTCCGGGTCGGCACCGCTTCCGCAGGCCAGTCTGCATTGATACCCATAGGGCTTGTTCCTGGTTGCTGCCTGAAAAAAATCGGCAAAAGTCATCTTGATGTTTCACCTCCTCTATATTTGTTGAATCAGCTGCCTGACCTCCAGATTAAAGGATGAGCGTTTCAGGGTCCTGATGCATCTTTGATGCGACAGCACAAGCATAGCATGGTCCAGGATCATACAGTGATCCTGGGCAACATTTTTTTTATTTTTTTTTGTCCGATCTGGTTTCATATTGGTCCAGGGCTTGCGCGAGCCGGGCCCTCACTTTCCGCTGAAGGCTTTCAGGGGAAATGACCCTGACATCCGGCCCATAGCGCAGGATCTCCATGACCAGTTCCCGTTGATCGGCAAAAGGCAGGTGCAGCTCATAGGCGCCGTCTGAAAGAAAGGTGCCTTTCTGGTCGGGATGCCACTGTTCTTCGGCGACCCACCGGGCCGCTTCCGGGGAAAAACGCAGCACCGCTTCTGCCGTGGGACGGCCTGCAAATATGCCGAAGGAAGAAAAAAAATGATCGGTTATTTTTTGCTCATCTAGCTCAAGGCAGGGGGTGTCAAGCGGGGTGACATGACTCATGCGCTCAAGGGCCAGTGTCCGTAGGGCGCGCCGGGTGTGGCAGAAGGCGGCCAGATACCAGTTGCCCCGGTAATAGAACAGCCGCTGGGGGGAAACCGTGCGGCGGTGTTTTTTGTTTTCCACCCGGCTGTGATAACACAGGTTCAACCGGGTTCGCCGGATCAGCGCGGTGGCGACGGTGCTGAAGGCTGCGGGGCGGAACATTCGGATACCGACACCGATAAACCGAATCCGGCGGGTGAGTTCTTCGGTTGATCCGCCACGTGCCGCAAGAAGGGTCTTGATCCGCCTGCGGATGGGAACAAGTTCTGATTTGAGGAGTCCCGGTGTCAGCTGATGGATGAGTTCATTGATGGCCAGCAGAGAGTGAAGCTCTGAAAGGTTGAACCAGAATCCGGGCAGCTGCAGGGCCGCGTCATCTGTTTTTTCAAGGATATAGCCCCGGGTGTCAACATCGTAGAGAAGCGGGGCACCATTGTCCCGGAGACGTCTGATATAGCGTTTCAGAGTGGCTTCGGAATAGTCCACCTGGTCGAGCAGGTCCCTGAATGTGATGGGATAGCGCCGGACCGACAGAATATCGACCAGCTCACGTAACCGTTCTATTTGCATGATATTGTTCAAACACCTTCATGTTCAGCCAGATGACACGGTCTGCAGCAGCGCAATCCATTTGCCGCCAGCTATTAAAAGATCATATGAGAGATGGCATTTGGAAACTATTATTGGCTTTATTGCATACTATCTAAACAAGGCAATGTCAATATAGGTAAAAACCCCTATAACCATTAACATGGGGTGGATTTTTGTGGATAGTGGATGAAATATGGCGGGCAATACCCCGGTTAGGGTATTGGTTGCATGGGGCATAAAAAAAGGGCTCAGATTTTCTTCTGAGCCCTTGATTTTATTATTGGAGGCGGCTCCCGGATTCGAACCGGGGATATCGGCTTTGCAGGCCGTTGCCTTACCCCTTGGCCAAGCCGCCTTGAGTGGAGCGGGAAACGGGATTTGAACCCGCGACTTCGACCTTGGCAAGGTCGCACTCTACCACTGAGTTATTCCCGCTCAATCAAACAAATGCTATATTTATTTGATTTGCCTGTTTTTGTCAACCTGAAATTGGATGGGTTGTCTTTTTTTATTGCTTCTTCTTGTTCCAGTCCGCCATGAACGCATCAATGCCTTTGTCGGTCATGTGATGGGATGCCAGTTTTTTCAACACGCCATAAGGAATCGTGGCAATGTCGGCACCCATCAGGGCCGCATCCAGCACATGCAGGGAGCTTCTGACGCTGGCCACAATGATCTCGGTGTCAAAATCATAATTGGCAAAAATCTGGGCGATCTCGTTGACCAGTTCCATGCCTTCTTCGGCCAGATCATCCAGCCGGCCCACAAACGGAGACACATAGGTTGCCCCGGCTTTTGCGGCCATCAGGGCCTGGAGCGGCGAAAACACCAGGGTGACATTGGTTTTGATGCCTTCGGCCGTCAGGGTTTTCACCGCTTTGAGTCCTTCCACGGTCATGGGGATCTTCACCACAATGTTGTCAGCGATTTTGGCCAGATCTCTTGCTTCGGCCACCATGCCGTCATATTCCAGACTGATGACTTCCGCGCTCACCGGGCCTGCCACTTCTTTGCAGATCCGGGCGATGATCTCCTTGAACTCTCCGTCTTCCTTGGCGATCAAAGACGGGTTGGTGGTGACGCCGTCCACCATGCCCATGCTATTGGCATCCATGATCTGATCGATATTGGCTGTATCAATAAAAAATTTCACGCGCTTTCTTCCTCCTCATCCAGGGGGATCACCGCCTGGTTTTCCTGTGTTTCTATTTGATTGAACAATGCTTGTGTGGTCAAACCCAATACCGGGTGCACTGTCCCGGGTTCTATATCACACATGGGCCTTAAAACAAAATGTCTTTCATGCATCCGGGGATGGGGTATTTCCAGTTCCGGGGTTTTCATGATCCGGTCATCAAAATAAATAATATCCAGATCGATTTTCCGGGGGCCGAACCGAAAGGATTTTCCCTGTTTGTCCATGCTGGATTCAATCTGTTTAAGCGTGTTGAGCAGGGCCAGGGGATCTGAAGTGCGGCATCGGATTTTCACGGCGGCGTTCACAAACCAGTCCTGGTCCACAAAATTCTGGGGCTGGGTTTTATAAAACTGTGATACGGCCATCACCTCGATCTGTTCATGGGTATCCAGACAGGCAATGGCCAGATGAAGATTGGCCGGTTTATCGCCTTTGTTGGAACCAATACTTAACACGGCTGTGGAAAAATCAGGCATTACGGCACCTCCACCACCACGGTGCGGGAATACTGGGACCGGACATCATGATCTCCCACGGCCTGGACCCTGAAATACCGGACCCCGGGTTCAGGCACGGGCATCTGAAACACCATGTCCGGCACAGGCACCCGGGCCACGGATTCAAAAACAAACGGGCACCCTTCGCACGCTGCCGGCACGGCCATGGACACGTCAAAATACTGAGGGGCCAGTGCGGCATCGTCGGGATCGATCTCATGGGTCCAGGTCAGAATCAGTTGACCATTGTCCAGGGTGGCTGCGGGATCTGTGGGGGATGCCACGTTCTGTCCGGGTTTCTGCGGGGCCCTGGGCGGAGCTTTTTTCCCGCAGCCGATTCCGGCCGCCATCACCAACAGACACAGGCACACCCCGATGATCACAGAGGTTTTTGCCCATTTAATCCGTCCCAGGAACGGTGTCATAAATTCAATTCCTTTTGTGCTTTTTCAACCGCCGCCCGGACATTGTCGAATCCCGTACCGCCGGCAGATATCCGGCGGGCCACCACCTGATCCAGGCGGATGAAGTCATACACATCTTCGGTTACCCGGTCACTGAGATCTTTAAACTGGGCCAGGCTCAGATCATCCAGTTCTTTATTCTCAGAAATGGCCAGGGCCACGGCTTTTCCTGCCACAGCATGGGCCTGGCGGAACGGCATGCCCTTGTTCACCAGGTAATCGGCAAAATCCGTGGCATTTAAAAATCCCCGGGCACAGGCGGTTCTCATCCGGTGGGCATGGACCGTGATATGGGGAAACATCCGGGTATACACCTCCAGACAGATGGACAGGGTGTCCACAGTATCAAACAGCGGCTCCTTGTCCTCCTGCATGTCCTTGTTATACGCCATGGGCAATGATTTCATGGTGGTGAAGATCGCCATCAGATTGCCCACCACCCGGCCGGTCTTGCCCCGGACCAGTTCAGCCACATCCGGGTTTTTCTTCTGGGGCATGATACTGGACCCGGTGGTAAAGGCATCGGAAATCGTGATATATCCGAACTCTGACGAGGACCATAAAATCAGCTCTTCAGACAGCCGGGACAGATGAATCATACAGATCCCGGCATGGGAGATGAATTCCATGATAAAATCTCTGTCAGAAACTGCATCCATGCTGTTTTCACACAACCGGTCAAACCCCAGAATCTGCCGGGTGAACTCTCTGTCCACGGGATAGGTGGTGCCGGCCAGGGCTGCCGTGCCTAAAGGCATGGCATCCATGCGTTTATATGCATCGGCAAACCGTTCTTTATCCCTTTTGAGCATTTCATAGTATGCCATGAGATGATGCGCAAACAGCACGGGCTGGGCCCGCTGCATATGGGTATATCCGGGCATGATCACATCCGGATGGGCCTTGGCCAGATTCACCAGGGCGCGTTGAAACCCCGTGATCCGGTCCATGATCTGCCGGGTTTCGTTTTTAAGGAAAATCCGGATATCCAGGGCCACCTGATCGTTGCGGCTCCGGCCGGTGTGCAGTTTTTTGGCCAGATCCCCGCACTCCTGGCCTAAGGCATCTTCCACATGCATGTGGATATCTTCCAGGGAATCGGAAAACGGCACCTCATTGTTTTCTATCCGGATTCTGACCCGTTCCAGGCCTGCCAGAAGGGTCTCTGCTTCGTCTTTGGCAAGGATCTGCTGTTTGGCCATCATTTTCAGATGGGCCATGCTGCCTTCGATGTCACTGGCATAAAGCCGCTTGTCCACATCAATGGAGGCATTGAATTTTTCCACCAGGGTATCGGTATCTTCTGAAAACCGCCCCCCCCACAATTTATCACTCATCGGTTTTGTTCCTGAGAATCAATGTTTCCAGAATGGCCTTGTGCATATGCCGCTTGTTTTCCGCCTGATCCCAGAATGCTGCGCCAGGGGCCTCCAGCACGTCTTCAGCAATCTCTTCTCCCCGGTGGGCCGGCAGGCAGTGCATCACCAGCACATCCGGAGCTGCATGAGACAAAAGGGCCTTGTTCACCTGAAACCCCTCAAACGCAGCCAGCCGTTTTTCCAGCTCATCTTCCTCACCCATGCTGGCCCAGACATCCGTATACACCACATCCGCATTTTTCACCGCGTCTCTGGGATCCGTGGTGAACCGGACATGATCCATGGCATCGGCACCGGCGGCTTCAATAATTTCCGGTTTGATCATGTGATTTTCCGGGCAGGCCAACACCAGGTTCAGGCCCAGGACACTGGCCGCATTCACCCAGGAGTTGGCCACATTGTTACCGTCTCCCACCCAGGCGATCTTCGGTTTGTGATATCCGCCTTTGTGCTCGATGATGGTCATGATATCACTTAAAATCTGGCAGGGATGAAACGAGTCGGTCAGCGCGTTGATCACCGGAATGGTCGAGGCGGCGGCAAACTCTTCCACCAGGGCATGGTCAAAGGTCCGCATGGCCAGGCAGTCGATATACCGGGACAGCACCCGGGCCGTGTCTGCGGCCGGCTCGTTTCGGGAAATCTGGGTATCCTGGGTGCTCATGTAGATGGGGTGTCCCCCCAGTTGTATCATGGCGGTTTCAAAGGCGATCCGGGTCCGGGTGGATTTTTTGTCAAAAATCAGTCCCAGGGTTTTTCCGGAAAGGATTCTGTCGGGAATGCCTTTGGCATACCGTGCCTTGAGCTGCAATGCCCGGTCAAACAATTGTTCAAAATCCGTTTTTTCCAGGTCCAGCAATGACAACAGGTCTTTTTTCAAACCAAACATCTCCTTCACTGTTTACAACAGGCTGTCCAGCACGGATATCAGCCGGTCAATATCTTTGGTTTCCACAATCAAGGGCGGTGCAAACCGTAACACTTTATCCTGAATGGCGTTAATGATAAACCTTTTTTCAAAACAGGCGGCTGCCACGTCCCCGGCACCCTCCCCTACATCCATTCCCAGCAGCAGCCCCCGGCCCCGCACTGCTTTGATCCGGGAATGGCGCGACTGAAGTTCGGTCAGCCGTGCCTTGAAATAAAGGCCTTTTTCCCGGACCCGGGCCAGAAATCCGGGGTCTGAAATCAATGCCAGGGTTTTGAGTCCGGCAGCAGTGGCCAGGGGCGTGCCCCCGAAAGTGGAGCCGTGACTGCCCGGTTCAAATCCTTTGGCCGCCTCTGCCGTGGCCAGCATGGCCCCGATGGGGACCCCGTTGCCCAGCGCTTTGGCAAGGGTCATGATATCCGGTGTCACCCCATACCCCTGGTGGGCAAACAAGGTGCCACACCGGCCCATGCCGGACTGGATTTCATCAAAAATCAGCAGAGTGCCGGTCTGATCGCACAATTGTCTCACCTGCGCCAGATATTCGGGATCCGCCGGAATCACCCCGCCTTCCCCCTGGACCGGCTCCATCATCACTGCGCACACCGTGTCGTCCAAAGCGGTTTTCAGGGCATCGATATTATTGAACGGCACATGGATAAATCCGGGGAGCAGCGGATAAAATCCCTGTTTGATCTTATCCTGGCCCGTGGCGGTCAGAGTGGCCAGGGTCCGGCCGTGAAACGACTGGGTCATGGTGATGATCTGAAACCGGTTCATGTCGTTGTTGCGTTGAAAATACCGCCGGGCCAGCTTGATGGCGGCTTCATTGGCTTCGGCCCCGGAATTGCCGAAAAACACCTGATCGGCAAAACTGTTTTCCACCAGGGCCTGGGCCAGATCCGCCTGGGGCCGGGTGTAGAACAGATTGGACACATGCACCAGCTGCCCAGCCTGTTCCCGGATGGCCGCGGTCACTTCAGGATGGCAGTGGCCCAGACTGCACACGGCAATGCCGGCCAGAAAATCGGTGAACACCTGGCCGTCTTCATCGGTCAGGTACATGCCGCTGCCGCTGACAAACGCCTTTCCCTGGCGGGCATAGGTGGCGCACACAAACGTATCGGTTTTTTCCAGGGTATCCATGGGTTTTCCTTTATGATTCGTCTTTTATATATGAAGTGTTAAGTTTTAAGTTTTAAGTTTTAAGAGGGTCCATTGACAAATACCTGGGTGCCGATACCGGAGTCGGTGAACAGTTCCAGGAGCACGGCGTGGGGGATTTTTCCGTTGATGATGTGGGTTTTTTTCACTCCGCGCTTTAACGCGGTCAATGCACACTCCACCTTGGGAATCATGCCGCCCTTGATTTCTTTGTTCCCGATCATCTGCCCGATCCGCTGGTCATTGATGGAAGAGACCAGTGCATTGTCCGCATCCAGCACCCCGTCCACATCCGTGAGCAGAATCAGGCGCTCGGCTTCCAGGGACGCGGCAATCCGGGATGCCACCACATCTGCGTTGATATTGTAGGTTTCCCCGTTTTTTCCCACGCCCACAGGCGCGATAATAGGGATAAACCCTTTGGCGGTCAACGTATGAATGATTTCCGGATTCACGGACACCACATCTCCCACCATGCCGGGATCGATGATCTCCGGCGGTTTTTCCTGGTCGTCCTGGACATAGATCTTCATTTTTTCCGCCAGGATCAGGCTCCCGTCCTTGCCGGTGAGGCCCACGGCCCTGCCCCCCTCCTGATTGATCCGGGCCACAATATCCTTGTTCACCTTGCCGCCCAGCACCATTTCCACCACATCCATGGTGGCATCATCCGTGTAACGCATGCCCCGGATAAAAGTGGAGGTGATCCCCATGGCGGAAAGCACCTTACTGATCTGGGGGCCGCCCCCGTGCACCACCACCGGGTTGATACCGATGTATTTAAGCAGGGTGATGTCATTGGCAAAATCGCGCTTAAGCTTGTCATCCACCATGGCATGGCCCCCATACTTGATGACAATGGTTTTGGTGGAAAACTGCTGAATATACGGCAACGCTTCCACCAGAATATCCGCGACATTCCGATCCGCAACCGCTGAAGGATTCATAAGATATACCTACTCAAATCCTGGTTCTCCACAATGCCCATGAGCTGGCCTTCCACAAATGCCGCATCAATGGTGATTTTTGTATCCGCCACATCCGGGGCTGCAAACAGGATCTCTTCCAGCAGTTTTTCCATGAGCGTGTGCAGGCGCCTTGCCCCGATGTTTTCCGTGGCTGCATTCACTTCCACGGCAATGGCGGCGATTTTTTCCACGGCATCCTGGGTAAACGTGATATCCACCCCTTCGGTGCGCAGCAATGCCATATACTGAAGTATCAGCGCGTTTTTGGGTTCAGTCAGAATCCGAACAAATTCCTGGGCACCCAGAGAAGTCAGTTCCACCCGGATGGGAAACCGTCCCTGAAGTTCTGGAATCAGATCCGACGGTTTGGACACGTGAAACGCGCCCGAAGCAATGAACAGAATATGATCGGTTTTCACGATCCCGTATTTGGTGGGCACGGAACTGCCTTCCACAATGGGCAGCAGGTCCCGCTGGACCCCTTCTTTGGACACTTCCGGCCCCTGGCTTTTTTCTTTTCCCGCAATTTTGTCGATCTCATCGATAAAAATGATGCCGGACTGCTCCACCATGGCCACGGCATCGGACTTGACCCGTTCCATGTCCACCAGATGGGCCGCTTCTTCCTGGGTCAAAAGCTTGAGGGCCTCTTTGACGCTGACTTTTCTGCGCTTGGTGGATTTGGGCATGAAATTGCCCAGCATATCCTTGACATTGATGCCCATCTCCTCGATTCCGGTGTTGGAAAAGATCTCCACCATGGGGGAAGATTTATCCGGTACATCCAGGTCCACCTGCCGGGAGTCCAGTTTTCCGGCCTTGAGCATGGTCCGCAGTTTTTCTCTGGTCCCGGCCCCGGTATCTGAAGTATCTTCGGATGAACCAGCCAGCTTGAGGGTGCCGGTGTCCGGGCGGACCGCTGTTTTGGGCGTGGGCGGGAGCAGAATATCCAACACCCGTTCTTCCGCCATTTTTGCCGCCTTTTCCTGGACCGCATCCTGCTGCCTGGCTTTCAAGGCATTCACGGTCAATTCCACCAGGTCCCGGATCATGGATTCCACATCCCGGCCCACATACCCCACTTCCGTGAATTTGGAGGCTTCCACCTTGTAAAAAGGCGAGTCCGTGAGATTGGCCAGCCGCCGGGCGATCTCGGTTTTTCCCACCCCGGTGGGGCCGATAAGAATGATATTTTTCGGTGCGATCTCATCCTGGAGATCCGGTTCCACATGGCGGCGGCGCCAGCGGTTGCGAAGGGCGATGGCCACGGATTTTTTGGCATCTTTCTGACCGATGATATATTTATCCAGTTCGGTGACGATTTCCTTGGGTTTTAAATCTTTCATGAATCCATTCCCGGTATCAGTTGAGTTCTTCAATGGTGACCTCATGATTGGTATAAATGCACAGATCCCCAGCGATCTTCATGGCTTTTTCAACGATCTGCCGGGCGGACAGATCCGTGTTTTCCATCAACGCGATGGCTGCGGACTGGGCTGCCGGACTGCCGGATCCGATACTGATAACTCCCTGGTCCGGCTCGATCACGTCTCCGTTGCCCGACAGCAGATAGGTGTTGTCACGATCGGCGGCAAGCATCATGGCTTCCAGGCGCCGCAGATATTTGTCCGTGCGCCATTCCCTGGCCAGCTCCACACAGCTGCGTGTCAGGTTGCCGTTGTAACGCTCCAGTTTTTCCTCCAGTTTTTCCGACAGGGTCAGGGCATCCGCCGTGGCTCCGGCAAACCCGATGATGATTTTATCATGAAAAATTTTCCGGACTTTTCTGGCCTTGTGCTTGGTCACGATAGTGCCCAATGTAACCTGACCGTCTCCGGCCATGACCACGGTAGCACCGGATCGCAAGGCCAGGATGGTGGTTCCGTGAAATGTGTCGTTACTCATATTGCTGTTTCAACTCCTTGGGTGCGCGTTGTCGTACACCTGCATTAAATGGTCCATGCTCACATGGGTGTACACCTGGGTGGTGGACAGACTGGCATGGCCTAAAATTTCCTGAATCCCCCGCAAATCCGCCCCGGAATCCAGCATGTGCGTGGCAAAACAATGGCGCAGCACATGGGGGGATACGGGCACGTGCAGGCCGCACTGATTCACGATGTGATCCAGAATCCGCCGGATGGACCGGGTGGACAGCCGCCCGAAATCCTTGTTCAGAAAAACAGGCTTCAAATCCGTTGACACGGTGTCCCGATACGTTCTCACCGCTGTCAACGCCCGGCGCCCCACCGGTACGATCCGCTGTTTGCCGCCTTTGCCGGACACTCTAATCACTTGGTTGTGAAAGTCAATGTGATCCATGTTCAACCCATGGATCTCGGAAATGCGCATGCCCGTGGAATAAAAAGTCTCAAACATGGCATGGTTGCGCTTTTCCAGCCAGGTGCCGGTTTTGATGGAATCCAGCAACCGGAACACATCATCCACGGTCAGTACCCGGGGAATGGGCCGGCCCAGTTTGGGAAACGGAATTCCGTCCGCCGGATTGGCCAACATCTGTTTTTCTCTCACCAGAAAATCAAAAAACGCTTTTAAAGCGGACAACCGCCGGGACAGGGTCCTTTTTTGTTTTCCCGCCCGGACCCGGGATGCCAGATACTGTTTCAGGGTCTGCCTGTCCACCTGGGCCGCGTGTGCTTCAAAATGGGTCTGCACGTCAGTTGATGGATCCGGGTCATCAGACCAGTCAGCGACAAATTGCAAAAAATCCAGAATATCCGACCGGTACGCCCGGCAGGTATGGGGGGAATATCCTTTTTCCGCAGTCAGAATATCGATGAATCGGTCAAGAATCATGACACAATACCGTTGATCTGCATGACCTGCTGCATGTCTTCCCACACCGGACGTTTCAGGCCCGGATCTTTAAGCAGCTGGGATGGATGAAACGTGGGCATCACTGAAAATCCCCGAATTTCAAAAAATTTTCCCCGAATGGCTGCCACCGGCTTCTGAATCCCGGTCACGATCCGGGCGGCCCGGTCTCCCAGCGCGATCACCACAACCGGCCGAACCGATTGCAGAAAAGCAAACACCTGTTCCGCATCCGGGGCATTGCAAACACAGATGTTGTCTTCAGCCAGTTTCATGGCTGCCAGAATCTTTTTCAACAGCGCTCCTGCCTCACCCGTAAAAAAAGTGTCGGCCCCATCCACCAGCACCACGTTTGCCGATGCCGGACCGGCGTGCCGGAAAGGTTTCCGGGGCACGACCGGCCGGCCCCAGGCGGTCAGAATTTCCAGGGAGCGCGCGGAAAGCGTCACCCGGGTGAGTCCCATTTGTTTCTGACACCGCAGGTATCCGGACAGATCATCGATGATGTCCGGAAGCGTCACGGTCGAAGTCAAAAAAGGGATGTTATCCAAAGGTGTCATGACAGGCCGGAATCAACCGCGCGGATCAAACCGGGTCAGGAGGTTGTCCAGAAGGACATGGGCCACGGCCTGTTTATCCATCAGCGGAATGTCGGTTTTAGACCCGTCTTTGAAAAACAGGGTCACCTTATTGGTGTCGGCCTGAAATCCCGCGTCTTTTCCCCCCACCAGGTTGGCTGCGATCATGTCCAGATTTTTTTTCTTGATTTTTTTAACGGCATTGGCTGCCAGATCATGGGTTTCTGCGGCAAACCCCACCAGAAACTGGTCGGGCCGCTTGCGCTCCCCCATAGTCCGGAGAATGTCCGGATTCTGCACCAGGGTCAGGGTCATGCGGTCCTGGTCAGATGTTTTTTTTATTTTCAGAGTTTCCTGGCGATCCGGCCGGAAATCCGCCACAGCCGCCACCTGAATGATGATATCTGCACAATCCATTTTCGAGAGCATGGTATCAGCCATATCATGGCAGGTCTGTACGCAAATTGTTTCAACGCCCACAGGCGGATCCAGGCTCACCGGACCGGTGACCAGGGTCACGGAGGCGCCCCGCATTTCTGCGGCTTTGGCAACGGCATACCCCATTTTGCCGGAGGAGTGATTGCTCACATACCGCACCGGGTCAATGGGCTCCAGGGTGGGGCCGGCCGACACCAATACCTGTTTGCCGGCAAAATCTTTGGGTGTCAGCATATGTTCCATGCGGTCCACAATGAGCCGGGGATCGGGCAGACGGCCGGGTCCTGTGGTTTTGCAGGCCAGAGATCCGGTGTCCGGATCCAGGATATGGATCCCGTCCTGTTCCAGGACATCCAGGTTTCGCTGGACCCGGATATTTTCATACATATGGGTGTTCATGGCCGGACAGATCATGACCGGGGCCGTCACTGCCAGAAATGTGGTGGTCAATGCATCATCAGCCAGCCCATGAGCCAGCTTGGCAATGCAGTTGGCCGTGGCCGGCGCGATCACGGCGGCATCGCATCTTGTTGCCACATCAATATGGGCCACGGATCCGTGGGAATCTTCCCACAGATCCGTGATCACGGGATTTTCCGACAGCACTTCAAACGTGGTTTTGCCCACAAACCGCAACGCGGCCTCCGTCATGGCCACTTCCACGTCTGCTCCGGCTTTTTTCAAAAGCCGGAGCAGTTCCACGGATTTGTATGCAGCGATTCCGCCGGTGACGCCCAGCAGAATATGTTTTTGATTCAATATCGTCACTGGACAAGATCCGATTCAAGCAGGGCATCGGTATTATCCGGCAGACGGCCTTGATTCACCCGGGCCGCCACTCCGACTTCCACATAGGTGTAGATATGCTCGCTTTTAATGGAAATCACTGCGGATTTTATGGATTTTTCAAACACCAGAATCGCCATGTTGGGTGAGGCAATCTGGCTGACCATGGCCCAGTTGTCTTTGACCATGTTGTTGTTGAAAAAGTTGATCAAAGAGCGCCGCTCCACCCTTCCTTTGAGCATCAGAATCCCGGATGTAAATCCCGGTGTGGACACGATCATACTTTTATCCTGAAGGACCTGCAGTTCCACCGGGATCAGCACATCTTCAAAATCATAGTACACCGCGGTTCTTTTTTTGGACTCTGGTGACGGTTTTGCCGCAGGTTCGGACACGGATGCAGGAGTTACTGTCTCAGCCCTGGATTCAGCAGGCTGGGTGTCTGAAAATATATTGTTGCACCCTGTCAACCCCACAAAACATCCCAATGCCGCCATAATAGTTACTATTTTAATTGTTTGTTTCATCAGATCCTCTCAATTTACTTAAAAATATTTTCCCGTCTCTTTGGGAATCGCCTGCTCAGCCATGATGAGAGTTTAACCGGCCCGGCTGTTTTGGTCAAGCCCGTTCAAAGGCATAAAATTATTTTTTAGAAATTCGAATAAACGTCACACAAAAACCACTTGCGTATCCATCAGCAGATCAAACAGCAGTTGAAAAGAGTTGTATGGTCTGCGGCAGATCAGAAATCATTTCGGCTGTGGCTATTTGCCCAGCGTCAGATCTGTAAACAATGGTGAGGAACGTACACATCAAGGCGTATTCTCTTGAACATCATTGGTAAATCTTTCCAGGTAGGCTTGTTTTTTTAATTCATATGCTTTAATGCGATCATTGAGAGCCGAGGCCTTTTGATTAAATGCCCTTACAGCGGTATTGTTCTTAAGCTTTTTACCTTCCATGGCCAGCTCATCCCGCGCCTTGTTCAATAGTTCGAACTCTTGGTCCAATGATTCTTTCAGTAATTTGAATTCTTCATAGGCTTTTTTTTCATCAGGACCGGATGGGTCCAAAGAACTGTGAGGATCTTCAACCGTTGGTGCTTGTTTTTCAAAATCCGGGTTTTTATTTATTTCCTGTTGTACGCTGATAAAGGATTTGACATCAACCCGTTGTTTTTTCGGGACCTTTGAAAGATCATCTGTATAGGAGGCCACACCGTTTTCATCCACATAACGAAAATATTCTCCATACACCTGGGAAACCATTACCAAGACAACCACTGCACACAGCCCAAAAATCCACCGCATATCTCCTCCTCATAAAAAACCAAGGCTTTTCTGATTTTTTGCAAAATAACCTGGGGATGAACCGCAAACTCTTACTTCAATTTATACACTGCTGTTATTTCATTGTTTTTGTTTACCAGATATCCGATCATGTCCCCCGGGTGGAATCGATCACGGTTGCTAAATTTACCTACTTTGTTATAGAACAAAGCTGAGCCGGATAGTCTTCTAAGCCGATCCCCCACAACGATTTCCTTGCCGTCAAACCGGTTGATGCGCCCTTTTCCGTCAAATTCGGTTGGAACGATCATCACTTCAGACTCAATGGACGGCACAGGTGAAACTTCAAGAAGTTCAACCGGCTGCTCCTGGGCACATACCCTCTGTGCCGTGCCTGCCAAACAGGCTAAGGAGAGCAACACAACCAAGCACCACCGGTTTATGCTGCAGTTGTTTTTTTCAAAATTCATGGCATCCCCCTATGTATATCAACTGCCTGATAGACCCCATATTAATTAATGCTGCCGCCAATAAAATATACCGCGTTTTTCCGCGGTTTCCCTGACGATGGGAATGGAACCTGAGGTGGAACTGAAATACTTGGCTTCAATATCCGGACCGTCCGTGTGCGGTATGGTGAGAATCACCGGCTGAAACAACCGCCCGGGGATATCAAGACCGGTCGGCGGAACCAACGTTGGATCTTCGGGCGTACCGATATTGATTAAATCATTGTCATCGATTAAATTGTCATTGTTAATGTCAAATTGAGCTTTAGAAAGTCTGGCGCCTGTGCAGGCATTGAGTTCATGAACAATTGAACTGCCGCCGGCGGAACAGGGGTTATCCCTGTTGGGCCTGAAGGTGATGGCAATGACATTGCCGGACCGGATAATCACATCGGATATGATCCGTTCATGGCCTGCATTTCCCTGGTTTATGGGCAAATCAAAATACCAGCCGGCATGCACTGTGGTGTCAGCAGTTTCAGTCCCGGGATTCGGTTGTTGACCGGTGGTCTCATCGTCCACCGTCTCCCAGTTGGGGGTATTATCGCTAAGGGTCCTGAAATCATTTCCGCTTACAGTACGCCAGTCAATTTCAGTCTGGGCCAAGAGTTTAACGGAAGATGGCTGGTTGGAAAGCCCGGGGCGATTGAAGAACCCCAGGTACTCGGCATCGTCATCATCATCTCCATAATCCCAGATACCATAAAGGGTCTGGGATCCCGGGTCAGTGAAATCAAGATCACCGAGATACCGTCCCGTGCCAAAAACCACCATGTACCCGTGTTTTGAACAATGACGCATCACATCCGGTTTGGAGGTGATGGGTTGCGTAAAGCCGCTGGCACTTTTTGCCTGAAAAAGGGGCATGGGGCTCATGCCGCTTTTGTAGGCTACCTCCCAGTCACTGCTGGCACTTCCGGAAAAATCAAACTTCCATAAATTCCCCTTTAAATCTCCCGCATAAACATAATCCACCCTCAGATCACCGTCCACATCAATGAGAACCGGAGTTGAAAGGCCGTTGCAGGAATTGACACCTGTATCAATAGTTTTGATCAGTTCACCGGTCGTGGCATTGAGCACCATCAACATGGCATGGCCATTGGCACTGTTATATCCATTGCCAAAAATCACCACCCATCCGCCCCCCGGAAGGGTATCATCATTGGACCGGGCCAAAAAGGCTTTGCTGAAACTATACCCCATATCATCCAACTGGGCCTGAGGGGTATTGAGGTTGGGATATTCCCATTTCACCCAAGAGCCGGCATTGGCCTCTGTATTGGCAGCAGGAGAAGTGATATCCAACATAAAATATCCCTGCCCTCCCTTGCCCAGGCCGCCGATCAGATAAGTATTGCTCCCCATTCTGCCGGCAGTAGGGGTCTGATCAACATAGAATTTATGGGTATAACTGGTTTCGGTCAGCCGCTTTAAATTATCAAATACCAGATTGGGTACATAGGCAAACAGCTCCGCTCCGGTATTGGCATTTAGAGCATGGACCATGCCGTCATTGCTTCCCACATACAGCATATCGTTTTCATAAAGGGGGGCGGAATGAACAATATCACCCAATCTGGAAAATCGATTTCGGAAACCGCCGTTGTTCTGCACTTCCAGTGAGGAATCCCCTCTTAAATAGTTGATCTCATTTTCAGTCACCAATGTTTTCTGATGTGCACTGAGGCTGTCATACCTGAAAGGAGTTCCCGATGATCCGTTATAGGTGACAATATTTCGGCCGGTATTCCAATTCTGGTCTTCCAGTTTGTCTGCTGCCGACCACACCGCTGTATCCCGGATCACTTCCCCGCTGGTTTGATTGATGGCATAGGCTTTAACATCCCCCACCCATCCATCGGAAGAATAACTGGATTGAAAGATTCGGGTTCCGGCCTGAATTTCCTCACCATTCACAGAGACAGAAGCATCGGAAACGATTCTGGAATCAATATTCTGCATCACGGATATCAGCGAATCAACCAGTTCTTTTGGATTGGATGCGTTCAGGAAACGGCCTCTTCCATTGACACTGGCATGCCACAGGTCATCGATTTTTTGGTTGTTTCCGTCCGTCGGATCGGGCCAAGTGGGATAGACCCGGGCATCAGGATTAATATTGTACAGATCAAAATTTGATGGATTCAGTGTGCCGGTCACCCCAAAAGAAACCGTATAGGTGATCATATGCTGATAGGTGGCAGCGTCAATAAAACTGCTGGGCACCATATCGGGAATGCTGTCGGCAAGATCATCTTTATAATATTTCATGGCCACATCAGCCAGCGTATTTGAATAACTGTCTGCAAAGGGAGCCCCTTCCGCTTGGTCCTGGTTTCCCACATTCGGGCTGGAGCCATTATAAAATCCATCGGTCATCAATATGGCAAAACTATGCTGACACCCCCCCCCGTCCGCTTCACTGGCATAAGGCGAGTTGCCCAGACCACCCGTGGCACCGTCATCTTTGTCATAGTACTTTCCCACATTATTGAGCGCATCCCGCAACGGGGTGCCGCCCGTGGAATTATAATTGTCATAAAGGCTGGTCAGTAATGCGGCGGAATGATCCACAAACCCTCCCGAATCTTGGACTTTCACTTTTCGCACAGCCTGTTTCAACCGATCCTGGATTGACAAGTATCCGATCTGAACCCCCTGCATTAAATTGACCACGTTGGCCACGGCTGCCTTGGCAGCAAACTCCCTTTTGCGGTAATAGGAAAACCAGTTGGCAAAATTCTGGAGTTCCTGGGTGTAGGAACGTTCAGTTCCGTCTTCATTTTTCGTAATGATATCAACGGGCGGAGAGGTTACATAAGTCAATTCCGAATCAGAGACTCTGGGCCCTTCTCCATTCCACCGATAATATATGATACTCGATCCTTCAAGATTCACCAGATATATTTCACCGGGATCCGCATCGTTGTTTGGATCTGCCTCATCTACCCAGTTTCCGTCTCCATCGGCATCAACCCATACATAATAATGGGCGTTTTTGATGGACAATGATCCGTCTGAGGTATACTGACTGGTCAGGTTGAGGGTATTGCCGGAATTCTGGGGATTGGACCTGGCAGCAGTGGGAGAGGCATCCGGTTTGTTCGGCCATGGTTTGTACACAGTTGTCGGATTGTAATACATTTTGTTATAGCCATGAAACTGAGATTTCCAGTACCGTTTATAATCACCGGACAATTCATCTGTCCCGGTACTGTATTCCTCGTTATCTCCCATATTGAAAACATAGGCAAATTCATATGATCCAATATTAAAAAGCCCGTCACTTTCATTGGTCATTATCTCCCAATCCATGGAACCTGAGTCGTCGAGGATAAACATGACATTGGCAGGAGCTGCCTGTATCTGGCAACTCAAAGGTGTGTCAGCGATGTCCACGCAGCTGGTGGAAGGTAACGCACTTTTAAAAGTGACATGGATGGTATGATGGCCGTTGACCGCCGCAAAAGTATAGGCATCAACCGCTCCCACAGAAGTGCCGTCCACCAGCACATCATCCACTTGATATCCGGCGGCCGGTGTCATATTGAAGGCTTTATCGTCTCCGCCAAGCACGGACACCGCCCCGGAAGGAGATATAATACCATCACTTCCGGAACTGGCAGTGATGGTATAGAATACCGGAATGACGTCAAATCTGGCTATAATTGTGTGATCCTGGCTGACATCGGAAAAGGTGTGGCTGGTTATGGCTCCCTGGGAAATACCGTCCACCAGCACATCTACGACTTCATAGTTCACATCAGGGGTGAAGGAGAAGGTCTGACTCCCTTCAAACAAGACGGCCACGCTGCCAGCAGGAGAGATGCTTCCCCCGGTATCAGCGCTTGCCGAGATGGTATAGGTTTTTTTCTCAAACCCCACGGATACGACATGATCGGATCCAATATTGTTTAAGGTGATACTGGTGACAGCCCCCTGTGAGACCCCGTCCACCAGCACATCTGCCACCTGATACCCGGTATCCGGAATCATGGTGAACGTTTGATCCTCTCCCTGATAAACTGTCAAACTGCCCGAAGGTGAAATGCTCCCATGATCACCGGCTGTGGCCGTAATAGAATATGCCGGAAGGGCCTTAAACGTGACGGATATGGTATGATCCGTTGTGACATTATGAAAGGTATAGCTGGTGGATGACCCTGCTGAAACACCATCCACCAAGACAGTATCCACCGCAAATCCGCGGTCGGGAACAATTGTGAACGTTTGATCATCTCCCTCGGTGACCCGCACAATGCCGGAAGGGGAGATACTGCCGTTACTGCCGGCAGAGGCGGTAATGGTGTGCTCTATCGCACACGAGTAATTACCTTCCTGAAAGGGTGTCAAGTTCATGCCCCTGCCTTGAATCGGGGAGGGAGTGGTGCAGATGCCGACATCCTTGAACTCGATCTTATAATTAATATTATTCCAGACAGTATAGCTGGTATTGTGGTTTCTCCATCCGCCATCCTGATACCAGTATCCCCATAACTGATACGATATTCGCCACTGAGCCCCGGCATCCCTTGCCGTCTGGGGTTCAATAGAAACCGTCAGTGGTGCGGCATCCACCTTCCCGGCAAAACACAGTCCAAACAACACCAACGATAAAAACAGCAAGGAGGCGAATTTTATGTCCAAACGGCTGGCAGAAACCTTTTTTGATCTAATTACTCTGTCATATCTGCCTGTATCCATTTATCCCTCCTCTTTTTTCATCAATGCCATTTGTTCATTTAAAAACGTTTCAAATAACCAATTTCAACGATGACACTGCCATTTTGGGATTGTCCATGTCCGAAAACCGCATATTCATACAGGCGCGTGCTCGTGTCACCGATATCCAGAGAACTGCCTTTATGAACCCCTTTACTCACCGTGGAATAAAGTGCCTGATTGCTGATAGCCGCCTGTTCAGAATTATCGGACATCCAGTTGCCGGGGTCTTTAAAATCCAGGCCGCTACTGTCATCAGAAATCCATGCAGCACTGCTGGGCAACAAATTGTCACGGTCTGTTTCATTTTCAATCTTCTGGGCCGCTTCGTTGACACTGGACTCGGCCAGGTAAAAATTTTCCTGATAGATTCTTTCGTTTCGGACAATTTTATTTTCAACAGTGGCGGTATTGATGGCGGACAATCCCACCAGTGTCAATACCGCCATCACGATCAGGACGATGATCAGTGCTGACCCCTGCTGGTTATTCAGGCAATCGACCGGAACTTTCAGCGTTTTGTTTCTTGAAACTAAAACCATACATCTATCCTCTATTTTTCATAATCGTCAAAGACAGCACCTTCTCTTTTGTCGCGTCTCCAAGTTTGACCGATTTTTTGACCCGGACACTTATTTTCTTGATATCGGCTGTATGGTCCTCCGCTCTCCATTCAAGGGTATATCCGGGTGGAATCACATCAACGTCCGCATGGGTTTCAACTGTATATGTCGTGCTGGTGGGAATATCATCAAAATCTTCCATGAGCAGATATTCAATCCGGCTTTGGGCTGCAAGCAATGCATTTGTAAATGTGACGGCATGGGCGTTTGCCTGGGTGGCTGCAATATGCATGCTGATGATAGCCAGGATACCCACGGCCAGGATACCCAGAGCGATCATCACCTCCAGCAGGGTAAATCCTTTTTCTTTTCCGGGGTGCTTGCCATGAAATTTATCCATCATATCAGCTCCGTCTCTTTCCGGTCCGCTACAATCCCAGATTGCGACATTTCACCACGGCAGATACAGTCCGTTCGGCACCGGGTATGGTGTGATCCGCAGCACCGGCATCCAGCCCTGCCGTGATGTCGATACGAACCGCTCTGATGGCATTAAGATCAACCGGGGCAGTCAGAACTGTACCATCACTGTCCAGGTATGAGAATGTCAAAGATTGAATATTTTCCGCAATGGCGTTTTTCAATCCGCCTTTTTGTCTGCCGATATCATTGTCACCATCTGAGGAAGCATCATACAGTTCATATGTGATAGTGGTCAAGCTGCCTATATCCGTGTCCGTGTCATTTTCCACAAAAGTAAAGGTGAGCGGATTGCCGTTGGAACCGTCCCCGGCACTGGTGATACCGGCAGAAAAAGCACGATGTCTGTCATATCCAGCCAATCGAATTTCTGAAGACATAATATACATTGCGGCCCGAATACCCTGCTGCATCTCCACCAATTGAGTCTGGGACAGTTCGGATTTCTGCTGTCCTATATAGGAATTGATGGCGCTGGCAATCACTATGCTGATGATGGTCAGGGCCACCAGGATTTCAACCAGTGTAAATCCCTGGCTGAAATGATTGCCGGGCCTGATATGCCGTCTTTCATACATGAAAATTTTGTTTCGTCCTTTCTTTCCTATTCATCTCGGATATTTCCCATAAAATTGATCACAATCTGCTTTTGTTTGCCTGACGAATTGGTAATGGTGATAGTGCCCGAACCATAAGAGAGGAAGCCTCTGCCGTTGAAACCCAACGTCTTATTTAAAGAATTTGATGTGACATCAAGTTTGTCACTTTGAAGATCAACCTGTGCAATAATTTCCTCACCTGTATCCAAAGCCTTATTTTCGGGATCGTTGTCCAGAAAAACCGTATACGTATCATTGGCCTCATCAATGATCATTACAGTGACCGCATTTTCCTTAATGGCCCGGAGCTTCATTTCCTGCAGGGTAGAAACCAGCTGCCGTGTCGCCGTTCTTACTTTGGTATTTTTGAGCAACGCACTCATTTCTGGAATCGCAACTGTTGCCAGAACAGACAGAATGGCAATGGTCACCATCAATTCGATCAACGTAAAGCCGGAATGGTGAAAATCGCCGGATGTAATTCTTTTTTTAAGCATACTACAATTACCTTATCTGAAACGGTCAATTTTTGCATTTGTTTATGGCCGTACGATCATCCTGTACCATATCTGAAAAATAAGCAATAAAAATGCCAGGCCAACATTTATTGCCAATATATGGCATGCTGTCAGAAAATGGTGGGTAATCCTCTGTGCTCAATAACAATTTATGTCATATTTTTCAACAAATGTTGAAACTTTGGGCAAAATCGGGATCTACTGTGCAACCTCATAATAAAATAACAAACAACGCTTGACATTTGCTGACAGGCAACTATAATCGATCAATCAGCTTGAAAATGCTGACGGATTGTTTTCGCCGGTAAGGTGTATTCCCGATTCCACATGGGCGCGCACCCCAAAGCAAACAGATTTTTTTATTTTTTATTACAGGAGAGCGCCGACATGGCAAATGGTATTGTAAAATGGTTTAACGACTCAAAAGGGTTTGGTTTCATCGAAGTTGAAGGCGGTGGAAAAGATGTATTTGTACACCACTCCGGCATTAATTCCAGCGGTTTCAAGTCCCTCAACGAAGGGGACCGGGTGTCATTTGACATCGAAGAAGGTCAGAAAGGGCCTTCTGCCAAGAATGTGACGGTGCTCTAAAATATACCCTTTGGTGTTATTTCAGACATACCTGACAGACTGATAAAAAGTTCCTGAATTTCAACGATTCAGGAACTTTTTTGTTTTAACGTCAACCGAACCAGAGATCGTGTTTCTTTGCCATCCGGCAATTCATAGTCATCCCATTGAATAAAAAATTTTTCATCCAGGTCATCCGTGATTTCCACTCTGGCGCCCGGACTTTTCAAGGCATAGAGTATGCCTTCCTTCGCCAGCAAGGGGGCTGCCAGACCGGCCAGGCGATCGAGGTCGGCCACTCCCCGGGCCAGAATTCCGTCAAACCGTCCGACAAACTCCGGGTCATGGTGTAAATCGTCCACCCGCCCATGGATCGCTTCAATTCCGTCGATTTTCAGCATCCGGATCACATGTTTGAGAAAATGGATTTTTTTTCGGGATGCGTCCACCAGCACCATGCGGACGTCTGGATTGAGCAGTTTCACCGGCAATCCCGGAAATCCGCCCCCGGTACCCATGTCCATCCATCTCCCGCTTTTGCCGCGAATATAGGGCTGAATGGCCACGGCATCCAGAAAATGCCTGTACGCCAGAGGGGCCGGGCCTTTGATGGCGGTCAGATTGACATGCTGGTTCCATTTTTCCAGCTGGGCTGCATGGCAGGCCATTTGTTCCACCTGAACCGGGGTGAGGTCAAATCCCATTTGAACACTTCCCCGGCTCAAGGTATCGCAAAACTCATCCATCCAGCTGCCGGACATGGGATTCAAAACCGGTTCCAGGGCCTCACATAGGCTTTCATACCGGTTTTTTCGACAAATTCAGCCATGGCCCGGGCTGCTGAGTCATGATCGACAAAGGTACCGATTCTTACCAGATACCAGGTTACCTTGTTGGCACGGGTCAGTTCCAGAATCCGGGCATCATAGTCTAGTGCATGCAGTTTATTCAATTGATCCAGAGCATTTTTCCGGACCTGGAACGCCCCGGTCTGAATTTCGAATTCAGGATCAGGCGTTTTCTTTTCTTCTATTTTTTCTTCAGGCGCCCCTGCCGTTGATTCAGTCACGGCCTGTTCAGCTGTTTGCTCTGTCGGGGCCGGAGTTTCAGTCGGCTCCGGAATTTGTTCTGCCGGAGGCGCGGCTTCTGCCGGCTCCAAAGCTTGCCCGGTCGGGGGCTTGGGTTCCGTCGGATCCGGAGTATCGGTTTCCACCGTCTCCCGGGGTTCCGGGGCCGGGCCTAATTTTTCCAGCTGCGCTTTGGCATACGCCTCTTCAGGATCCACTTCCACGGCTTTTTCATAGGCGGACCGGGCCGCCTCGATGTTTTCAAGATCCATATACAGATCCCCTTTCAGGCAATGGGCCAGATAAAAATCCGGTACCAGTGTCAGGGTCTGTGCAATATCATCCAGGCTTTTGTCATATTCCTTGAGTTCGGCCCAGCAGATGGCCCGGTTGAAATACGCATAATGGCTGCCTGGGGAAAGTTCAATTTCGCTGTTATAATTGGCAATGGCTTTCTCGTATTCACCTTTATAATACCAGGCCACACCCAGGTTGCTGTGCAGGCCTTTCAAATCCGGCATCATCTGTTTCGTCTTTTCAAAATCATGAATAGCCGAATCATACTGAGACAGTTTCATATACGCCACACCCCGGTTTTTATAGGCATCCGGATTGTCGGGATTCAATTCGATCAGCTCAGTAAATACTTCGATGGCAGCCTCGTATCGCTGTTGCTTTAAATGGTCGACCCCTGTGTCAAACAGTTGTTTTTCCTGGGACGCAAACACGGTTGCGTTCAAAAAAAAGACAAACAAACCAACCAATATGATTTTGTGTCGTATCATGACTCTCCAGACATTCTCAAGATTCAAAAATATGATTCATCCTAAAAAAAATTCTCGGTAAATACAAGCCAAATCACCTTCTCTCCCGAACTTGTCATGACAGAATTCGGTCATGAATCAATCCTGATGGGTGTCAACGATTTTTCGAATTTCCGGTTCTAAAGACAGAAATACCTCCACCAGCTCTGGATCGAAAAACACGCCGCTGCCTTTTTTGATTTCCGCCAGGGCTTCATCCACGGGCCACGGGTCTTTATAAGGACGTCTGGAGATCAGGGCATCAAACACATCGCAAATACAGGTGATTCTGCCGACCAGGGGAATATCTTTGCCTTTGAGATGCTGGTGGTATCCGGTGCCGTCCCATTTTTCATGATGGGTCATGGCAATAATCCTGGCCACCTCCAGCAGCTGGGATGTGCCACCGGACAGCAGCTCTTCACCGATGCGGGTATGGGACCGCATGGATTCCCATTCCCGGGTATCCAGTTTTCCGGGTTTGAGCAGGATGTTGTCGGAAATACCGATTTTCCCCACATCATGCATGGTGGATGCCAGATCCAGCCGGTCATATTCTTCCCGGGAAAGTCCCAGCGCCTTGCCCATGAGCCGGCAGTATTTGCTCATGCGGTTGATATGGGTGCCCGTGTCCTGGTCCCGATATTCCGCGGCCTTACCCAGGCGGTTGATCACTTCGATCTGGGCTTTTCGCAGTTCTTTGGTGCGTTCCCGGACCATCTCTTCCAGAATGGCATTCTGATTTTTCAACGCTTCTCCGGCCAGTTTCAGGGTCAGATGGGTTTTGACCCGGGCTTTGACTTCGGTGATATCAAACGGTTTGGTGATATAATCCACGGCACCCACATCAAACCCCTTGGTTTTATGGGTCAGATCATCCATGGCCGTGATAAAGATGATGGGAATGTCCTGGGTTCGGGGATCGGCTTTGAGCCGGTGGCACACGTCAAATCCATCCGTGCCGGGCATGATGATGTCCAGCAAAATCAAATCCGGCAGGTTTTGTTTTGCGAACCGGACCGCATCTTCGCCGCTGAGACTGACCCCCAGCTTATACATGCCTTTCAAAGCGTTCACCAGCACATCCAGGTTGGATTTGGTATCATCCACCAGCAGAATCGTACAATCATTGATCGTTTTCATGAATCTCACTTCCCTGCTCATTTCCAGCCACCTGTTTTTTCCATGAGACGTGCCATATATTTTTTCGCATCCTCAAACTGATAGTTTTTAACCGCCGCTGTCAAATGTGTCATCTCTTTTTTCCATGTGTCATGAACATGGGGCGCGATTTTTTGAACCAGGGTTTCAGAAACAACCGGATCACATCGTTCAAGGCTGTCCATCAAGGACCGGGCCAGGTCTTTGATTTCACCCACCGAAACATCGGTGGACAAACAAGACACATCGGTTTTCTCTTTTTTTTTAAAGGCGTTGATCTGTGCACAAAATTGTTCGGCAGACCGGCACACGGTTTCATAGGCCGACTGGACCGACACCAGCAGGGACTGAACATCCCGGCCGTTTTTTTGCCGGCATGCCTGTTCCAGTGCTTTCACGGACTCAAACAGGGCCATGGCAGACACATTGCCGGACGCACCTTTGAGCGAATGGCTCAAATCCGCTGCGGCTTTGAAATCGGATCGGTCGATCAACGCGTTCATTTCCTGGTGAAACCCGGCGTAGGTGTGACAGAAATCAGACAAAATCTCTGCATAAACATAAGCTGCGCCCCCCAGCCGTTCCAGGCCGTCCTCGATATCCAGGCCCGGCAGGTTTTTTGTACCCGTCTCTGGCGGTGCAGGTGGTTGTTTACACGGCAAAACCGATTCAGGAATCGAAAATGGGTGACCCGGACCGATCTGTTTTTTCAGTGCCGTGAACAGCACATTTCTGCTGATGGGTTTGAGAACGTAATCATTGATCCCTGCTTCCAGACAGGCTTTCCAGTTGTCTGCCTTGGCATGGGCGCTCATGGCGATGATGGGCAGCCGGGTTTTGGAAAACTGCTGCCGGATGATGCGGGACGCTTCAATCCCGTCCAGATGCGGCATCTGTATGTCGATCAGCACGGCCGCATAATCGTTTTTCTGCACCTTTTCAATGGCTTCAAGACCATTATTGGCTGTATCCACGGCCACGCCCGCTATGCGGAGCATTTCCGAGCCGATTTTACGATTGATGGCATTGTCTTCCACCAGAAGAATCCGGGTGTTTGAAAAGGTTACGTCTTTTTTTTCTGCCGGCAGGGGATTTGGCCGTGTCCGGTGGGTATTGCTGAATGTGTTTTGCACCGCATTTTTTAAAATCGATTGTTTCACGGGTTTGGTCATGGACCGGATGAACCCCAAGTCCCTGGATCGGTTCACATCATCATTTTTACCCATCCGGGTCAGGGCGATGGACAGACCCACAGATTCGACCATGGATTTCACGTCCTTGAAAACAGCCGGATCTTCAAGATCCGTCATCCCCATATCCATTAATACCAGATGAAATACAGCGGATCGGTGCGGTGTAGAAAACAGATCCACGGCCCGGGAAGCCGTCGTGCAGGCCGTGACGTCAAACCCCCATGATTCAAGCAGGTGAACCAGGGCCTGCCGGCCGGACCGGTTTTCCACAACAACCAGGGCCGGATATGATTCAAATCCCGCGGATGTCTGTATCCGGTCTTTCCGGGAAGGCATCTCATGTTTGAACGGGACGTTAAAGTAAAAGGTGCTGCCCTGCCCCGGCTGGCTGTCCACGCCGATGGTACCGTTCATCATTTCAACGATCTGGCGGCAGATGGCCAGACCCAGGCCGGTTCCCCCATATTCCCGGATTTTGGCATGGTTGACCTGGGTAAAGGATTCAAACAGATGATCAAAATGTTCCGGCGCAATCCCGATACCCGTGTCCGTCACCCGGAAACCCAGTTCGATCACGGCATCTTCACAACGAATCGGTTCCACCCGGATGATGATTTCCCCGTGCCGGGTGAATTTCAACGCATTGGAAATCAGGTTGATGAGGATCTGACGCAGCCGCATGGGATCCGCCATTACCTGTTCAGGCACATCCGGATCAATATCCACGATCAGTTCCAGATTCTTCCGGGTGATCATTTCCAGAAAGATATCCGACACCTCTTCCACCACATCCCGGACATTAAAAAAGACTTCCTGGAACTCCAGTTTTCCGGCTTCGATTTTTGAAAAATCAAGAATATCGTTGATCAGCCCCAGCAGAGAAAAAGCGGAACTCCGGATGATTTCCAGGTATTCGGTCTGCTGCCGGGAAAGATCATCTGCCATGATCAGATCACAGGTACCCACAATCCCGTTCATGGGGTTCCGGATCTCATGACTGATGACCGCTAAAAATTCACTTTTGGCGTTGTTGGCTTTTTCCGCCTCCTTTCTGGCGGCTTCCACCTGTTTGATGGCACCGGACAACCGGGCCGCGTTTTCTTCCTGAACTTTTTTGGCCAGATTCAGTGCCCGGGCTTTTTCCCTGAGCATCTGCTGGGCTTTTCTCAACGCCTCTTCCGCCTCCATCTCCTTGGTCACAAGGGTGAGACATCCGGAAGAGACATGAATCCGGTCCTGTTTGAATGCGGTGACCGTGGCCTGATCTTTAAACCATGCAATGTCACCATCGGCAAGCTGCACTTTATATATGGCTTCCACCTGCCCTTTTTTTTCACCCTGTTCCCGAAGCCCTTTTCGGGAACCTGTCAGTTCGGGTTGCCGCAATCGCTGGGGATGGATCTGATGATGATTGTCATCCTGGTAATCATAAACCCGCCGTTCCACAATCCGGTTCCGGAAAACATCTGCCAGATCCGGTATCGGACACCCCATCAGATCGCTGAACCGTTGGCCGGCAAATTCGTACCACATGGCATTTTCCTGCTCCTGCCAGGCGGACAGATAAGGGATGACCGGTGTCAGGGTCTTTTCAAAGGCGATCAGCCGGCTGATATTTTCTTTGACATGCGCTTTCAAAGCATGGCTGTAATTTCCATGCAGTATTTTTCCAGGATAATCCTTGTTTTCCATTTGTGCTTTTATCTTTCTTTTATCAGAATCCCCGGTCATGGGTCAGTCTTCAGGTCCGGCTGATATGTGCATTGATCTTTTTTTTGATGTCACGGCTTTTAAACGGCTTGGTAATATAATCAGCGCCCCCGCATTTGACCCATTTTTTTTCATGATCCGGTTTATCCACGGCGGAAATAAAGATCACCGGGATATCCCTGGTTTCAGGATCAGACTTCAATTTGCGGCAAACCTGAAACCCATCCATTTGGGGCATGACAATATCCAAAAGAATCAGATCAGGATGATGGGTTCTGGCAAACTGAATCGCATCCTTGCCGTTGAGACTGACCCCGATCTTGTAATCCCCCTTCAGGACCTGGACCAGTACATCAATATTGGTCTTGGTGTCATCCACGATCAAAACGGTTTTCATATCAGGTTCCCCCGGGTTCCGCCGGCAAAATGATCAATATCTTTGTGCCGTGGTTTTTCTTTGAATGAACCGCCATTTCCCCGCCATGTCCAGCAATGATCGCCCGGCTTATCGCAAGGCTTAAGCCCACCCCTTTTTTCATATCCTTTGGTTTTAAGGAAAAATAGGGAAGGCACACCTGATCAAGGTATTGGTCGTCAATGCCGCACCCGTTGTCCTCAATGACAACCTGAACATAACTGCCGGGATTTGGATGGGTTTCAGAAACAGGGCGTTTTTCAACCGGTATGTCTTCAATGGATATGTTTTGCAGGGACACCTCGATCCTTCCGTCATTTTTCTGTGCCACGGCCTCACAGGCATTGATGATGACATGCTCAAGGGCCCGGGCCATCAACCGGGTATCCACCCGGCACGGCCACACCCCTCGAGGTATCTCGACCCGGCAGGGGATATCGCTGCCTTGCAGCAAAGACCGGACCACCCTGGCAACCACCCGGGTAAGCAGGGAATTTTTTTTCACGGCCTTGTCTTCACCGGACAGACAGGAAATGTCCCGGTTCAGGGCCAAAGCACTGCGGCTGATTTTCAAGGCGTTGGCCAGAAATCGCTGCCGCTCCCGGGAGCCTGCCGTTGTCGTGGCCGACAGTTGAATGTAATCGGCAATACCGTTCAGCATGTTGTCCAGATCATGGGAAACACCGGTTGAAAATGTCTGAATCACCCGCTGTTCTCTGGATTCCATCCGGCGTTCCAGATCTGTTATGCCGGCAGATATGTCTGCGGTAAAACCGTCAACCCGGTCGCAGCCTTGCGTTTGATTCCCATAAGGGGTGCCGGATTTTTCCACAAGCCAGACAAACCGGTTGTCCCGGCATTTAAACCGGTAAACGATATCCAAGGGCACATGATCTTGAAACAGCTGTTTATATGCGTTTCTCACCTTTTCTTCATCCGAAGAATGGACCCGGTTCAGCCATCCGCTTTTGCCCATCTCCTGAATGTGCTTGACGGAAAAACCGGTCAGCCGCTCCACAGCCGGGGTGATATTGGTAAAGTCACCATTGGCATCCAGGGTCCACCCGACAGTGCCCGGCACCGGATCAAGCCGGCGGTTGTAACATCGTTCCTGCCCTGTCAAAGCCATGGTCCGGTTCAGGGCATCATTCAGAACAGTATTAATGGTTTTCAAAAGTTGTGCAGGATCCGCCGGCTTTCTGACCACTGTATATGCCCCCACTTTCCGGGCCTGTTGTCTGATCTGTTTTTGGTCCCGGGCCGAGGAATAGAAAATAAAAGGGATATGCTTCAGTTTTTCATCCAGTTGACACAATCTGCAGAACTGAAATCCATCCATTTCAGGCATTTGAATATCGGAGATAATCAGGTCACAGATATGTTCCTGGAGCAGGCTCAACGCTTTTCTGGCACTCATGGCGGACAGGACGGCATACCCGTTTCGGGTCAGCAGCACTTCAAGGACTTTGAGATTGACCTTGATGTCATCGACAATGAGTATTTTTTTCATTATATCCTGACCGGGTGTTCAAAAATAAGGCCCGCCATCAAATTTCACGAAAGGCATATCTGGTTTTCAATCCCTGTTTTTCACCGCAGGCATGCTATAAAGCAGACATACCATATTGAAATTGAAACACTACCAAAAAAAACGGAACAAAGTCAAACGATAAATCAGGTGGAAAAAGGGGTTGCACTCATTCCCGGGCATGCTTTCTTTGCCGCAGGATTTGCCTTTCAACGGATCGCAGAAATTCAATTATATTTCATGAACGACCTGTGATAGAATACCCATAAAATTTTAATTTAATAACACGGCACACCAATTGCATAATAAATACCCGGTATTTTGATAATACAAAAATAAAGGTATTTTGCCGCAAAAAAACATTACCGACAAAGCAGGAGAACAAAAATGAAAAAATTACTTTATACCGGGCTTGCAGCATTGATGATCATGGTCTTCTCATTCAGTGCATCAGCTACTACAATGGATGTGAATTACGGCAGTATGAAAAATGTGACTTTTATAAACGACCATAAATTCTATACTGTGGGGGCCGGAGAGTTTCAAGTCACGTTTGAGTGGCACGAGCATTTTGATTTTGATATTGCGTATTGTGTGGATCTGGACAGTGAAATTGGCAAAGGAACATACGACATTGATAGTTTTCATTACATTACCGAAGCTGACACGAATTATTTGCGTGCCGCATGGTTGATGGATGAGTTTGCTTCCGATGCATCATCATCTAATCAGCAGGCAGGACTGCAGCTTGCCATTTGGGATGCGATATATGGCAATAGTTTCACGAATTATTCAAATTTTCAAATAAGTAGGTTTTACTCAGAGTATACAGACGCTGCTGATGATGCTCTAAACATGTGGGAATCACTTGGAGATACTTACGCCATCGCTTACTCTTCCTTCAATAACGTGAAGGCACAGGACCTTCTCGTTCAAATGAACCCGGTTCCGGAACCCGGAACCATGCTGTTGCTGGGAATGGGTATTGCCGGGTTGGGGGCGGCCGGCAGGAAACGGTTCAGAAAAAAATAATGTCAGCGGTTGCAGGTCCTGAAATATCGATAAGCGTTTATTATTTTTGACAAAAATAATTTTTGAATTATAATACAAAAAACAAACATTACAAATTATTGTGATAATATCTCATAAACCCGTTACCCTCAAATTGAGGAGATAATATATGAAACGACTAACAATTTATCTGTTGTTGTCTGTTTTCTGGATCACAGGCACTGTCCATGCCAGCACCTGGAAAATAAATGACGAATATATCGGCGGCAAATATGATGACAGCAACTATGTTAAAGAAGAGGGTGACGTAATTGCAATCAATACCAGAGAATTTGATATCGATTGGATGAACGTTACCATAAAAACCAACGGTGACGTGAAGGTCCGAATCAAAACCAGATATGAAGACGGGACTCGGGATACCACCTATGGGGATCTGTTTGTGAGCACGGATGGATGGAACCCTTACGTGGATTTAAGTTCATGGGATTCTGAAGACACCTATGAAAGATATCGTTCCGACACCTATGAAACAGGGGAACGCTGGGAATATGCGTTAAGCACCTCTTCCGGCAAAATCTATTCAGTAGATGCCGACAATATCTGGCGGTCAGACCAAGAATTCGCTGACCCTTATTATCAGGATCACTGGTATCGGCATGGCCAGGAAGTACTTTACAAGCCGGAAAACGAAGAGACACCTGTCGGATCATTTGCCTTTTCTCATTCAGGCAGTATGATCAAATATGCCTTCAATCTGTCAACATTATTGGGTGAGGACTGGAGCTGGGAAGATGAACTGGACTTAGGATTTCACTGGGCCATGACCTGTGCCAATGACGTAATCGAAGGCGGCATCTACAAAGCGGCGGCGGTCCCGGAACCCGGTACGATGCTGTTACTCGGTATGGGCATTGCCGGACTGGGTGCAGCCGGCAAGAAACGGTTCAGAAAACAATAATCCCAAGTCCGGATAAATTTGTGCACCTTTGAGATAACAATTTGTGGCAAAAAATATGACAAATATTGTCACAAACAACTACAATTTTCAAAAAGGAGGCGGGCAATGAAACCTCTCTTTCTAAAAATTTCAATTATTTTTTGCACGCTGTTTTTATGGACGGGCATGAGTATGGCAACGTCAACGGGTATTTTTGTGGGTGATTCCAATTATCTTACATCAGGCAAACAACTTCAGCAAGACACTTTAACAAATGTAAATGCGCTGGTTGATGGTTACAACAATCCTGATAACCCTCTTGATCTGCCCATTGACTATGACAATTTTTTTGAACTGCCGGAGAATCTGACCCTTCTTGGAAAATGGGACGGTGACAATTGGAGTGAATGGAAAGATGATTCTATTTCAAAATTTACCGGTACTTTTACAGGACATGATGGTGACTGGTCTGTCGGTGAAAAGTGGGATGCGACTGTCCCTCTCTATTACAGCTTGAAAGCCGGGGGCAAAGGAAAAAGTGGTGGTGGTTTTGAACTCTGGTACGCAGACGGATTTTTGGACGGTGTATGGGATACATCCGGCCTTGACAATAAAGACTTATCCCACATCTCATTCTGGACAGCTGAAGGAAATACCAACAATCAGGTGCCTGAACCCGGGACCCTGGCCCTGGTGGGACTGGGGCTTGCCACCATTGCCGGATACCGGCGGAAACGGCGTTCCAGTTAGAGATAGATTTCATATGCGCTTTCTTCCGGTGAATGGATATTTCCATTCACCGGTTTTTTTCATGCGTTTATTGACAAACTTCCCTGATTCGTATATAGAATCTTTTTTCATGTACTGAAAGTAACCTGACAATTCAATTATAATACCATCGCAACATAACATTAGCTGAACCCGAAAAAATGGACCGCCCCTGTTGGCAGACCGTTGCGTTTTTTTGAACCAATGACATGCCGCTTTTTGGGCAAATTTTATTCATGAAGGATGATGTAAAATGATCAGAGATTTAAAGCAGGTGAGAAATATCGGCATCAGTGCCCATATCGACTCCGGCAAAACCACCCTTTCGGAACGGATTTTATTTTATACGGCCCGGATTCACAAAATCAATGAAGTCCGGGGAAAAGACGGTGTCGGCGCGGTCATGGACTCCATGGAACTGGAAAGAGAACGGGGTATCACCATTGCATCGGCTGCCACATATTGTGAATGGAAAAAACACAATATCAACCTCATCGATACCCCGGGCCATGTGGATTTCACCGTGGAAGTGGAACGGTCCCTGCGGGTGCTGGACGGGGTGGTGCTCATTTTATGTTCGGTTGCCGGGGTGCAGTCCCAGTCCATCACGGTGGATCAGCAGATGAAACGCTATCAAGTTCCGTGTATCGCCTTTGTCAACAAATGCGACCGGTCCGGTGCCAATCCGGCCAAGGTGGCCAAACAGTTGAAAACCAAACTGGGACACAATTCCGTGTTGATGCAGCTGCCCATCGGGCTGGAGGACAAACACGAAGGTGTGGTGGATCTGGTGGCCATGAAAGCCTACTATTTTGAAGGCGAGCATGGTGAGCGCGTGGCTATCAAAGAAATTCCCGAGGAACTGCTGGAAGCGGCAAAAGAAGCCAGAGAAGAATTGATCGATACCGCCTCTTTGTTCTCAGAAGAACTGACCGATGCCATTCTCGAAGAATCGGACATCAGTGAAGCATTGATCAAAAATGCCGTGAGAACCGGCGTGATCACCAGACAGATCACCCCGGTATTTTTGGGCTCCGCTTACAAGAACAAAGCGATTCAGCCGCTGCTGGATGCCGTGCTTGATTATCTGCCCTCTCCCTTGGACATCCATAATGAAGCCATTGACATGGACAACAACGAAGAAAGCGTGGTTCTGGAAAGCAATTTTGACAAGCCCACTGTGGCACTGGCCTTCAAGCTTGAAGACGGTCAATATGGCCAGTTGACCTATATCCGTGTCTATCAGGGATGTATCTCCAAAGGCGACACCCTGGTAAACACCCGGGACGGCAAAAAAATCAAGGCCGGCCGGCTGATCCGCATGCATGCCTCCCAGATGGAGGACGTGGAAGAGATCCCTGCCGGCCATATCGGTGCCATGTTCGGCATTGACTGCGCCTCCGGAGACACATTTGTCTCTCCGACGATCAATTACTCCATGCTGGCCATGCATGTGATGGAACCGGTTATTTCACTTTCCATCGTTCCCAAGGACAACAAAGCCCAGATCAACATGTCCAAGGCACTGAACCGGTTCACCAAGGAAGACCCGACTTTCAAGACCTATGTGGATCATGAAACCGGTGAGACCATTATTCAGGGCATGGGCGAGCTGCATCTGGAAGTGTATGTGGAGCGCATGAAACGCGAATACAAGGCAGAAGTCACCACGGGCGCCCCCCGGGTGGCTTACCGGGAGACCATCACCCAGAAATCGTTGTTCAACTACACACATAAAAAACAGACCGGTGGTGCCGGCCAGTTCGGTCGGGTGGCCGGATTTATGGAACCGTGCGAAGAAGATTTTGAATTTGTCAACAAAATCACCGGGGGCCGGATTCCTACCCAGTATATCCCGGCCTGTGAAAAAGGGTTTGCCGCCTGCATGGCAAAGGGCCCCAAACTGGAATTCCCGGTCACCGGTGTCCGGGTGACCATCGACGATGGTGCGTTTCATGCGGTGGACTCATCGGAAATGGCGTTTCAGGCCGCTGCCCGGGGCGCATTTCTGGAAGGCTATATGAAGGCCAAACCCGTGGTCAAGGAACCCATCATGAAAGTGGTCATCGAGACCCCCAATGAATTCCAGGGGTCCTGCATGGGGCTGATCAACCAGCGCCGGGGAATCATCCAGGGATCCCAGGAAGAAGGGGTCATGTCGGTGATTGAAAGTCAGGTACCCTTGTCTGAAATGTTCGGTTTTTCCACGGTTCTCAGGTCCGCCACCCAGGGAAAGGCCCAGTTCACCATGGAATTTTCTTCCTATAAACAGGTTCCCCAATCCATTGCCGAAGAAATCATCAAACAGAAACAGGAAGAAAAAAAAGCCTAAGACCGCCATATCAAGGAGAGGGAATATGTTAAAAAAAGATCTCAATTTCAGAAGCCCCATTGAAAAAATCATGGGCATTGACAATATTACCAACAGCAAATTCGGTGCCGTGCTCTCCCGAGCCGGCGTGGGCAAAACCCGGTTTCTGGTGCAGATTGCGCTGACGCAACTTTTAAAAGACCAGAAAATCGTTCATGTCAGCCTGGATGATTCCATCGGAAAAATCAACCTGCGCTACAACGAAGGATACACCAACCTGGTGGACAGCATCGGGTATGTAGATCCCCAGAAAGCGGTTCGGCTGTGGGATGACATCAGCCTCAACAAAGTGGGCATCAGCTACAACGACGTCACATTTGACACTGAAAAACTTAAAGACTACCTGAAAAGCTTTAAAAAGGCCGAGCTTCCCATGCCGGCAATGATGATCATCGACGGCCTTAATTTTGATGAGGACATTACAGAAATTCTGGAAAACCTGCAGGCATTGAATCAGAAATTTTCCACTTCCATCTGGTTTGCCATGAAGACCCACCGGGACGAGGCCATGGCAAAAGACGGATATCCGGTCCAGCTGGAAACCCGAAAAGACCTGTTTGACAAGGCCCTGTTTCTGCAACCCGTGGACAACCAGATTCAGGCGGTCGTGCTCAAGGACGGCAACCGAACCGACCAGTCATTTCTTCTGGATCCGGCCACCATGATGCTGGCGGAATAAAGTTTTATTGATAATCTTCTGAGATGTTCCGACTGTTCCGGCCGGAACATCTCTTTTTTTCGCATTCTCAGACCCATTGGCGGATAAAATTTTCAATGGCCTGATACACCCGCTTTACCCCTTCCCCAATCAAAATTCCGTGCCGTTCATAATCAAACAGATACAATTCCTTGACCGTTGATCCCAGCTGATGGAACAATTTTTCGGTTCCTTCGGGATTGACCACCGGATCTTTTCTGGACTGGACCACCAGGACCGGACGGGTGATCTGTTTCAGTTTGGGAGCCAGCTGCTCCATGAGCATTTCCAGTTGATGGATACCGGCTATGGGGTTTCTCAGATAATTGATATGGGGATTTTCCGGGTGGTTGTCAATGAATTCCCTGGCCATTGCGTTGAAACGGAAACGACGGATCATAGTGTTCCAGGCATTGATGGCCGGTATAAAATGAGCGCCCATATCCTGGAGCTGCATGGGCGGAGCCACGGCAAAAACCGCCTCATAATCCGTCACCCGGGTCGCCAGCTCCAGGGCCAGCCCCGCACCCGTGGAAAACCCCCCGATAAACCGTTTACTGCAGGAGTGACGTAAAGCCACATAGGCTTCTTCCACGGATTCCACCCATTGTTCATAACCGACCCGGGCCAGATCATCCGGAGAAGTACCATGTCCTTTGAGCCGGGGTACATGCACGGTGAATCCTTTTGCATACAGGTATTGGGCAAAATTTTTCATCTCTTCCGGGGCCGCCATGTACCCGTGAATCAGCAGAACCCCGGGACTGTCCGGTGTCTGATTCAAAAACCGGGGCCGGCCGATCTGCTTGTTTTTGGATTCATCCGGTCTGAAAAAAGCGGCATAGTCTGCGGTAAAATCCATATTCATTTTTTCAATGATCCGGGATCTGACCCGTTCCCGGATCTGACGACGAGGCATCTGGGCGATCTTTTTCAGGCAGATCTGAGCTGCTTCCACCGGTTCCACTTCATTGGCCATGACCAGGATGGGATTTTCCATGCGGATGGCATGAAATTCAGATAAATTGTAAAATCGGGCCTGATCTTTGAAAAACCGGCGCCCGTCTCCATCCATGCGGATCACTCCGGTTTCTTCTGCCAGGGTCAGAAAATCCGATATCCGTTTGAACCGGTCATCCACCAGCAGGTGAATCTGATTCTCCCGCAGCAGATCCGCCACATGGCAGACACGGTTCAGCACCAGACAGGTGACGGCATAAAACACCTTGCACGCGAATTCATACCGGTTAATCCCTTCTCTTTTGTATGGATAATGCTTAAGAATGCCTGCCATGACATGGTCATAATTAATCGTAGTCAACCCATACACCTGGGCCATGTATGTTTCCATGACACCAATGGCGATCTGCCTTGAAATCTGCCTGGATTCCAGATCTTCAAACGGGCGGATCCGGCGTTTCACCGTCAAAAGACTTTCCAGAAAAGGATGATGAAGATATGGTGCCATGTCGATGGGCGTGCCGAACCGGATGGTGATGTCCACACCGGTAAACAGCATGGCCCCTTCGGTCATCAGTTCATCCATCACCCGCCTGGAGGGTTTTTTCAAAAGCAGCCCGGCCATGGATCCTAAAATGTTGTCCCGGGGATTGGCCGGGTAATAGGTGATATTGACCGGCACGATATGGGTGGACTGATTCAGGATATCATCGATACCGGTTAAATCGAGTTCTTTTGTCAACCGGTAAAATTCCGGGGCTTTCAATGCTTTCAGACGGCGCAGGCGCTCCCTGAAAAACGCACATCTGAGCGCCACCACTGCGGCGCCGGTATGAGGGCGCAGTTCTCCTTTGTCATCGGTGAGCACAAACCGGCCGTCTTTGACCAGTTTTTTATTTTTCACCATCATGCCTTCCGGAAAAATGATCCAAAGGGCATCTCCGGACAACAGGGTTTTCAAAAGCAGGTCATCCCGGTCCGGTGCATTTGTGGACACGGCCCCCAACCGTCTGAGCAGTCCTTCGAGCACGGGCACATCAAACAGTTCCCTGGCTGCCAGAGACCAGACCTGCCTGCCGGTAATGCTGTGGATATGATAGGGCAGAAACACCGTTTCAATGCGGGTGAAATGGTTGGCGCAGAACACCACCGATCCTTCCGGAATATTGGATTGTCCCTGGATGGTGATTCTGGCCCTGGAAAACCCGGAAAGGGTTTTTAACGTATAAGAGGATAATTTGAATGCGACCCGGTTCATGAACATGCCTTTATTTTCAAAATCATTGCCCGGGTCATCCCGGTGTGTTGAATTTTCAGCCGGTTGGTGATACAACACCCAATAAAACACACCGCCCGACCGGACTTGTTTTTTTGATACCCTGCCCGGATTATAGTATGGAACCATACCAGGTTGTCAAAAACAATTTATTGAATGGAGACTTTGATTTGTACGCTAAAATCGTTATTTTGACATTTCCCCCGAATGTGGCCCATAAAGCTGTGGTCTGCCAGCTGGTTAAAAAATTTGATCTGCTGTTCAATATTTTACGGGCGGAAATTTCCAGCCAGAAAAAAGGGGCCATGGTGCTGGAAATCACGGCGGCATCCCGACCCGACTTTAATAAAGGCATCGAGTACCTCAAACAGCAGGGAGTTCAGGTGTCCACACCGGAACATCAGATCTACAAAGATGAACAGATCTGTACCCATTGCGGGGCCTGCACGGCTGTTTGCCCCACCCAGGCGCTGTATATCCAGCGACCGTCCATGGAAGTGATTTTTGACAAGGACAAATGCTCTGTGTGTGAATTGTGTATTGTGACCTGCCCTTCCCGGGCCATGGGGCTGTTCACCAAAGAGCCCGAAGCCGCCATCTGATGCACGCACCCGCCATCGGTGTGGCTGTCAGCGGCGGGGTGGACTCCCTGGTCGCAGCGTTTCTGCTCAGGCAGCAGTACAAACAGGTATTTGGCCTGCATTTCACCACCGGGTACGAAACCCGGAAAACAGATATAAACCGGCTCAAAGATCAGCTGAAAATGGACATCATCACCCTGGATCTGTCCGAACCCTTTGAAAACCAGGTGGTTCAATATTTCTTATCCACCTACGCCCGGGGGAAAACCCCGAATCCCTGCATGGTCTGCAACCAGAAAATTAAATTCGGGATTCTGCTTAAACAGGCGCAAAAACAAGGGGCCGATTATCTGGCCACCGGACATTATGCCACCATTGTCAATGCCTTGACCCAACCGGACGATGCCATGCCTCATCCCCGGCTTGAAAAAGCCGTGGATGAAAAAAAAGATCAGTCCTATTTTCTGGCCCGGCTGTCCTGTGAACAGCTGTCTAAAATTCTATGCCCGCTGGCCGGGTTCTCCAAAGACCGGGTCAAAGCCCTGGCCGCCGAACATGGCCTGGTACCGGTCTCTGCCAAGGAAAGTCAGGACATCTGTTTTATTCATGACAAAAATCTGACCTCATTTTTCACCGGCAAAACCGGCCTGTTCCCGGAACCCGGGCCGATCATGGATATTCACGGCCGCCGGGTGGGAACCCATACCGGGGTTTATGCCTTTACTGTAGGCCAGCGCCGGGGAATCAACTGTCCGGCATCTGAACCCTATTATGTGAGGCGTATCGATCCTTTTAACCATACCCTTCACGTGTGCTTTAAAAAAGACCTGGCACGACAGCAGATGACTGTGGATCAGATGGTCTGGCATGATACCCGGTCTGAGGCCCTCTCATATAATGCTGCCCTGGAGATGGCGGTTAAAATCAGATACCGCCATAAGGAAGCCCCTGCCACGCTGGTTTGCCAAGGTACATCGGGTCAGGTATTGTTCAATCAGCCTCAGTATGCCGTGACCCCGGGTCAGGCAGCTGTTTTTTACCATGGACCCCGGGTGCTGGGATCGGCGATTATCCAATGAAAACATTTTATATTAAAACGCTGGGATGCAAGGTCAATCAATATGAGTCCGACGGCATTGCCGCCGGTCTTGAACAACACGGACTGGTCCGGTCAAACAAAGACAAATCCAATGATGTGTGCATCATCAACACCTGTGCCGTGACATCCAAGGCAGCCATGCAGTCCCGTCAGGCAGTCCGGAAACTGGCCCGGGACAATCCGGATGCAAAAATCATCGTGACCGGTTGCCATGCCCAGACAGACCCGGATATCATCCGGCAGATCGGTGATTCGTTTGAACTGGTCTGTCACCGGGATAAAACCCGCCTGGCAGACCACATTCTTGGGGCGGTTGATCCGTCGCCCATGAGTTTCAAACCGGTAGACCACTCTGCCGCCAACCGGTTTCACAGCTTTGAAACCCCGGTCTTCGGCAGCATGACCCGGGCTTATCTGAAAATTCAGGACGGATGCGATGCCTTTTGCACTTACTGCATTGTGCCCCATGCCCGGGGATCCTCGGTGAGCATGCCCCAACACCTGGTTTTGAACCATCTGAATGCACTGGGCCGTGCCGGTTTCAAGGAAGTGATTCTTACCGGAATCCATGCGGGCCGGTACGGCCGGGACCTGACCCCGCCCACCACTCTGCTGGATCTGGTGAAAACCATTGAGGAAAAACGCCCGGTTGACCGGATCCGGCTGTCTTCCATCGAACCCAATGAAATCGATGAAAGACTTGTGGATCTGGCCGGACCGGACAGCCTGCTGTGCGATCACTTTCATGTGCCGCTCCAGTCCGGAGACGATGATGTTCTCAAGAAAATGAAACGGCCCTATACGGCAAAATTATTCAAAGACATTATCTGCTATATCCATGAAAAGCACCCGTTTGCCGGAATCGGTGTGGATACGCTGATCGGATTTCCCACGGAAACCGATGATCAGTTTGAAAACACGTTTTCTTTGATCCAGCAACTGCCCGTGTCTTATCTGCATGTATTTCCGTTTTCCCCCCGGAAAGGCACACCGGCGTTTTCTTTCAAACCCCGGGTGCCGGACCCGGTGATTACCGAGCGGTGTCAGAGAATGCGGGAACTGGGAAAACAAAAACAGATGGCATTCATCAAAGCCAACCAGGGCCGGCCCCTGAAAGCTGTGGTACAGAATCAAACCAACGTTCGCACCGGCAGACTCACTGCCGTGACATCCAACTATTTGAATATCTATTTGAAAAAAGACAGCACCCTGAAAGGCAAACTCGTGGATGTTGTCTTTGATCGCTGGGATAGCAACCTGAACATATCTGGAGAAATCTATCATGGAAAAGGTATATAAACAGCTGGCCCGCCACCTGGACAACACCCCGGGCGGCTTTCCTCCCACTGCATCCGGTGTGGAACTGCGCATCCTCAAACAATTGTTTACACCCGAACAAGCCCAACTGACTCTGTGCCTGGTGATGATGCCCGAACCGGTGGAAGCCATTGCTTTGCGGGCCGGAAAACCCGCTGAAACGATCCTGTCCATGCTCAAAGAGATGGGAGAAAAAGGATTGATCCTGCACATCAGAAAACCGGACGGGGATACGTTCATGCTCTTGCAGTTTGTGGTGGGCATCTGGGAATACCAAGTGAACCGGCTGACGCAACAGCTGATCAAAGATTTCAACGAATATGTGCCCTATCTCATGAAAGCCCAGGAAGCGCACAAAACCCAGCAGCTCCGGGTGGTGCCAGTAGAAAAATCCATCAACACCCAGCTCAACATCATGGACCATGAACATCTGGAAAATCTGGTACGAAGCCAGTCCAAAATTCTGGTGGCACCCTGCATCTGCCGAAGGGAACACACCATGGTGGGCAAAGGGTGCGGCAAAATGGAAGAATCCTGCCTGGTTTTCGGAGGCGGGGCCTATATTTATGAAAGCCGGGGCATCGGCCGCACCATCACAGCGGATGAAGCCATGGACATCGTCCGCAAAGGGGCGGCCCAGGGACTGGTGGCCCAGCCCTCCAATTCAGTGAAACCCATGAACATCTGCCTGTGCTGCGACTGCTGCTGTCAGATTTTGAGCAACATCAAAAAAACACCGTCTCCGGCCCGGATCGTGAATTCCAATTTCCAGGCATCGGTGGACACAGACCAGTGCACCGGGTGTCAGGCCTGTGAAGAGATCTGCCCCATGGATGCCATTGCCGTGACCGACGGTCTGGCACAAGTGGATAAGGAACGGTGCATCGGGTGCGGGCTGTGCGTCACCGTGTGCGAATTTGATGCCATGTCTCTGGCGGACAAGCAAGAGATGGAGCGGTGGGAACCGCCCCGGACCCTGGTGGATACGTACATGAAAATCGCACAGGAAAAAGGGCTGTTCTAAAACCCTCTTTTCTTGCGTATCTGGTCATAGGCTTCCTGAATTTCAGAAAATTTGTCATTGGCAAATTTGATGAACTCTTCAGGAAGCCCTTTGGCCTCAATTTTGTCCGGATGGTATTCGGTCACCAGCTTGCGGTACTGTTTTTTGATCTCCTCGTTGGACGATGTTTCATCGCACTTGAGCACGGCATAATATTTGTCTGCCGGACGGATATACTTGGATTTCAGCCGGTTGAACGCCACATCCGACACATTGAAAATCCGGGCCGCCGAGTGCAGGGTCGCATCCTCGGCATCGGACAGACGGCCGTCTGCCGCACCCACACGGAACAATACATCCATCATCAACGAAATGATGTTGGGCTGGGTTCTGAATACCGAATAAAACTGCATGGCAAACGCTTCAAAGCTTTCAGACGACCGGACCGCCTGTCTGAAAATCTTCTTGGCACTTTCCTGGCCGGTGGCATCCAGCTGAAGATCCTGTTTCATGAACGCTTCCACCACCTGGATCTCTTTTTCAGAGACCTGGCCGTCCGCCTTGCACAGCTTGGCCAGCATGGAAAAGGCGGCCGTGAAAAATATCAGTTGGGCCTCTTCGTTGGAAGACAAAGAGCCTGTTCTTCCGGGAATGGATCTCAGATAGGCATCCTCTTTTTTATCCACAAACGCATGACCGAATGCAGCCCCGGCCACGGCACCGATGGGGCCTCCCAAGGCGAATCCGATGGTTCCGCCGATCATTTTTCCCAGCCAACTCATCCTCAGGCTCCTTGTTTCATTGTTCCGTTACGGGATTTTCCCCATGATTTTTTCTTTTTAACTTTTGCTTTGACCGGTGCACATCTGGTTTCAATGCATCCTTTTTCCATCAGGTCTTCCACTTCTTTAAAAAACGCCGGATCAGAACAGGTCATATATTCATCCGCCAGTTTTACCAGCACTTCGGGTTTGTCCGGAACACTTATTTTCAGACATGCCGGGCAATCCCCGGGATACCGCTGGATGATGGGCTTGAGCCGTTCCAGGGTGTCGGCATCAAACCGGTCCGCATCCACGGCAATCAATATCCCGTTGGTCCATTCCCGGGCCGCCTGATCAATGGGCACGATTTTCTCCGCCAAAAGTTTAATGGTGGATTCCTTTTTCTGGACTTCCGCCTCCAGAATCACCACCTGTTCCATGGACAGCAACGGATGGACCAGCGCATACACATTGGGAAAAACCACCACTTCCACGGCGGCGTTCCGGTCCTCGATGGCGCAGAACGCCATCAGATCCCCTTTTTTGGTTTTATGGGTCTTGAGCACCTTGATGATCCCGCCGATGCGGATCATTCTGCTATCGGCCTTCTCCTGAAGGGTCAAGGTGTTGACCGTGGCATACCGGGCAATCTCCGCCTGGTATTTGTCCAGCGGATGCCCGCTGATATAAAACCCAAGGGATTCTTTTTCCTTTTCCAGCAGAAAGTGGTCTTCCCATTCTTCCATGTCCGGCATCTCAGGGGTGCTGGCAGGAATCTCAGTCCCCAAACCGGAGTCGGCAAACAGATCCATCTGGGAATCCGCTTTTTCCTTCTGAACCCGGTTGCCATGGTCCAGAGCTTCTTCCAGCACCGCCATCATCTGACTTCTGGCAGATCCTGTGGAGTCGAACGCCCCGCATTTAATGAGCGCTTCCAGCACCTTTTTGTTCACCTTGGTCAAGGAAACCCGTTCACAGAAATCATACAGGCTTTCAAAGGGACCGTTTTGTTTGCGATCTTCCACAATCACGTCAATGGCGGTATTCCCCACGCCTTTGACCGCAGCCAGTCCGAACCGGATACAACCTTTGGACACAATGAACTGGGATTCGCTTTCATTGACATCCGGCGGCAGTACCTGAATATCATGGGTCCGGCATTCATCCATGAATTTGAGCACGGCATCGGTGTTGCCCCGTTCACTGGTCATCAGCGCCGCGATGAATTCCAGGGTATAATTGGCTTTCAGATATGCGGTCTGAAACGCAATCAAAGCATAGGCCGCACTGTGGGATTTGTTGAACCCATACCCGCCGAATTTTTCCATGAGATCAAAAAGCTCTGCCGCTTTTTTGGGATCATGGTTGTTTTTGGCAGCCCCTTCCAGAAACAGTTTCCGGTGGGCCTCCATCATGGCGGCAATCTTCTTGCCCATGGCTTTCCGAAGCCCGTCCGCATCCGCCATGGAATAATTGGCCAGAACCCCGGCGATCTTCATCACCTGTTCCTGGTACAGGATCACCCCATAGGTTTCTTTGAGAATCGGTGCCAATTCGTCAAACAGATACGCGACCTCTTCCCTGCCGTGTTTTCTTTCCACATAGGTGTTGGCCATGCCGCTGTCCAGAGGGCCCGGCCGGTACAGGGCCACCAGGGCCACGATATCGGAAAACGTGGCCGGTTTGAGGCGAAGAATCAGTTCTTTCATGCCGGAACTTTCCAGCTGAAACACCCCGGTGGTATCGGCCCGCTGAAGCAGGTCAAAGGTGTTTTCATCTGAAAAATCCAGATGGTCCATATCCGGCACCGGCTTGTCCTGCTTTTCGATCAGTTCCAGGCAGTTCTTGATGACAGTCAGGTTTCTCAACCCCAGGAAATCAAACTTCACCAGCCCCAGTTTTTCCACATAATTCATGTCAAACTGGGTAATGGTCTCCCCTTCCTTACCCCGGAACAGCGGCAGATATTCGTTCAGCGGCTTGTCCGCCACCACCACACCGGCGGCATGGGTGGATGCATGCCGGGGCAGCCCTTCCAGGAGCAGGGCTGTTTCCAGCATCTGGGTCTTGTCGTCTGAAACATCACATATCTCCCGGATGGCCGGCACTTCTTCCAAAGCCTTTGTCAGGTTCTTGGCCCCGTCCGGAATCAGCTTGGCGATCTCGTCCACTTCAGACAAAGGGATTCCCAGAGCCCGTCCCACATCCCGGATCACTGCCTTGGCTTTGAGTTTCCCAAATGTGATGATCTGGCAGACATATTCAGGCCCCCCATACCGGTCAATGGTATAGTGATACACCTTGTCCCTGCCCTCGATGCAGAAATCCACGTCAATATCCGGCATGGAGATCCGGGAAGGGTTCAGAAACCGCTCGAAAATCAGGCCGTGTTCAATGGGATCCAGGGCCGTGATATCCATGGCATATGCCACCATGGACCCGGCGGCAGACCCCCGGCCCGGACCCACGGGTACCCCTATTTTCCGGGCATGGGCAATGAAATCCGCCACAATGAGAAAATATCCGGGAAACCCCATGTCCAGAATGATCTTGATCTCATAGGCAATGCGGTCCCGGTATTCCTGTTCATTGACATTGGGGTTCTTTTTTTTGATGATGGCCAGTTTCTCTTCAAACCCGGCCATGGCTTTCTGCCTGAACAGTTCCGCCTCACTGTCTTCGTCCGACTGGGCATACCGGGGGAAATGATAGGTTTTATCATCAAATTCCACATTGCACCGGGCCGCCACATCCTTTGTGTTTTCAATGGCACCGGCATACTGGCCTAGGGTGGCGATCATCTCGTCGGATGATTTGAAATACAGCTGGTCTGAATCGAATTTGAACCGGTTCTGATTGGAGACCGTATCCCCGGTCTGGATGCACAAAAGGATGTCGTGGGCTTTTTTGTCCTCTTTGGCCAGATAATGGCAGTCATTGGTGGCCACCATGGGAATGGACAGGCGCTGGCTGATATCGGCAATGCCCTGGTTGACCTTTTGCTGGATGGGCATCCCGTTTTCCTGGACTTCCAGAAAAAAATTGCCCTCCCCCAGGGTTTCCAGATAAAACCGGGCCGCCGCATCCGCCCCTTCCATATCATTGGCCATGATGGCCTTGGGAATATCCCCTTTCAGGCAGGCGGACAACCCGATCAACCCCTTGGAATGGGCGGCCAGCAGTTCCCTGTCGATGCGGGGCTTGTAATAAAATCCCTTGAGCTGGGCAATGGACACCAGTTTGCACAGGTTGGCATACCCTTCCCGGTCCTGGGCCAGCAGCACCAGGTGGCTCAATCCCTTGTGATCCATCTGGGTTTTATGAATGATGGACCGGGGGGCCACATAGACTTCACACCCTAGAATAGGCTTAATCCCTGCTTTCCGGGCTTTTTCATAAAATGCAGCCACACCGAACATGGTGCCGTGATCAGTCATGGACACGGCATCCATGTTGTATTCTTTGCATTTTTTCAACAGGGGATCCAGTCGGATGGCCCCGTCCAGCAGCGAATATTCCGTATGCAAATGAAGGTGATAAAACATGCCGGCGGAATCAGTCATCAGTCTCAGCTGCTTTCCACGCGGTAATTGGGGGCTTCCTTGGTGATCACCACGTCATGGACATGGCTTTCCTTTAACCCGGCAGCCGTGATTTTCACAAACCGGGCTTTTTCATGCAGGTCCTCGATGGTGACAGCCCCCAGATATCCCATACCGGCTTTGACACCGCCTACCATCTGAAGAATATTCTCCCGGATGGTGCCTCGATAGGGAATCCGGCCCACAATGCCTTCGGGCACCAGTTCTTCGGTTTCTGACGTGTCTTTTTGATAATACCGGTCGGATGATCCTTTTTTCATGGCTTCCACCGATCCCATTCCCCGGTAGGCTTTATAGGAACGGCCCTGGTAGATGACGATTTCACCGGGGCTTTCATGGGTGCCGGCCAGAAGGCTGCCCAGCATCACGGAATGGGCCCCGGCGCCTAAAGCCTTGGCAATGTCTCCGGAAAATTTAATGCCCCCGTCAGCGATGATGGGCACTCCGGTCTTTCTGGAAATATCCTTGCAGTTCTGTATGGCGGTGAGCTGGGGAACCCCCACCCCTGCCACGATGCGGGTGGTGCAGATGGACCCCGGACCGATCCCGATTTTCACGGCATCCGCCCCGGCATCGATCAGGGCTTTGGTTCCTTTTTCCGTGGCCACATTGCCGGCCACCACCTGGGCATCGGGAAAATGGTGTTTGATCTTTTTCACGGCATCGATCACATTTTTGGAATGCCCGTGGGAGGTGTCAATGACCAGGGCATCCACCCCGGCACTGATCAGGGCCTCCACCCGGGTCATCATGTCCGACCCCACGCCCACGGCCGCTCCGGCCCTCAGACGTCCATATGAATCTTTGCAGGCATTGGGGTATTTTTTTATTTTTTCAATATCCTTGATGGTGATCAACCCTTTGAGTTTGCCCTGACTGTCCACCACCAGCAGTTTTTCAATGCGGTGTTTATGCAGCATGATTTTGGATTCTTCCAGGGTGCACTTTTCAGTCACTGTGACCAGGTTTTCACTGGTCATCACATCTTTGGCCGGTTTTTCCAGCTGGGTTTCAAACCGCAGGTCCCGGTTGGTGACAATGCCCACCAGTTTTTCACCCTCAACCACCGGAATGCCGGAAATCCGGTATTTGGCCATGATGTTGAGCACTTCTGAAATGGACACGTCCGGGTGAATGGTCACCGGATCCACAATCATCCCGCTTTCCGATTTTTTGACCCGATCCACCTCAATGACCTGGTCCTCGATGGACAGATTTCTGTGAATAAACCCCAAACCGCCGGCTCTAGCCATGCTGATGGCGGTCAAGGCTTCAGTCACGGTATCCATGGCTGCCGCGACAATGGGAATATTGAGTTCAAGTCCCCGGGTCAACCGGGTTTTGACCGATACTTCATCAGGAAGAATCGCGGAAAAATCAGGTACCAGCAGGACATCGTCAAAAGACAGTCCTTCATCCGGTAATATTTTGGACATAACTTGCCTCCAGAAAGGAAAAAATTTGTTTATTCATACCATCGGAGCAGCCTTGACAGGAAGGTGAAAAACAGCAGCCTGAAATTGAATCCCCCAACCGGTATTTATAAACACAATCTTTTAACAAATTTGGATCTTCAAGGCAAGATCTTATATCCCTTGACGTCGGTGCTGGCGGTGGGACACCAGCGGTGCCCCCTCCGGGGGGCGGCCTTGTACCTACTCATGCCGCAAAGCCACGATCGGATCCACCCGGGCCGCCCGGGCCGCCGGATACAATCCGAAAACAATGCCGATACCCAGACTCACACACAACGGCAGTAAAATGCCCATGGGTGTGATGACTGTGGGCATTTTCGCAAACCAGGTAATAAAAAAAGGAATGGCGACCCCCATTGCCAGTCCCAGTATGCCGCCCACAAAAGACAATACCATTGCCTCGATCAAAAACTGGATGATGATCTGTTTCCGTTTGGCACCGATGGCCCGGCGGATACCGATTTCCCGGGTCCGTTCCGTCACCGATGCCAGCATGATGTTCATGATGCCGATACCGCCCACCAGCAGGCTGATCCCGGCAATGGCTCCCAGCACAATATTGAAGGTCCGTTTGGTGGCTTCCGCCTGCTTGAGCAGGGCCAGGGGGACCTGGATCTGAAAATCCTTTTTTTTGTGAAACAAAGACAGCATGCGCTCAATGGCCCGGGCCGAAGGTTCCACCTGATCCAGGGATGCCACCTGAACAATGATCTGATTGAGTTCCACTTTTTCTCTCAGGCGCGATCCGGAAGACATTTTTATCACCACATCTCCGAAATAGGACATGGCCGTGGTAATGGGAATGTAGGCATCGATTTCCCGGTCCGGGATCTGCATGGCCCCGGACGCTCCGGTTTCATTTTTCACAATACCGATCACGGTAAAACTGTCCACCCCGATACGAATGGTCTGGCCGATGGTCTGCCGGGTGGCCAGCAGTTTTCTGGCACCGAATTCCGTGAGAATCACCACCGGCGATTTGGCGTCCAGATCTTTTTGCATCAGGGTCCGGCCGCCCAGCACAGGTCTGGGAATCACTTCAAACCACTGGTCACTGGTTCCCACCACCCGCAATTCCACGGCCCGATGTCCGATCCGGGCCTCTTTGCGCACCAATTTAACGGGCACGTTTTTTTTAACGGAAGAAAAGCTCTGGGCGATCCGTTCATGATCCATATAGGTCAACCCATAGATACTCATGAACGACGGGGTGGTGCCGGCCGCGTCTTCTTCCGCCGGTTTGACCGATGAAATCAGGATATTATGGCTGCCCAGTTTCCGGATCTGTTCCAGGGCCTCTTTGCTGGCCCCCTCCCCCACGGCCAGCATGGCCACCACGCTGCCCACCCCGAACACCACCCCCAGCATGGTGAGAAATGACCGCAGCTTGTGCAGCAAAAGCGTCTGGATGCCCGAGGACAATTCCCTGGAGAACTGGATCTGTTTCATGTCACCTTTTCAACCTTCAGGATACGCCCGTCTTTCATATAAAGCCGGTTTTGCGCATATTCAGCGATTTGGGATTCGTGGGTCACCATAATAATGGTTTTCCCCCCTTCATGGAGGGATCCCAGCAATGCCATGATCTGTTCACTGGTTCGGGTATCCAGATTGCCGGTGGGTTCATCCGCCAGAATCAGTTCCGGGTCCGCAGCCAGGGCCCGGGCAATGGCCACCCGCTGCATCTGCCCGCCCGACAGTTCAAACGGCCGGTGCGTCAGCCGTGTTTCAAGTCCCACCATCGATGCCAGATTTTGGGCGTGGTTTGCACTTTTTTCCTTGTCCCAGCCCAGATAGTACAGCGGCAGCTCAATATTGCGCTGCACCGTGAGCTGGGGAATCAGATTAAAACTCTGGAAAACAAACCCGATATGCCTCAACCGGATATCACTTAAGGCATCATCGGTGTGTGCACTGATATTTCTGCCCTGAAACAGGTACCGGCCCGATGTCAGACGGTCCAGGCATCCGATGACATTCATCAAGGTACTTTTACCGGACCCGCTGGATCCCATAACGGCCCAGAAACTTCCCTTTTCAAATGCCACATCCATACCGTCCAGGGCGGCCACCTGCTGACGGCCCATGGTATAGATCTTTTTTGCATTTTCAAGACAGATCAGTGACCTGGGGGCATCATTTGTTTTGTCCGGCGTCATGATCCTATTTTTCCTGCTCCGGGAGAGGATCCGGGTCTGTCAAAGGGGCGGCATCTTTACCCGCATCCTTGAGGGGCGGGGTGAGCAGCACAATATCACCGGTCTTCAGCCCATCTTTCACATGAATCAACCGGTTGTTGTCCAGACCGATCTCCACCTGCCGGGGAACAAATTCATTGCCGGCTTTCACATATACCGTGGGAACACCCTGGACCTGAAGAACCGCCTGAACCGGAACGGACAGCACATTGTCATGGGTCTCCACAATAATCCGGGCCTGGCAGCTCATGCCGGTTCTCATGTCACTGTCATTTCCATCCAGAAAAATCTGGGTGGTGAACACCTTCAAATCCGGATTCATCCAGATGCTCTGGGCATCAGGCAGCGGGGCGATATGCATGATTCTGCCTGAAAATTCCCGGCCGGGCAACGCATCCACAGTCACTTTTGCCGGCATGCCTTTCCGGACTTTTTTAAGATTGGATTCATGGATGGCGACTTCCGCATTGCTGGAACTGGCCGTGGGCAGATAGATCAGTTCCTGGCGTTCCCGGATATCCTGGCCTTCCTGGAGCGGTTCCGTATTTCTCCTAAACATGCCGCCCTGGGCGCTGGTGGCATAAATCACAAGCCCCTGGGCCGGAGAGATAATTTTTGTTTTTTCCAGCTGGGTCAAAATTTTTTCCAGTTTGTCCTTCTGTCGTTTAAACTCGGCTTCTCTGGCTTTGAGCTCAGCCTGGGCCTGCACCACATCGGCCCGGGCTTTGCGCCTTGTCCGCTCCAGGGCCATCTCGGCCTGACTGACATCACTTTTGCGCTGGGCCAGATCCCGTTGGTTGGTATAATTGACCAGCAGATCCAGATTGTTTTCTGCCAGGGTCAAATCCAGAGCCTTTTTTTTCTCAGCCAGTTCATCGGCTGCCAGCTCAGTCTGGGAAATAAATTTTTCTTTATACAGGGTTTTGGACCAATCCAGCCGTTCCCTGGCCCGGGCCAGTTCTTCCTGGGCCAGGGTGATTTCTGCGTTGGCTTTCTGCAATGCATTGGGATATTCGCCATCCGTGTATTTTTTCAAATCCTGGCGGGCAAAATCCAGGGTCAGTTTTGCCAGATCCAGGTCGCTTTGGGCCTGGTTCTCCACCACTGCCAGGGTTTCGGTGGCATTGACAAATGCGGCGTCCGCATTCTGCACCTTGATTTCCTGATCGATTCTTGCATCCATCAATGCACTGGCATCCAGTTCCACCAGCAGGTCCCCTTTTTTCACCTGGGTGCCCTCGGGAATCAGATAGAGAATGGACGTTTTTCCCTCCACCTCGTTTTTGATGATCAACTGCTCCCTGGCCTTGATGGTACCGGACTCCACCAGATCGATGGTCAACGGCCCGGATCTCACCTCATACACGGCATCCCTGGACAATGGTTCAGGAGAATCCGAAAACCGGTGCCACAAAACCAGAGAAAGGGTTCCGAACACCACAAGCACTACCCCCCAAATCTTCCATTTTTTGCCTGACATCAAAACGATCCTTTTGGTGAATATTCCTGCCATAATCCGGTATCCGTGACCATAAGCACTCCCATATCCCGTTGAATCTCCAGCTCCGCGATCCGGTAATTGACCCTTGCCGCCGTCAGATTGTTCTGGGCAGCCAGCAACGCATCCTGGGCTTCCAGCAGATCCCGGGTTTCAGCCCTGCCCGCCTCCATGAACAAAGAAATGCTTTTCACCCGCTTTTCCGCCAGAGCCACGGCCTGGGCCTGGATAAACAAGGTCTGTCTGGCTTCGAACAATTCCCTTAACCGGCTGCGTATCTCGGTTTTCAGTGTGTCTTCCAGTTTCTGAACCTCCCGCACCGCCTGTTCCAGCTGAATGAACCGGTTGCGGTAGGTCACCGCTTCAGCGGTTCGCTCAAAAGGCAGATCCATGGTCAAAAAAGCGGAAAAAACCCCTTTGTCCGTGCGAAGCCGGGCATTGTCAAGATCTGCGGTGGTGATGGTTCTGCGTTCCCCCACGGATACAGATCCCAGAAACGTCAGTTCAGCGCCCAGAGCATCGGCTGCCACCACCACGGCCCGTTGGGCATCAAACACTTTTCCCTGGGCCACCTGCAAATCCCGCCGCCGGGCCAGGCCCAGAGAAATGGCGGTTTGCTCGGACAGCTCCAAAGGACCGGGAAGCTCTGGGTCCCGATGTAAATCATCCATTTTCTCCATCTGCTTGAGAGGTGCCATATCCAGACGGATTTCAGCATCCGGCGGTAACCCCAGCAGCATTTTAAAGGAATCCATCTGTTTTTTGAACGCCTCCTGGGCTGAAAGCCATCGCTGCCTTGCCACCAGCTGGGTCTGGACGGACTGATCCACCTCGATCTCCTTGAGCCGGCCGGCATCGCCCAGGCGCCGGCTTCGAAGCGTCAGTGCCTGGCGGCGGATATAGTCATCCCGGGCATTGTCCACCGTGTCCATCTGCTGTAACAGGTTCAGATACTGACGGCCCACGGCCACGGCAAATGTTTGTTTGAATTGCTCAAATTCCAGAATGGCATACACCATATTCTGCTCTGCCTGCCGCAGGGGTTCTGTGACAATATGCCGGCCCGACCCCCGCAGCAACGGAATGGACAGACTGGCATCTCCGAGAACTCCCAGTGACGAATTGCCTCCGCTGAACAGCAAAGAGGCCAGATCCGCCGCCAGAGATGCCGTCAATACAGGTCCGCTTTCAAACCGGCGTTCACCGGTCATTTCCATACTGGAGCGGGTCCCTTTCCGGTCGGGATCCGTGGACAGATCCGCACTGAACAGCTGCTGCACCTGCCCGATGACCTTGTTTCGAAAAAAATCCTGCTCCAGATACAGGGCCAGACCTGCCTGGAACACGGCTTCTTTTCTGGTTTGAAACTCAAAACTGTTCTGGGCACCGATTTCCAGAGATTGAAACAAAGACAGGGTCAATGGGGATGCCTGTTTTTCCCGATGGGTATCCGGCGTCTGGATGGCTGCGGGAAACCCGGGTTCCGGCCAGTGCGGAATTTCCAGCAGATGACCCGTTCCCAGGGATGCCGGCCCGGCAACCGGCAAAGACAGCTGTTGAAGCAGTTGCCGCCGCAACGTGTCTCCGGGTTTTTCAATGCTGAATTTTGATTCTTTTTCAAGTATCTGGGAACGGGTTTGTGTCACCATTTCCCGGACCCCGGCATCCACATCCCGGCGGAACGCTTCCGGGGTCCGGCACCCCGCAGTCAGTCCAAGCAAAAAGATCAGAATTATGATTTTAAAAACAGAAGCAGTCATCACTCAAGTTTCGCCAGTATTTCAGGAATTGCCGGAGGAACCCGGGTGCTTGAACGGGTCAGATTCCGAATCATGGAAAAATGATTGCCCGGCACCCGGATCAAAGGCAGGTCATTGAGCCGGGTGGCGTTCACAGAGACCAGGCCGTCACCCAGCATATTTTCCACATCAGTTGGTTCCCGGGAAAAAAACATCATTCCGGCAATGATATCGATGGGCACATCCCCGGGAAGCGGCCGCTGATTCAACTGAGTCAGAAACCGGCTGCCGGGCAGAAGATCCACCCCGGCCGCACCCGTACCGTCCAGCAGGCAGTGCAGCCAGTGGGTGCCCGGCTTGAACAGGTGAAATATCTGATCCTTGATCTCGGTGATGATCCGGAACCTTGCCATTTGTGCGCCCTGATTCGGGGTTCCCACCAGAATGAGCCGCTTGACATCCGGCACTTTTCCAGCCGCCGCCGCACGTGAATAATTTATTTTTGGACAGGTGAGCATATCCCGGGCCACCAGCCCGCCCATGGAATGGGCCACAATAAAAACCGGGGATGAATTTGTTTGTGCCAGATCCTGCATGCTGTCAAAAAAGAACTTTGAAGACGCCCGGATGGCCTGGTCATTGGGATAGGACATGATGTACACCTGGAATTGTTTTTCCCAAAGGATCGGTGCCAGGTCATCCCACATAATGCCTGGATCATCCAGGCCATGGACCAGGACCACCCGGCCTTGAAAAGATCGATTTTCAGACTCACCTTCATCGCGAAAAGGATTGATCCCCTGTCTTTGGGCCAGATGGCGGGCCGGTTCCGGAAACCAGGCCTGGACCTTGAGATGAAACGCATGTCGAAGCTGCTGCTCGTTGGGCAGTATGATCCGGCGGCCCGACTGAAACACCACCGCCAGAAATACCAGCAGCAGGAAGGCGGTCCACCCTTTGTGCCGCCGGTAAAATGTATTGTCTGAACCCGTCATATCTGATAGCATGTCCTGAGTTTGTTTGCCTTAAAAATACACTAGGAAAGTCATGAACACCACCCATAAAAAAAAGAAAATAGGCATTGTCACCGGTGGCGGTGACTGCCCTGGTCTTAATGCGGTTATCCGGGCCATTGTCAAAGCCGCTGCCCTGCAGGGATGGGAAAGCATCGGTATCCACGGCGGCTATGACGGGCTCCTGACGCCCATGAAAACCCGGCCCCTGTCCATCAAGGATATGGACGGCCTGCTGGTCCGGGGCGGCACGATTTTAGGCACGGCCAGCAGCGGCCCTTTTTCCGCTAAAACCGGGCAGGGAAAAACCCGTCAAATCGATTCCAGCATTCTGGCCCAGGCAAAGACCAACTTTGACCGTCTGGGCTTGTCCGCCCTGGTAGCCATTGGTGGAGACGGCACCCTGACCGTGGCATTGCAGATGCATGAGCATGGATGGCCTGTGGTGGGCGTTCCCAAAACCATTGACAACGACTTGGATGCCACGCTCATGACATTCGGGTTTGACACCGCAGTCTCCTGTGCCGTGGATGCATTGGATCGGCTTCACAGCACGGCCCAGAGCCATGACCGGGTCATGGTTTTAGAAGTCATGGGCCGATATGCTGGCTGGATTGCGACCCAGGCCGGCCTGGCCGGCGGGGCTGACGTCATTCTCATTCCTGAATTTCCGTTTAATTATGATGCGGTGTGCCGAAAAATCAACGCCCGTGAGACCGAGGGAAAATTGTTCACCCTTGTCATTGTGGCGGAAGGCGCCAGCCCGGCCGATCAGGATTTAATTGCCGACTTTGCAAACCACACGGACCGGGAAATCCGTCTGGGGGGCATCGGGGAACAGGTGGCCGAAGAAATTCAGTCCAGAACCGGAAAAGAATCCCGATGCGTGGTGTTGGGCCATTTGCAGCGGGGTGGCACACCCACGCAGTTTGACCGTCAATTGTGCACCCGGTTTGGGGTCTATGCCGTTCAGATGATTGCCAGAAACCAGTTCGGCATGATGGCCGCGTTGACCGGGACCGGGATTGCACCGGTCCTTCTGGCCGACGCTGTGGACCGGATCCGCACCGTGCCCCGGGAAGGGGAACTGGTCATGACCGCCCGGGCCTTAGGTATCAGTTTCGGAGACGGTTAAGTGGCCTGTACGCTTAAGTCTTATGGAACGATCCAGACGGCAATATCTGATGCATGACTGATGATCTGCCTGGACACGGATCCCATGAAAAATGATTTATTGATACCCCGCCGGCCGATGACCAGGGTATTGAATTTGTTTTTTTCCGCATAGGTCACCACGTCTTGCCCGATACGTCGGGAACCTTGCAGCGTATGAACATCCACCTGATTCTGTGACAGTCCCATCTGTTTAAATTTATCCATGGCCTGGGGGTAGAACTGATCCACACAGGCCCGATCCTTTTTTTCAATAATCTGGACAAATTCGGGATCGTCCTCCAGGTTGATTTCACAATAATTATGGGCTGTGTTGGTGACATGGATCAGTGTGACGTGGACCTCTTTATTTTCCGATATCATGAATCCCACGTGATCCACCGCCCGCAAGGCATCTTCAGATCCGTCAATGGCCACCAGAATCTTTTCAGTCGAATTCTGCCCCGCATCTTTGTTCACCATCCATACGGGGATCACCTGAGATCGTTCCAGAATGGCTTCGGAAACGCTGGTATCAAAAAATTTGTGAATCCCTGATACGCCCCGTCGCCCCACCACAATGGCATCCATCATTTTTTTCTGGGCATATTCGATCACATCCTGTGCCAGTCCCAGTTCCCGGGGCCGGGTCAACAGACGGATACGATCTTTTGGAAAACCGGCATCCGTCATTTCAGATTTAAGCCGGTTCAGCAGTTCCATGGCTGCGGCTTCATTTTTTTTCAACACCCGGTTCATCTGGGCACGGACATGCATATCCCTGGCCGCTTCTTCTTTAAGATACAATGACACCGGGGCCTGCACATGATACAGCACACAATGTAAATCCTTGATAAAAGACGATACCCGGGCCGCATACCTGACTGCCTGCAGCGAAGTCCGGGATTGATCCACAGGAACGAGAACCTGTTTTTCCATACAGCCCTCCTTTTTTAGAAATGATCTATTACAATAACGTTACTCATATCCCGGGGTCAAGTCAAGAATGACACATGGTTTTTCATTTGCCGCTAAGGCCAGATGTGCTATATTGATAGATTGAATTCAATTTATACAGGAAACCCGCTCATGCTGCTGAAAATAAATCCGGACAATCCCCAGGAACGACTGGTTTCCCGGGTCGTGGATATCCTCAGAAAAGGCGGTATCATCGCCTATCCCACAGATACATTCTATGGGATAGGCTGTGATATCATGAACAAAAAAGCCATAGAACAGGTGTATGCCATCAAACAGCGCAACCCCAGCAAACCCTTCAGCTTTATCTGCCCGGACCTGAAAGATATCGCCACCTATGCCAAGGTATCCAATATCGCTTACCGGAATATGAAACGATTACTGCCGGGCCCGTACACCTTTGTGCTGCCGGGATCCAGGATGGTGCCCAAAATCATGCTCACCAACCGGAAAACCGCCGGTATCCGCGTACCGGACCACAAGATCGCTTTAGCACTGGCCTTAGAACTGGGCAACCCCATTATCTCCACTTCCGCCACAGATCCCGAAGGCACGGTGTTTCAGGACCCGTCTTTGCTTCATGATTATTTCGGCACCCGCCTGGATGTGGTCATTGACGGAGGACCGGTACCCGGAACCGCTTCATCCGTGATCTCCTTAATGGATGATGTACCGGAGATTATCCGTTATGGTGCCGGAGATATTGAGATCTTTGAATAAGGTCTGGGTCATTTTTCGCAGCACCGATATGGGATTGTCTTTCGGATACACCGGAACCGGCTCCTGATCCATTTCTGCCAGTTCTGCGGCCCAGACCACCGCATCGTCCAGATTTCCCAGGCGGTCAATCAGATTCAGGTCCAGGGCCGTCTGCCCGGTATAAATCCGCCCGTCTGCAATTTCACCCATTATTTGTTTTTCAATATTCCGGGCCCGGGCCGCATCCGATACAAACTGCTGGTGAAGCTCATTCACCAGCTCCTGAAGCAATTGCCGCTCGTTGTCTCCCAGTTCCCGAAACGGGGAGCCCAGGTCCTTGAATTCACCGCTTTTGATGACCCGAGGCGAAATCCCGATTTTTTGCACCAGTTCCGTCAGATTGACATGTTCCATGATCACGCCGATGCTGCCGGTAATGGTTCCCGGATTGGCCACAATGGCCTGAGCCCCGGCAGCGATATAATATCCGCCGGACGCTGCCACAGATCCCATGGAAGCGACCACGGTTTTCACCGGCCGGGTTTTCATCAGTTCCCTGAAAATCTCCTGGGAAGGTCCCACCCCTCCGCCGGGGCTGTCCACCCGGACAACAATGGCTTTGATGTCATCATCATCCCGGAATATCTTGATATTTTCAATCACCTGCCTGGAAGATAGAATCGGACCGGTCACTTCAACGATACCGATATTGCCTTTGGGTTCATGAAACGTACCGGCAGTGGAGAACACCATGCGGGAAACGGAAAAAACCACCAGCATTCCGCCCACGCACAGAACTGTGGCACAAGCGGTTAGAATCAGCAGGAAAAACAGGATGGGATGACGTCGTGAAAACATGAACAAAGCCTCCTTTTCAAATCATACACATATATAAAGGGCCGGGCAAAATGAATATTTGCCCGGCCCTGAACCGTTTATCAACACATGGATGTAGATTGAAAACCGCTGTGTTTACTTATCTTTCTTGTTTTCCTGGGTTTTGTTGGCTTCAATCTGCTCCTGGATGTTATTGCGCAGAATCTCTCCAAAAGAAGAGGTTGCCGGCCGCATGTTCTTGGCAAATTCCTCCAGATATCTGTCATCATCGTCATCTTCCAGGCGTTTGATGGAAAGCCCGATGCGGCGTTCATCTGAATTGATATTCATGACCTTGGCGGTGATGCTGTCTCCCACCTGGTAGTGGTCTTTGGGGCTTTTAACATTTTCTTTACTGATTTCAGACACATGCACAAGTCCTTCAATGCCTTCTTCCAGTTCCACAAACACGCCGAAATCCGTTAGATTGGTGATGACACCGGAAATCTCCTTGCCCACTTCATAGCGCTGGGCAACCGTTTCCCAGGGATCGGACTGGGTCTGTTTGATCCCTAAAGAAAACCGTTCATTGGCTTTGTCGATATCCAGAACCACCGCCTGAATCGTATCCCCTTTTTTATAGACTTCAGACGGATGCTTGATCCGTTTGGTCCATGAAATATCAGAAATATGCACCAGCCCGTCAATATCATCGTCAATACCGATGAACAGGCCGAATTCAGTGATATTTTTGATCTTTCCTTCAATGATGGTGCCCACGGGATATTTCTGGGAAATCACTTCCCAGGGATTTTCCTGGGTCTGCTTGATGCCCAGAGAAATCCGCCGGTTATCCGGTTTGAGATCCAGAACCACGGCCTCGATTTCCTCTCCCACAGTGACCATCTGGGATGGATGCCGGATTTTCCGGGTCCAGGACATTTCACTCACATGGATCAGTCCTTCAACCCCTTCTTCCAGCTCAATAAATGCACCATAATCGGTCAGGCTGACCACTTTTCCCATAATTTTTGAACCAATGGGATATTTGTCCACCGCCGTGGTCCAGGGATCGGGTGTCAGCTGTTTCATGCCCAAAGATACACGCTCTTTTTCAAAATCATAGGACAGAATCTTGACCGTGATTTTATCACCCACCGAATAAAGTTCAGACGGATGTTTCACACGGCCCCAGGAGATATCGGTGATGTGCAGCAATCCGTCCACACCGCCGAGATCCACAAAGATGCCGTATTCCGTGATGTTTTTGACGATCCCTTCCATCACCTTGTCGTTTTCAATGGCTTCCAGGGTAGCGGCCCGCAGTTTTTCCCGTTCCGCTTCCAGCAGTACCCGCCGGGACAGAACAATATTGTTGCGTCGCTTATTGTACTTAAGAATCTTGAATTCATAGGTTTTGTTAACCATTTCATCCATGTTGCGGATGGGACGCAGATCGGCCTGGGATCCGGGCAGAAACGCCTGAAGGCCGATATCCACGGAAAATCCGCCTTTGACCCGGTTGGTGATAACGCCTTCGATGGTGCCGTCTGCATCATAGATATCTTTAATGGCATCCCACACCTTGACTTTTTTGGCCTTGTCACGAGACAGAAGCACGGTTTCCTCTTCTTCGTCCCATACTTCGATCATGACCTCGAACTGATCACCCACCTTGACATTGACATTGCCTTGCTCATCAATGAATTCCTGAATAGAGATCCGGCCTTCTGATTTATATCCCACATCCACCAGAACCATATCACGGCCCACGGAGATGACAGTGCCGATGACAACCTGCCCTTCCTCAAATTTTTTGAGGCTGGATTCATAAATGCCCAGTAATTCTTCCATGGTTTCTTCACCGGTGATTTCCGTTTCCGGTGACAGGGCATTCACTTCTTCAATTGCATTGGATTCTTCTTCAGTATCCAATTCAGTGTCCCGGGCCTCGACGTCCACGTTTTGTGTCTCTAACTCTTCAGTATTCATTTCCTGGTTTTCGTTCTCTTCAGCAATGTTGTTCATTAATATTAATCCCCCTAATCGAATTTAGTTACTCGCATCCCTGGATGGTCAAAATGGGTCAAAGAATGCGAGTACAATTTACCTTTATAGCAATCAGTAAAAAAAAAATCAATAAAATAATCGATAGTTTTTCTTGATTCTACAGATGTTTGAGCATCTCTTCCACCACCTGCGAAGCCGTCAGCCGGGAAGAATCGATCAGAATCGCATCCGGCGCGGGTTTCAATGGTGCCTGGTCCCGCCGGGTATCCTGATCGTCCCGGGCGGCCATGTCGGCCTGAATTCGGGATAAATCCTTTGCCGGATCCAAAATTTCATCAAACCGGCGACGGGCCCGAACCGCCAGATCCGCTATCAGAAAAAATTTGACCGTGGCATCGGGAAACACCACCGTGCCCATGTCCCGGCCTTCAAATACCGCATCCTGCTGCCGGGCGATCCGGCGTTGAATGTCCAGAAGCGCGGACCGGACCGCCGGTCTGGCCGAGGTCGCGGAAGCCAGCATGGTGATTTCGGGTGTACGCAGAAACGGTGTGATATCGTTACCTGAAGACAGCACCCGCATTTCTTCGTTTTCCAGTACCACATTCAAATCCAGACCCGATACAAATGCATCCAGTGCTGCATCGTTTTCCCAGCAGATGTGCTGCCGGTGGATTTCAAATGCCACAGCCCGGTACAGGGCACCGGTATCCACCCGGACACAGTGCAGCTGCCGGGCCAGAAGTTTACTGACCGTTGTTTTGCCGGATCCGGCCGGGCCGTCAATGGTGATGATTCGAAAAGTCATGACAGCTCCGCTTTCAATGCTGCGATGCATGCCTGGTTTTCCTGAAAAGTGCCCGCGTTGATTCGTAAAAACGTGTCAAATCCGTAGGATTTCATGGACCGGACAATCACCCCGTGATGGAGCAGCCGGGTGAACAGTTTTGTGGCATCGGTTTTCACATCCACCATCAGAAAGTTGGCCTGGGTGGGCAGGGGATCCAATCCGAGTAAGGACAGTTCCCGGGTCAGAAAATCAATTCCCTGATGCACCGTGTCGATGCTTTTGCGCAAAAAATCCTGGTCTGCCAGAGCTGCTTCTCCTGCCACCTGGGCCAGTCCGTTGACATTGAACGGCTGGCGGATGCGGTTGAGAATCTGAGCCACTTTTTTGTCCATGATGCCGTAACCGATCCTGAATCCGGCCAGGCCATAGGCTTTGGAAAAAGTTCGCAGGGTCACGATCCGGGGGTCTGTCAGCGGGGTGTCCAGGGAATTATACACAGCCGGATCACGCACAAATTCCATATATGCTTCATCCACCACAATCAGCACATCTGGCGGCACCTGATCGGCAAATGCGGCAAACGCGTCTTTTGTAATGATAGTTCCCGTGGGATTAAAGGGATTGGTGACAAACACCAGTTTGGTTCTGGAAGACATTGTTTCAAGCATGCCTGACAACGGGGTGTCAAATCCGGACAACGGTACCATCACAGGAACGCCTTTGGCGGTTTTCACACTGATTTCATACATGAGAAACGAGGGCAGCGGCATGACCGCATGATCGCCCGGGTTTAAAAATGCATGGGCCAGCAGAGCGATCAGATCATCCGACCCGTTTCCCAGAACAATATTGTCCGGCCCTGCCTTGTGATATTGGGCCAGGTTCTGGCACAGATCATGGGCCACCGGCTCAGGATACCGGTTCATATGATGCAGGTTCTTCATGACCGCATCTGTGACCTGCGGCGAAAACCCCAATGGATTCTCATTGGATGCCAGTTTCACTGCCGACTGTATGTTGAACTCCCTTTCAAGCGCCTTTAACGGCTTGCCCGCCTCATAGGGTTTGATGGAGGCGATGGATTCACTGATTTTGAACAGCATGCACAAAATTTCCTTCCAAAAAAACACAGATAAAATAAAAAATTGTTGCGGTCAGGCTTTCACATAGTTAGGATTTGATATTTTGTCAACGATAACCCGATAATTATGAAAATTTTTGGAGAAACCTATGCCGCCTTGTGTCACCATCGGGCTTGAAAATTTGAAACACAGGTTTGCGTCAGAACTTAAAGACCGCCGGATCGGCCTGCTTGCCAACCCCGCCTCAGTGGATTTTCAATTTTGCCATGCCGTCCAGGTGATCCAGGATCTGTTTCCCGGCCGACTGACCACGCTTTTTTCCCCCCAGCATGGATTTTATGCGGAAAAACAGGACAATATGATTGAATCCCCCCATGGAAAAGATCCGGAACTGGGCATTCCCATCTACAGCCTGTACAGCCACACCCGGATTCCCACGACACAGATGTTTGATAATCTGGATACACTGATCGTGGATATTCAGGATGTGGGGACCCGTGTTTACACCTTTATCTATACCATATCCTATTGTATGGAATTGGCGGCTCACACCGGTAAATCAGTGATCATTCTGGATCGGCCCAATCCCATCGGCGGGACAAGGGTGGAAGGCAATGTTTTGAAACCGGAATGTGCGTCGTTTGTGGGCCGGTTTCCCATTCCCATGCGCCACGGCATGACGGTCGGAGAAATCTGCCGATATTTCAATCAGGCATTTCAGATCGGATGCGATCTGACCGTGGTACCCATGTCCGGGTGGAAGCGCAGCATGTACTGGCATGACACCGGGCGGACATGGATTCTGCCCTCGCCCAATCTGCCCACACCCCTGTCGTGCATGGTTTACCCCGGTCAGGTGATTTTTGAAGGAACCAACATCAGCGAGGGCCGCGGCACCACTTTACCCTTTGAGTGCTTCGGGGCCCCGTTCATGGACACGGCGGCCATGGCCCCGATATTGAACCGGGATGTTGCAGGCGCCAGTTTCAGACCCATGTGTTTCCAGCCGACTTCGGGCAAATGGCAGGGTCAGGTTTGCAAAGGATTTCATATCCATGTCACGGCCCCAGACGATTTTGAACCCTATACCGCATCCCTGCTGGCTTTACAGCTGATCATCAAATGTCATCCGGATGATTTTGAATTCAAGCCGCCTCCGTATGAGTATGAATATGAGCGCCTTCCCATGGACCTGATTTTAGGAGATGCGGCCATTCGCACCGATCTGTGCGCCATGACGGCCATCCGGGAAATCAAAGCCCGGTGGCAGCTGGAACTGGAGACATTCATCGCCGAATCACAGGCCAGCTATCTGTATGACTAACCAATGCCTTTCAATTTGAAAGCGCTTCACGCAAACAAAAAAAGGGCCGGTGTAACACTGGCCCTTTTCGTATGCTAATACTTTGAATCAGTTCTCTTAAACCGGTTTCTTAATTTTTTTTCAGATCGTTCAATTCTTTTTCCAGTTCAGCGATTCTTGATTTGTCATCTGCAGGAGCGTCTTTACCTTCTTTGTTCTTCCAGGAATCCTTGAGTTCATCAAACCCCAGATACAGTGCAAGCCCGCCGCCCAGCAACAGTACAGGCGGAATACATCCGGCCAGAAGGTTCAAAAAATGACCAAACCATACTGCCAGTCCGACCACACCGAGAAGCACAGCAATTGCACCGCCGATCAACGTTTTCATAAATAGTTCCTCCTTATTTTTTTCACCACCCAAAAATGGTAACACAACAAAAAAAGCTTACTTGTCAATAGATTTTGGAAAATAGCACAGACACATTGATTTATCAAGGCTATTTTGGCATGGGCACGTGCCGGTTTTCAACTATCATATTGCCTTTAAAGGTCAGGTTTGATAATAAATAACGGTTGAACTGCACCGCAGCAAGGCCATAACAATAAGGGAAAATCCATGCACCTTTTCCAGTTTTTCAAAACCCTGATCCCCAGGACCAGGGCCAGAATACGCTGTACCATTGATTACCTGTTGGGAAATACATTCGATTATTTTACCAACCTTTACCCGGGCAATCACAGCTGTATCACCCGAAAAATATTGAACCGCCTGATACGAAAAGTGAACCTGGATGATCATAACTTAGAAAAAATCAATTCGTTAGATAAAGACGCCTGTATTATATATGCCAGTAAAAACAAACGGTTGTTTGATTTTCTATATTTTCACACCCGGCTCAAAGCACTGGATCTGCCCTATCCGGAACTGGGATTTGATCTGCATTTCTTTTTTCTGCTGCCGGTGAAGCGGTTGTTCCGAATCTGGCTGTCACATCTGGATTATTTTTTCCATCATTTTTCATTCAAGGATTTTTACAAATCCGGATATGCGTTCCAGGAACTGTTTTCAGGAAAATCCGGATTTGTCCACCTGATTGAAGAAGATGATTTCTACAACCGGTTCATCCGTGCCACGCCTGATCCGCTGTACCATCTGATCGAATATCAAAAACATATGAAGCGCCCCGTGATCATCATTCCGGAAGATATCATCTATGTGACCAAGCCCATGCACAAAAACCCGGGCTTAGGGGAAATTTTATTCGGGACCCATGAAAAACCCGGATGGTTGAAGCGGATGACGATCCTGTTGCGCCAACCGGAAAAAATCCGGGTGGAACTGGCCCGCCCGGTCAATCTCAAGGAATTTCTGGCCAGACCGGAAATTGAACGTCTGGATTCGGAATTTCAGACCCACCGGTTGAGAAGTTTTCTGGTGGACATCCTGAACCGCCAGAGAAAAAGCATTACCGGACCGGTTCTTAAATCCCGCCAGGAAATCACGGAAGATATCCTGACCCGTCAGTCCCTCCGGGAATTTCTGGCGGACTATGCCGCAAAAAACAACATTTCTTTGAAAAAAACCAATAAAAAAGCCGCGTCCTATATCAATGAAATCGCCGCCAATTACAACCTTCGGATCATCAACTTAGGCAACTGGATTTTGACCTGGATTTTCAAAAACATTTTTGAAGGCCTGGTGGTGGATCAGAAACAGATCAACCGGATGCGGGAAAAATACACGGAAGCCCCGTTGATTCTGGTGCCCTGCCATAAAAGCCACTTAGACTATCTGCTGCTGCCCTATGTCATGTTCAGAAACAACATGCCCTGCCCCCATATTGCGGCCGGAAAAAATCTGTCTTTCTGGCCATTAGGACCGTTGTTCAGGGGCGGCGGCGCTTTTTTTCTCAGGCGTACCTTTAAAGGGGCGACCCTGTATACCAAAATCTTTGCCGCGTACCTGGAAAAATTGCTGTATGAGGGATTTAATATCAAAATTTTCATTGAAGGCGGCCGGAGCCGCACCGGCAAACTGCTGACGCCCCGGCCGGGGGGTTTAAGCATGATCATCAAGGCCCATTTGAACGGTGCCTGCGACAATCTGTATTTTGTGCCTATTTTTGTGGGATATGACCGTGTTCTGGAAGAAGATGCCTATCTCAAGGAGATCGAAGGCGGCAGTAAAAGCCCGGAAACCCTGAAAGGTCTGATCAACACCCGCAAGTTTCTGAAAAAAAAATACGGCAAAGTCTATATCCGGTTTGATGATCCCATTTCCATCAAAGACTACATTCACCAGACACACATGGATCCTGCCCGGGCAACGGACCCGGAGTTCATGGATTTTGTCAAAAAATTCAGTTATAAATTGATGTCCGCCATCAACAAACAGGCCGTGGCAACCCCCCACGGCATCATTGCCAGCGCCATTTTAAACAGCCCGAAAAACAGTTTTTCAAAAGGACAGATGATCGAACGGGCCAACACGTATCTCAACATCCTGATGAACGACAAAGCGGAGCTGTCGGAAACATTGCTTTTGGATCTGGACAACACATTCAACACGGTGATTCATAATTTTCTGTCCAGAAACTTCATGGAACTGGTGGATGAGGACGAAGAAGAGATCACCGACGACACTTATTTCATCGTTAAGCATAACAAACGGGCCATTCTGGATTATTACAAAAACTCAGTGATCTCGTTTTTTATTCCGGCCGCTTTCACAGCCGTGGCCATTTTAGAGGTGGACCGGTTCAAGTTTGCATTGCCCGACCTAGTGCGAAGGTACCGGTTTCTGGAAAAAATCTTTCACGATGAATTTTTCAATGACACGGAGATCACCTGTGAAGAACATATCTCCAACTGTATCAAAGGGTTCATCAATGAAGGCATTCTGGTACCGGATCCCACCGGCATGGACACGCTGAACCTGACATCTTTAGGATTGCGCAAACTCAAATGGTTTGCCGCATTCACGCTGCCTTTTCTGGAATCCTACAAAACCGCACTGCTGTACTTTGAAAAAGAACAAAAAGCGCTTTCCCAGGATGAAAAAGAACTGGCCAAAAAAATTCATTCTTACGGGGTCCGGTTGTACAAACGCAAACAAGTGTCCCTGAAAGAATCCATGTCTTTGATCAATTACAGAAATGCGGCCCGATTTTTTTCCAGAAACAAAATTAACGGATCTGAAGACCAGATTCAGATCGATTACTTTAAACAGATCATCTCCCGGTTGATCCGGGTGATCGCTTCTTAAAGAAACGTCATGAACGCATTGATTCTGGCCGCCGGATTCGGGACCCGGCTGTTGCCCTATACCCGGACCCTGCCCAAACCGCTGTTCACTTTAGGCGGAAAACCGGTTTTGCAGCACACCATCGAACGATTGGTTCAAAGCGGATGCCGACGGATTCTGATCAATAGCCACCATCTGTCCCATCAGATCACCGATTTTCTGGATCACCTGGATCCTGGCCCGGATGTGGACATTCGTGACGTGCATGAATCTTTGATTCTGGATACCGGCGGTGCCATTGCCAATGTCAAAGATATCATGGAAAACGACTCTTTTTTTGTCATCAACAGTGATGTGGTCACAGATATCGACCTGACTTCGGTCTGGCGGTTTCATCTGGCAAATCAAGCCCTGGCCACGCTGGTGCTCCATGATCGGGCCGCGTACAACCAGGTGACCATGGATTCAGATGCCTGGATCACCGGATTTCGTTCCCCCGGTCAGGGGCTGGCATTTACCGGTATCCAGGTGCTGTCTCCAAAAATCTTTGACCATCTGCCCGAAAACCGCGTTTTTTCCAGTATTGACTGGTATGCGCAATTGTGTCCGGCCAAAAAAATCAAAGCATATGTGGCCCCGGACCTGTTCTGGGAAGACATCGGTACCATCGATGCCTATTCACGCACGGCCCGGCTGTGGATCAGCGCCAAAGCCCTTGGATCTTCTGTGAGACACGTTGACATCCAGGCGTTGTCCGGAGACGGTTCCGACCGGTCCTGGTTCCGGGCAAGCCCGGTTTCAAAGACACCACCTTTATCCGGAGAGACTTCCGGGTCGGTGGTGGTCTGCGACCACGGTATCTGCCTGCCGGAAACAGACCGGCGCGCCCAGGTGGATGCGTTTGTGGCCATTGGCAATCATCTGTATCAAAACGGCATCTGTGTCCCGCAAATTCTGGCTTATGATGCATTCAGCGGTGTGGTGGCGGTTCAGGATCTGGGAAACCTTCATCTGGCCGATGTGGTGGCTCAGATATCGGACCTGTCTCAAATCACGGGCCTGTATGAAAAGGTCATTGACCGGTTGATTTTGTTTTCCCGAAAAGGCGCCCAGGGGTTTGACCTGTCCTGGACCTGCCAGACCCCTTATTATTCCAGGACGCTGATTCTGGAAAACGAATGCCGGTATTTTGTGGACCGATTTGTTCAGGGCTATCTGGGAAAAAATATTGATTTTGATGCCCTGGCAGATGACTTTCATTTCATTGCCGATCAGGCATTGAAAGGTGGTATAAACGGACTGATGCACCGGGACTGCCAGTCAAAAAACATCATGATCAAAAATGGAGCCCCGTTTTTCATCGATTTTCAAGCCGCCCGGATCGGCCCGCTGCAATATGATCTGGCTTCCTTGTTACTGGATCCCTATGTGGCCCTGCCGAAATCCGTTCAAAAAAACCTGCTGGTCTATACCATGGACCGGCTGAACCTGACATCCCCGGACCGTCGACAGGAATTTAGACACAACTTTGACTATTGCTCCCTGACCCGGAACCTGCAGATTCTCGGCGCGTTTGCCTATTTGAGCCGGGTCAAGGGAAAATCATGGTTTGAAACCTATATTCCGCCGGCAATGGCATCTTTGACACACTGGATGCGCACCCAGGCACCTGATGCTGTCCGCCGACTCAAAAAACTGGTTCTGAGCCTGTAAGGAGCAACACCATGGATAATATTTTTGTGATGATCAACGGGCTGCCCGGGAATGTGGCGGCAACCATGGCCCGGGCCGCGCTGTCCGATCCCCGGTTTCAGCTTATTCCGGCCTCTCTGACCGGACCTGATATCTGTGAAACATCCTTTCAAGTGGATAAAATTTCCGTCACACTGATAAAACCCGATGAGCGGGAGACGGCTGTTTCAAAGATCCGGCAGACGTTCGGCGATTTCATTGCCATCGACTACACCCACCCGTCCGCGGTCAATGCCAATGCCCGGTTTTATATCCAGCAACACATTCCTTTTGTGATGGGCACCACGGGCGGCGACAGAGCCGCTTTGGAAGCGGATGTGTCCAAAGGGGAGATCCCTGCGGTGATCGCCCCCAACATGGCCAAACAGATCGTAGGGTTCCAGGCCATGATGGCTTTTGCCGCAGATCAGTTCCCGGGTCTGTTCACCGGATATTCCCTTGAAATCAAAGAAAGTCACCAGCAGGAAAAAGCCGACACATCCGGCACGGCCAAAGCCATGGTGGGATATTTCAACCGCTTGGGATTGGATTTCAAACCGGAACAGATTCAACAGATCCGTGATCCAAAAGTACAGAAAACCCAGTGGCACATTCCGGAACAGTATCTGTCCGGTCATGGCTGGCATACCTACACTTTGACCGCACCGGATGGATCGGCTTTGTTTGAATTCAAACACAATATCAACGGCCGCCAGATCTATGTGGAAGGCACGTTTGATGCGGTCCTGTTCTTGAAAAAACAGGTCTCCGATCCCATGGGTCCTAAACGACTGTACACCATGATGGATGTGCTGAACCAGCAGGAATAGCGTCCCCATGACCTTGAAAAAATCTCACAAAATTCTGCTGGTCCTGTTTGGATTGATCTACCTGATCTCACCGGTGGACCTGATTCCTGAATTTCTGGTCCCCATTTTAGGATGGGTGGATGACGGGGTGATCCTTTATGTCATCTACCACTTGGTCCGTTACAACCGGCTGCCCTGGAATCTTTTTTTCAACAAAAAGAAAAAACCGTGACCCAGTTTCTGCCCGTCGACAACACCCGGTATGAGATCCGCTGGTATCGTTATGGAAAAAAAAACCGGCCCGTACTGGTGTTTCTCCATGAAGGCTTAGGCTGTGTCAAACTGTGGAAATCATTTCCCGAACGCCTGGCCCAACAAACCGCCTGTGACGCGTTTGTATTTTCCCGCACCGGATATGGTGAATCCGACCCTGAACCGTTGCCGTGGAAACCCAATTTCATGCATACCCAGGCGTTAAAAGCATTGCCCGGCATTCTTGCCGCAGCAGGCATTGACACCTACATTCTGATCGGGCATTCCGACGGCGGGTCCATTGCCCTGATTCATGCGGGCACCCCACATGCCGCACCCGGACTGAAAGCCGTGATCACTGAAGCGGCCCATGTATTCTGTGAACCCGTCACTCTGGCTTCCATCCGGACGGCAAAAACCGCTTATGTCAGCCGGAATCTCAAAGAAAAACTGGCCAGATACCACAAGGCAAACACGGACAATGCCTTCTGGGGATGGAACAATGCCTGGCTGAATCCACGGTTTGCGTACTGGGACATCCAGAAATTTCTGCCCCGCATTCAGGTGCCGGTACTGGCCCTTCAGGGCAAAACGGACCCATATGGCACCCCGGCTCAACTGACGGCCATCCGAAATCACATCACTCATTGCGACACCCGGCTGATCCCGGACTGCGGCCATGCCCCGCACATGGAGCAGCCGGACCTGGCTATGGCCCAAATGACCGATTTTATCAAGGCCCATCTGGAATAATGGGGTCCCGGCATTGACAAATCAAGGGTTCTCTGGGATATAACCCTCAGTTAACCGTGTTAATTAAAAAAGGAAATACAGCGTGACCGGTGTAAGTGAAATTCTGGTTCTTATCCTTCTGATATCCGGTATCCTGATTTTGCCCAGGATGCTCAAACCACAGCCCACGGAAACGCCCGGAAAAAAAATCGCCCGGTTATCCCGAAAAAAAAGAACCGCCATCGTGGCCTCGATTCTGTATCCCATTGCCGCTACCCTGATTATCAAACCCTGGGAGCAGGCCTGGTTGCTTTTTGCTGTCATCGGTCTGGTACCCGTTATTCTGGGCTGGGCGGTTTACTGGATTGTGACGGCCCCGAAAAAATAAACTGGTATCATACCAGACAAAACCGGCCCGATTCTGTATTTTCAGAATCGGGCCGGCTGGTTATCTATTACAAATCAAACGTATCGAAGCAAGCCATTCAATGATGAGTTTCGCCTGAGTCATTCATGGTATCCCATGCTGCTTTGGCAATGCAGTATGTCATGCCGGCGCCCAGAATGCCGACCGCATACCAGAAACCGCCGAAAAACAGCAAATGGCCGATGTCCCATACCCATTCAAAAATAAATGGAAACATATTTTTTCTCCTTTTTTAAGATTCCCGGACCTCGGACCGACGGTTCAGTTCCAGTTCCTGGGGAAATACCGGCAGATACCGGTATGCCACCGCAATCAGGATGATGCCGTAAGCCACCGGCAGAATGGTGGTGGCCACTTCCTGCCAGGACGGGATATACAGCGCCCAGGTATCAAAAGGCATCACCGGGACCGCCATAATCTGAAGCACCATGACCCACCGGTTGAGACACACGCCGATCACCGCGAGAACAATGGCCACCAGCCTGAAGGTGGGATTTTCCCGGGTGGACTTGTTGATGAGCAAAAGGCCTGGAATCACACCGCAGACAATCACTTCCGCCACCAGAATCCAATACCCGTAAAACCCGTTGCTGGTATAAAAATGGCTCAGCTCAAACCCCAGTCCCGGTGCCGTGTAGTATGCCCAGTACCAGGTATCGATAATTTTGGCAATCATATAGGTGAAAATCATCCATCCGGAAATTTTGGCCAGCAGATGCACCACATTGTCCTTGACCAGTTTTTTACCGGTCACCCCCTCGGTGATTCGGGTGACCAGCAGGGTGAAGCAGGGACCGAAAGCCGCAGCCGACCAGGTGAACAGAAAAAACGACCAGGGCCAGATCAGCAACCCTTCCCGGAACGCAAACGGCCGGCCGTACATCACACCGGCCACCCCACCCAAAGACCCCTGATGGAAAAAGGACAAAAATGCACCGGTGGCGGCAAAAATGGCCATCACGCCGTGCATGTTATGGGCCAGATGATGGAAAAACGGCACTTTGTTGAGCTGCCGGTTTTCCAGGATATTGGGAATGAATTCAATGGTCAGCACCGCAAAATAACAGGACAGACAGAACGCCACTTCCGTGAGCATGGAATGCACATTGGCATGCCAGAAAATAAACCATCCCCGCAACGGCTGTCCGATATCAATGGCCAGAATCAGCAGGGCGGAGCTGTAGCAGATAAACCCGATGATCACGGCAAAGTTGATAATGTTTTTCAGTTCATCAATTTTAAAAATATATTTGAGCAATCCGGTAAAAAAAGCGCCGCCTCCCACGGCGATCACTGCCAGGTCCGCCCAGATCCACAAGGCAAACCCGTAATAATCGTTCATGTTGGTCTGGTTCAATCCCTTGAACCAGCACAGCAGCATGGCATAAACGCCCCAGAGCAGGACAGCCCCCACTATGGCGATCCCCAGCATAAATTTGGGGAATGAACACCGTTTTGCACCTTCAGGTATTAATGCAGCATCCATATTCAATTACTCCTCACATCGATTTTGGATTTTCTATTCATGGGAAGCCGACCCATAGACATTTTTCACTTTGTCCCATTCCCCGTCCAGATAGTGATCTCCCAGCTTGCGGACCCATTCCCGTTCAGACATGTAATACACTTTGGGATTGGTCCCGAGCCGTTCCAGCAGCCGGAACACTTTGGGATTTCTGGATTTTCCCACCACATCCGGATTCAGCGGGTCGGGATGCGGGTCCGGTTTGACAATCTGATGAACCTTGTGAGAGGGATTGTTCAAATCACCGAAAACAATGGCCCCGGCAGGACACGCCGTGGTGCAGGCGGTCTGGTAATCCGCTTCCGGGATTTCATCCGATCCGCTGGCATAGGCTTTTTCCCGGGCCAGCTGATACCGGTGATAACAAAAACTGCATTTTTCCACCACCCCCCGCATCCGCGGGGATACATTGGGGCTTAAATATTTTTCCATGCCTTCGGGCCAAACCGGATCCCACCAGTTAAAATACCGGGCGTGATACGGGCAGGCCGCCATGCAGTACCGGCATCCGAAACATCTTGTGTAAATCTGGGAAACGATCCCGGTATCATACCCGTAATCCGTGGCGGTGGCCGGACAGACCGATACGCAGGGGGAATGGCCGTGGTCTCCTTTCCCGCCGCAGTGTTGGCAGGGTCTGGGCAGAAATGCCACCTCAGTATCCGGGAACGGTTTGTTATTGGTCAGCCGGTAAACCCGCATCCAGGTGATGCTGTCCTTTTTATCGGACTCATCCTCCTTGAACGGCACATTGTTCTCAGACATGCAGGATACCGCACAGGTACCGCACCCGGTGCATTTGTCCAGATCGATCACCATGCCGTATTTGTGTGCTTTTTTATCGTGTATCATCAGAACCTCTTTGAAAATTTGTCCACATCAGTTTAGGCCTTTGAAATTCCGGCTTTGATACCAAAAGCGGCATCCATGCCTGAATCCGGCTCGATTTTCGGTGAAATCAGTGCATTGATATTCACCCCCTTGCCTGACACATATTTGTTGTCCAGGGTGTGTCCAAGGCCCTTAACCATACCGATGACACCGGGCATGATCCCGTCATTGAAATGCACCCGCACCGGGACGGATCCCGCAGGAGTCGTCAACGTGGCAAATCCACCGTCTTTCAGATTTTTGGCGGATTGGGGATTGATTTCCACAAACATGTCCGTTCCTTTGAGAATCCGGTCGGACACGGTTTTGATGGCAAATGGAGAAGGTGCCGGTACTGTGGGCGGCACCCGGAAATAGTCAATGGGAATCAGGGTGAATTCCAGATCGCCTGCCGGTTTCACCGTCTCCGGATTTTGTGCCAGAAACTCGAAATCCGTTTCAACGGATCCGGCCGGCAGATTCTCAGACAGCACCACATGGCCTTTTCGAACCAAAGGCCCCCAGATTCTGGCGGTCACCTGTTCCAGGCAGGCATCATAACTGTCCCAGGCAAAATTTTTGGCCATATCGCCGCCCAGAGCCCGGGCCATTCCAATCACCACATCTCCGGGACTGCGGGTGTTGAACACCGGCTTTATCATGGGTTTTGAAAGCCCCACCACGGTTGCGGCCAGGCCGGCTTTTGAAGGCACATCTTCCATACGTTCCAGAAACGTGGATACCGGCAGAATCACATCCGATACCATGGCGGTTTCATCCATGAACGATGTCACACAGACCTTGAAGGGAATTTTTTCAAATGCGGCCCGGATCCGGGACGGATCATTCAGGGCAAAACAGGGATTGGCATTGTAGACCAGCAACGCTTTTACCGGCGATTCGCCCGATTTATCAATCCGGGTCACCAGTTCCTGAACCGAACCTGCCAGCGGGGCAGCAGCCGCACCTTTCAACGCCACGGCATCCTGCACTGGGTCCGGAAAGTTCAGATATTTTGGAAGCGGCTTGACAAACGTCCCGCCTTGTTTGTTGACATTGCCGCTCAGGCAGTTCAGCGTGTGAACCGCGGCAAATTCCTTGAGGTTCTGGGCCCCTTCACCCCGTCCTTTTCCCGGCAGAGCCACAGGCATTTTTGCCTTGGCAAATGCGACGGCGGTTTTCTGGATGTCCGCGGCACTGATGCCGGTGACTCCGGCAACCTTGTCCAGGGGATATTCTTTTTGTACCATGGCAGTAAACCGCATGAATCCGCCTTTGAACCCCTGGGCAAACACCGGATCAAACAAGTTTTCCTTGAGCAGAACCGCGCACATGCCCATGGCCAAGTCCGCTTCAGTGCCCGGGTTGATGGGAATCCATTGATTGGCACTGGCGGCGGTATTGGAAAGCCGGGGTTCGATCTGAACCAGGGTGGCTTGTCTTTGTCTTCGGTTGCCCATGGTCTGGATACATGCCACCGGAGACCCCCATCCGTCAATCAACCCGGCACCGAAACTTAAGATAAAATCGGAGTGATCAATATCGAATCCCAGGGTATATGCATCACCGTGCAGGGTTTTTGCCGTCCGGACCAGCCAGGATTCAAGATCCGGCATGGTCAGGTAGTTGGGAGAACCGAATGCGGCCATAAAATGTTTGAACAGGCCCGGGACCGACCCCTGGTCCGAACCGGTGATACAGGCCAGTGTGTCGGGTTTCTGATCGTTTCGAAGTTCACCCAGCCTGTCCGCCACCATGGTGAGGGCCTCGTCCCATGAGATGGGCACGAACCGGTTATTGACTTTTTTCATCGGCGATTTCACCCGGCTGGGATCATACAGGTATTGAAGTCCGGCAATTCCATGCAAACAGACCCCGCCGTTGTTCACCGGATAGGGGTCCAGCCCTTCAATCTTTACCGGCCGTCCGTCAATTTTTCTTACAGAAATACCGCAGGCACCGGGGCACAAATGGCATACAGTGCGGTCATAGGATACTTCTCCATCCGGCGGAACCGGTGTCCAGGGCCAGTTCTGGGTCCAGATGGAAAAATCATCCGTGAGTTTGGCTCCGACAGGGGAGATGGCAATGCCTGCAACTGCGCCGATTCCCAATCCCAAGAAGCTTCGTCTGTCAACTTTCATATGTAGCATCCTCTATAAAGTTTTCAATTCTTGTGTATGGTCTATTTGTGGCACTGGAAGCAATAGCCTTTATGGCCGGTTTCCTTCTCATGACACACCGCGCAGTCATTCATTTTCATGCGGTCCCAGGAATTTTTCTTGATGCCCCAGATATTTTTCCCCCATATATCCCGGCTGTATCCGGTAAGTTTGTTTTCCTCATAGGGCCGGGACGTTCTGGTTTCATCGATGGGGCCGTGGCAGGATTTACAGTCCATACCTGCGGCATTGATATGGGCGGCATGGGAAAAGAAAACGCAATCCGGCTGCCGGGCATACACATACCAGGGGACCTCCTGTTCTTTTGCCACATAATCGCCTGCAAATATGGCCTCATCTTTTGTATCGCCCATGGGCTCATCCGTGTGGCAGTCCAGACAGGATTCGGTCTTGGGAATCCCTGAAAACGTGCCGTCTTCCCGAAGATAATGGCAGGATTCGCAGTCCCCGGTTTCCTCCACATGGAGCACGTGGTCGAAATTAAAAGGTTGTTCGTGTTTGGAATAAAGCAGTTTGGGGAACAGGAGCCAGCCGGACAGGAAGCATATCAGAAATGCCACAATAAAAAAAATGACACCCAGCCCCAGGCCTGTGTCATTTTTCGGGTCACCGGCAGTGCCTGCTGTCGCACCATCCATGGAACCGTGTTCAGTTTTGTTTTCTATTTCACTCATGAAAACCCCATCCATGTTAAAAAGTTGATGTTTACTATACCCTTTTTATCCAGGCACTTGCCCGGACATATTCTTTTGCAGCCAGTGGGTCCCACTGGATACAATCGGTGTTTACGCAGCACAATTCGCGTTAATCTATAGTAATATCTGAAATTCTTGTCAAGATAAAATGAGGCGGGAAACAGGAAGGACAAACCGATTGCGGACGGGTATCAGAATAAAGGCGTGATACCCATCCGCAACCGGTTCCTGGACAAAAACGATCAGGCGTAGCTGTGAAGTCCGGACAACAGAAAATTGACCCCGAAATAGGTGAATAACACCGCCACGAAACCGGTGATGGACACCAGTGCCAGATTGCGGCCATGCCAGCCCCGCATCAGCCGCAGATGAAGGAAAATGGCATACACGAACCAGGTGATCAGAGACCAGGTTTCTTTGGGGTCCCAGGACCAGTATTTGCCCCAGGCGGAGTTGGCCCAGACGGCGCCTGTGATGATGCCGATGGTCAAAAAAAGAAACCCGAACACCACCATCTGATAGGTGAGTTCATCAATGACTTCTCCGTCCGGCAATCGTGAAAAAATCGAGTTTTGATCCGGCTGCCCGGGTTTCACGTAATAGGTGAGACTGAGCCCGAAAGCCAGGGCAAATCCGGCATACCCCAGAAAACAGGTTACCACATGGGCAATGAGCCAGTTGCTTTTCAACGCCGGAATCAACGGATTGATCTTGGCACTCATGCTCGGGTCAAACGAGGCATAGGCAATGGCCAGAAAAATCAAGGGAGACACAAAAACGCCGAACCCCTGTTCCCTGTATTTGATCTCCACATACAGATACAAAGCGGTCATGGTCCAGGAAAAAAAGATCAGGGATTCATACATGTTTGAAAACGGGGCCCGGCCAAACCCCATCTGGTACGATTCCACCCACCGCAGTCCGATCCCGGCCGTATTCAGAAGCAGTCCAAGTACCAGCACATAAAAGCCGGCGGTCGCAGGCAGTTTTTTCTTGAAAGCAAACGCCCCGACATAACACACCATTGCCAGGCCGTACAAAAAAGTGGTCGAAGACAACGCAAACGCACTATTCATTTTTATTCACCCTTGTTTAATTGATTTTCCAGGCGGGTCGCCATTTGTTTGAGTTTCAGTGTCATGCTCCGGCTGTTGCGACTGGATTTACCGGACAAAACCACCCGGGTCTGCCCGTCACCCCGGGGTGCCAGCGTGAGAAGAAACGATTGATGGGACATGAAAAAAGTGACCCAGCATCCCAGGATCATCAGAATGAATCCGGCGTAAACATACCACACGCCCGGATCTTTGGTGACCTGAAGCCCGGTATAATACCGTTTTTCAAAATCGGTCACAACAAAGGCGAACCGGCCTTTTCGCATCTTGTCAAATGTGGGGAACTGCATGGGCATTCCGATCTGAAAACCGGTTTCTCCGGTCAGAGTCACCAGTCCGAAAAAGGTTTCTCCCAGATCATGGTTCCGGAACTCAAAATGGGGAAGAAATCCCTGAAGCGTGAACTGCCCCGCCCCGTCCGGCAGATCAATGGTTTCGCCGATCCGGATGTCGCGAATGATTTCAGCGCCGCTTTGATTGTCAACCATCTGCATCGTCACCGTGTCGGGTGCCGCCGTGCCGTAAGAAGATTGAAAAATGTTGATCCCTTTGTACCGCAGCGGATGATTGACCCGGATATCGGTGGTCAGGCTTTCCTGCCCGTCTTCGATGATCGTGAGATTTGAACGGAATTCTTCCGGCGCTCCGTTCTCGTAAAATGACACTTCAAATTCATTGCACCGGATGATGAAATCCAGTGTCATGGGTTCCCTGGTTTTGCTCTCAAACACCCGGCCGGTCTGGGTTCCCTCATCAATTCTCACATTGGCTTTGAACCCGAAAACCGCACCGATCAGGGCACCGGCCAGAAGCAGCAGCACACTGGCATGCACCACAAACACCCCCAACCGGGTCCATCGCCCTTTTTCCGCATACAGATAGGTGGTCTGGCCGTCGGTTTGCCGAATGACCGGTCCCGCCTGTTTGGCAAGCCAGCTTTCGCAGGGTTCAAGCAACTGCTTGACCGATGATGTCGTATCGATGGTCTGACTGGATTTTGATTTCAAATACCGGTTGACATTGAAACGGACCCGGCCCGGAAAAATGGTTTTCCATAACAGGGACAACCGTTCCACGGAACAGACCGTGATATTGATGCACAAAACCAGCAAAAGCAGCAGAAACCACCAGGCATGATACATGTCATCAAGATCAAACACCTGAATCAGGTTATAAATCCCTTGTCCGTACAGATTCACATACTGCTGGGGGGACCCGTTCTGAAGCACCACCGTCCCGATAATCGAGGTCACTGCCAGCAGGACCAGAATATACACGGTTAGTTTGACGGAACAAAAAAACACCCAGATCTGGCGGGAAATACCGTCTTTATTTTTCAATTCATACCTCCATGGTAACAACCGGTGCCAAAAATTCCTTTTCCCGGGCCAGCCGTGCAGAAACCCGGCAGGTCTGTTCCAGGGACTGGGAGATGGCCTCTTGAATCACTGTCAATGATCCAAGAATCACCACTTTTCTTCTGGCTCTTGTGACCCCGGTATACAGAAGCTGCCGGGTCATCACCCGGGACACAGTGTTGGGAATAAGGATCAGAACCGTTTCAAATTCCGATCCCTGGCTTTTATGTATAGTGATCCCAAAGGCAGGCTCATGGGAAGGCAGATCCATGATTCCGAATTTCCGGATCGTGCCGTCTTCCATTCTGAAACCCGCCACAAGACCTTGTTTATCCTGGAGAACAACCCCTGTATCTCCGTTGAACACCCCTCGGTCATAATCATTGGTGTTGATCATGATCATCTGTTTCACAGACCGGTCGGTTATAGCAGAATGTCTCGGTCTGCGCAAAATCTTTTCACAAACATGATTAATTTGTAATGTTCCGGATTCGCCGATATTGTGTGCACACAAAATTTTGAACCGGTCCATGGCATCCAGCGCATCCGCCATATCCTGCTGGGCCATGAACGGCCCATACCCTGACCGGATATATCTTTCAAGCACGGCATGGCCGTCATTTCCAGGCGATTCATAGACCAGATCCGGATATTGATTTGAAGTCAGAATCCGGGTGGTTTCATCCGCATCATTTTCCCGGATGGCTGTGGCCAAAGCTTCAATCCCGGTTTTGCCCCGGGATCTGAAATTGTACGTCAGTGAGACCACCAGCGGAGCCATGACATCGGTTCGGCAGATTTCACTGAACACGGCCCCGGCCTGGACCGGGGACAGCTGGTGGTCATCTCCCAGCAGAATCACCCGGGAGGACGATGGAATGGCCTCCATCAACCGGGTCATCAAAGCCAGATCAATCATGGAAGCTTCATCGATGATCACCACATCCGCCACCAGCGGATTATTTTTCCCATGGACAAAACCCGGCCCATGTTTCCGGGGAATCAGGGCTGAGTGAATGGTGGCCCCGTCCTGAAGCCGGGAAGCGGCCCGGCCGGTGGGGGCCAGAGATAAAAAACGGAAAGGCGGCTGATGCAATGCTTCGGCATGGGCCTGTAAAATGTCTCGTATAATCCGGGTGATGTGCGTTTTTCCCGTGCCCGGCCCCCCTGAGATCACGGTAAAATTGGATTGCAGGGCTGTGGCCACGGCCTGTCTCTGGCACCGGGTCTGTTCGGGATCCCCCGGAAAATGCCGATGCATCTGTGAACGGATAAAATCGGGTGCCACCGGAAAAGAACGGGTGCGGATCCGTGAAGCCAGGGTGTTTACCAGACGCTCCTGAAAATCATAATATTTGGCCAGGTAAAGGCATCCGTCCGTATCCAGCACCAGAGGCAACCGGCAGGGATTTTCATCTTCAGATTTTCCCACCATGGATGCGGCGGCCAATGCGGTCCGCCATGGCTTGAATTGCGGCAGCCGGATCTGGGGCCCGTCTCTTTTCAGCGAAGGGATCATCCGGCCGGACAGTGCCTTTAAATCAAGACACACATGCCCCCGGGCCAGGGCACTGGAAACCAGAGCGCATGTCATCTTTACCAGCGGGTCCTCACAGGCAAACACCCGGGCCACATACGAGGCAAAATAATAATCCAGATGAGAAATCGCTTCCCGGGCATGCAGCCGGTTCAGAATATCACTGTTTTCTGGATGCGTCTTCAACATACCGGTGAATGCGCAAAAAAGGCACATACATCGCATCATTGGTCAGGATGTGCTCAATCAGCCAGTCCCGGAGGGAAACGATGGCTTCCAGACTCAGATTGTTGACATCTTCCGTAATTTCCCGGCGCAGGCTGAGGGCATTGCGGATGAATCGCCGATGGTATCTGGCGTGTATATCCCGGTCCGGATATTCCCGCTGTCTGAGCATTCTCTCTTCTTCTGTAAAATACAGCTTACTGTAATCGTTGATTTCCGTGATAATATTGGCAATCGCTTTGGATTCCGCTTTTCTCTGTTTCAAATCAATGAGTTCATTGAAAAGATCGAACATTTTTTTCTGGTGGGTGTCGATCTCTGCCACATCCACACTGAATCCGGCATCCCACTCAACCTTGAGATCATTTTGCATCATCTGTCTCTCCTTGATATATCATTCAATTGTGTCAAGCAGCCGGGTATGGATATTGTCAAATCCGCCATTGGACATGATCAGCACCAGATCGCTGGGAATCAGCCGGGAAGGCAGAAACGACAGCAGCCCGTTTGTGTCGGAAAAATAATGGGCTTCCACCCCGAGCTTATTGATATCCGACACCAGCTTTTCAGGGGAAAACCGCTCATTTTCAGGTATGTTTTTTTTAACGGCCGGATTGCAGATACACACCATATCCGCTTCGGTAAATGCGGCAGGATAGGTGTCCTGGAAAAACCGGCGCATGGAGGTGTTGGTGCGGGGCTCAAACACGGCAATCACCCGGCCCGGATGGTAAAACGGTTTCACTGCCCGGATAGTGGCTGCCACCGCAGACGGATGATGGGCAAAATCGTCCATGACCGTGATACCGCGTTTAACCCCCCGGACATCCTGACGGCGCCGGATACCGGAAAACGATGCCATGGCCTGTTTCACCGTGGCCGTGCTGATCCCCAACGTATGGGCCGCCGCCGCACAAGCCAGAAAATTCATCAGATTGTGATGCCCGGGCAACCGGGTTTCAATCTCATAATCGGATTCAGGCCCTTGGATTTGAGCCCGGGTCTGGTGGTCCGCCTGAACCATATCCGCATATGTCCAGTCACCGTCAGATCCGTAAAAAACAGGGTTTATGTTTTGGTCTGCCAGAATATCCATGAGATGGGGGCTGTCTTTGCAAGCAATCAGAACACTGGTATCCGCTATTTTTGATACCAGTTGGGCAAATACCGACTTGACATGATCCAGATCCTTGAAAATATCGGCATGGTCGAATTCCACACCGGTCATGATCGTGATAAACGGATCATAGTGCATGAATTTGGGCCCTTTGTCAAAAAAGGCGGTATCATATTCATCCCCTTCAATGACCATGTATTCCCCGTTGCCGATTCGGAACCCGGACTGGTAGTCCTTTAAAATCCCGCCGATCATGAACCCGGGATCCAGCCCCGCCACGGTCAGTAAATGGGCCATGATAGCAGCGGTCGTGGTTTTGCCGTGGGTACCGGTGATCAGAATGATCTTTTTATCGGCTGCGATAAACCGGTTCACGGCCTGGGGCATGGACAGATAGGGAATCTGCCGGGCCAGAACCGCGGCAGCTTCGGGATTGTCCCGGGTCACGGCATTGCCGATGATCACCAGATCCGGAGTTTGATCCAGATTGGCCGGATCAAACCGGTCAAACAACCGGATGTCACTGGCTGCCAGAAAATCACTCATGGGGGGGTAAACATGCTGATCCGAGCCGGTCACTTCATACCCCATCTGCTTGAGCATGCAGGCCAAGGTTCCCATGCCGGTCCCGCAGGCAGCAATCAGATGTATGCGGCGAATTTTGGTCATGGATTAAATTTCCACCATCACCGCTTTGGCCGCGGCAATGGTGTCATCAATGTCTTTTTTTGTGTGGGCCAGAGAAACAAAACAGGCCTCGAACTGAGACGGTGCCAGGTAAATGCCTTTTGCCAGCATGCCTCGATAAAATGCGGCAAACCGGTTCAGATCACTGGTTTTGGCATCTTGAAAATCATACACAGGCCGGTCGGTGAAAAAGAACCCGGCCATGGACCCCACATGCCCGGACTGAAAAGGAATACCCGCTTCATCCGCTGCCGCCTTGAACCCGTTCATCAGCGCGCTTGTCCGGGCCTCAAGGGTTTCATACACCCCGTCTTTCTGCAATGCGGTCAACGTGGCAATGCCGGCGGCCATGGCCAAAGGATTACCCGACAGGGTGCCGGCCTGGTACACCGGCCCTGTGGGTGCGATCTGGGACATGATCTCTTTTTTTCCGCCATAGGCCCCCACGGGCAGCCCGCCCCCGATAATTTTGCCGAAACAGGTCAGGTCCGGTGTGATGTTGAACAATCCCTGGGCAGAATTTTTGGCCACCCGGAACCCGGTCATGACCTCATCAAAAATCAGCACTGCCCCGTATTTTTGTGTTTCTTTTCGCAGGGTTTCAAGAAACCCCTCCCGAGGAGGCACCATGCCCATGTTGCCGGCCACCGGTTCCAGGATCACCCCGGCCACCTGGTCCCCCTGCTGGGCCATCACCTGTTTGAATCCTTCGATATCGTTGTATGGCAGAGACAAGGTGTTCTGTGTCACTGTCTGCGGGACTCCGGGGCTGCCGGGAATGTTCAGGGTCGCCACACCGGACCCGGCTGCCACCAGCAGGGTGTCGGCATGACCATGATAGCATCCGTCAAACTTGATGATAATGTTTCGTCCGGTAAACCCTCTGGCCAGACGGACGGCGCTCATGGTGGCCTCGGTGCCGGAATTGACCATACGCACCATTTCCACGGACGGCACCGTCTGGGTCACCAGTTCCGCCAATTGGGTTTCCAGATGGGTCGGGGCACCGAAACTGGTGCCGGTCTCCAGGGCCTGCATCAGGGCCTGAATCACTTCCGGCGGCCGATGCCCCAATACCAGGGGCCCCCAGGACATGACATAATCGATATAGTCATTTCCATCCACATCAAAGAGCCGGCTTTTGTCACCGCGTTCAATGAATACCGGCTGCCCGCCCACGGAATTGCATGCCCGTACCGGAGAATTGACACCTCCGGGAATCAATTGTTTTGCCTTGTTGAACAAATCAAGGGATTTGCTGTGTTGCATATGATATCTCCCAATATGTTTAAATGGTGCTATTCAAAACGGCTTGATATTTATGCACAACAAACTTTTATGCATAAATAATAAGTATAACAGACCTTTTTTTAAAGGGTCAACCGGTTTGTTTCCATTCTCATTTTAAAAAAACCGTTGACAGACCTATTTCCGGCTGATATTTTCCTGCTGTTAAATTTCAGCCGGGCCGTTAGCTCAATTGGCAGAGCAACTGACTCTTAATCAGTAGGTTGAAGGTTCGATTCCTTCACGGCCCACCACCAATATCAAGGGTTTTCAGCTTTTATGCTGAAAACTTTTTTTGTTTCCTGCTTTTTTTAATGCGGTTTTTGATTTTTCATTCAAGGTCGTGACTACTCCCACCACTATAGCGGCAGCTTAGTGGTGGGAGTAGTCACAAAAAATGAAATCCGATGTTGTTCCCTGTAACCGGTAAAAAATCAGGTTTTTTTCAACCCCTGAATAATGACTTTAAATGCCGTGGTGAGCGTTGATTTGACAAAATCTTTATGATCGTCCAGCTTTTTTTTGGAATCCACCCAGAGCACCACCCCGGCATAGGATCCCCACAGCACATCTGCCAAGGCCACCGGGTGTTCATCAATAAAAATCCCTTTGTCAATGCCTTCCTTGATCACCTGAATGATCGCGCCATGGGCCCGGGCCGAGTTTTTCTTGAGGTGCTGCATCATCTCATCGGACAGATTGTGAAGGGTTTCACCTGACTGCAGGTGAAACAGATTGATCAGTATGCTGGCATCATAGCCATACACATCGATGAAAACATCTCTGAACCGCTCCATCTTTTCTTCCACACAGATATCCAGGTTGACCACTTCCTGAATCTGGGTGGTCAGATATTTAAGGATATCAATGGAAAGCGATGTGTGCAGTTCCTCCTTGTTCTTGAAATACAGATACAAGGTGCCGGGGCTTAATTCCGCTTCAGTGGCAATCTCTTCCATGGTCGCGCTGTTAAAGCCCTTGACGGAAAAAATTTTACGTGCGGCATTGATAATATCCCGGCGCCGGCGTTGTTTTTCTCTTTGTTTTCTCTCGTGTATGCCCATTTTTACCCCATATGATATGAAGCAGATTCATTTTTTGGTCAATAAAACTTATTTTTATAGAATTTCCATGAATTTCGCAAGGATAAAAATGAAAATACCAAAACCTGATCAATTTTTTAATTTTATTCGCTTTTTTCATTTTTTGTGCTTTTTTGTTCCCATGTGATGTTTTTTTGTCTATGATAATCAGAGTGACACCGGATGATTGATCAACCTGGGGGAGATTTTAAGATTATGCCGAAAACAACTTACTGGGCAGATGCCTATGTACAAAAAGCGTGCAGCGCAGCCGATGCACTGCAACACCTGCGGCCGGGTCAACGGGTTTTTATCGGATCATCCTGCGGGGAGCCCCAGCACCTGGTCAATGAATTATCCAAAGTATCGGAACGATTCACCGACATTGAAATCGTCCGGTTGCTGAGTGTTGACAGCGGGCCGTTGACTTTGATTGCCAACCGGTCCCATTCCCAGCAGCTCAATATCCGTTCTTTTTACCTGGGATCTGCCTCTCCCACCAAAATTAAGAAAAACCAGCGATTCATCACCCCCATCAACCTGTCCCAGATCCCCCATTTGTTCAAGTCCCGGCTCATGCCCTTGAATGTGGCCCTGATCCAGGCATCCCCGCCCGATGATTTCGGGTGGATGAGTTTAGGGGTGTCCGTGGATATCAACATGGCTGCCTGTGAATCCGCGGATCTGGTGATCTGCCAGGTGAACCCCAACATGCCCCGGGTCCTGGGCCGCAGTTTTATCCATGTCAATGATGTGGATTTCATTGTGGAGCATGAAGAAGAACTGCTTACCATTCAGCCGCTTCCGGAAATGGAAACCGCCAATATCATTGCCAAACACATTTCCCGGCTGATCACGGACGGGTCGACCATCCAGACCAGCTTAGGGGTCACCAATGATGCCACCATGGTCTGTCTGGCGGAAAAAAACGATCTGGGCGTGCATTCCCAGTATCTGTCCGAACCCATGATGCGCCTGTTTTCCATGGGGGTGATCACCAACAAGAAAAAAGGGTTCAACAACGGCAAACTGGTGGCCGGCAGTGCCGTCGGCTCTTTTATGCTGTATGAATTCATTGATGACAACCCGTCCATTGAATTTCATCCTTCAGATTACATCAACAACCCCACCATCATCGGACGTCATAATCAGATGGTGACGTTGAACACGGCCATGGCCATTGATCTCACCGGCCAGGTGGCGGCCGATGCCCTGCCTTTGAACAACTACACCGGCATCAACGGGCTTCTGGATTTCACCCGGGGAGCCGCCATGTCTTCCAATGGAAAGTCCATCCTGATTCTGACCTCCACATCGGACAATGACAAAACCAGCCGGATTGTTCCCCATATGGCGGACACCGCCGTGGTCGTCCCCCGGGGCGACGTCCAGTTTGTGGCCACGGAATACGGGGTGGTGAATCTGTTCGGCAAAACCCTTCAGGAGCGGGCCATGGCGCTCATCAGCATTGCGCATCCCGACTTCAGGGATGAACTGTTTTCCCAGGCCAAGGAACTGAACCTCATCGATACCGGACGTCAGTTCAAACAGGCCATCAAAGGGGTGTATCCCCTCAAATATGAGGAAACCATTCAGATCAAAGGCATTCCCATCAATTTCCGGCCGGCCAGAACCGTTGACGAACGAAGCATTCAGGAACATTATTACAATATGAACCGGGGAGACATCATTTCCCGTTTTTTTCATGAAAAGAAAAGTTTTGTTCACCCGCAGATCGAAACCACCTATGAAATCGATTACATCAATGACCTGACCATTGTGGCCACCATCGGAGAGCTGGGATTTGAAAAAATCATAGCCGTGGGAGAATACTTCAGAAATCCCATTGTCAATATGGCGGAGATCGCATTTTCCGTATCCCGGGAATACCAGGGCATGGGCATCGCTAAAATTCTCCAGGAAAAACTGGCGGTGGCAGCCAAAGACAACGATATCAAAGGCCTGATTGCCTATACTTCCCCCCAGAACAAAGGCATGATCCGGCTGTTCAACCATCTGCCGTATAAAATTCATACGGAAAAAGATGAAGACATGATCATTCTCAACTGCCTGTTTTCAGAACCGGAACCCAAAGACCCAAAAACCAAGGATCCCCTGCCTCATTTTTCCTGATCTCAGGCAGGGCGCCAAAGCAACGCCGCTTTGGAATTTATCGCCGTTTCAGCAGGGCCACGGATTCGATATGATAGGTGTGTGGGAACATGTCCACCGGCTGAACCTCCATCACCTCATACCCGGATGCCAGCATTTCAAGATCCCGGGCCAGGGTGGCGGGGTTGCACGAGACATAGACAATGGTTTCAGATCCCAGGCCCAGTACCCTGGCAACCACATCCTTGTGCATGCCCACCCGGGGAGGATCGATCACGATCACATCCGGGATTTCGCCCAAATTCGGGAACACGTCCCTGATATCTCCGGCCAGAAAACGGCAATTGTCAATCTTGTTCATGGCCGCGTTTTTCCGGGCATCGGCCACGGCCGTATCAATGATCTCGATCCCGGTGATCTGTGCGGCCTGATCCGACAGCCAGATGGGAATGGTACCCGTGCCGGAATACAGATCCAGCACGGTTTCTTTTCCTGTGAGACCGCAGTATCTGGCAACCACGTCATACAGCTTTTCACATGCTCTGGTGTTGGTTTGAAAAAAGGAGTTGGCGGAAATATCAAATTCAAACCGGCCCAGGCGCTCGGTAATCACCTCACTGCCGTGAAGCAGGATTTCTTCTTTTCCCAGGCTGACCCCGGATTTGGCATCTGTGATGTTGTTAACAATGGATGCCAGATTGTCAAAGGTTTGGGCCAGCGAATCCGCCAGCTGCGTGACCACGGACAGATTCTTGTCCCGGGTGACGAGGTTCACCATCCACTGGTCAAACGCCACGGAATGGCGCAGCATCACATACCGCCAGAATCCGGTATGATGGCGCAGATGATAGGCCGGCAGATCCGATGACCGGACAAACTGTCGAATATGAGACAAAATGGCATTGCCCTGTTCCGGCATGATGTCACAATGATGAATGTCGATCACCTGATCAAAAGTACCCGGCACATGCAGCCCGATGCCCAGATCCTTGGAAATGGTTTCATCCGCCAGTTCTTCAGGCATGAGCCAGCGTCTGGCAGAACAGGAAAACTCCATTTTGTTCCGGTATTCAAACACCGGATCCGATGGGATCACATCCAGAACCGGCACATGGGCAAGACCCCCGATATGCGCCAGGGATTGAACCACATGCTGTTTTTTATAATCCAGCTGGGTCTCGTAAGGAATCGACTGCCATTTGCATCCCCCGCAAAAATCTGCGTACCGGCACCGGGGAGTCTGACGCAAAGACGAGGGGGAAAGAATCTGAATCAGCCTGGCTTCTGCCCAGCTTTTTTTCTTTTTGGAAATTTTTACCCGAACCCGGTCTCCGGGCACACACCGGTCCACAAACACGGGAAATCCGTCCGGTTTTGCCAGCCCTTTTCCACCATATGCCAGATCGATAATATCAAGGTCACACACGCTGCGCTTCTTAATGCTCATGGATATTTTCCATTTCTTTGGTTCAAAATTAAAAGCTTGTGATTATATCGACTCCATGGCATAAAAACAAGATGCAGATCGTTCAGACACAGTTTACGGTGGATCAGCTTGTCCTGAAAGGAGAGCTGTTTTTACCGGATACACCCCGGGCCCCTGTGGTGGTGGGATCCCACGGGTTGGAAGGCAGCCGGTTTTCCACCAAACAGCAGGTGCTGTCCCGGTTGCTGCCGGAAAACGGCATGGCTTTTTTTCGATTCGATCACCGGGGTTGCGGGGACAGCCAGGGCGATTTTGTTTGGGAGACCTCCCTTGAGAAACGTACCCGGGATTTTCTGGCGGCCGTGGCCCATGTGAAAGATCTGAACAAAACCGGACCTCAGCTGGGTGTATTTGGTTCCTCCATGGGCGGGGCCACCTGCATCAATGCCTGGCAGACCCTGGAGAACGCTTTTGGCCGCCTGAGCGGGGGGGTGCTGTGTGCGGCCCCGCTGAAAAGCCGGACCATTCACAATATTCCCACCCGGGCCACCGAAACGAGACCGGCCCTGCCCCTGGCGTTTTTTGAAAAAAACCTGTTGTTTGACCTGACAGACAAAGCCTTTTCACTCCATCATGTGCTTGTTTTTCATGGAGATGCAGACCGGATCGTCCCCGTGGAAAACGCCCGGATCCTGCTGGAAACCATGCAGTCTCCCAAACACATCATCATTCAGAAATACGGGGATCACTCCATGTCAGCGCCCCGGGATCAGGCGGAATTTGAAACAAAAGCCCTGGCCTGGTTTACGCAGATATTTCGCCTGTCAGATGCCGCCTGAGCAGTTCCAGGGCCATGGCGGCAAAAATTTTCTTGTTTTTTTCCCGGTCATCAAATTTGAACTCAAATTTTTTTGCCAAAGCAAGACCACCGGGACCGGCCAGCCCGATGCACACAGTGCCCACCTGTTTCAGTGTCGGCCCCCCGCCGGGCCCGGCAATACCGGTGGTGGAAACGGCCCAGTCCGATCCCGCCACCTGCCTTGCCCCAACGGCCATTTCCAGGGCCGTATTTTCATGCACGGCCCCGCAGGTATCAAGGGTTTGGGGATTGACCCCCAGCACCTTGATTTTGGCGGAATTGGCATAGGTGACCGCAGACAGTAAAAAATAATCCGAACTGCCCGGCACCTGGGTGATCAAATGGGCAATCAGTCCGCCGGTGCAGGATTCCGCCACAGCCAGGGTCTGGCCTTTCCGGGCCAGGCATTGCCCCACTTCCGCTTCCAGAGACAGGCCGGTCATAGACACCACTTTGCTGCCCAGCTGCCGGGCCACCCATTGTCCGGCCTGAGCCAGAACAGTTTCCGCTTCTTTGCCGGCTTCATCCGCATCACGGACCAGCTTGACTTCAATCACGGGAAAACTGGCCCTGAATCCCAGACGGATGCCTGGGAACAGGTCTTCAAACCCGGTCAGCAGCGTGCCCACCCGGGATTCATGAAGCCCGAACACGGTGAACCGCCGGATAAGCAGCCGGGTCTGTTTGCCTTGAATGGCTTCAATGCGGGGAACCACACACGCATCCATCATCTGTTTCATTTCAGACGGCACCCCGGGCATGCAGAAGAACCAGCACTGGTTGAGCTGAAATGAAAATCCCGGCGCAGTGCCATGTGTATTTTCCAGTACCTGGGCTGAATCCGGCAGCCAGGCCTGTTTTTCATTGTCCGGGGTCAATTCAAATCCCCGGCGGTCAAAATAGGTTTTCATGGATGCCAGGGCCGTGGGGTTCAAGATCAAAGACGCTTCCAACGCCTCTGCACAGGCCTGTGCCGTGATATCATCCCGGGTGGGCCCCAGCCCGCCCGTGACCAGACAGATCCTGGCCCGCCGGGAAATGGCCAGCACTGTTTTGCAGACCGCGTCCACATCATCGCCTTTGACCGTGATCTGGGACACCCGGATGCCCATCTGTTTGAGCCGGTCACATAAAAACGCACTGTTGGTGTCCACCAGATCTCCCAGCAGCACCTCATCTCCGGTGGAAAGAATTTCAGCTGTCATTGTTGCATCCTTGACTTGATATGCGTGGATCCGGCCTGTTCTGACTGCCAGTCCGGATTGAAAAACATGGCATGGTTGGCGGAAAAAAAGGCCGGATTTTTTCGAAACCCGGATCCGACGGCCAACTGTTTCTTAAACGTTTTATCCAGAAACTGCTTCACCTGTTTTCTGTCCCACCCGGCCGGATGGACAAAATTCAGGTATAACGACAGATCGCCCTGGTAAAACTCTCTGGTTTCAAGGTCTCTGGCTTCTTCGCTGAACCGGGGCAGATTAAACACCGCCAGGTTCAGATAGTCAATATATTGCGCATGGGCCCGGGTGAAAGCCAGGGTGGTGTGCGCGGAAGACCGGTCTTCAAACTGGGTGCCGAACAGCAGATACACATAGGTAAAAATGCCCACATGGTGCAGGTTTTCCAGAATACGGGACACCAGATCCAGGCGGGTGCCTTTGTTCATCCGGTCCAAAACAGCCTGATCTCCGGACTCCAGACCCAGCTTGAGCATCAAGCATCCGCTGCGTTTGAGCTGACGGCAGAACGTGAGGTCTGCCAGATCTTTTTCAAACCGCACAAACCCGTACCAGGTGAACGGTACTCTGGGGCCGGTTCGGGCCAGGGCCCGCAAAAATGCCGGGGTCATGGCATCATCGATAAAATGCATGGTATCCGGCTGAAACCGATGTGCCAGCGCCAGTGTGTCCGCCAGCACCCGGGAGGGCCGCTGGGTGCTGTAGGCATGGGTTTCCGCTTTTTCAGGACAGAACCGGCATTTGCGCCAGTAGCACCCGATGGTGGTTCTGAAGGGCAGTACCCGGGCCGGCGATATATACCCGGCCTTGTCGGCAAACTCAAAATCCGGCACATAATGACGTTTTGTGGTACCGTGTTTTCCTAAAAGATCCAGCAGCGGGATTTCTCCTTCTCCGGCAATCATGTGATCGATGAGTCCGGAAAACGGATGATTGAAATCCGGCCGGCTCATCCAGGAAGACACCAGGCCCCCGCCCATGACGATTTTTTTGTCCGGAAAATTCTTCCGGATCCACCCGGCCAGCGCAAAGCTGACCAGGGCCTGGTTCAGGTAACACAAAGAGATCCCCACCCAGGGCGAGTCCCATTGGGATATTACGGGTTTGAGCTGGTCTTCAAAAAAGGAAAAAAACGGATTGAACCGGCAGGTGTCCGCACTTTTGATCAGATCCCGGCTGCGCAACGGGCTCAGTTGACGGTCGGTGTAATCACTCAACGTCACCTTGAACCGGGTGGTATCCACGGCAAGAGACAGCAGTTTGTTCAAATCATACACCCGCTGGTGGTACCGGTCTTCATTGGTGTAAAGCCCCGGATCCTGAAGGTCTGCCAGGATGGCATCCCGGTTTTTCAGGGCCCGGGCCGACCAGGAATCGGTTGCCGTCAAATTTTGCCGGATCAGGTAATGAAACCCCTGAATATTGGCATCTGACACGCAGCACTCAATATTGTTTTCCTGAAGCGCGGCAGCCAGGTACGCCACCCCGGCCGGGGGTTCACAGGGTTTGGCCACCGGAGGAAACAATAATAACATCAGCACGTGTCCTAAATGTAAGTTACAATAATATTGCGTTATATCCGGCGTGCTTGTACCATATTTTGATCAAAATCCCCAAATAAAAAATCCCGGGCATTTTTTGTTTCTACAAACAGAAACATTTACCTTGACAACCTGACATAAATCATTTAATTTTTCCGTCATTTGACACATTTTAAAACAGGACGGCTTCTCAATGATTTTATCCAGATTTCCAGACAAACGCCGGTTCAAGGAACTGGCCGAAACCTGCAATGTGGTTCCCGTGTGCATCCGGATCCTGGCCGACACCCACACACCGGTCTCAGTGCTTGATAAATGCCGTGCCCTGGGAACCCAATGTTTTCTGCTGGAAAGTGTGGAAGGGGGGGAACGATGGGCCAGATACAGTTTTTTAGGGATCCGGCCCCACGGAAGTGTGCAGGTGTTTTCCGATCATGTCTCACACATCACCGGTACCGGCACTTCAGAAGAAAACTGCCAATCCATTGCCCACAACAATGATCCTTTATCCGTGATCCGGAAGATCATACAGACATATCATCCGGCCTCCATGCCGGAACTTCCCCGTTTCTGGACCGGGCTTACCGGATATGTCACCTATGAAATGGTGTCTTTTTTTGAAAATATCCCCGTGTCCCTGCCCGAGTCTGATCCGTACGCCCATTTTATCATTCCGGATCAGATGATTATTTTTGACAATGTCCAGCAGACCATGACCTGCCTGGGCATCTGTTATCTGGACGAAAAAACCGATGCCGATGCGGCGTATGACAGGGCATATCACGACCTGGTACACCTGCTTGACACGGTAAAGGCCCCGGCATCCACATCTGTGGACACCCGTTGTCCCCCGGTAGATCTTGAACCTTTGATGCCGGCATCCCAATATATGGATGGCGTGAATACCATCAAACATCATATCCGGGAAGGAGACATCTTTCAGGCCGTGTTTTCTCAGCCGTTCTCCTGCACCACCGATCTGGACCCGGTCCGGTTCTACCGGGCCCAGCGGTATATCAACCCGTCTCCGTACATGTTTTTCATGAATTTCGGAGACCGGGTCATTGCCGGATCGTCTCCGGAAACCATGGTACGCCTGGAAAACGGTGTGGCCACCCTCAGACCCATTGCCGGGACCCGGCCCCGGGGAGATACCCGCCAGCAGGATCAGGCCCTGGCAGACGAACTGCTCAAAGATGAAAAAGAAAAGGCCGAACATGTGATGCTCATCGATCTGGGGCGCAACGATCTGGGACGTGTGGCCAAGGCCGGCACGGTCCAGGTGACCGATACCATGGTCATCGAACGCTATTCCCATGTCATGCACCTGGTATCCAATATCACCTGTGACCTGGATTCATCTTACGATGCCCTGGACCTGTTCCGGGCAGCATTCCCGGCCGGCACCCTCACAGGCGCGCCCAAAATCAGGGCCATGGAGATCATTTCAACACTGGAGAATCGTCCCCGCCGCATTTACGGCGGTGCTGCCGGATACATTTCCTTTACCGGAAACATGGATTTCGCCATCACCATCCGCACAGCAGTCATGGAAAACCGGACCCTGACCGTTCAGTCCGGTGCCGGCATTGTGTATGATTCCGATCCTGAAAACGAACTGACAGAATGCATAAACAAGGCAAAAAGCGTGGAATCCGCTCTGAAGCTGGCGCTTTCCCATACGGATCTATCCATCTTACCCCGGGAGACTTTCCATGAACGTGGTCATCATAGATAATTACGATTCCTTTACCTTTAACCTGGTCCACTATCTGCTGCACACCGGCGTATCTGTGACAGTGTTCAGAAACGATAAAATCAGTGTCCGGGAAATCAAAGACATGGCTCCCGGTGCCATTGTCATATCTCCGGGTCCGGGCCGGCCCGAAGACGCAGGCATCTCTGTGGATGTGGTGAAAAAACTGTCCGGAACCATTCCCATTCTGGGCGTGTGTCTGGGGCATCAGGTCATTGCCCAGGCATTCGGCGGCACCATTGTACATGCAAAACAGATCATGCACGGTAAAACCTCCATGGTCACGTCAGATGGCGAGCATGTCTTTGCAGGGCTTGTCCGTCCTTTTTCCGTGATGCGCTATCATTCTTTGGCAGTCCAGGAATCGGATCTGCCGGCTTGCCTTAAAGTCACGGCCCGGGCAGACGATGGTGAAATCATGGGGCTGCGCCACACAGACCATCAGACCCAGGGGGTCCAGTTTCACCCGGAATCCTTTATGACCACTGTGGGAAAACGACTGATTCGCAATTTCATCAAAGGAGCGGCCCAATGACTTTCACCCAATATCTGAACCAGATCATCCGCGGCCAGGACCTGACCCAAGACCAGGCCGCGGAAATGATCACCCATATTTTTTCAGGCAGCATCACTCCGGCCCAGACCGGTGCATTTATGGCGGCCCTGGCCACCAAAGGGGAGTGTTTTGAAGAGCTGGCCGGCGGCGCACTTGCCATGCGCCGCAAAGCACTGCGGGTCCAGACCCTGGATCAAACCGTCATTGATATTGTGGGCACCGGCGGCGACGGCACCAATACTTTCAATGTTTCCACCACAGCGTCGTTTGTGGTGGCCGGCGCAGGCATCACTGTTGCAAAACACGGCAACCGGAGTGTGTCCAGCAAATGTGGGTCCGCCGATGTGCTGGAGGCGCTTGGGATCAATCTGGCAGCTGACCCTGAGATCATTGAAGAGGCCATCAATGAAATCGGCATTGGATTCATGTTCGCTCCCCTGTACCACGGCAGCATGAAATATGCCATGACAGCCCGGAAGGAATGCGGCATCCGCAGCATTTTCAATATGCTGGGCCCATTGACCAATCCCGCGGCAGCGTCCTGTCAGGTGGTGGGTGTTTATGCACCGGCCCTGACGGAAATGTTTGCCAATGCCCTGCATCTGCTGGGTGTCAGACGGGCGTTTGTGGTCCACGGCCATGACGGCATGGATGAAATCACCACCACGGATCTGACCCGGGTATCTGAACTGTCCAACGGTCGGATCAAATCCTATGACCTGGATCCATTGACCTATTTTGACGACTATGCCGATCCTGAAACGCTGCAAGGCGGCGATGCCAAAGAAAACGCAGCCATTCTTACCCGAATCCTGTCCGGTGAGAAAGGCGCCCCCAGAGATATTGTGCTCATCAATGCCGGGGCCGGGCTGGTGGCGGCAAATGCCGCCGCAGATATCAGGCAGGGAATACAGATGGCGGCGGACTCCATTGATTCCGGCCGGGCCATGAAAAAACTGGAGGCATTGGTCCAGTACACCCGGGAGAATGCATAACATGGCTGTCTCCGGATTTTTGAAAACCATGCAGGAAATCAAACAAGCTGAAATTGCCGACCACCGGCGGCGCATGCCGCTGGCTTCCCTGCGGCGGGAAGCGGAAACCCTTGCGGCCCCACCGAATTTTAAAGCGGCCATGGCAGCCGGCACCCCGGCAGACATCGGCATTATTGCGGAAATCAAAAAAGCCTCCCCATCCAAAGGGGATCTGCGCGCGGACCTTGATCCTGCCGCATACGCAAGGATCTATGAAACCGCCGGGGCCCGGGCCATTTCCGTGCTCACGGAATCGGTCTATTTCAAAGGCAGTCTGGCGGATCTTAAAACCGTTTGTACGCACACGGGTTTGCCGGTGCTCAGAAAAGATTTTATCATCCATGAATATCAGATTTATGAAGCCAGGCAAGCCGGAGCCGGGGCTGTATTGATCATCACCACGATGCTGTCTTCGGACCAGCAAAGCGATTTCATTCATCTGGTCAAAGAATTGGACATGGCACCCCTGGTGGAAATATGTTCTGAATGGGAAATGGACCAGGCCCTGACCACCGGGGCGGACATTGTAGGAATCAACAACCGGAACCTGTCTACCCTGGAAGTGGACCCGAATGCAGCCATCCGCATCGCACCGTTGTTTCCCCAAGAGATCATTCCGGTGGCAGCATCCGGTTTTTCCTGTCGCAAAGATATTCAGACAGGCATACACGCCGGCATATTTAATTTTCTGATCGGGGAAAGCATTGTCAAATCAGAAGATCCAGACGTATTTATCCGGTCATTGAAAAACGATGACTGACCGCGATCCTAAATCCCGGCACCCGAAATTCAAGACACTGGTTAAAATCTGCGGGTTGACCGATCCGGACAATGCAGCCGCATGTGCCCAAGCCGGTGCCGATATCATCGGGCTGGTATTTTACCCCAAAAGCCCCCGGCATGTTGAACCGTCCCGGGCCAAGGCGGTGATCCACGCCCTGCCCGCCCATGTACCGGCCTGGGGCGTATTTGTGAATGAAGATCCGGAGGTCATCATAAAAACCGTGCATGCCTGCGGATTAAAAGGGGTACAGCTGCATGGACAGGAACCCCCGGGCCTTATTACCGCTTTAAAAAACCAGCATCTCACCGTTATCAAAGCCGTGTTTGCCTCCCGGACTCCCGGCATAGATACGATTGACACCTGGTATGAGGCAGCTGATTTTTTTCTGGTGGAATGCGGACAAGGCACCCTGCCCGGAGGAAACGCAAAAACCTGGGATTATCGTCAGGTTCGGAAAACAGCCCGCAAACATCCCGTGATCCTGGCCGGCGGTCTGTGCTGTGACAATATTGACCAGGCTTTGGCTCAAGCAGATCCCACAGGCGTTGATGTGTCATCCGGTGTGGAATCATCGCCGGGAATCAAAGATGTAGACAAGGTGACTGAATTGATCCGACGCGTCAAAAACAAAAAACCCTGATCATTTTCTGATTCAACCAAAACGCAAAAAGCCCTGACCGTTAATAACGATCAGGGCTTTTTGATAAATAATCCGGCAGTGTCCTACTCTCCCACACAGTCACCCATGCAGTACCATCGGCGCTAAAGAGCTTAACTTCCGTGTTCGAGATGGGAACGGGTGTGACCTCTTTGCTCTAACCACCGGATTAAGGGGGTGTTGGATCCGGAACGTTTGATGGGGTAAGGGCGCTTTGCGCGGCTTTGTTCCATAGATCCAAAAATCTGTTGCAGTAAGATATGTGTTCACATGAAAGCGTTTAAACCTGTGAGTGAAAAAAAAGTGGCTAAGCCTCACGACCTATTAGTACCGGTTAGCTCAACATGTTGCCATGCTTACACACCCGGCCTATCAACCTTGTAGTCTTCAAGGGGTCTTCAGTCACTTGCGTGATGGGATATCTAATCTTGGAGTTGGCTTCCCGCTTAGATGCTTTCAGCGGTTATCCTTGCCCAACTTGGCTACCCAGCAATGCCCCTGGCGGAACAACTGGAACACCATTGGTTGGTCCATTCCGGTCCTCTCGTACTAGGAAAAGATCTCCTCAAATATCCTGCGCCCACGAAAGATAGGGACCAAACTGTCTCACGACGTTTTAAACCCAGCTCACGTACCACTTTAATCGGCGAACAGCCGAACCCTTGGGACCTGCTCCAGCCCCAGGATGTGATGAGCCGACATCGAGGTGCCAAACCGCCCCGTCGATGTGAACTCTTGGGGGCGATAAGCCTGTTATCCCCGGCGTACCTTTTATCCGTTGAGCGACGGCCCTTCCATTCAGAACCGCCGGATCACTAAGACCTACTTTCGTACCTGCTCGAAATGTCTCTCTCGCAGTCAAGCTCCCTTATGCCTTTGCACTCTGCGGCTGGTTTCCAATCAGCCTGAGGGAACCTTCGCGCGCCTCCGTTACTCTTTGGGAGGCGACCGCCCCAGTCAAACTACCCACCAGACACTGTCCTCAATCCGGGTTACGGACCTAAGTTAGAACACTGAAACATAAAGGGTGGTATTTCAAGGGTGACTCCACAAACACTGGCGTGCCTGCTTCCAAGTCTCCCACCTATCCTGCACATCATGTCCCAAAATCCAATGTCAAGCTGTAGTAAAGGTGCCGGGGTCTTTCCGTCTTTTCGCGGGTAGACGGTATCTTCACCGCCATTCCAATTTCGCTGAGTCCCTGGTTGAGACAGTGTGGAAGTCGTTACGCCATTCGTGCAGGTCGGAACTTACCCGACAAGGAATTTCGCTACCTTAGGACCGTTATAGTTACGGCCGCCGTTTACCGGGGCTTCGGTTCAGTGCTTCGCCTTGCGGCTAACAAATCCCCTTAACCTTCCGGCACCGGGCAGGCGTCAGACCCTATACCTCGTCTTACGACTTTGCAGAGTCCTATGTTTTTAGTAAACAGTCGCTACCACCATTTCTCTGCGGCCCCCCACAGCTCATATAGAATTATAATCACCATCAGGGGCATACCTTCTCCCGAAGTTACGGTATGATTTTGCCGAGTTCCTTAACCAGAGTTCTCTCAAGCGCCTTAGGATACTCTCCTTGCCTACCTGTGTCGGTTTACGGTACGATCACCTGTTATCTCGATAGAGGCTTTTCTTGGCAGCATGGGTGCAGTCAGTTTATGGGTCAAAGACCCTCCTCATCACTTCTCGGCCTTAAAAAATCCCGGATTTGCCTGGGATTTAAGCCTACCGGCTTGAACCGCCTATTCCAACAGACGGATGACCTGCCCTCCTGCGTCCCCCCTTCTCTCAAACGACAACGAGGTGGTACAGGAATATTAACCTGTTTTCCATCGACTACGCCTCTCGGCCTCGCCTTAGGGATCGACTAACCCTGAGCAGATTAGCTTTACTCAGGAAACCTTGGGCTTTCGGCGAGCGGGCCTCTCACCCGCTTTATCGCTACTCATGTCAGCATGGTCTCTTGTGTCACCTCCACACACCCTCACAGGTGCGATTCTATGACAACACAATGCTCTCCTACCGATGTATAAATACATCCCGCAGCTTCGGTACTATGCTTTAGCCCCGATACATTTTCGGCGCAGATCCACTCGACCAGTGAGCTGTTACGCTTTCTTTAAAGGATGGCTGCTTCTAAGCCAACCTCCTGGTTGTCTGGGCATTCCCACATCCTTCTCCACTTAGCATAGATTTGGGGACCTTAGCTGGCGGTCCGGGTTGTTTCCCTCTCGTCCGCGGAACTTAGCTCCCGCGGGCTGACTCCCGTACTTTAACTTACCGGTATTCGGAGTTTGGTTAGGTTTGGTAATCTGGTGAGACCCCTAGCCCATCCAGTGCTCTACCTCCGGTAAGAAACATACGAGGCTATACCTAAATATATTTCGGAGAGAACCAGCTATCTCCAGGTTTGTTTGGCCTTTCACCCCTATCCACACCTCATCCGAACAGTTTTTAACCTGTATCGGTTCGGGCCTCCACACCATTTTACTGGCGCTTCACCCTGGACATGGATAGATCACCTGGTTTCGGGTCTACTCAATGCAACTGATCGCCCTGTTCAGACTCGCTTTCGCTTCGGCTACACCTATCGGCTTAACCTGGCTGCATTAAGTAACTCGCTGACTCATTATGCAAAAGGCACGCGGTCACACTTGCAATGCAAATGCTCCCACTGCTTGTAAGCAAACGGTTTCAGGTACTATTTCACTCCCCTAACAGGGGTTCTTTTCACCTTTCCCTCACGGTACTGGTACACTATCGGTTGTCAAGTCGTATTTAGCCTTATGAGATGGTCCTCACAAATTCCCACAGAATTTCTCGTGTTCCGCAGTACTTGGGAGTACGATAAGAGAGATCGATTGCTTTTGCTTACAGGACTGTCACCTTCTATGGTGAAGCTTTCCAGCTTCTTCAACTAACAATTGATTTTATCACTCTCCGCAGGTTCCGAAACACCTGCAAATCATATCCCGCGACCCCAATTACGCAACGCTTTCGGGCTTGACACGTAATCGGTTTGGGCTGGTTCCCTTTCGCTCGCCGCTACTCGGAAAATCGTTTTTACTTTCTACTCCTGGGGGTACTAAGATGTTTCAGTTCTCCCCGTTACCCTCCCTGAACTATGTATTCATTCAGGGATGACACGGTATTAACCATGCCGGGTTTCCCCATTCAGACATCTCCGGATCAAAGGGTGTTCAGCCCCTCCCCGAAGCTTATCGCAGCTGTCCACGTCTTTCTTCGTCACTTGACACCAAGGCATCCACCGTTTGCCCTTAGTAGCTTAGCCACTATTTCCACAAATAAGTTTAAACGCTTTGATGCGAACACATTGCCTTTCGGCAATGTCCTGACTGATCTCGATCAACATCAAAATCAATCGGTTATTTTCTTACTACAACAAATTGTCAAAGATCATCTGAGGTTTTTAATCCCTCAAAATTGGCCAGTGATGCCGTTTAAAGCGCTTTAATTTACTTTCCTTAGAAAGGAGGTGATCCAGCCGCTGATTCCTCAACGGCTACCTTGTTACGACTTCACCCCAGTTATCAACCATACCTTAGGCGCCTGCCTCTGCCCAATCTATAAAGAAAGGGAAGTTAGCCCGGCGACGTCGGGTATAATCAACTTCCATGGTGTGACGGGCGGTGTGTACAAGGCCCGGGAACATATTCACCGCGGCATGCTGATCCGCGATTACTAGCGATTCCAACTTCATGGAGTCGAGTTGCAGACTCCAATCCGGACTGAGATAGGCTTTGAGGATTCGCTCACCCTCGCGGGTTCGCTGCCCTTTGTACCTACCATTGTAGCACGTGTGTAGCCCTGGATATAAGGGCCATGAGGACTTGACGTCATCCCCACCTTCCTCCCCGTTAACCGGGGCAGTCTCGCCAGAGTTCCCGCCATTACGCGCTGGCAACTGACGATAAGGGTTGCGCTCGTTGCTGGACTTAACCAAACATCTCACGACACGAGCTGACGACAGCCATGCAGCACCTGTCTCTGTGCTCCCGAAGGCACTCTTCAATCTCTTGAAGATTCACAGGATGTCAAACCCAGGTAAGGTTCTTCGCGTTGCGTCGAATTAAACCACATGCTCCACCGCTTGTGCGGGCCCCCGTCAATTCCTTTGAGTTTTAGTCTTGCGACCGTACTTCCCAGGCGGTTCACTTAATGCGTTAGCTGCGGCACAGCAGATTTTAATATCCGCTACACCTAGTGAACATCGTTTACTGCGTGGACTACCAGGGTATCTAATCCTGTTCGCTACCCACGCCTTCGCGCCTCAGCGTCAGTATCGGTCCAGAAAGCTGCCTTCGCCATCGGTGTTCCTCCTGATATCTACGAATTTCACCTCTACACCAGGAATTCCGCTTTCCTCTCCCGTACTCAAGTTCTGCTGTTTCAAATGCACTTCCAGGGTTGAGCCCCGGGCTTTCACATCTGACCGACAGAACCGCCTACGCGCCCTTTACGCCCAATAATTCCGAATAACGCTTGCGCCCCCCGTGTTACCGCGGCTGCTGGCACGGAGTTAGCCGGCGCTTCCTCCACTGGTACCGTCAATGCTATCATTTATTAAACAATAACAACTTCTTCCCAGTTGACAGAGCTTTACGACCCAAGGGCCTTCTTCACTCACGCGGCGTTGCTGCGTCAGGGTTTCCCCCATTGCGCAAAATTCCTCACTGCTGCCTCCCGTAGGAGTCTGGACCGTGTTCCAGTTCCAGTGTGACTGATCATCCTCTCAGACCAGCTAACCATCGCAGCCTTGGTAGGCTTTTACCCCACCAACAAGCTAATGGTACGCAAACTCATCTCCAAACAATTGCTTTCAAGAAGAGGCAATCTTTCATCTCAGTACTTGTGTACTGAAACTGCATCCGGTATTAGCCATCCTTTCGAAGGGTTATCCCGGGCTTGAAGGTAGATTATCTACGTGTTACTCACCCGTGCGCCACTCTACTCAGGATTGCAAGCAATCCCTTTCTCGTTCGACTTGCATGTGTTAAGCACGCCGCCAGCGTTCATTCTGAGCCAGGATCAAACTCTCCAGTTAAATCCTTTAACTACAAACTCGTTAAGGTCTTGTTTTAGACCCGCTTCAAACTTTATCACTGACCAATTTTCAAAGATCAAAACCTGCTTCTTTTTCAGGGAATTTTTTACTTCAGTATCCCTTCAAGAGAACTCACACAGACTACATGAGAACCAAACATTTGTCAAACAGTTTTTTAGCCTAAGTCATCTTTTTTCAGCACCAGGCCGGCCGGCAGTTTTTCTCCGAACTGAATATTCTGATCTGCCGGCGCCCGCACCGTCTTTTCCTGCACCATTTTTATCAAAGACGGCTTTGCCGACCGCTTTTCAAGCCATGCCGCCACCTTCTGCGCTGAATCCGGATCCAGATCCCGGGTCCGGTCACCGGTTTTCATGGCCATCTGGGCCACCGGAACATCCACGTTATCCTGCCGGGTCCAGCTGCGTTTCATGAGCTGCTGAATCCAGCGGCCCGCCTCTACCGGCGGCACCACCCGGTCCACAGACCCGTACAACAGATCCCGAGCCCCGAAACGGGCCAGGGTCCACAACAGCCGGTCCTGGGTTTTGCCGGGCTTGACCTGAGGGATCAACGCTTTTGCCAGAGCGACTTTATCCTTTACCAGCAGCCGTTCCAGGTTGCCGGCCGTCATCCAAACCTCGGTCATCTCCTGGGGCGGCAGTTTAATTTTCTGTTTGATCAGAATGGTTGCAATATCCTGGAAAAACTGCCGCTGCTGCCCGGCTTTAAGCCCGGCGGCGATCCGCCGGATAAAAATCCACCACTCCAGCCGGTTTTGCGGCGCCTTGTCAAATGTCAGGCCGGCCAGGTACACCTTCCACAATTTTCTGATCCGGTCCCCATCAAATGCATCCCCGAATCCCGGCCGCATGCAGAAACCGGTCAGATTCAGCCATCGGGCTTCATGATCGGCAGATTTGTGCCGTTCCGGCTCCAGGTCAATAAGCTGATCTGCCAGGGACCGCAAAAAAGACAACGGCCAGTTCGCCCGGGTCTGTTCCACCAGGGCTTCGATCTGTTTGCCTGCAGACGCCAGGTTGACTGCCTTTGGATCGGAAAACAGATCTGCCAGACATCGGCAGGCGGTTTTGATCACGGCTTCATCATACACTTCCGTTTCAGCGGTATCCAGAGACTTTTCACCGGCGTCCCTGAGCTGAAACTGCAGTTTCCACCGGTGATCACTCACCCGGGAATGACAATACATGGACAGGCTGCCCATTTCCGTGTATTCCGCCCCCAGAGTGACGGGAATGGTTTTCTTGTCCCCGGTTTTTCCAAAACGGATAATGGTCTGAATCGGGGGCATGGGGGTCAGGGTATCGTCGATGGGCAGGAGGTTCCCTGCCGTATCACCGGACCGGAAACTGGAGCTGTACACATCAAAACTCACGGGTTCATTGGCTCTGACCTCAAATGCCATCTGGGGCAGATCAATGGCGGCACCTTCGTCCAGTCCCCGCTCCACCAGGCAGATCGCTTTTTTCTCTGAATCCGATGCCGTTCCCACACCCAGGTAATAACTTCTCGGGCTGCCGGATCCCACCCGCACCCCAATCCCCTGCTTGACCAGACCGTAATAGGATGCCCCGATGCCCACGGCCAGTTCCGGACGGTTGTTTTCAAGGGTGGTTGGCCGGGTGGCATCTTTGGCCTTGAACCAGCGGCGGATGGCTTCTTTGATCCGGAACTGAACCAGCACCGGCTTAAGGGTCCCGCCGTTGAACAATATAAACTCCGGCAGTGGTTCATCTTTTCCCAGGGCCTGCCTGACATTGTCCCGGTGTTTTTCCAGAAACCGGATGATATGCCGGGTCACGGCCGGCTCTTTTTCAAACGGCAGGCCAAAGTCCGCTACTTCCCTGTCCACTTCTGTTTCTCTGATATCAGCCGAATCCACATCCGGATAAAACCGGGACCGCAGTACATTCTCCACTTCCCCCCGGGTCAGATCCGCTGCCAGGGTCCCGGAAATCAAGGCCCGGCCCTCGCCTTTAATAGTGATACGTACCGATTTTTCCCGATTTTCAAGAATCTGTTCCTTGGCCTGCCGGCACTGGTGGCACAAGGTTTTCCATTTATCCGGGGTCAGGGAGGTGTCGGATTTGAACTTGGCTTCCACAATCTTTGCCAGGGACAGATCGATATTGTCCCCGCCTAAAATCAGGTGGTCTCCCACGGCCAGACGCTCGAACCGGGGGCTGCCCTGGTCTCCGGCTTTCAGGGAAATCAGGCTGAAGTCCGTGGTGCCGCCGCCCACATCACACACCAGAATCAGGTCATTCTCGCCCACCTGCTGATCCCAGTCAGATTCATGCAGAATCAGCCAGCTGTAAAATGCAGCCAGCGGTTCCTCCAGCAGGGTGACGGCCCGGGACAGCCCGGCTTTTTCAATGGCAGCCATGGTCAGGTCCCGGGCCTCTTCATTGAACGATGCCGGCACCGTGATCACCACAAACTGGTTTTCCATGAAACTGTCTTCATCTTTGACAAAATGATTCCACGCAGACCGCATATGAGTCAGGTATTCCGCTGTGGCATCCACGGGAGAAATTTTTTCAACCCCGGAACTGCCCCAGGGCAGAATTCGGGCGTTCCGGTCCGCGCCCCCGTGGCACAGCCAGCTTTTGGCGGACGACACCAGGCGCGAAGGGATCTTGGCGCCGTGATCCCTTGCAAACATGCCGGCAAACAGGTCTTCTCTTTTTTTCCAGGGGTGTTTCAGCCCTTCTTTGGAGATATCATATTCCCCGGGGATATACAGAAATGACGGCAGGACCGGCATTTTTGAAAATTCCCCCAAACCCGTGAGCTGGGGCACCTGAAACACCTTGATCCACTGGTTTTTATCCACAGGATCCGGGCGTTTTCTGCCGCCGGTGCCGGCCATGGCCTCTTTCAGCCCGGCCACATCCACATATGACACCGCACAATTGGTGGTGCCCAGATCAATGCCGATAATATATTGTGTGTCCTGAAAATCCATCAACTGCCGGCCTTGATTTCAATTTCCGCAGGCGTGATCACGGACGCATCCCTGATATCCGCCAGCCGGGGAATCTCTTTTTTGCCGGCTTTCCATCCCGGATGTCTGACAATTCCTTCAAAGGGCGGTTCTCCGGTCACATTTCCCACCAGGGTGATGGCGTTCATGTCAAACCCGGGCGCCACCGTGTAAGTTTCTCCTTCATTGGCATTCACCACCGGCCGGGGATCAATATATTTTTTCACGGCCTGTTTGCAGTCCGCCTGAATACTGCGCACGGCCGCACCGATCTGTTCGTCGGAATACTGCTTCAAATCTTCATCAAAAAAATCCAGAAGCCGCCCTTCCCGCTGAAGCACAGACAATGTATGCAAAAACAGCCGATGTTTGCGTTCCTGTTCGATTTTCTGGTCCAGAAAATCTTTTTTCCCGGAGGTGGCGGACGGTTTTTTGGTTGGTTCCAACTGCTTGAACTCCCTGAAAACCGGGGCCATGCCCATCCGCAGCACCAGCCAGAGAATCCAGCCTCCCACCAGCAGAACACCGGCCATTACCGGCAGGACCCATCCCGCAAATTCGGCCTGGCCCCATGTCAGAACCTGCACCAGGGTTTCCAATATCCGCTCATTTTCCGGCCCGGTGCCAAAATCAGTGCCGGCACGTCCCAGGGCATAAAACAGACCCGCCCCCGCACCTGCCGCCACTGCCAGCATAAACAAAGTAATTATCCAGAAAGATCTGCGCTGATATTGTTTGAATTTATCCACGGTCTCACCCATTTGTTGGTTTCATTTTTTCCAATAAAAAAACCATGCTGTGTGTTACAACATGGTTTTCCGGTAATCATACAAAATTCACCTGAACCAGGCAATGTTTTTTTAAAGCAAAGGAATCAGAGAAGGTACGGCTCAGGTTTTTATCATTCGTCCTTAACGATGATCCGCTCTTTGTTGGTTTCAAATGTTTTTTCGCCCACCCCTTTCACCTTCATAATATCCTCGGGTACCTGAAAAGGCTTATTCTGCCGGTATTCAATGATTCTGTCCGCCAGGGCATCGCCAATGAATTTAAGTGACACCAATTGTTCCTTGTCTGCCGTATTGATGTTGACCTTGTCATATCCTGAAACCGCAGGCACAAAAAAGCCCAGCACAAGCAGTCCGATCAATGCGATTTTTAATCTGTTTTTTGATATTGATCTGCGTAAATCAATCATAAGAATCCTCCTAAGATTAAAGAAAAATTGGAATATCCCTGATTCCTTGACTTTTTCATGCCGGAACAATTCAGAAACAGATACAAGAGCTGAGAGACGCGCTTTCCCGCACAATGGATAACGATGAAAACATGAAATCGTTATGGAACCAGACCTAATCCAGATTTTTCAAAAAATCAAGAAGAAAATCCTTGTATTTAAATTTTTTATTGTAATTCTTGGAGCATGCACCGGAGCTGTCGCCGCCAGTGATCCGGCGTAATCCCGATCGCAGCCACCAGATCGCTTTTGTCCAGAACGCTGAAATCCGGCCGATGGGCCGGCGTCGGGTACTGGTGACCGGGGATCGGCAGCACCGGAATGGTCCTGTCAAGCAATCCGGCAGCCAGCGCCTCTTCCTGGATGGCCACAGCAAAATCATACCAGGATGCAACACCGGCATCGGTCCAGTGGAAAACCCCGGTGAGCCGTTTTTCAACCGCAGCCCACACCGCCTGTGCCAGACCTTTTGCCCAGCAGGGGGTTCCCACCTGGTCATCCACAACGGTCAAGACTTCTTTTTCTTTCATCAGACGGATCATGGTTTTAACAAAATTATTCCCATGGGCCGCATACAGCCAGGCAGTTCGGATAATCAATACCTCGTTGCCCAGTATATCTGAAACCGCCTGCTCCCCTGCCAGTTTGGTTTTGCCGTAAACCGATTTTGGATCCGGTCTGTCATCGGGTTTATAAGGCCGGCTCTGGTCCCCGCTGAATACAAAATCCGTTGAAATATGAACCAGACGGGCTTGATTCGCCTTGACCGCCCGTGCCAGGTTGGCGGGCCCGGTGCAGTTGACCGCATGGGCCGCGTCCGCGTCTGTTTCCGCTCTGTCCACCTGGGTATAGGCGGCGCAGTTGATCACCCAGTCCGGCGTATGCGCAGCCATCGCTTGATCCAGATTTGCCGGATCCGTAATGTCAATCTCAGGCACATCCATGCCAACAGCCCGGCAATTTTTAGGGCAGATTTTCATCAGTTCCGACCCCAGCTGCCCTTTTGCACCGATGATCAGTACTTTCATGAAAACACCTCGGCATTCTTCAACAATACCCCGGCTTCATCCCTGGGCGACAGCAACGGCAGACCCCGGCCGGACAGAGGCCAGTCTATTCCGATGGCCGGGTCGTTCCACAGAATGACCCGTTCATGTTCCGGTGCATAATATTGCGTACACTTGTACACAAATTCTGCATAATCACTCATGACATAAAACCCATGGGCAAATCCCGGCGGCACCCAGAGCATGTCTTTATTTTCAGCGCTCAGCACCGCACCGGCCCACCGCCCGAATTCCGGTGAACTTTTCCGGATATCCACGGCCACATCAAACACCTCTCCTGAGATCACCCGCACCAGCTTTCCCTGAGGCTGACGAATCTGGTAATGCAGGCCCCTCAACACACCGTTGCCCGACCGGCTGTGGTTGTCCTGCACAAAAGTGACATCCGCCACTGTTTCACGGAACTCGCTGTCCCGGAATGTTTCCATGAAAAATCCCCGGGCATCGCCGAACACCTTCGGCCGTAAGACTTTAACATCTTCCAGCGTTGTGTCTGTTATTTGCATCATTCAGCTTACTTCCTCATTAGCAATTTTTTTTGAACAAATTTTTTAAATATACGCCGTAATCTGTTTTATTGTAGTTCGCTGCCATGGCCAACACCTGATTCTGGTCAATATATCCCATGCGATATGCGACTTCCTCCAGGCAGGCTACCTTGAGGCCCTGGCGCTTTTCAATGGTTTCGATAAATAAAGAGGCTTCCAGAAGCGACCGATGGGTGCCGGTATCCAGCCAGGCCATGCCTCTTCCCATCTGCGCTACATGCAAGGCGCCTTTTTTCAAATAGGCCCGGTTGACATCCGTGATTTCCAGCTCACCTCTGGGAGAAGGGGAAAGGCCTTTGGCAATATCAATCACGGCATTGTCATAAAAATACAGGCCTGTAACCGCAAAATTGGATTTCGGGCATTCCGGTTTTTCCTCTATGTCAATGGCCCTGCCGTCTGCATCAAAAGAGATGACCCCATACCGCTTGGGATCATTGACCGGATACCCGAACACGGTGGCGCCTTTTTCTCTGGCGGCCGCTTTCTGAACCTGACTGGAAAGCCCATATCCATGAAACAGATTGTCTCCCAGGATCAGACAGACATTGTCTGATCCGATGAATGATTCACCCAGCACAAACGCCTGGGCCAGGCCCCGGGGTTCCGACTGCACCTGATAGGAAAAATGAACCCCCCACTGGGACCCATCTTCCAGCAATTCCTTGAACCGGGGCAGATCATTCGGGGTGGAAATAATAAGAATGTCACGGATGCCTGCCAGCATGAGCACGGACAAAGGATAAAAAATCATGGGTTTGTCATACACAGGCAGCAACTGCTTACTGACCACCCGGGTGACCGGATAAAGCCGCGTGCCGGATCCCCCGGCCAGAACGATTCCTTTCATATCTAACCTCTATGATGGTGATGATTCATAATGGGACCGAATCCACTCCTGATACGCCCCGGTCTGCACGGAACGAACCCAGTCCATGTTTACCAGGTACCAGTCAATGGTGGCGGATAAGGCCTGTTCAAAGGTGTGGGACGCTTTGTAACCGATTTTTTCAACCGCTTTGTCCGGATTGATGGCATACCGCAGATCATGGCCGGGCCGGTCCGTCACAAAAGTAATCCGTTCCCGGCTGCTGCTCTCGGGATTCCCGGTTTTGTCATCCATGAGATCACAGATGGTTTCCACCACCTCCAGATTGGTTTTCTCTTCACCGCCGCCGATATTATAGGTCTCTCCGTTCTCCCCGTTTTCAAAGGCCCGAACCAGGGCGTCACAGTGATCCGCCACATACAGCCAGTCCCGCACATTGATACCTTTGCCGTAAACCGGCAGCGATTTTTTGTCCAGAATATTGAGGATCATCAAAGGAATCAGTTTTTCAGGAAACTGAAACGGCCCGTAATTGTTGGAACAGTTGGTCACCACCACGGGCAGGCCGTATGTCCTGTACCAGGCTTTGACAAAATGGTCTGAGGCCGCCTTGGATGCGGAATAAGGACTGGAGGGATCATAGGGCGTGGTTTCGGTAAACGCGGGATCATCCGGGTATAGACTGCCATATACCTCGTCCGTGGACACGTGCACAAACCGGAAATCCGCATCCGGATGTTTCCGGACATGAGCCAGACCGGCTTCCAGCAGCCGGAACGTGCCGGTGACGTTGGTGTTCACAAACACCTCCGGCCCGGCAATGGAACGGTCCACATGGGATTCGGCCGCAAAATGAAACACCCCGTCAAATTGGTATGTATCAAACATTTGTTTCAACAGCGGTGCATCACAGATGCTGCCGTGGATAAAGGTATATCCCGGATCATTTTCCAGATGCCGGTGATTGGCGGGATTACCCGCATAGGTCAGGGCATCCAGATTGACCACATGCCAGTCCGGCCGGTGTGTTCGCACATAGTGAATAAAATTGGTTCCGATAAACCCGGAACCCCCGGTGACCAGAATATGTTTCATATATGTTGTTCCTTTACTTTCTCTGATGCTGATGCTGCTTCATTGGTATGGCACCCGGCAAAGAACAGCCCGCTCATGAATACAAAAAACCATCCTTCCGCATTGTCCTGCAGCGGCGATGCCGTCATACAGGCAATCAGCATCAACAGCACAAACCCTCTGGCCATGAGCTTCTGTCCGCGGTCTTCAAAAAAAACCGTCTGCCGCCACTGAACGGCAAAGAATCCCAGCAGTACCAGCAGCCCTGCCAGGCCGAACTGCACCGCTGTCATCAGATATTCATTATGAGGGTTGTCAGTAGGTTTCATCTCAGTCTTTTCTACAAACCGGTCATATATGGTTTTAAAACTACCCGTGCCTGAGCCGACAACCGGATTTTGTTTAATGATGTTCAAAGAGTTAAAAAACCATTCAAGCCGCAGACCGGAAGAGGAATAACTATCATATTCTCTCTTCCTTACTTCTTCAATAACCTCTTGAGCCCTTACAAAAAGAAGATTTGATGGATTATACCAGGCAAAAGTGCCGAACAGAACAACAATTAAAACCCCGGCGATAAGACTTTTGGATCGGTCCCAGGTCAGAAAATAATACAATGCCAGCACCACCAAAATCACATGCCCGGTCCGCCCCCCCACCAAGAACAACACATTGAACATCGCCAGCAGACTGAAACCGGCCCACAGCCATTTTAAAACCGGCCCTGTCCCGGAATTTCGGGCCTTGATCGCTGCAACAAAGGCGGCAAAGGCCATGAAAATATTCTGTTTGATATGATCATGAAAAACAACGCAGTTGGATGCATCCCCTTTCACGGAAATAAAATCCGGCAACAGCCCCACCCATAACAGGCTGGACAGCAGAAGAATCAGACCCATGGCAGAGATAAAGGATAACAAAAATGCCGGATGAAACTTTTTATCTGTAAAATAAACCATCACCATGCCGATAAACAGAAACTTTGCCCCGTCTGAAAGGCTTTCAATGATCTTTTCTTTGTCACCATCCGAATAGAAAAGTCCGATCACATGCATTAAAAAGACAGCCAGACCCATCATGGCCACGGGGTTTGACTTCAGTATCCTGCCCCATCGCGCAAACCGGTCCGCGCCGTTGTCCAGCAGCCAAACCAGCACCACCAGTCCCAGCACGACATTGGTCAGTGCCGTAGACACCGGGATACAAAAACCGAACAACACCAGTAAATATTTATTTGCCGAATGCAGATGTTGAAAGTATGGTTTCATAAATTCCTTTAATCTCTTGTGCCGTTCTTTTGACATCAAACAGCTGCCTTGTATACGTATATCCCTTCTGGCTGTGTGCTTCAGCCTGCTCCGGATGATCCAGGTAATATATTATTTTTTCTGCCAGATCCTTCGGATTACCGGCCTTTGCCAGCAACCCGGTCCGCCGGTGTTTGATCACATCCGGAAACCCCCCGACATCGGTTGTGATGGTAGGGATTTTCATTAACAGCGATTCCACCGCTCCCCCCACATTTTCCGAGTGGGAGGGATGGACCGCCATGTCAAAACCGGAATACAGGCGGGCCACATCCATACGGGTCCCCAGAAAAAATACCTGGTCGCCCAGTTTTTGTTTCCCATATTCAATGACTTTTTTTTCATAATCCACAGCCCCTGCCCAGGCACCGCCGACAAAAACCAAATTCACATCATAATTTCGCTCCGCCACCAGGGCAACTGCGTCGATCAGGTCTTCATGCCCTTTAAGCCCTCTTTTCTGTCCCAGGTACTGCTTGGGGGGATACATATAGGCCACCATGCCGATCAACCGGGTTTCAGGTGAGATCCCCAGTTCTTTGTGAAGATATGTTTTATCCCCTTTTTGAAACGTATCCACATCCGTGCCATAGTAGGACAAAAACACCTTTTTTTTGTCTGCAAGCAAAGACCGGTATTTTTTTTGGGTCCATTCACACGAAGCAATCCAGAAATCATTTTTATCTGCCAGGCCCATTTCCACGGTCCTAAAAAACCCATGTTCCAGATGCAGCGGTCCAGGGACCTGAAAAAGCTTAGGTGTATGACTGTGACGCATTGCCAGGCGCATCAGAAGGGTGGTTGAATAAAAATGGGAATGCACCAGGTCCGGCCGGATTTTTTTCAAGACCGTGTTAAACCCATGAATTTGACGCGGCAGGGTCACCACCGATTTCAAAGAAAGATCCAGATCAACGGGATGCACGGTGATGCCTGCGTCAGTATAATCAGCTGCATTGCCGGAACAGGACGGCAGTACGACATGCACTTCCACATCGAGCTTCACCAGTTCTCTCATCTGGCGCAGCGCCCATGTGGCCCCCCGGGTGGTCTTAACAAGATGTAAAATCTTCATTTTCTTACAAACACCAATGAAAAGATTAACAGCAGAAAATTGACGGCAACAATGGCGGTCAATATGCCTTTCAACTGCCAGAAACAAGCGCCGATCATATAGCCTGTGACGGCAACAACCGCCACTCCCGCCCATAAAACCGCCAACCGATCAGTCCGCAGTTCCAGGTTCAATTTTAACAGCAGCTGTCCGGTTGCGGCAAAACAGCCGCCTGCCAGCAGTAACCATGGAAACAGCCAGCTGTAGGGACGAAACTGAGCACCCAGCAACAGGTTTCCAACCATTGGGTAGGCAAAGAGAAGCACCAGAAACAACACAAAAGAAAAGGATAAAATGCCGAAGACGGCGTAATTGTTTATCCGGCGGGTCTGATCAAACGATGCGGTTTTTCCTTCCTGTGCAATTACCTGGTAAAGGATCGGTTCAATAAGCAGAATCAAAAAATTGCTGACAAACAGCATGGGTATGAATGCCAGTTGATAAACCGCGGCATACCCGCCCACCTCCTCCGGGGTGCCAAAATACTGTAACGCCCATCGCTCGGCCATCATCACCAGCCAGATACAGGCATTGCTTATAATCAACGGCGTCTGAAAGGTCCGCAGGGCCTCCATATTCATCACTGCCGCCGTTTTTTTATGCCCCCGGGGAAGCTTTCGGGCCAGATTCACATATAAAAACACACCATGGGTGAGCACGACCAGAACACCGGCCAGCACAAACCCGCTCAAAACCGTTTCTGCATCCGGCAGGACAAAAACAAGAATGAGGCCCACGGCAAAACCAAACCGCATCACCTCAAATCCCCCCTGGACAATCCCCCGGAACCGCCGCCTGCGTGCCGCATCCTCCAGGGCCAGGCCCACCCGGTTGAACACCAGAAGAATGGCGAAAATACCGGTCATCACAATAAAATAACCGCCCGGGACGCTTTTGTTATATACACCTGCGACCCAGGCAACTGCACAGAACAATACAATACACCCGGCTGCCTTTGACAACGATTTTGCCAGGCTCTGCACAAACCCGGCCGGTTTCCCAGCCTCACACCACTGGGAATAAAACCGGACCGCTGTTTTGCCGACGGGTTCCCCGAAAACCTGGACGGCCAGTGTTGAGAGGCTGACTGCCAGGGCCAGACGGCCATATTGTTCCGTGGAAAGCAGGTGGGTTAAAAACCGGGTCCCGGCCAGCAGGGCAAAAACAGATGTGATCAAACCGAATCCAACCCAGAATGCCTCGCCTGCCCAAGCCCGCATGCTGTTCATATAAAGATCATTCCAGCCTTATCTCACGGCCTTTTTCATGACCTGTCTTACCTGGTCTATCACATATTCAATGGATTCGGATGTCAACGTGGGGTGCACCATGAACATGAGCGATGTTTCCCCCAGCTGTCGTGCCACGGGCAAATACATGTTTTTGTTATCTGTAACAGCCCCATGCAGCCGGAATGCACCTGTTTTAAACGCATTTTCCAGATATATTTCCGGGCAGCTTCCGGTATTGCACGGAACTCCTGCGCTGTTCAATGCAGCAAGCACAGTATCCCGGTTCCATGAATCCTTCAGGTCATCCGGTTTGATGAACACATAATACTTGTAATAGGAATGATAGATCTCCGGCCCGGGCACGGTGATCCGCAATCCGGGAATGTTTTCAAATTCCCGGGCCAGCCGGTCTGCATTTGACCGTCTTTGTTCCACCCATCCATCCAGTTTTTTAAGCATTACCCGGCCGATGGCCGCCTGCATTTCCGTCATCCGGCAGTTGGTGCCCAAGCTGTCCACCAGCCACCTGAATCCGGGTTCATGCTCCTGGCAGAACGCCTTGGAATAATCTTTGCCATGATCCTTGAAGCTCCAGACCTTTTGCCAGAGATCCGTATTGTTTGTCACCAGCATGCCGCCTTCTCCGCCGGTGGTCATGATTTTATCCTGGCAAAAGGAAAAAATGGCACAATCCCCGAAACTGCCGGCTTTTTTCCCTTTAAAAGCAGCTCCATGGGCCTGGGCACAGTCCTCGATCAAAAATAGATGATGCTTCTCACAAAAAGATTTGATGGATGCCAGATCACAGGGCCACCCGGCCAGATTCACCGCAATCACGGCCTTTGTTTTTGACGTCACGGCTTTTGAAATGGTTTCCAGGGTAATGTTCTGGCTGTCCTGATCCACATCCACAAACACGGGTACCGCCCCATGCAATGCCACACAACCGGCGGAAGCGACAAAGGACCGGGGAGTAACGATCACCTCGTCCCCTTTGCCGATGTCCAGACACGCCAAGGCCATGTCCAGCGCAAGACTGCCGTTGGCAAGGGCCACGGCATGGTCAGTGCCGACGTATCCGGCAAATTCCTTTTCAAACGCCGCAACTTCATTACCTGTCCATTGGTTTATTTTTCCGGATCTGAGCACATTGACAACAGCTTGTATCTCGTCATCCGAAAAGAACGGCCATAGTGCAAACTCCATCTTATTTCTCCAAGGATTTAATAATTTTAACCGGTTTGGCCCCGGCTTTGACAGGTTCCGAACACAAATATGCCAGCGGGAGTGTCACAAATATCATGATAGCTCCGTAACGCATCCGATATAATGCGCCGACATTACTGACGACAAGCCCTTGAAACAGAACCAGTCCCAATGCAAAAATTAACGCTGGAACAACTGTAATCGTCAGCTTTTTTCTGATACACATCAAAAAAAATGAACCATACGCGATATAAAACAAAATCATCTCCATTGCTGCACCCCGCTTGAAAATGGAAGCATCCTTTTCAAACCAGGTTCCGGGAAAAGGTGCAAATAAAGCAATCTGCAATGCCCGTGGCACATAGGCCATGACATCTGAAAGCGAAAAAAATCCAAGATCTGTGTCAAGACTGCTGCCCGTGGCTTCAGTCAGGCGATTGAACCGGTCTCTGTCTTTTGCAAACGCGGTGAATTTTTTTTCCACCATCCCTTGAATCATCCCGGTTATCCCCGGCCTTGGCGGATCAGCCATCTTGATTCTTTTCACTTCTGACCCCATCACCAGAAAAAGCAGAATCACTGAAATGAAAATGGATATCACCATCTTGGGCACCCATGAATTGCGTATGCGGAATCCAAGGCACAGAAGACTGACCACCGACAGCACAGCAATAATATCCAGGGCATACGGCCTTGCCAGCCACACCAGAAACCCGCCGACGGCAAACCACAAAAGGCACTCTCCCTTTTTTGAAAACCGGCCTGAATCTGAAAAAAGAAGGGTGTGGGCATAAATGACCATAAAAAAGCCCAGAATAAAATAAGGATCCCGGTGAAAATTGACCAGCCAGACCGTGGTGGACGGCATAAGCAGAAAAGGAAGAACAGCAAAAAAAAAGAGCCGGGAATCACAAAAAATCAGCCGCATTGTTTTCAGCAGCATCACACCGGACAGTGAATGCGCAAATGCAGTAAACGGAATCAACACAAAGGGGCGGGGGGTAAAAATATAATAAAAAGCCGCAGCAATGCCTGCAGGAGACTGTCCCTTGTAGTTGATCTGCCAGGCATCCCATCCATGAATGTTCATCTTTTCTAAAAGATCCAGCGCCAATCCGTGAAAATACAGTGTATCACTGGCCCCTTTCATAATGCCTGACGTCTCATGGAATGCCGGGAACACAAAAGGCAGCAGGACCAGTTGGATCAAACCCAGGTAAAAACAGAAAATGATGAAAAAAAACCCAAACAGGCAAATATCGGATTCATTCAATTTTCTGACCCAGCGGCCGGTCATTTCATTTTTCCTTTGTGTTCATGGCCTGGCAGGTGACAGGCGCATTCATTCACTGTCCAAAGATTTAATTATTTTAATCGGGCTGCCATATGCCAGCACATTGTCCGGAATATCTTTGTTCACAAAGCTGTGGGCACCGATGATGGTGTTTTCACCAATGGTCACTCCCGGCATGACAGTGCTGTGGGTACCGATGCGGCAGTTTTTCTTTAATGTGACACACCCTTTTTTCCCATCAATGGTGGAGGATGAATACACTGAGCAATGGGAGCCCAGTTGAACAAAATCTTGAATCACCACGCCTTCGCTGGCATTGATATAGGTGAAAGCTCCGATATCGGTTTTATATCCCAGGGAGAACCCGCCCACGCCCTGCACAATCCAGTGGTATTTTGTGGGCTGTCCATCAATTACTTCCGGATATTCCCAGTTTTTAAACCTGTCTGTCATTTTTTGTTCCCCAAAAATTCTCTGGCCGTCACATGGCCTGTCTCCTGGATCCCGTGCCGTTTAAACACCTGGATCAGGGTCAAAAGCAAAATCTTTATGTCCAGCAAAAACGTATGATGATCCACATACCACACATCCAGTTTGAATTTTTCTTCCCAGGAGATGGCATTGCGCCCGTTCACCTGGGCCCATCCGGTGATGCCTGGCCGGACATCGTGCCGCCGGGCCTGTTCACGGTCATACCGGTCCAGATACTGCATCAACAGGGGCCGGGGGCCCACCAGGCTCATGTCCCCTTTCAACACATTGATCAGTTCCGGCAGTTCATCCAGGCTGGAACTGCGAAGCAAAGCACTGAACCGGGTAAACCGTTCAGTATCCGGCAAAAGCCGGCCGGTCGCATCCGTCTCATGGGTCAGGGACCGGAACTTGTATATTTCAAACGGCCGGCCGTTTAATCCCGGCCGAATCTGTTTAAATAAAACCGGGGTTCCCAGGTTCAACCTTACCAGCAACGCTGTGATCGCAAACACCGGCAGCAGGGCTGCCATCAGCACCAGGGAAACTGAAAAATCAAACAGTCGTTTCATGGTATTCCGGTACAATCTGGTGCAGCACTTTTCTGATCTGGTCCGGATCTCTGTTCTCAGCCGCTATCTTCAATTCCTGCAACCGGGAATTCAGAAGGCTGACATCACCGGTGTGGCTGTTTAAGACCCGGATTTTTTGATGATTTGTGGGAATCACTCCTTCCAAATCCGTCATCAGTTCTTCATATAATTTTTCCCCCGGCCGCAGCCCGGTGTAGACAATTTTGATATCCGCTTCCGGTTCAAATCCTGAAAACCGGATCAGGTCCCGGGCCATCTGATCGATCTTCACGGGCTCGCCCATTTCCAGAATAAAAATCTCTCCGCCTTTTCCCATGGCCCCGGCCTGGAGAATCAGCTGGCAGGCTTCAGGAATCAACATGAAATACCGGATCATGTCCGGATGGGTGACGGTCACGGGCCCGCCTTCCTGAATCTGTTTTTTAAACAGCGGAATCACACTGCCCACACTGCCGATCACGTTACCGAACCGCACTGTCATAAAACGGGTCCCGGCATCCGCCAGAATATTTTCCTTTTGAACCAGCAGTTCACAGATCCGTTTGCTGGTCCCCATGACATTGGTCGGGTTTACGGCCTTGTCCGTTGACACGAACACAAACCGCTTGCACCCGGAGTCCCGGGCCGCTGCCACCAGGTTCCGTGTGCCGAAAATATTGTTTTCCACGGCTTTCCAGGGGTGGTTTTCCAGCATGGGCACATGTTTGTACGCAGCCGCATGAAACACGATCTCCGGTTGAAACCGGGAAAAAACAGCGGCCAGTTCCATTTTATCCTGAATATCTGCCAGCATCGGCACCACCTCGACCCGGGTAAAATTCTTTTTCAACTCCAGATCGATTTCATATAACGGGCTTTCCGCTCTTTCCAGCAGGATGATCTTTTTGGGTGAGAACCGGCAGATCTGACGGCACAGCCCGGTGCCGATGGAGCCCCCTGCCCCGGTCACCAGCACGGTCCGCTGATTCAGATATTTTCCGATCTTTTCCTTGTCCAGCTGCACGGGCTCCCGTCCTAAAAGGTCCCGGTATTCCACATTCCGGATGGCACTGATATCGATTCTACCGTCGATCAATTCCCCCATGTCCGGAATGATCTTGAAATTAACATCCGCTTTTTTGCACAGATCCACAATCTGTCTCATGCGCCCGGAGCCAGCTGAAGGAATGGCGATGATCACATCCTCGATTCCCATTCCCGGGGCAATGGTTTCAATGTCATCAATGGTTCCCAGGACCGGCACTCCATGGATTCGCCGGCCGGTCTTGGATTTGTCATCATCCAGAAATCCGGCCACATGGGACTGGACCGACGGGTTTTCCCGGAACTGCCGGCAGATTTTCTCCCCGCAGTCCCCGGCCCCGATGATCAGCATGGCCCGGCCTTTTTTATTTTTTTTCCCAAATATCGATGAAATGATCTGCCGCAAATCCGAAATCCGGAAATCCTGGGTGAAATTTTCAAAACACAACCGGATAAAGACCCTTACCCCGATGATCAGCATGAGGGTCAGGCCCCAGTCAATGACAAAAACAGACCGGGAGACCATGTCAAACCGTGTCCTGTAAAGCACAAATGCGATCAGCACCAAAGAGGCGACCGTGGCGGCCTTGATAACATTGATCAAATCAGCCATGCCGGTATACCGCCACATGCCTTTATACAGCCCCAGCAAATAAAAACAAACCAGCTTGAGAACCACCACCACAGGCAGAAACTGCCGAAACCGCACCATGGCCCAGTCCGGCGGATTGAAATCAAACCGGATCAAATGAGACAGATAAAACGATCCCAACAAAAGCAGGGCATCCAGAAGCAGGATTAAAAGCAGGTTTCTGGTCACTTTAGTTTTCATTGGCACAAAATTTCCTGCGGACAAAAAATGAAAATACCCCAAAAATCAATCCATAAAACATATAGGTTCCTAAAAGAAAAACCATCCCTTTTGGCTGAATTGATATGGCTGAAACCCCGATGGCCAGCTGCATCAGACCGTATCCCAGAGAGATTTTAAAATGATTCATGCCCGCCTCATTGGCCAGCACCTGGTAGATATGCTTGCGATGGGGCTTTATCAAAGAATCTTTGTGCCGAATTCTCACCACCATGGTGAACAGCTCATCCATATAAAACGGAGCCAGAAATCCGGCCATGACCAGAAAATCCATGACATTTTCAGACAACACAATCACCAGGCAGGCAAACAAAAATCCCAAAAGGATGCTGCCCACATCCCCTAGAAACACCCGGGCTTTCGGAACATTGAAACACAAAAACCCCAGGCATGAAAAAGCCATCACCAGACTCAATGAGGCGTATGCCGGATCCAGGCCCGAAGTCCGGGCATAAAAAGCCATCAGCAAAAAAGCCAGAAACCCGGTAACACCTGCAATGCCGTCAATACCGTCCATGAAATTGAAAAAATTGGCCGTTCCCGCAATAAACACCACAGCCGGCAGCCAGATGACATAGGTGCCCATGCCCGCCTGTTTTGAAGCCAGAAAAAAGACCAGAAAAAACAAAGCGCACCCAAAATGTACCAAAAGCCTTATAGAGACCGGCAGAATATGTTTATCCGCTCCCCAGAAACTAGCCAGAGATATCACTGCTGAAGGAAGCCACACAAACCAGGGAATCTTCAGTATCAGACTGGAAAGCAGCAGGGCCGCCAGAATACCGAATCCCGCCCCTTTGGGGATGGCTTCGGTATGTGAACTCCGGCCGTTGGGAATGTCCATTATGCCCAGCTGCTCACCATACCGCATCATCAGCCAGGACCCGGCAACGCCCAATAAAAAACCCGACAATAGGATAACTATCATTTCCTGTATCTCTTGATTAGAAATTTTTTACGGGGTGCATAACCAAAATCATGCACTGCCTCGGAAGAATCAAACACCAGGTCCTGGTTCATCCGTTGAACCATGGCCATGGTCCAGTGGCGGTACCGGGGAATCACCCGCAACCCGCTCAATGCCAGCACAAAAATCCATCCGGGAAAAGACGGCAGCATCGGCTTGCGGCCCAGGCCGTCAAACACCCGGACCACCATTTCCCGATAGGTCAGGGTTTCTCCGCCGGCCAGGTTATAGGCCCGGTTCACCACATGCGTGGCATCCAGGGCTGCCAGACAGGCCGCAGCCACATCCTGGGCATGCACCGGCTGCCGCTTTCCACAGGCTTTGCCCAGCAGCGGAAAGAATCCCAGCCGATTCACGATGGCGGCAATTTCTGAAATGTTTTTATCATTGCCATCGCCATAGATCAACGTCGGCCGCAAAATGATCCAGTCCACACCCCTGGCCGCTCCCCAGGTGCGCAGAAACGACTCGCCGCCCGCCAGTTTTCGGGCCACTCCGCGCTCATAAAGATCTTCAGAACGGTCTTTGACAAGACAGCTGGTGGAAGAAAGTGCCACCAGGCGTTTTGCGCCGCGCTCTGCCAGCCAGCCACCATATTCCGGCAGCACCCAGATGGGAAACAGACTGATCCAAAGGGTGATGGTTTCTGTTGCCGGCGCATCGACAGACAAAGGCTGCCATTGCATATTATCTTGACCCCAATTGATTCTTTGCCGGGAAAATGCCGTGACCCTGCAGCCCTTCCCGGCCAGCAGAGGGATTAAAAAAGACCCGACCAGTCCCGAAGCACCCAAAACACCGATATGAGGGTTATGCATGGCCTGACCCCCGCAATCGATTACCGGCCCAGTGATACAGCGTTACCAGGCCAAAGCGGAGCCATACACTGGCTTTTACCAGCCACATCAGCAGCCCCGGATATTGATGCCGGAAAAATTTGTCGTAAAACCGCAGCATCCCTTTGTGTTTATATAACTCCACCGCAATGGGCCGGGAAATGCTGCAATGGCCCTGGTGATGAATGGCCGATGCATCCGGAACAAACAGGATCTGCCAGCCTTTTTGACGGAACCGCATGCACCAGTCCAGGTCCTCGCAATGCATGAAATAATGATCATCCAGGGGGCCTACATCCTCCAGCGCCTTTCGGGTGACCAGCATGAACGCCCCGGAGATCGCCTCCGCCTCAACCGGGTTGTCCGGCAGCGGGGTGGAATTCAGGGAAATACTTTGAAACCGGGGATGACCGGGAAACACCTTGTCCAAATGCAAGACCCGCACCAGAGAACGCCAGGGCGTAGGCACCTGCCGCCGGCATCCGGCCTGCTCACTGCCGTCTGGGTTGCGCAGCAGGCACCCGGCCATGCCGGCATCCGGATTTTCATCCAGCACCTGTGCAACGGTTTCAATGGTATCGGTTTTCAACACACAGTCCGGATTCAACAGCAGTAAAAACTTTCCTTTTGCCTTTTCAAGCAATCGGTTGACACCGGCGGCAAAACCGATATTTTCTGAATACCGGAACAACGCAAAGCGCGATTCACCGGCAAATGCTTTTTCCAATGAATCAGGACTGCCATCTGCAGATGCATTATCCCACACCAGTACCTGTACCCTGACAGAGGAAATCAGGACGGCTCTGACACTGTCCAAAACCAGTTCTCCGCCATTATAATTGACAATCAAAACCGAACAGATGGGAACTATATCTGTCACTTTATTTTGTCTCATTTTTTTTGGGCCAGGGGATTACACTGCGGTCTAAAACCCTGAAAATATCTTTTTGTGAAATCTGTTTTGTCTTTTGAATGTTTTTCCGCTTCTGCCACATATGCGGCAGCCCTAAAAGTGCGTCTTTTTTGGCCTTTAAAATCACCCGGGCCTGCCCTTTGCCTGAATACCAGAAAACAGCCGCCAGATTTGCCATCACATGAAGCGGCAAAAAAATCCAAAAAAGAGCGCCGGGCATATTTTTAACAAATGTCCAGACAAGATTGCGGTGCCCGTGATAAACAGCGAAATCACTTTGCTGTCCACCGGAAGTGGCTGACCCCATATGCCGGACAACGGCATCCGGCACCTGCAGGCAGTGATGCCCTGAAAGGCGCAGACGAAACCCCAGATCCACATCTTCCAGATAACAGAAAAATTCCTCATCAAACCCGCCGGCCTGATGCAGCACATCTGCCTTATACATGGCAGCAGCCGCACAAGGGGAAAAGATCTCCCATGGGGATTGTTCAGCTTTAAATTCAAACCCATGCCCTGCCCGCCAGACGATTCCGCTGACATGGTATTGATCTCCGTCTCCATCAAGCAACCGGGAATTATCAGATGACACCAGCCGGCTGCCGAACATTGCACATTCTGGATATGCAGATGCCGCTGCCAGCATTTTTTCCAGCCAGTCCGGATCTGGAAAGGCATCCGGATTAAGCAGGACCACCAGCGGGGTGGTGCACCGGGCCAGTGCCCGATTATTGGCTCCGGCAAAGCCAATGTTCTGCAACTGGGGTATCACGGTCACATCTAAAGGAAACCCTGTCATGTCATGGAACCCGTCGCTGCTGGCATTATCCACCACAAAAACCTGATCCGGCAGAACCGTCTGTGCGGACAGGTGCTCAAGGCATCTCATCAGCAGGCGGGTGCTGTTATAATTTACAATGATAATACTGACAGACATTTCAATCCGCTGGGTTGCTTGTCCGGGTTTGATGTTCGGTTATTTAAATTCGGGCCAGTTCAATTTGGGCAACCGCATAATCTTCAGGCAAACCAAAACGATTCATTTATTCCCTTATATGTCAAACATTGGTAAGTATCCCGGCAGAACGGGGAGGGGGATACTTAATAGAGCACCAGAAATTATACCTTTAAATTCCCCTTTGCTTTGGCTACAAATTTATTCCATGAGATTGAATCACCATCAATCAAAGATTTATCATAACTTTTTTTTGAAAACAGCGCCCATGTTTGGCGGGGATGAGACCAGTCTATAAGTGTAAAATCGAGATTAACGGCAGAAGCAATTTCTTCCATTGTTTCCGGCTGATAGGCCACACATCCTGGATATACCCAACCTTTCCCATCATAATCTTTATCATCAATTAAAAACGTAGCTAAAAGCGCACCATCATCTTTTAAATGAAAAGACAGTTGTGAGAGCCAGCCTTTTATTAAATCCTTTCCACAGTGACTGAATATGGATTGCGCTATTGCGAAATCCAAACTTAACGGTTCCTTGAACTCCTCCATGGAGGCGCAAAATGAAAACGTAGGTTTTTTAATTCTCACTAAATCTTTTCCTACTTCATTCTCAATTCCATCGTTAACCAGCCATTCATTTGGCTCTACGCCAAAGTAGTTACCTTGGTTGAGATATGGAATCAACAATCGTCCTACCCGAAGAGATCCACATCCAATGTCTATAACCCGATGGTGCTGGCGTAGGCCAAGACTCGTGACAAGGTTGAACACCATAGCAGAAACCAAATCATAATCCTTTGGGGGACCGATATAAGCTCGATAATGTTTATCACCAGGCTTCAAGTCAAGACCAAGACCGGCATTTTTCGTCTTATTTTTTAACAAATATTTCAACATGAGTCGTTCCTCTACCCAATGATATTAATTAATCATTACTTACTGCCCACCTAAAACCGAGCGGTAGTTAAACCCACCCTCCTTAACCTCCGTGGTGAAGGCCAAATCCTCTGTGGCTAACCCAATGATTGCCGCCGCTCCTCAAAAAGTGTTCGAGCCCGCTCATATATTGCTATTTTCAACCATAAAATATTCTCGAGCTTCAATCTGTCCTTACTGGAGAAATCATACCCATCAATCCCTTTCTCGGGGTTGACTCGCTGTGGTTTAACCCCAAAAAAAGCGTGATTTAAGTGAAAGAAATTAGCAAAAAAGGGTCGAAACGCCCGCCAGTAAAGTGTATAATGATTTTGCCCAAAACAAAAACACAAAACTGGAAAGGCGTTTCGAGTGAGTATGAATATCGACAAAAAATTGACAAAACGCAAGAAAAAAATCAGTAAAAAACTAAAAAAAAGAAACTGGACCCAGCAACCCCATCCTATGTTCAAAGCGTCCAACATTCATTATGAATTTGATGGCCGTCATCAGGGCATCTCCTATGGTGGGATCGGGTTGATCCATCTGCTTGCCCAGAAGACCGGTCTGTTCAAAGAAATTGATAAGAACCTTGAACTTCTCAAGCGACATTTGCCCTATCATGAATCGGATCATGTCGCCAACATGGCCTATAACATCATGGCTGGCGGGACCTGTCTGGAAGATATCGAGCTGTTGAGAAAAAATCCGGCCTGGCTTGACGCGCTTGGAGCGCAGATTATACCCGATCCAACAACAGCCGGAGATTTTCTCAGACGCTTCGAGGAACAGGATGTGCTTGATTTCATGTCAGCTAAAAATAACATCCGCAAAAAAATATGGGAGAAACAGCCAACGTCATTCAAAAAGATGGCCATTGTCAATGTTGACGGCACCATCAGCGAAACATACGGCCAATGCAAGCAGGGTATGGATATTTCATACAACGGCAAATGGGGATATGCCCCTTTGATCATCTCCCTGGCAGGCACAAGAGAAGTTCTCTATGTGGTCAACCGCTCCGGGAATGCCCCTTCCCATCTGGATTCTGCCAAGTGGCTGGACAAAACCCTTGACCTTGTGTCTGATTCGTTTGAAAAGGTTTATATCCGGGGCGATACAGACTTCAGTCTTACAAGCAATTTTGACAAATGGGACAAACGCTGCCGGTTTGTTTTTGGCATGGATGCCAGAAACAATCTTGTGAAACTGGCCGGTCAGATTCCGGAATCTGAATGGGATCTCCTTCAGAAGGAACCACGGAAAATCAAGACACAGCCCCGCAAAAAACCAGAGAATGTAAAGGCTCAGGTGGTCGAAAGACGTAAGTTTAAAAATCTTAAAACCGAATGTGAACATGTCGCCGAATTCGAATACAGGCCAGGAAAGTGCAAAAAGCCCTACAGGATGATTGTTCTTCGCAAGACCATTAAAGTGCTGAAAGGGCAATACCAGCTTTTCGATGATGTCAGATATTTTTTTTACATCACCAATGATGACAAAAAATCTGTGGAGCAGCTGATTCAATTTTACCGCAACCGGGCAGACCATGAAAACGATATAGAACAATTGAAAAACGGGGTATCTGCATTGAACAATCCGTCTGATTCCCTGATATCCAATTGGGCGTATATGGCCATAGCATCTTTGTCCTGGGATCTCAAGGCATGGTACGGTCTGCTGCTTCCATACCGGGCATTGGGCAGGAGCATTGTTCGCATGGAATTCAAAAAATTTATCCATACTTTTATCCAGATTCCGTGCTTGATCATAAAATCAGGGAGAAAGATCACGTACAGGCTGGTCGGCTATAATGACCAGGTCAAACATATTTTCAAAATGTTCCATCGTATGAAGGATTTTGCATTTCCCTGAGGCTGTTTAATACTGCAGGAGCCGCATAAAACCAACCAGTTTCAACCCGCCTCGTTTTCATTTCAACCCGCTTTTTTTCCATCGCCGCCATCGTCAATTGCCTTCACTCTTTGACAAAGCCAGCTAAAAATTTTTTCAAATTCGTGCATTTTTTGCTGGCGTCCCCTTTTCCTTTTTGCTATAAGCTTTTTCATGGAACCTTTAATCATCAGAAACCGCAAAATCACCGCCGAAGATCTGCCTGTTATCCAGGCGGTGGTTAACGAGCACTGGGACAAGGGTCGGACCCATATATCCCGGGAACTTTGCAAACACTGGAACTGGGTTCAGCCCAGCGGCCGGCTCAAGGACATGGCCTGCCGGGAACTGCTTTTGACCCTTTACCGAAAAGGGTTGATCAAATACCCACCTGCAAAATGCGGTTCCCATAACGTCAGCAAGCCTGCCGTCATGATTCATGTGGATCAGACCCCCATCAACTGCACCCTTAAAGAGCTTGGTCCTGTCCGGGTGGAGATGGTCCGGTATACAGAGCATGAACCTCTTTACAACAGTCTGGTGGATCAGTTTCATTACCTTGGATATTCCCAGATTGTGGGCAATCATCTCAAATACATGGCGTTTGCAGGAGATGTGCCCCTGGCCTGCATCGGCTGGGGATCGGCTGCCTGGGCTGTCAAATCCAGAGAACAATTCATCGGATGGCCAAAGCCGGTTAAAAACGAACGCCTTCATTATATTGCAAATAATACCCGGTACCTGATTCTTCCCTGGGTCACTGTAAAGTGTCTGGCTTCCAGGGTTCTGGCGCTGAACATCAAGCGGATCAGCGAGGACTGGCATAAGATGTATCATTTTCCATTATATCTGCTGGAGACCTTTGTGGAACAGGACCGGTTCAAGGGCACCTGCTATCAAGCCTCCAACTGGATTCTGGTGGGTGAGACCAAGGGGACGTCCAAAAAAGGACACAAGCATCTGAAGCATGACAAAATCAAGGATGTGTATGTGTACCCGCTGCATAAACATTTTAAAAAGCTGTTGATCGGAGATGGCATCTCTCAGGCGGTTTGATATCGGCAGTATCAGCAGAAAGCTTAACGGGATCAATGCCCGGATCTCGGTAGCCAACAGTATTCCTTTTCCCTGCCTGAACCTTCTCTCGTCTTATCAGTTCAAAAAACGGTTTGTCAAAGTCCTTCCCAACGGGGATGTTCAGGGCGGATTTTCGCGGATGATCATCTCGTTGATCGATTTTTCCTTTGTCCGGTCCCTGACCGCTCACCTTTACACCATGAAAAGTCCTCCACCATATGATCCGGTCTCTTTGTTTCTGCTGGAGCTGTTCCGGTACATCGATCAATACCCGAACATGGACCGGTTCCTCAAGGATCTTCGGGACAAGGACAAAGGCCGGGCGTATCGGACCTACGCCGGCATTGATATGAACCATATTCCCACCAAGGGCACGTTTTCCCACTTCAAGCTCCGGCTGGGAGAAGGACTGTACAATGAAATTTTCCATATTCTGGTGGATATTTTTCACCAGCTTGAAATGATCACCTTTGACATCATTGCCCATGACGGCACCTTATTCCCCACCCGGGCCAGGTATAAAGGCTGCACCTGTTTTTCCGGACAGTGTGAACGAATTGAAGCCAATGACGTCATCGACCGGGTTAAAAAGCAGGTGTTTTACCGGTTGAACAACCTGGCCAAGGTTGATCTTGAAAAACCGTTCAAGATCAAGATCGATTGTCCCTGCGACACACTTCCTGAAAAGGTAAAGCGGCCCAGAATTGAAGCACTGGTCATGAAAATCAGTGTTATGGACGACGCTATGTCTCAAAATCAGATCCATACCGCCATGCTCTTCGGGGTCAAGGAACAGCTGGACAAACAGGGGCTGTGTCTGAATACCATCCGGACCAACATTGCCGAGCTGGCACCGGACCTGGACCGAATCATTCTCAGATGCCCCAAAATACCCACAGACACTGATGCCCGGATCGGGGTCCGAAATGACCCAAAAAATTCAGCCAGAAAACAAAAAATATTTGGATACAACATGGTCCTCTCCACTTCGGTTGGACTGGACCTGAAACTGGAACTGCCGGTAGGTGTTGTGAATATGGCGGAAAACGGCAAAGAAGGGGAAAAAATCATCACCCTGGGGCAGCAGACCCGATCCCACCATGACTGCCGACCAAAAATTGATATTGCAGATGCCAAGTATGATAACACGGAAAATTATACCTTTTTAAGGGACAATGGATCCATTCCCATTATCGATTACAATGCCAGAAGAGAAAACCTGACGGCCAAAGCACTCAGGGAGCGAGGGTATGACCGCAACGGATGGCCTTATGCCCCATGTGGCATGCCCACCCGGACCAATGGCTTTGATGCTGCCCGTCAACGACTGACGTTCTGCTGCATGAAACAGTGCCTGAAACTGAAGGCACCGGGCATACGTATTCTTGACAAAGCCTATGATATCAAAGCGTGTAATCATCTGAAAAAAACCTGCGGTTATACAACCCATTCCTTTATTCATCAACACCCCCGGCTGTTGAATGAAATTCCCCGGGGAACCCGGCTGTACAATGAGATCAAGCGCTGCAGGTCCGCCTCTGAACGATCCAACAGTACCGTCAAAGAAACCCTGAATATCCTGGAAAAACCCATTGTGTATAATAAGGTAAGGGCAGATATCCTGGTACAGATTGCAACCATTGTCCTGCTTTTATATCGGGCGTTCGCCTTTATCGTCAAAATATCGATGCTGTTCATGAAATACCGGGAGACACAAGATCCGGACATTGCAAAAAAGTTACAGGCGTTTGAGGTGCCAAAGGCCATCCGGAATATCATCCAAAGAGAATGATCCGAAAACAGACCGATTCTGCTCCCTGCCTGAAGGTCAGTTCCTGACCTTACGTCCTTCTTTTTTTCTCTGCTGATTTTTTCTTCTTTTCTGGTCAATTTTGTTCCCGATTTAAGATCAATATATCGGTTTTTTCTGTCCCACAGCTTTTACTACCCGTCGCTTTTCGCACCTGCTGACCGGTACCGCGATTTTAGGCCCCAGTATTAAACGACCTCATTTCCCTGATACAAAGCGCATGATCGGACAGCTGTCACAAATGGGTTGTGATGGGTGAGTCCAAACCCCAGAAAGACAAGATCAAGGACATTGCAAATGAAAACACACCACAATTTGAAATTTTATGGAGCCGGGGGAGAGGTGTGCGCTTTTGACAATAGTTGCCAGATGGAATTTTTTACTAAAAATGTTTTTCTTGCCTAAGTTATGGACTTTTTAAAACGCGCTTGTTTTGGGTTTAACTTCAGTGCACAGATCGGGAAGACACTCATTCAGCAAGCTCAATGAATCATCATACATCTCAGTGATACCGATAAAATCAAAATCATCCGGCCAGAAATATTTCACATACAATAACTGATTATCCCTGGAATGAAGTCGTTGGGCAAACTCAACAATATCTGGCGATTTCTCATGCAGCCATCGGGCAAGAGGATTGGATTCGGCAAGATGCGGGGTCCTCAACCAATAAAAATAATGAGAGGCCAGCCGCTCAACGGGATGCCTGTAAAAAGTCATATAAAAGGCATCAGGGAAGTAACGCCGATATTTCTCCGCACGAAAATGTCCATGAATAACCCTATATCGTCCCCGTTTGTTCATTCGCAACGCTTCCCATAAACGCCATACTGCCAGGTTCAAGGGTGTCATAAGATGCTCACGGTCTTTATCGCGTAAAACATTTTTCTTTCCATAACTTTTTCGGAACATATGCACGAGGGTGGTTCCTGCCGACTTGGCCTGATGGGCAAAAATGATTTTTTCTCTCTTAATAAGCATCCTCGAAGATCCCGTGTTAATCATCTTGATTCACTTTGTCACGCCCTTGTTTCATTAGGCCATATTGATCTACAATCCCTCGGACATAGACACACAATTCTTCGGAATGACAGCGTGCACTTTTTACAACCGCCTTATCGGAAAAAGCGGATACTGGACCAAAAAAAGCCTCCGCTCTTCTCTCCGCATATTTCGCCCTATAACTACTATGAGTTGCAGTTTTTATGACCGCTATAGACTGGCTGGCCACCAGAAGGACACAGAGTATGGCAACAACAACCCCATGTCTCGATTGTTTTACCGCACATGCGATGCATACTAAAGCGCCAGCAAAACCAACGGAACATTCCGGCAGGTGGCGAGGAAAAAGAGCTCCCTGCCAGCCGCCACCCAAACTTACTCCCCGCCCCAAATAGACACAGAGTATCGCGCCCAGTGAGAACATCATCAAACAGAAAGGAAACCACCCTTGACGATATTGTCTTTTGACAAAAAACAAACAGATTGCCAATGCGTAGATTGCCGCGATGAATCCCCCGACAACTAAAATTGGTAGTAAATTTTCACCGTTCTCAACGCTGATGTGCTGAAACGTCAAAGTCCGTCCCATCAAGGTCAAAACGAAGGTCATGAGTGACTGAAAATCCATAAGTTCGCTTAAGGCAGAAACCTCTGATTCAATTCCGATCCTGTAAACACAAACAAACAAAAGCGCGCCTGCAGCGGGTGGGAATAAAGTTTTTCCTATCCTCTCTTTAGTCAGATCATGCAGATTGAGCACGGCATATACCACCACCACCAAGAAGACAGTGGCAAGCATCGCCTGTCCCCATCCGCGCCCTATAAACAGCGAAAACAATGCCATCAGGGCAACCAGCTTCAAGCTATCAAGATAATTCGGTTTACGATTTAAATTTCTCGACAACAGAATAAAGACGATAAAAAAACACATCATGTCGAGCATGCGCAAGGAAATCACAGAATAGGACAACACCGTTTGAAATACCTGTCCGTTCATTACTATAAATGGAGTGGAAATAAGCACAAAAGCAGTTGCCATCGTTGCAGGACGACCAAAATGCCTCGCCACACCGATGGTTGCCACAACTGCGGCACCGGTCCAGGCCATTGCTCCGAGCACCTGCTCCAACTGCATATTAAGACCGAAAAATTTGGCGTTTGCCAAAAAAATTGCTTTGTAGGCTGGGGCACGATGACTACCGTGTGGGTCCCATAAATCAGACCAGTAAAATTGGCCCCGATAAAGCCTTTCAATGAGTTCAACCCAGCGCATTTGATCTCCGCCAAGTGTGAAGAGATCAATGCTGAAAATATAGTGCAGGCAAGCCAGGAACAGCAACAATACCATCAAGAGGCTTACTTTCAATGAATGCCTGATTAAAAAAGTCATACAGCACTCCCCGGTAAATCATACCAGCCAAGAATCATCGCATCATTCAAACTAAGTAATGTAGTCATCATTCAACACTTCCGGCATTGCAGCAAAATATGCGTGTAAGGAATGCGGGTCATATCTGTGCGAATGTCAGAAATTACGTTATCAGAACCAAATACTCCTGTAGCCAATTTTTCATACTCCTTTTGCCACCGCACGTTCTGTCCTCGGTCGCGTTTAAGAAAAAATCGCGCCAATAATGACTGTTTCTCCACAAAGACCCCATCAAAAGTAAGCAGCCTTCCGCCCGGTATCAGTGCGGAATATGCTGTTGCTAAAAGCGCATTAGCCTGTTCATCATTCAGATGATGGAGCAAGCCAAGCGCCATCACCAAGTCAAATTTTCTCCCCGACACTGCAATCTCGGCCGCCGATTGAACTTGAAATTCGCCATATTCACCAAATTGAGCGCGTGCCTGGTCAATATAAGCCGGTGATAAGTCAATCCCAAGGTATTCCACCCCAGGTAGGAAAGAAACGATTTCGGCCGGACCACAGCCACAGTCCAGAATCTTCATTCCTTTTTCTGGCCGGATATATTCATTAACCAATATTTGGCGTTTGCGTTTGCCTCCAAGCAAAGTCATCAACGTCTCATACACCCATGCAGCGGAAAGCATGGAATAAATTCCGGTAGTTTTCTGCATTTCAAATCCCCATATTCAATCCGAATTCACTCTGTCACGTTTGTATTTTGCCAACTCTCACCTTCGCGCCACTGTTCTTTCGTTCTGATTACCCGCGCCGGGTTACCGACAGCAATCGAATTGGGCGGAATACTCTTCGTCACAACACTGCCAGCCCCTATCACGCTGCTCTCGCCGATTATCACACCAGGCAGGATTATAGCATTCGCACCTATCCAGACGTGATCACCAATGACTATGTCGTCACCAACCAGTCGAGTTAAGTCATTTATATCATGGCCAGAGGCAAAAAAACAAACATTGGGGGCAAGATAAACATCGTTTCCTAATCTAATGTGATGGTTGCCGTGATAAGCTGGAAAAAACTGCACACCCCGATTGATCGCCACATCGTTACCTGCTTCGATCAGCCAGGGGAATTTAAGATAAATATTGTAATCGAAGAACACGTTTTTCCCGCAACGGCCCAACATAAGCCTGAACCCGAAGTTCCGGATAAACGGGGGCATCAAATTCAGAAAACACTGCACAAGATGCATGATGTAAGCGAAGGTCTGGTTGAAGATCCGCATGCGCACCTGGTTAGCCAGCAAAAATTCCTTGATTTTCCGCATCAATATTTTCACCCGCTAATCACTTGATCGAGCACTGAGCAAATGTGATCCACCTGTTCCGCAGTCAACTCAGCAAAAACTGGCAGGCGCACCAGCCGGGCGGAAAAGTCGTCAGTAACCTTGAGCGCCCCGTGTGCCCGACCATACAGCCGCCCGGCTGGGGCGCTATGCAAGGGCTGGTAGTGAAACACCGCATTGATCTCCGCCTTTTTCATCCCTTCCAGCACTATAGCCTGTTCTTTAGCTGAGTTCAGCAGGATATAAAACATGTGGGCGTTGTGTTTATATCCTTGAGGGATCACCGGCAGGCGTAACCGGCCGGCCTGTTCGAGGGGAAGAAGGTTCTGGCGGTATCGCTGCCAGGCTGCCATGCGCTGCCCGGTAATCTCTTCCGCCGATTCCAGTTGCGCCAGCAGAAATGCTGCCTGCAACTCACTGGGAAGATAAGATGATCCGACATCCACCCAGGTGTATTTGTCCACCTCTCCGCGAATGAACTTGGAACGGTTGGTTCCTTTCTCCCAGATGATCTCGGCCCGTTCAAACAGCCCGGGGTTATTGATCAGCAATGCACCACCTTCACCGGAAACGATGTTCTTGGTTTCATGGAAGCTCAGTGCCGCCAGATCTCCCATGCTGCCCAAGGGCGAACCGTTGATTTCTGACATCACCCCTTGCGCGGCATCCTCAATTAGCAGCAGGCCGGATTTCTTAGCGATCCGCTTCAGGCTGTCCATGTTGCAGCCGACCCCTGCGTAATGCACCGGGACGATGGCTTTGGTCTTGGATGTGACGGCACTTGCCACCTGCTCAGGGTTGATGTTCAAAGTCTCTGCCTCGATATCTACAAATACCGGAGTCGCGCCCCGCAAGACAAAGGCATTGGCGGTTGAAACAAAGGTGAACGAGGGCATGATGACTTCGTCTCCCGGCCCCACTTCAGCGAGTATGGCCGCCATCTCGAGCGCATCAGTGCATGAAGGGGTGAGCAGCACCTTGCCCGCCCCGATCATCATCTGCAATACGGCATGGCAACGTTTGGTGAATGCGCCGTTGCCAGCCAGACGACCGGTATTGATCGCTTCCTTGATGTATTCAAGCTCGCGTCCTGCACGCGGAGGAATGTTGAATCTGATCGGCATTTCGTGCTCTCCGTTTATTGAACTGTAAAGGGTCAAAGGTTGAAGACGATTATCCCGACAACGATAAGCGACATCGAGATATACTGTTTTTGAGTGAGATGTTCTTTCAGGAACATGTGCGACATGATCAGCACCAAGACGTGGATCAGCGCTGTACTCATGTAAACGAATGCCAGGGTGAGGTTGAGCAGCGCCAGGTAGCTCAAAATCGGTACAGCCAGAAAAGCTCCCAGCGCAGATGCCAAGTATATCTTTTTTTTACGCACGTAGTACATCCTGAACAACAACTGCCCAGCGGCTGTGAATAGCAGGGTGAAGAGCAAAGACACGAGAGATTCATGAAGGCTGATCATGGCGTGCTCCGCACAGATTCATCCGCTTCTGTCTCCGGCTTTTCGTCTCTCATTAAAACCAGAACACCCAGCGTTATGAGGAGAGTACCGATCAGCTTAGCAAACCCGATCTCCTCACCATAGAATGCGGAAAACACCAAAATCATGGGAAAAAACAGGCTGGTCAGCGGATAGGAATCAGACAGCCGGAAGCGTTTGTGGATTGCCGCCCAAAAAGCCACGCGCAGCAGGTTGATGAAAATGACCAAGGTGATAAATGCGGCGATCATCAAATAGGAGGCTTGCGCCATATCAGCCGCTTCTTTCAGCATGACTGCGCTGACAAGACTCAGTCCCACAGCCACACTGACCAGAAAAATAGCAAGTACGCGCTGGTTCACGCTTTTTCCTCCCAGCATGACAGATCCAACCCATAGTATTTTTCCAACTTGCGGTTCCAGGGGCGGAACATTGCATGCAAAGATGCCCTGAGCCCATCGGACAACTTACACCGCCCTCTCCCGGCAGAACCGACATTCACTCGCTCCCTCAGGCTGGGGGGGACAAAGTGAGACGTTATCCCTAACCGGTCATAGAGCGCGGATATCTCCGTTTGTTGGCCCATAAACTGCTCTGCCACGAGCAGAATTAATCGATCTTTTCCAAACAGTTTTTCCCAGTGCTCCAAGTATTGGGCATACTTGCCCCGCTCGGTATATTTATAAGGAGAGACAGAGGTGCCGACGGAGTGCCATGAATGCATGCGTGATGGCTCTTCGTTGATTGCTCGTTCAATGCCGTATGGTTCAAGGCCGTGATCCCTGGTGAAGCTGTAATGCGAGATGGCCCTCTCCACAGGGTCGCGCAATATAACCAGGATCGTCGCGTCAGGGACAGTTTGTCTGATCGCAAGCGCCGCTTCGTTACACTCTATATAAGATGTGCTTTTCTCACCCAGCCAGAAAACATCACCGGCATCCGAGAAATATTTCGTGTAATAGACGTCATAGCCTGAGCCAGCATTGGCTGGGTCCATGAAATATTTCGGCTCCGGCTTGATCGGCTTGGCCATGCATACTTCAGGATGCGCATCCAATATCTTGTAAAGGTAAGTAGTCCCGGATCGCTGGGCACCGATGATGAACAGATGCCTACTCATGAACAGCTTCCTTGACGTAATAAATTGCACCTCGGCTGGTCTGATTGATGAGTCTGACAAGATACTCACCAAGCATGCCAAGCACGAAGAGTGACATCCCATTAAAAAAAGAAAGCAAAACAACAACAGTTGCCCATCCAGGAACACTGGTGCCAGTAATTATCGTTCTTAACAGGTAAAAAAGAGCAAGGGCGAAACACAGCAACGATAAAACAAACCCCGCCCCGGTCACCAAACGTAAAGGAAAGGATGAATAGTTGAACAGTATCCGCATGACCAACTGAACAATTTTGATCCAGTTATAACCGCTTTTGCCAATCTTCCTTTGATGGTGTTCCACCATGACATTGCCTGGCTTTGAGCAAAACATCAAAACCAGCCCCGGTATGTAAGGGTAGCCGGTCTGGTAGCTGCAGATTCTCTCTACTACATCTCTGCGAATAATTCTAAAATTTGACAGAACGAGATCTTTGGGTTTGGCAAAAATTTTTCTATTCATATAGCCGATTATTTGGGTACCGATCTTTCTATGCGAAGCATGCATTTTTTTCCTGAATTGACCGAAAACGACATCATGCCCATGGCCATCATGAATTTTTTTAATGAGTTTATCAATCTCTTCCGGAGAGTTCTGCAGATCATCATCCATTGTAATGAGGTAATCGCCGGTTGCATGCTGAAACCCGCAAAAATTTGCCGTATGTTGGCCATAATTTTTCAGGAGATCAAACACCCTGATCCTTGCATTTCCGCGAGCCTTTTCCTTGAGAATGTCCCAACTTCCATCCGTACTTCCATCATTAACAAGAATCACTTCATAATCAAGGCTGCGAGACGTAAAAAATACAACAGTTCGATCAATCGTCTGGCCGACAATGCTTTCACTGTTGTAAACCGGTATAACAACACTATATTTCATAAATTTTCACTCAATATGGCGGCAACAAAGTGCCTTGATATCATCTGGTTTTATGTCAAAGGAAGAAATTCAGTAAACATCATTTACTTATGGGCAACTCTATATCCGATCGAAGCACCAGTTTCTCCTACAATATAAGTAATTTTATCAATTTCAGAAGACGATAATTGTTGATATTTACCTGTTGAATCAACTTTGCTCTCCAACTCATTATACATTTTCTCTGTAACTTGAATATCAAAATGGCTGGCAATTTCAGATAACAAGCTATCGTTATCTCTTGTAATTTTACACAATTCTTCGTAGCGAACCAGTTTGGTTTTAGTCTTTAAAATCGAAGTGTCCAAAAAATTTTGAACATTTTTTTTCCACACCCGGATTGGTCCGTATGGGTCTGAAAATTTTGCATGGAATTTTTTACCTTTGATAGATCGATACGTATCATAGGGGTCTCGAACCAGAAAAATAAATTTTGCACGAGGATATGCTTCGGAAAGTAATTTTATATGATTCAGGGCATTTGGTCTCACTTCTTTGAAACCCCATCGAGCACATCCTTTTTGCAAGGATTCCTCTTGATACAACGTTGTTAGAAAAGCACCAACTGCATCTCGCACGCGAGCATCAGACGGAGAGACCACTGGGATCCAATTCCCGACATTGTCAGAGAGACCTGCTTTCCTATTCCAAGCCACTTTTTTAAATTGATTTGTAGTTTTATGATACAAATCGGATAGTTGAGGTAAAAAGGTTGGCTCTCCCCATATATATATTTCACCTGAAGCATTAATTAATCGCTGAATTAATGTGCTGCCGGTCCGCCATGATGCCGCAAAAATAAAGCAAGGATATTCATTCTTCAAGGGGATAGGATAGTTTTCTATCCGTTGCTTACAAATTTCATCATTATAAGAACAGTTCATTTGATCTTGGATCTTATCACGCCAATTTTCTTTTCTTTTGTTTTGAATATATCGATTTTTAACATTCAGAAATAATTTTTGAAGACTTACCACCATTTTAGTTGTTCCATTTGTAATCCATATTCTTCGTTAAAACCACCCTTCATCGGCCTCGAACCTTCAAAGAGAGTTAATCTGCCATTTCCCATTCTTTTTTTGACTCAGACTTTTTTGCGCTTAATTGATTGCGTAACAAGGTTTCAAAATAATATGAAAGAACCTCTAAATTTTGATTTTGAAATCGCGTCGTTTTGTTAAAATTACTGGATTCAAGCATCTCATTATAAATTTTCTGATCTTTTTTCATTATTTTTTTTTTCAATTTTTTATTTTCTTTTGTAAGTTTAGACAATCTTTGGATAACCGTATTTGAAAGCCAAAAAGTGCTTACCCGATCTTCATGTCTATGTATTGGCCTACAAAATTCCAACAATTTTTTCTTTTCATTTAATTCTAAATTCAAATAATTAACCATACGTAAAAATTCTACGTCGTTAAAACTTAATCTGGGGTTGGAATCTACGATACCAGGTTTTTTCCATTCTTCAGGTTTTTTCATGCCTATTGTCTCTAAAAAATCGCTGATAATATCTTGATTTTTCCCCTGATATGCCCTGACATGCATTTTTCTGAATGAAAAAACATCGGCCCATTTTCGAACAACTTTATCAAAGGCCAAAGGGCTTGTTCTAATATTGAGTATATGTTCTACAAACTCATCGAAAGTCGATGTGATATTTCTGTGAGCTTTAACACCCTGATTGTAATCAGACTCGATCCAGTCATAGGGATTTCTCAAATAAATCAGGATTTCAATATGCTGAAAAATGCTCTTAAAATATGCCATTACTTCATGTGGATTTGTACCAAAAACAAACCCTTCTGAACTGATGATACAAGCTTCGGGTTTATAACTATTGAGTTCATATTGCAGCCCCTCGCTTATTATTTCAAGATCGTTTGAATGGCTTTTCAACCCTTCTTTTCTCATAATACGGGGAATGATATGGTGAGCTTTTATATCCAGCCCATTTGCAGGATATAAAACACCTTTTTCCAACAATAACTTTTGATTAAGAATTAAATTATCTTGAATCGCAGTGGTCGCAGTTTTAGGATATCCAATGTGTAAAAACAATTTGGTCATTTGTCAATTATATCTCTTGCAACGAATTTTAAATTCATCCAACTTGGCATCAAAATCAGAGATCTGCTGTATTTTTTTTTCAAATTGTTTCCAAGCATATTTATAAAGGTCCAAATCCATTCTATTATGCTCCATAAGGGAATTAAACCCCTTCTTCCCAATTTCATTTTCTAATCTTTCGATACGTTTCTCAGTTGTATCATCAAGTCTTTGATTCACGTTCTGAATCTTGTAGGAAAGATCAATGTCGGGAAAATAAGGACGTAGCACCTCTTCAAAAAGAACCATGCTTTCATCGAATTTTTCAACAAATCCGGTCATCATATTGTCATCTACCACTTTTTGTGCATTTTTCAAATCATTTGAATTTTCTTGTTTCTTCCAATTTGAGGGTAGTGGGATCAACTTGAACAAATGAAAATTTCGTATAGCTCTTGGGACATCGGGGCGTAACCGCCATTTTATATACTCTGACAAATCATGTGTCCGCGCAAATTTTGCCCCGAGTGTCTTGGCATTTATTTGTTTTTTTTCAAAAAAATAGACAGAGGTTACTCTTTCGATCGGGTGACGGAACATCATAATCATCAAAATTTTAACATTTTGAACCGTTGGCAGCGGGAGGCGTACATGATGACTTGAGAGTGCTGAAATATTTAAATTTTCTATCAGATATGGACCAAGATAGGCAGCCCCCTTTTTCATATTTTTATCATCTCTATGATCAATAAAGGCTTTGTTAAAATTCTTTTCAAGCGCCCAATCAATCGTTGAACCAGCATTTTTAAATGCATGGTTATGGAGTATTATGATCCGCTGGCTTGCCTCATTATTGTTCAGCCTGAGCTTTTCAGACAGTTGTTTGATTAATCCACCTGGTCTGTTTAAAATCACATCGATCAAAGTGAATAAAACTCCTTCATAATATTATCTAACTTCTGTTTAATTGCATCTTCTGAAAAATTTTGACTGCAGTATGTCAACCCCGCTTCTGATATTTGTTGCCAGAATTTTTGATCATTGACAAGATTCATTATTTTTTTGGCCATGGCTATAGGCTCATCTGCAATAATCAGATGCTTACCGTCAACAAAACCACACCCTTCGGCAGCTACGGAAGTAGCGACACAAGGGACACCGTAACTCAGGCTTGTGATCACCTTGCCTTTTGTACCGGCACCATATCTCAATGGCGCAACTGTCAGCAGACATGAGTTAAAAAGATCTGACAAATTTTTGACATATCCCTTGATAATGATATCCTCTGATGCCAACGCCTTTATCTCATCCGGCAGGGAACTGCCTGCAATTATGAATTTCCCACCATAAACAGGTCGAATCAGGGGCCATACGTCAGAAACAAAATACTTGACTGCATCGATATTAGGAGGATGTGCAAACCCTCCTATAAAAACAATATTCTCACGATTTTCAAAAGATGTTTTCGGCAACACCGGCATTTTTCTTACAATAGGCAAATGAACCAAATTGGCTTCAGGAACCATTTTCTTGACCAGTTCAATTTCATAGGTGCTGCGAAAAAATGAAATATTGCATTGTCTTATAATTTCTAATTCAAGTTTTCGCGTTTTTTCTGCCGTTTTGGTGATATGTTCTGACTTCAGTAACTTTGCTTCCCGTTCCTCCCGAAGATAGTGAAGATCTACTGTATCAAAAATAAGCTTGCTTTTCGAAGCACATGATAAGATGGTATTTAAAACGGATGCAGCTGTTTTAACTCTGCACAAAATTATAATATCAAAATTGGAAGCCATTTTCTTTGCAGCATCATTCACTGTTTTAATCCACGGTAAATACAGACACTCGATACCAATTCTTTGCAAATCTGCTGTATATTTGTCTCTGTAAACAGCATCAAACGGAATAAAACTGACATGGAAACCGATCTCTTTCAAAATCTTCATGTAGTTGAACGCATCCATGGAACCTGAATCTTTATCCGGAGTTGGTGTTGTGGCATCTATCATCAACACTTTTCCCCGAATGAACCGATTGACAGGTAGTTTCTCCGGATCTCTCGGTCCATATTTTTCAAGTGTTTCAATCCATTTGGAATAAAATTTACCTTTGTTTATGCGTTGATATTTTTTTGTTCCCGATCTTTCTGATTTTCCACTGCTGATGCCTTCAAAATGCACCACTGTGGACAACGGCTGGTACACAACTTTGTATCCAGAGTTTCTCACCTTAAACGCCAAATCAGTATCTTCATAATAGGCCGGCCGATACAATGTATCAAACCCCCCTATTTCATCCCACAATTCTGCCCTGATGGCCAAAGAAGCACCCGAGCAATAGTCAGCATCTCTGGCATAGTTGAATTTTGGATCAAATGAATCCTGAAGCCGCCCGTAATTCCATGCGCTGCCATCACAAAATACGATACCGCCCGCCTCCTGAAGGCGGCCTTCAGGATAAACCAGTTTAGATCCTGCCAACCCGATTTCCGGGGCATATTCAAACGTATTTATAAGTTCGTCCAGCCAATCTTTCATAACAATTGTGTCATTATTTAAAAAAATAAGATATTTACCATTAGCAATTTTGGCGGCATTGTTACAGTTTTCGATAAAACCCAGATTGGATTCATGGCGCAAATATCGAATACCTGGGAAATTCTGACGGAACAGAGCCTCTGTTTGATCTGTAGAGTTATCATCTGCAATAATAATCTCGTATTCATAACACCAATCAGATTCCATGATGGAATGAATACAAGCCAGAGTAAATCGGATTTGATTGTAAACAGGAATTATAATTGAGACAACAGGAAATCGAGGTGTTTTTGAAACGACCTCTTTCGACAGATCTTTTAAATCTTTGAAAAATTGCGTGGCCTGTTCTGATGTTAAAGCATCAGGGCGCTTAGAATCAGATGATTCAGGAAGACTATAACGGTCAATAATATTCAATTCCCGTTCGTTCAGAATATTTTTGTGAACTGTTTGTGCTATTTTTTTAAATTCATTAAATCGTTTCTTAATAACGGGATAGTTTTTTTTAGACTCCAGCAACAGTTTAAAAGATGTCTTTATACGCCTCAATGTTATAATTTGCATCAACAATTTTGTATTGGGCAAATACGTTAACACCGATGAAATTTGAGCTGAAGATTTTTCTGTTTGAGATTTATCATTTTCAATAGCTTCCAGAATTTTCTTTATTTCAACCATTTCTGCGGGAACTCCCTTTTTCCGCCCCCTTAAAACTCTACTTAGAAAAGCCAAGCCCCGGATAGATCGAGAATTAAAAAGAGCTGTGAGCCGGTCAGTCGTCTCTCTATGAAAATGTTTTAACTTGGCATTTTCTGACTCCAAACGGCTCTTCTCAATTTCCAATCCGGTATTTTCTGACTCCAAACGGCTCTTCTCAATTTCCAATCCGGTATTTTTTGACTCCAAACGGCTCTTCTCAATTTCCAATCCGGTATTTTTTGATTCCAAACTGTTCTTCTCAATTTTCAATCCGGCGTTTTCTTTTTCAATGTTTTTTATTTTTGTGTCAGCCAATTCAGCATTAACTCGACCAGACATCTGATTATACCAGTCACTTTGAATTTTAGATTGGGTCATTTTTTCGGTTGCTTTTTTAATTTCTTCGGCAGACGGACTATAAAAATCGGATCCATGCAATTTTTTAAACAAATTATACTGTTCAGGCGTAATTAAATCGGCAGCATCATTTGTTTCATCAAAATGGCAAAGCGCAGGATCAATGAAATTTTCAACTTCCTGCCTATTCAACTTATTCAACCCGGAGCCATTCGGCTGCTTGTTCAGAAAATTATAAATTCTTAATGTGTTTTCGTACGGCTTTTCAATAAACGCATTATAGGAAACTTCCATTTTCTTTTTTTTATCAAGGTTCTTGAGCAGAGTCAGATTATAAAATTCCCACAAACAAAGACTGTATTCCTCAGGCAAGCTATTTCTTTTTTGTAAAGACTTAGCAATTTGAAGTGGATGGCGAAGCACATGAACAAAGACGGGGTTTTCAAGCAGCTCAATCCAAAATGGAAGGGTTAGGCACATTCTTGGATCTTTAATAAACCAAGGACGATGCTGATTCATTTCCCGGAGTATTGTTTTTATATTTTTGGTTATAAACTCTAAATCCTTCGAAGGGATAGATGAAAAATCCAATGCGGCTACATCCCACCAGCTTCCACCCGCGGCTGCAAGAATATAATCATTCAATTCCTTAACATCATTTCTTTCCCAAAACCCTTTTGGATTGTCTGCGGCAGGTAACATTCTAAACGTTTCATATCCAAAAAAGCACCCCATCGACTCCAATAAACCTGAGATCATGGATGTACCGGAACGATGCATCCCTATAACAATTATCTGCATTTTTCCCTTTTAATTATTACACGTTCAAAAATAATTTCAAAAGCTATCGTATTATTTTTGGATATTCATGTTCATACCAACGCAAAAATTGATATCCAGAATACAACATAAAAATGGAAAACAACAAAATACCGCCAAGATAAATCAAATTTGGCAAATTATCTTTTAATAATATACTTCTGTATGAATCAACGAACCAAGCTATTGGATTTAACAACAAAAGAGATTTAACCCGTGGCTCCATATTAGATAGATCAAAAAAAATTCCAGATGAGAAAAATAACAACATCATACAATTTTCAATTATTTGCTTCAAATCCGGTATAATCGGAACCAGCGCGGCGCTCCAGAATGTTATTGATAATATGAATATCATTTGGCAAAACACCAAAACAAAAACTAAAAACCACTTAGGAGTTATCGGAATGCCATAAATGGCCAGAAAAATTAAAAGGATTGTAAAAATGATAAAAAATTTAAACGTATAAACAATAACATTGATGGACGGAAAAATATATTTAGGCAAGTTAACTTGCCTGATTAAATTGGCATTGGTAAGTAAGGCACTGCTCCCTCTGTTTATGCTTGTAGCGAACCATTTCCAAACCACAAGACCGGTCAGGAGAAATGGAACAAAATCAGGCCCTCCTCCCCTGAGCCCAACGGCAAAAACGATATAAAATATGGTCATGTACAAAACCGGTTCTAGTATCCACCATATTATGCCAAGAAAACCCCTTCGGATTTCAGCTTTCAGTTCTGCAATCGCACGATATTTGATTATTTCATACTGACTTTTCATATTGTCTTCTATGTATCAGATGGTTTTATACATTTTAGTATCACATCAATTTATTCAAATCATCGTTTTTTTCCAGCATGAATATGTTTCTGGTACTTTTCTACGACCTCATCCGGACTTCCCAGCATCTTACTTGTGCCATTTTCAATCCACACAACACGATTGCATAACTCTAAAATCGTATTTGCATTGTGTGAAACAATCACAACTGTTTTGTTAGAAGAAATCTTTTGGCGCAGTGCTGCTGCTGATTTTTCCTTGAACTCTTGATCACCAACCCCTAATACTTCATCAATTAAGATAATGTCAGGATCCGCGTAAAAAGCGACGGCAAATCCCAATCGTGCTCTCATTCCGGTAGAGTAAGTGTTTACAGGTTCGTCCATATAAGAGCCAAGACCGCTGAAATTAGCAACATCGGGTATCATGCGCTTCATTGTCTCAGGCTTGATGCCAAAAAGTAACCCACTCAATATGGCGTTCTCAGTTCCTGTAAGTTGCTGTACAAACCCTACCTGCAAGGAGAGCAGAGATATTTGGCAATCTGGTTTAGTCGTCATAATACCACGATCAGGAGTAATAATTCCCGATAACATTTGAAGCACAGTGCTTTTACCGGCTCCGTTCCTACCGATAACACCTAATGTTTCACCTTCATAAACATCAAAAGAGATATCTTTTAGGGCCCAAACCTTCTTTCTTCTAAAAAATCCTGATTTTACCTTATAGGCGGCACCAACATTTTTTAACTGGATAATTATTTTTTTTATATCAATTTCGGTCATTTTGATTTCTTTATCAGATCCAGGGCGTATCAAGCTGTTTAATACCGCCGAAGCAAAGAGAGCTTTGCATAACAATATCTTAAGTTTCGCTTGTTTGAATTTTGGTTTTGAGAATATCCGGGATACTTTTTTTTGATGAGGCTCATTACGGTACCAGAGCTCCATGGCTGTTTGCTTGTAGCGGGATCATGACAATCCCACCAGATCCAGGACGATCACATACCTGCTGATAACGCCCAGTATATTTTTTTTCTGCATTGCAGAAACAACGCCGGCGTTGAAACGCTGGGTCGACATGGGGGCCTGGATAATATGGGTATGATACCATCCCGTCTTTTTCAGGATATCAAGGTAGTCGTCTATGAGAATGCCGCCTTTATATCTTTCTTCTGCTGCAGGCGTATTTTGAAAATTCCGCCAGTCTGCATTGATAAAAGCCATTCGTGTCGTTTTCTTGGCATTTTGTTTCAGCAAAACAAAAAAGGCTTTGAGAAACGCAAGGTATTCTTTTTTGGGCAAACCGGAAATGCTTTTTTTATCATAGTCAGCCGCTTTTTTGTCAAAGTAAGGCGGGTCAAAAATGATCAGGTCAGGTTTTTCCTTTGCGCTCACAGGCCAGGAAAATTGTTGATCAGATGAAATGCCCCATGTAAAGGGTTCGATCTCAGGGCGGGTATCCGGCCGGTCCTTCATATCAAAGGCCCAGCACCTGCGGCCCATGGCAAGGCAGGTGTCCGGGGTCACGCCGCCTCCGGCCATGGGATCAGGCCAGCCGTGCTTCTCAGCCACCTGTGCAACGGTGAAGCCCCGGGACAAATCGGCATTTAGGGAATTTGCCAATACTGGCATTTTCCCTAAATGATAATGAATTGTTTTTTGATCTAACCCCATTCTTTTTGCGATCCTGTCCTGGGGGATGCCAAGACAGTGCATGCAGAATATCTTGATGTCTCTGCCCATCTGGTTCACAGCGCGAAGATCGGCTATATAAGCGTCCACAGCTTGCCTTGATCTCCCGATGGCTTTTCCGATATCCGCAGAGCTCAGCGGTAGGTGTTGGGTTATTTGGACTCTTGAATTCTTTTGAATGCAATGCGATAGACTTCCAAATCTTCTCGCTTATCAATAGAAATGACCTTAATAATCTGTTCAAAATCCTGGTATTCATACCGAAATGAACTCAACTTTCCAGGTCGGCACGTGTCAATCCTTCTGCGTTCAATAAATCATCTATATTAATACAAGATCGGCTGTTTTGTCTATTTTTTATTATTTCTGAAAGATAAACATGCTCCAGCAAGTCTTTAGCTTCTTCCATCCGCTCCCACTCCTCAAATGGAACAATTGCAGCAGTTTTATTTCCTGAAACATCTGTTACAAATTGTATTTCCATGATTTCCCCCCCATTATGCCTCAAAAGTTCACATAGAAAAATAACATCTGGATTGCAAATTGTCAATTTTGTGGGTTTTGGGTCAGTGCTGACGTATGAAGAAAAATAATAGTTGCTGGATATGACTCTGTTTCCACTTTTTTAACATTCGATTAATTGGTTTAAGTTTTATGTCAATCCCACCAGATCCAGGACAATCACATACCTGCTGATAACGCCCAGTATGTTTTTTTTCTGCATTGCAGAAACAACGCCGGCGTTGAAGCGCTGGGTCAAGTGCCTTGAACCGGTCATGATCATTTTTGCCTTCCAGGGCCAGAGACCAGACCATGGGATCAGGCGTTCGCAGTAATCCGATCAAAAGTTCTATGGCGCTTAACTGGTATAACTTTCAATCCATTGGTATAAATCGAGTGATTGCCGCCTTCTCTCAAGAGATAAAAGCCGTTCTGTTCAAAAAATTTCACAAGATCACGCCGTTTGACTGACACTTTCCACCTCCACCGGTAACTGTTCCATCAAACAGTTGGCCCGGGGAATTTCCATTTTTAATTCTTCATATGCTGTAACCATTTCCTGTAAAGCATCTTTTAACATCAAGCGACAATCTTCAAGAGTCTTACCTTCTGTAATCACCTCGGGCCATTCCAAAAGTTGACCCATGTAGCCGTTTTCCAGCTTAGTATACTTGGCTGTATAGGTTATCAACATGTTTATCCTCCATGTGTTCAGGTTACTCCGTCACTTGCTCCGCCATCTGATATTTCACCATCTCCGCTTTGATCTCACCTAAGCCGGTACTGTTCTCCCATGTTCAGGTCCGGCCGGGCGTTGGGAAAAGGCGTACGCGCTGTGGTTGGTCTTTAAGCATTCACGCACAACGGCCTGACAGACATTTCAATTTCCGATCCCTTGCTTTCCCTGGTAATTTTCAGATCATAAGTCTGCTGGAGGTTCATCCAGAACTCGGCAGAGGTTCCAAAATATCTGCTCAGACGTAAGGCCGTGTCAGAGGTAACCCTTCTTCTTTCATTCAGTATTTCTGTAATTCGGTTGGCAGGAACACCCAAGTCTTTAGCAAAGGCACTGGCTGATAAATTCAAGCCGTCCAATTCTTCTCGTAATATTTCTCCGGGATGGACCGGAGGCATCTTATTTTCCATGACTTAACTCCTCAATGATTCTTTTGAGCCGGGTGGAGGTGGCGCCCGAAAACAGTTCCCACACTTCCGGCTATGCATAGATTTTATTATAATATTTTTGGATTTCATTCCAAAATAAATATACTATTTTTGATTTAATATAACGGGCCCTGTAAATATCTAAGGGTCAGGGGTGGGGGTCTGCGTTATTGTTATTGGGGAGTTTTAAATATTAAGTGTTAAGTGGGCCGGGTTTTTGGGGTTATTCGTTGTGGTTGTAGACGGGGTAGCCGGCCTGGTGGCAGAGTTGGTCTTTCTGGGCCTGGGCCAGGTCGTGCCGGGTCATTTCTTTGACCAGGGTGTTGAAGGTGATTTTCGGGGTCCAGCCAAGGTTCCGGCGGGCTTTGGTCGGGTCTCCGAGCAGGGTGTCCACTTCCGTGGGGCGGAAATACCGGGGGTCGATGGCCACGATGGTTTTGTTGGTGGCAGAATCGATCCCGATTTCATCGATGCCAGTGCCCTGCCACTGGAGAGGGTCATGCCCAGTTCGGCAGCGCACAGGTCCACAAATTCACGGACCGAGTGCTGCTCACCTGTGGCAATGACATAGTCATCCGGGAACTCCTGCTGGAGCATGAGCCATTGCATCTCCACGTAGTCTTTTGCGTGGCCCCAGTCGCGTTTTGCGTTGAGGTTGCCCAGGTACAGGCAGTCCTGGGGGTGTGGTCAGGCCTGCGTTATTGTAGTTATTGGGGGGGAAAGTTTTAAGTTTTAAGTTTTAAGTTTTAAGTTTTAAGTAGACGGTGGGGTTTCAAGGAAATTTACGGTAAATATCTTTCCGATGAAGCGCACGAACAAAGATAACTGCAGTTTCAGATTCAACAGACACTATTTTAATGCCAATTCGGAAATTCCCGGTACGAATTCGATAATAAATGTTTTCATTTGTCAATTTTTTTAAATCAGTAATATCCAAAATATTTTTGGCTTTCTCAACTTCCTGGATAACTTCTTTAACCCGCTGTGTGAAATCAGAATCATTTTTCCGCTTTTTTAAATCTCCAGCAAAACTTTTTTTAAAAATTGTTTTCATAAAGAAGCTATCGAACGCTTATCATCAAGAATTTGAAAAATTTCGTCTCTTTCCACAACTTCTGAATCTTCGCCTTCCTGAATAGCCTTGACCAGTAGAATATCTTCCATCACGTCCTGGAGTATATCATAGACAAGGTCCTTTCTTTCTTCCATGGCTTCAATGATTGCTTTTTTAAAAAGGTCTTTTATTTTTTTTTCATCTATCAATGTCTGCATGACGGATCTCCCGAAAAAGTTTGTTGCGTTCATTACAATGATAATCTTTTGGGATATGTATTGCAATCCGTTTGTGGGGGGTTAGTTTTAAGTTTTAAGTTTTAAGTTTTGGGTATAGCACCGCTCTGTCGGTTACATGGCGGGAGGATGTATCCGATGAGGGGTGGTGCATTACAGAATGGGTTGTATATAATATTCATGAGGGGGTTGTAAATAGGGGAAACTACCTATTGGGGAGTTCAAAGCAACTGGATTCGGATACGGCCCGCGCCCTGGAGCATTTTCTGGATTTCAACGGGCAGGTAGAGCTGGCGGTTGCCTGTGATGCGTTTTCCTTTACGTTCGTCGGGCGATCAGCAGGGTTCTGCCGGGGTCTTCCTGGGCGGCCGGGGTGGATTCAAAATCGTACCAGTCGGCATTTAAAAAAGCCAGGGAAGCTCCGGGGTTGGTGTTTTCATGGGCCAGGAGGAAAAAATCCTTAAAAAACGCTTCATACTCCTTTTTTATAAAGATTTTAAGTAGACGGGATGGGGTCAGGGCCTGCCACCCATCTGTATTTCATCAAGCAGTTCTGGATGATTATCCAGGAGTTTAAACAAATTGGTAACTGATTGAAGTGGTTTGGTCTTACCTCGCTCGTAACGGGAAAATGCATTTGGCCCTCCCCCTGTGAGTAATGCGGCTTGTTGCTGAGTCAGTTTCAATTTTTTACGAATTCTTGCCAGTTCAGTCGCTTCTTTTTTGTCAACTTCTTTGGCAAGTTGCTTTATGGCCTCAGCAAAGCGAACACCCTCACCTGCCTCGAATTCCACTTCCCTGCAATTGGAACAGTGCCACCCCTTGATCACTGAATCACAATCGACCCATCCTGCCCGGTTTTTGGAATTATTCGTTGTGGTTGAAGACGGGGTAGCCGGCCTGGTGGCAGAGTTGGTCTTTCTTGGCCTGGGCCAGGTCGTGTTGCGTCATTTCTTTTACCAGGGTGTTGAATGAGGTTTTCGGGGTCCAGCCCAGGTTCCGGCGGGCTTTGGCCGGGTCTCCGAGCAGGGTGTCCACTTCCGTGGGGCGGAAATACCGAGGGTCTATGGCCACGATGGTTTTGTTGGTGGCAGGATCGATGCCGATTTCATCGATGCCCGTGCCCTGCCACTGGAGGGTCATGCCCAGTTCGGCCGCGCACAGTTCCACAAATTCACGGACCGAGTGCTGCTCGCCCGTGGCAATGACATAATCGTCCGGGAAGTCCTGCTGGAGCATGAGCCATTGCATCTCCACGTAGTCTTTTGCGTGGCCCCAGTCGCGTTTTGCGTTGAGGTTGCCCAGGTACAGGCAGTCCTGCAACCCTAAGTGGATGCGGCACAGGGCCCGGGTGATCTTGCGGGTGACAAAGGTTTCGCCCCGCAGCGGGGATTCGTGGTTGAACAAAATGCCGTTGCAGGCGTACAGGTTGTAAGCTTCCCGGTAGTTTATCGTGATCCAGTAGGCGTAGAGCTTGGCGGCCGCGTAGGGGGACCGGGGGTAGAACGGGGTTTTTTCGGTCTGGGGGGTTTCCTGGACCTTGCCGTACAGTTCGGATGTGGAGGCCTGGTAGAACCGGGTTTTGTTTTCCAGGCCCAGGAGCCGGATGCCTTCCAGGAGGCGCAGGGTGCCGAGGGCATCGGTGTCTGCCGTGTATTCCGGGGATTCAAACGACACCTGGACATGGCTCTGGGCTGCCAGGTTGTAGACCTCGTCGGGCTGGACCTGCTGGAGGATGCGGATCAGGTTGGTGGCATCCGTGAGGTCGCCATAGTGCAGGATCAGGTGGCGGTCGGTCTGATGCGGGTCCTGGTACAGGTGGTCGATGCGGTCCGTGTTGAACAGGGAGGCCCGGCGTTTAATGCCGTGGACTTCATAGCCTTTTTCGAGCAGGAATTCGGCGAGGTAGGCGCCGTCCTGGCCGGTTATTCCGGTTATTAATGATTTTTTCATAAAAGTTTTAAGTGTTCAGTTTTAAGTTTTAAGTTGGTTTCTTATGGAGGTTATGAGGCCTTGGAGCATGGCGGATATTTCTTTCAGCTCAGGGATGAGCTGGTTTGTTTTGGATGATGATATAAGGTTGATGCGCTGGGCGATGTAGAGTTGGGTTCTGAGTTCTGCGGCTGAGCCTCTGGCGATGTTCAGGAAAACGAAGTATAAGCCACCCATTCCTCCCTTTCTTAAAACTTAACACTTAAAACTTAAAACTCTCCACCCGATATACCTCGGACAATCCCTGTTCCAAAGGTATAGACGGAACCCACCCCAGGGCTTTGAGTTTGGACACGTCCAGGAGTTTGCGGGGGGTGCCGTCGGGTTTGGTGGTGTCAAAGGTCAGGCGGCCGGTGAAGCCAGTGACTCTGGCGATGGTTTGGGCCAGTTCCCGGATGGTGCAGTCAATGCCGGTGCCCACGTTGATGTGGGAGAGCATGGGTTGGGTGTGGGACTGGTATGTGGCGGGATCCAGGTTCATGACGTGGACGGTGGCGGCGGCCATGTCATCCACGTGCAGGAATTCCCGCATGGGGGTGCCGGATCCCCAGATCACCACTTCCGGGGCCTGCTTCTGGACGGCTTCGTGGAACCGGCGCAGCAGGGCCGGGATCACGTGGCTGTTTTCCGGGTGATAGTTGTCGCCCGGGCCGTACAGGTTGGTGGGCATGACGCTGCGGTAGTCCGTGCCGTACTGGCGGTTGTAGCTCTCACACAGCTTGATGCCGGCAATTTTGGCAATGGCGTAGGGTTCGTTGGTGGGCTCCAGGGGGCCGGTCAGCAGGGCTTCTTCCGCCATGGGCTGGGCTGCGTTTCGGGGGTAGATGCAGCTGCTGCCTAAAAACAGCAGTTTGTGCACACCGCTTTTGCGGGCAGCCTGGATCACATTGGTTTCAATCACCAGGTTGTCATGGATGAACTCCGCCGGAAAGGTGTTGTTGGCATGGATGCCGCCGACTTTGGCCGCAGCCAGGTACACCTGGTCCGGTTTTTCAGCCTGCATGAAGTCCATGACCGCCTGCGGGTCCAGGAGATCCATTTCCTGATGGGTCCGGGTGATGATCCGGGTCTGTCCCAGGGTGTTAAGATGTCTGGCAATGGCGCTGCCAACCATGCCGCGGTGGCCAGCTATGTAAATTTTCATCATGGGGGGGAGCAAGTGTTAAGTGTTAAGTTTTGGGTATAGCTCCGCTCTGTCGGTTACATTTTCAAATGTATCCGCTTATCAAAATTTCATCCTTATAATTTATTTTACCCAATAAAGCAATCAGGTTGAACACTGTCTCAACAGTGTTTTGTATATAAAAAAAATTGTCTGAAAAAGCAATGATACAAAACATTTGACCAAAAAGCAAAAAGGGGACAGATTTATTTTTTTACACTCAGAGCACAGGCTCAAAATATTGCCGATATCCAATGTCCGATGTGCAAAAATCATTCTTTCATTCATGATCCGCGTCGTTGATCAAGCCGCAACGTTGAAGCTTTTTTTTAATCTGCATTTGCCGAAAATGGGTAGCAAAAAAGAAATGCCGGTGCTTCGGGCGCCGGGGGGGGGGTGATCTGATATATCCCTTGACTGTATCAACCGGTACGGGTAAAATTTCACCATGGCAGACAAGGAAAATAACAGCAAGGTGGTCAACCCCCATGACAAGGTGTTCAGGGAGGTCTACAGCGACAAGGATAATGCCCAAAGCCTTTTGGCCGACAAACTGCCGGACAAAGTGCTCAAACTGATGGATCTGAATACCCTGGAGATCAGCAAGGACACCTTCATTGAAAAAGAGCTGGCTGATTATTATTCCGACATTCTGTACAAGGTGAATCTGACAGGCGGCAGCCGGGGACTTGTCTATGTGCTGTTTGAACACAAAAGCTATTATGACAGATATGTCCATCTCCAGCTGCTGGAATACATGGTCAAGATCTGGCGTTTGTATATCAAGCAGCATAAAAAGCAGCCAGATTACCTGCCCATCGTGATCCCGCTGCTGGTATGTCATGGCAGGAAAGAATGGCCGGAAGATACTGAGCGGTTGACATCGCTGCTGTCCGGCCCGGTGGATGAGCTTGCCGGGTACATCCCGGATTTCGGGTTTGAACTGTACGACCTGCTCAGGTACTCTGATGATCAGATAAAAGGCACCATCATGAGCCGGGTGGTATTGCTTCTGCTCAAGCACATCAGAGACCCGGATTTACGACAGAAGCTGCCGGATATATTGGCACTGCTCAAGACCCTGATGGAGAAAAAAACCGGGCTGCAATGGCTGGAAGTGGTGATCCGCTACCTGACATCGGTCCGGGATGAAGATGACCTATCGGCAAAAAAAATAGTGGAGATAGCTGAGCAGGCTATTTCCAAGGAGACGGGGGAATATGTTATGACATTATTAGAGAAATTACGGGATGAGGGTAGATTGGAAGGTGAGGAGAGGGGTGAGATCAAAGGCCTCAAAGAAGCTGTAGAACTGGGTATCACCCTTAAATTTCCCGGAGACATTGACACAGTAATGGCCGAGGTGAACAAAATTGATAATCTGGATACACTGATAAAAATTACAAAAGCAATAAAAAGCGCAAAAGACATTTCGGAGATTATGGCCCTGCTGTAAGAAAAGAAGAAAAGGGGACAGATTTATTTTCATTTGAAGGCCGTTCCAAAGTGTGATAGCGTGAGATCATGCCAAGAAAAGCCCGAGTCATAATTCCTGAATGTCCCCATCACATCGTTCAGAGGGGGCATAACAGGCAGGTGGTATTTGCATCAGATGCTGATTACCAGTATTATCTTGACACCCTTGTGGAGTGGAAGGAAAAACTGGGGTGCCAAATTTATGCCTTTTGCCTGATGACCAACCATGTTCATCTCATTATTAATCCTGGAAAGGATGTGACAACACTTTCACAGCTCATGAAACGTGTGAACGGCCGGCAGACAAGATATATCAATAAAATGGAAAAACGCACGGGAAGTTTATGGGAAGGCCGGTATAAGTCAAGCCCGATAAGTACAAAAGAATATCTTCTGTCCTGCAGCCGCTATATTGAATTAAATCCTGTAAGGGCAGGCATGGTCTCTCGACCTGAAGCTTATCCTTGGTCAAGTTATCAGAGCAAAGTGGGCATAAGGTCCTTGAAATGGCTGGATTATGATTCATGCTATATGGAACTGGACAGTTCCCGGGAGAATCGGGAAAAAAAATATGAGCAATGGGTGAATGCCGTCATTCCCCAGGGCGAATGGGAATTGATACGGGAATCGCTTCAGCGGGGGCAGTTGACCGGCAGCAAAAAATTTGTCGACCAAATTGAAGAAAAATTGAACCAGCGTATTGAGTTTCGAGGGCCGGGAAGGCCGAAGAAAAATAAATAAATGTGACAGTTAAACGCACGGGTCTTTTACCTGAGTGGATATAAAATTGTGAGCACAGGACACAAATAAATCTGCCTCCCCCCCTTTCTTCGCTATTTCTCAAAAATAAATCCAAAAATAAATCTGTCCCCTTTTTTTTGAATGGATACTGCTTTGATAAAAAACAAGACCCATAAGCGATTCTGGCTGACCGTGTCCTGCGCGGCCCTGATGCTGACATTGACCGCCTTGGTCCTTCCGGATGCACATGGCAACCCGGTATCGGCGTTGGGGCATGCCAGCCTGGCTGCCGTGTCTGAAGCCGACCGGGCCGTTTTGGCCCGGGCTGCCGGAGACGGCAGCGCCGGCATTCTGGTGACCGATGATCAGGGCCGGGTCCTGTTTTCACAAAACCCGGACACGCCCAGAGTACCGGCCTCGATTCTCAAGATATTGACCAGCCTGGCGGCCCTGGAACACCTGGGACCGGAATACCGGTTTCCCACCCAGGCGGCGTTTGATTCAACGATCCATACCCTGTATATCCGCGGGATGGGAGATCCATTGTTCGTATCCGAGGTGATCCGGGATTTCTGCGGGCAGATGGCAAATGCATTTGATCTGCAGCAGGTGGATAAAATCGTGATCGATCAGAGCTATTTTACGTCTGACATCATTATTCCCGGCACAGGCCGGTCATTGAATCCTTATGATGCCACCACCGGGGCTTTGTGCGCCAATTTCAACACCCTGCATTTTGCCCGGGATGCGGCGACCAACACGTTTGTGAGTGCCGAACCCCAGACCCCGCTGCTAAATCGGTTTGAACAAACCATTAAAGAGACCGGTTTGAAAAAAGGAAGGATTCTGCTGGAAAAAGAGGTGCGGCCGTTGTACCCGGGCCTGCTGACGGCATATTTTTTAAAGGAACTGGGGGTAACGGTGACAGGGATCGTGGAAACCGGATCGTTTCCGGATTCAGGGTCCACATTTTCCGGCAGCGCGCCTGTAAAGACCCTGACCCTGGCATCCCCCTGGACCCTGGAAGAGGTAGTTAAAAAACTGCTTGAATATTCCAACAATTTTATTGCCAATCAGGTGATGCTGGCTTTAGGGGCTCACGTGCACGGCCCGCCGGCCACCCTGGACAAAGGGGTTCAGGTGCTGACACGGACCGCGGCCGGTCTGCCCGCCTGGGACACCGCAGCAATTGCCGAAGGATCAGGTATTTCAAGGGAAAACCGGGTCACACCGGCCCAGATGGGAACCCTGCTGATGGCGTTCATGCCCCATCACACCCTGATGCCTTTTACCGGCACCCAGTATTATAAAACCGGGACCCTCACCGGCATCCGCACCCGGGCCGGGTATTTTGTCGGCGCGGATCAGCGCCTCTACCCCTTTGTCATCATGAAATAACTGCCAGGGTCAGGTCTGCTTTATTGTCGTTGTTGGCACCAATAACGACAATAAAGCAGACCGACCCTATTATTTTTCGATGAAGGCGTAGGCGCTGTGGTTATGGATGGACTCGAAGTTTTCCGCGCTCACGGAAAACCAGGTGATGTTGGGATCCGCCATCAGGATTTTGGCCACATCCCGGGCCAGATCTTCCACGAACTTGGGGTTGTTGTAGGCTTTTTCCGTGACATATTTTTCATCCTCCCGTTTGAGAACGGAAAAAATGTCGCAGGAAGCGGAGCGCTCCACGATTGCCACAATATCCTCGATCCAGATCAGTTTTTTGAACCGGGTGCTCACCAGGACCTCGCCCCGCTGATTGTGGGCACCGCAGTCGCTGATCGCTTTGGAACAGGGGCACACGGATGTCACGGGCACGGCCACCTTTAAAATGATGTCCGTGGGATGCCCGGAATTGGATGATCCGATGATGGAACAGGTATAGTCCATCAATCCGCTGACCCCGGCACTGGGGGACTGTTTGGCAATGAAATAGGGAAACGTGATTTCAATATGAGAGGATTGGGCGCCCAGGATCTTTTTCATATCCGCCAGAATCGTGGTCAAAGATTCCAGGGAAATGCGGGTCCGGGACTGGTGCAGAATTTCCACAAACCGGCTCATGTGGGTCCCTTTGCACTGGTGGGGCAGATCCACATACATGCTGATATCCGCCACCGTGGACTGGGTCCCCCGGGTTTTATCCAGCACCTTGACCGGGTATTTCAGGCCTTTGATGCCAACCTTGTTTATGGGAATTTTCCGATAATCCGGTTGATTCTGTGTATCGATCATGGCTGTCGGGCGATGGGTCAGACGCCCGGGGTTTTCGGTCCGGGTTCGACCTTGATCCGTCCGGCGGCAATTTCCCGCAACACGGTGACCACATCTCCGTTTTTACTGCGCGGGACCAGCAGTTCAGCCCCTTCCCTGACCTGGCGGACCCGTTTGGCTGCCAGGTGCACCAGTTCGAACCGGTTGTTCACATTTTTCAGACAATCTTCAATGGTGACTCTTGCCACGTTATTTCTCCTGAATAGATTAAGTCTATAAAATATCTATAATTTCATATATCCGTTTGCCGCCCGGAGCCTGGAGCATGGCTTCATCACCGGCCCGTTTGCCGATCAAGGCACTGCCCAAAGGAGAGGAAACCGAAATTTTTCCCAGTTTGATGTCCGCTTCATCCGGCCCCACAATCATATACTCCACCTGCTCTTCCGAGTCCAGGTTTTCCACCAGAACCCGGCTGGCGAACCGCACCACATCCTTGGGAACGGAATCCGGATCAATCACCTTGGCAACGCCCAGTTTATAACTGATCTCTCCGATGCGCCCCTCAAGAAAAGACTGGCGTTCCTTGGCCGCATGATATTCCGCGTTCTCAGACAAATCCCCGTGGGCCCGGGCCGTTTCAATGGCTTTGATGTTTGCGGGACGTTCCTCGCGTTTAAGTCTTGCCAGCTCCTGTTTCAGGGCTTCATAACCCTGTTTGGTAATCGGTATCTGCTCCAAACTAAAAATAACTCCACGTCATGACAATTGAAAATCATGATGGTTAAAGGTTAACTTCGCTTATGACGAAGCGGACGGCATTTCTCCGATAACGGTCACGCCGGCCATAGTCTTGTCCCCTTTTCGGACCTGTATCCGGCAGGTTGGCGGCAGATACAGATCCAGTCGGGAACCGAACTGAATCATGCCGTACCGCTCCCCCCGGTGCACCCGGGTGCCGGCATTCGCGCAGTTGACAATCCGCCGGGCGATCAGCCCGGCAATCTGCACCACCACAAACCGCTGGCCATTGGACGTCCGGATGGTCAATGCGTTTCGCTCATTATAGATGGATGCCTTGTCAAAGGACGCATTGATAAAACGGCCCGGTGTGTACACCGCTTTTTCCACCACCCCGTCCAGAGGGATCCGGTTGACATGCACATTGAACACGTTCATGAAAATGCTCACCTTCTGGAACGACCCGGACAGATATTCGCTGTCTACCCCGTCATCTACCCGGATCACCCGGCCGTCGGCCGGAGATACCAGCCATTGATCGCCTTCAGGCACCTGCCGGTCCGGATCCCGGAAAAACCAGGTGATAAAAAGGGTGACAACCGCGGCAACACTGCCCGCAGCAACCCACCCCAAATAAAAAAACACCCCCGTCAAAAAGGCGGCGCCCAGTATAAATTTAATGCCCGGAACCGCTACCGGCAATGCAGCCCGGCGGCCCGGCCATTTTGTTCGATCCATTTAATGTATCCCAAAAAATTTTAAACCGTGTTAGACTAACAGACATCCGGTCTGCGTGTCAAGCAAAACCCCGGGGCGCGTCCGCACCTTCGGACCGAAGATAGTCCGGGACCAGGGTGTTGGCGGGATTTTGAAAAAAATCCGGCGTGGTCCGGGCCGCCCAGGCCAAGGCTGCGGCACTGACCGCATCCATGAACGGCGGTGCCATCCGGGCCCGGCCCTTAAAGGTTTCCTGTATTTTTGTTTCATATACCCTTGCACCGGACCCGGCAAACACGGCATCTTTCCCCGACACCATGGATATGGCCTGTTTAGGCGAACACACCGTGTCATCGGTTTTTTCCTTGAGCCGCCCGTGTTCAAACCGGAAAACCGCACAATATACCTGGCCCCGGCGGGCATCCATCATGGCGCACACGGGCACATCAACTTGAGAAAACCGGCAGGCAATCCCGTCCAGGCTGGACACACCCGCGGCCGGCCGGGACAATGCCGTTGACAGGCCGAGCACGGCACTGATGCCGATGCGCAGCCCCGTGAAACTGCCCGGTCCTTTGGCAGCCACAAACGCGTCCACTTCGGAAATCTCACACCCGGCCTGGTCGGGAAACAGATCCCCGGCCATGGAAAGCAGGCGCCGGGAATGGGTCAGCCGGCTGTACCAGTAAGTTTCACACACCAGTTGATCATTGTCTGTCACGGCCAGACTGCACCCGGGTTCCGCCGTGCTCAGGGCAAGAATTTTCACGCTGTCCCATCCGGGTCCGTTTCCGGGATATCCGCCTCTTTTGCTGAAGCTTCCACGCAAGGTTCCAGAGCGATGTCCAGCACCTGGTTCACATCCCGGACACAGGTGAACTTGAGTTTGGATTTCACGTTTTTGGGAATATCATACAGATCTTTTTTATTTTTTTCCGGAATGATCACCTGTTTGATACCGGCCCGCAACGCGCCCAGGGCTTTTTCCTTGAGCCCGCCGATGGGCAGAACCCGGCCCCGCAAAGACACCTCGCCGGTCATGGCCACCAGGTTGTTCACCCGCCGTCCGGTAAAGGCCGACACCAGGGCTGTGACCATGGCAATCCCGGCTGAGGGGCCGTCCTTGGGAATGGCGCCGGCCGGCACATGAATATGGATATCCTGGTTGTCGAACGCATCCTTGTCAATGCCTAAGTGTTCCTGGTTGGCCTTGGTCCAGGTCAGGGCGGCCCGGGCCGATTCCTGCATCACCTCGCCGATCTGGCCCGTGACCAGAAGTTCCCCTTTGCCCGGAAACAAAGAAATCTCGATATACAGGATTTCTCCGCCCACCTCCGTCCAGGCCAGGCCCGATGCCAGGCCCACCTGGCTTTCCTCCTGATCCAGTTCCGGCATATACTGGGGCGGGCCTAAATACCGGGTCAGGTTCTGGCGGGTGATGGTGAATTTGCCTTTCTGGCCTTCGGCAATTTTCCGGGCGATCTTCCGGCAGATGGTGTCCAGCTTGCGCTCCAGTTCCCGCAAGCCCGCTTCCAGGGTATGCTCGGTCACAATGGTTGCCAGGGCATTGGGATGAATGGTGATGGACCGTCTGATCAATCCGTTGTCCCGCAGTTTCCGGGGCAGCAGATGGGTTTTGGCGATCTCGATTTTTTCCTGGTGCGTATACCCGGGAATCCGGATCACCTCCATGCGGTCCAGCAGGGCCGACGGGATGGTGTCGGCAATATTGGCCGTCAATATGAACATCACATTGGACAGGTCAAAAGGGATGTTCAGGTAATGATCGGAAAACGCGGTGTTCTGTTCCGGGTCCAGGGCTTCCAGCAGGGCGGATGAGGGGTCTCCTCTGAAATCATTGCCCAGCTTGTCGATCTCGTCCAGCATGAACACGGGGTTGTTGGTGCCGCACTGGCGCAGACCCTGGAGAATCCGGCCGGGCATGGAACCGATATAGGTCCGGCGATGCCCCCGGATTTCAGCCTCATCCCGGATACCGCCCAGAGACAGGCGCTGGAATTTACGTTTCATGGCCTTGGCTATGGCCTGACCTAAAGAGGTCTTGCCCACGCCCGGAGGTCCCACAAAACAGATGATCTGTCCCTTTTTTTTGGGATTGAGCTTTCTGACACTCAGATATTCCAGGATCCGCTCCTTGACCTTTTCCAGACCCAGATGGTTTTTGTCCAGCACGGTCTGGGCACGGGTGATATCCAGCACATCTTTGCTGGATTTGCTCCAGGGCAGTTCCACGATGGTATCCAGATAGGTGCGGACCACGGAAGCTTCCGAGGAATCCGAATGCATCTGCTCCAGGCGCCGCAACTGCTTCACAGCCTCTTCCTCGCCTTCTTTGGGCAGTTTGCACCGTTTTATCTTGGCCTTGAACTCCTTGATCTCCGCCAGTTTTTCATCGCTTTCCCCCAGTTCCCGGTGGATGGCCTTGACCTGCTCCCGCAGGTAATAATCCCGCTGATTTTTTGAAATTTCATCTTTCACATCCGTCTGAATCTTGGCCTGGACCGTGGTCAAGGCCAGCTCCCGGGCCAGCAGGTCATTGACTTTTTTGAGCCGCTCGGGTGTGTCATTGAGTTCCAGCAGTGCCTGGGCGTCTTCGGTGCGAAGATTCAGGTTGGCCGCCACCAGATCCGCCAGTTTACCCGGGGAATCGATATGGGACAAAAGATCCCCGATATCTCCGGACAGCTCCCCTTTCAGACTCAGCAGTTTTTCACTGTTTTCCTTGACGTTGCGCATCAGCGCTTCCAGCTCAATATCCAGTTCCTCGGGATCCTGCTCCTCTAAAAAAGACACTTCCACCTTGAAATAACCGCGCTTCTTGAGCCACGCCACGGCTTTTGCCTTGACAATCCCCTGCACCAGGGCCTTGATCCGGCCGTCCGGCAGTTTGATCATTTTCTGGACCCGGCCCACGGTGCCGATCTCATACACATCCTCGGTACCGGGATTTTCCACTTCCGCGTCCTTCTGGGCCGTCAAAAAGATATACCGGTCGTAGCCGACGCATTCCTCCATGGCTTTGATGGATTTGTCCCGGCCCACAAACAGGGGCAGCAGCATATCGGTGAACACCACAATGTCCCGGACCGGCATCATGGGGAGGGTTTTGGGAATATTGTCAAGATTCCCCTCTTTTTCAATCACTTCAATCAGATCATCCATATCCGCTTCTGCCATCAGATCTCCTTGTTATAACTTTCACCCCGTCCTTTATGACGGCATCGACCATAACGGCGGGGTGTAAATTTTTAAAATCAGGTATTTACATTTGAGGGTACAATAACGCATAATTTGAATTTTACAATATCCCGGGACAAAATAATTACCATGACAATCTCTATGCTGGCGGTCCATATCTTTATATTTATGTTCGGTGCCTGTATCGGCAGTTTTTTAAATGTGTGCATTTACCGGATTCCCCGGAACATGTCCATTGTATTTCCCGGATCTGCCTGTCCGGCCTGCGGGCATGGCCTGCCGTTTTATGCCAACATCCCCATCCTCAGTTTTCTGATCCTCAAAGGACGCTGTCTGTTCTGCAGCCATCCCATTTCTTTGCAGTACGTGGTGGTTGAAATCGTGACGGGGATGCTGGCCATCTTGACATACCTGATTTTTGGCTGGACCCCGGAAGCGTTGGTCTGGTTCGCATTTGCCGCCACCCTGGTGGTGGTCTCCGGCATTGATCTGGCGTTCCGGATTATTCCGGACCGGATCAGCATTCCGGGCATTTTTGTTTTCGGAATACTGGCCCGGGTCGTGCTGGACCGGCCTTTGACCGGCATTGTCTCCGGAATTCTGGTGGGCGGCGGCATTCTCTACGGGGTGGCCCTGGTGTATTATCTCATCCGCAAAACCGACGGCATGGGCGGCGGCGATATCAAACTGCTGGCCATGATCGGTGCCGTCACCGGGGTGACCGGTGTCCTTTTCACTTTGTTTGCCGGATCATTTGCCGGCACGGGTGCGGGGATCGCAGCCATGATCAGAAACAGACATGCGGATCGCCGGATGCAGCTGCCTTTCGGGCCTTTCCTGTCCGCAGGCGCGCTGGTCTATGTTTTTTTCGGCGACCCCATCATTGACTGGTACTTTTTATGGGCAGTTTTTTGATTTTTTGCTGTAGACCCCTTTCAGACAAGGGTTTTTTTTAAAAAAAGGCAATAAACTCTTGACACACACGACACAACGACGTAACGTACCGCTGAAGCTGATTCAAATGCGTGTAACCCTCAGGCAACGCGGTTATGGACACTAAAACCAAATTTGTCCTTCCAAACCCAAAAAAAGGAGAAAAAAAGATGAACAAAGGCGATTTAATCAACAAGGTTGCAGAAGTACTGGAAAGTAAAAAAGATGCCCAAAAGGCTGTTGACTGTGTGGTTCAGGCAGTCACCGATGCGCTTGCCAACAATGATTCCGTGACCCTGGTGGGTTTTGGTACCTTTAAAACAGCGGAAAGAAAAGCCAGAAAAGGCAGAAATCCCCAGACCGGAAAAGAGATCGATATCCCGGCGAGAAACGTTCCCAAATTCATCCCTGGAAAAGCGTTGAAAGAAGCCGTTAAATAACGCGGCGTTCACTCACCTTCAACTCCTCCAGGCAATATCCGGATACTGCCGTCCTTGTACACCCATACCGGAGACTACCTGGAGGGGGTTTTTAAAAAATTCAAGCCGTCCATTGCCCAAGATATGCGTCAATGCTTTGCAGTGCATTGCGTTGGCGCATGTCCAGGTTTTCCGGCTTGAATTCCGGATCTGCCAGATCGGCTATGGCCTCTGGATGGGTGAATTTTTCATCACCGCGAAATCCCGTGATTTTATTCCCGGTTGCCAGTTTCTCCAGATGATCCCTGAATTCTTTTGTCGCCGGCATCTGATAATTGCGCGATAGAATCCGGGCCGCCAGGGTATGGACTCTGGGTGTCTTTAATGTGGCCAAAACCCGGGACAAGGTATTTCTGTCTGCGATGTCAAACGGGCCGGCATCATGAAACCGGGCGATATCTTTTTTTTCCGCCGCCGTAAAAAAACCGGCCTGATACAGGGCCGCATCCGGGTCCAGATCCGGGATCTCTGGATAGGCATAAGCGCGATGCACTTGAATGGTATCCAGAAAAACGGAACCATTTTCCCGGAACATGGCGATCACATCCCCGGCGGTTTTCCGGGCCGTATCCGTTAACCGGTCCGTGAACCGTTCCAGGGCCGGCAGCACCAGCCACTGGTCCGCCGGTTTTTTCCGTACGGGAAACCAGTTAAATTGACCGGTGTCCGGATGGATCTTTCCACATTCCGGCCGGTCCAGCCGAATCCAAAGCTGCTGATTGGCATAGGGAATGGCACCGCCGATATGCAGCACCGGGGCGAGATACCCGGCATCCGGACCGAATGAGGATGACACCATCAACGCGTTGCGAAAAAACCGATCTTTGATCCGGCAGGTTTCAGCCATCGCCGCCACCCGTTTCAAGTCCGTCTGCTTGTCAAAAAACCCCAGGGCATAGGCCCACATGTCGGATCGCTGGGCAAATCGTCTGCACAGGGCCACCAGGGCTTCCACATCCGCCATGGCATCATGGGCCGGGCCGGAAGTGATGAACTGATTTTCTTTGGCGATATGTTCCAGTTTCAATGTCGGCCGGCCATTGTCCAGGCAGGGCCATTGAATGACAGGCGGGGTGCAGAATCGTTTATACAACGTGGCAACCGGCAGAATATCCGCCCGAAAGCAGCCATTGGCATATTGATGGGTATAGGGTTCCAGCAGGTTCCGGTAGAAGAGAAAGCGTAAAAATTCGTCATCAAACCCCAGCGAATTATACCCCACGCTGACCGTGTCCGGGGTATTGAAAAGCGAATGCAGCAGACGGGCAGCCTGATATTCACACTGCCCGTCTGCCAGATCTTTCATGGTCAGACAATGGGTGACAAACGCATTGGGAGATGGAATGATATCCTTGCGAAGCCGTATGGTCAGGCTGGTTCGGTCAATTTCCCGAAGCCGGGAATCCGTGCGGATCCCGGCAAAAGTCAACACCTGGTCAAACGCCGGATCAAGACCCGAGGTCTCCAGATCGTAAAACAGATAAATCTTATCTTTTGGAAAACTGGAAACTGGCTCTGGCCCCTTTTTGACCATATTTTTTCCGTTCTTTCTGACGGGAATCCCGGGTCAGAAATCCGGCGTTCTTGAGCACGCCCCGCAGTTCCGGGTCCACCTGCACCAGGGCCTTGGACAATCCCTGACGGACCGCACCGGCCTGACCGGTCTGCCCGCCGCCCATCACACGGATACGCACATCAAAGGCATCATCCATCTGTGTCAGTGAAAGGGGGGCTGCCAGCGCATCCCGGTTAACTCCGATATCAAAATACTCATCCAGATCCCGGTCATTCACCGTCATTTTTCCGGTACCCGGTAACAGCCAGATTTTGGCTATGGACTTTTTCCGTTTTCCTGTCGCGTAAAACACGTTTCCACTTTCCATTGATCGTATCGCGTCCTTTATCCTTTAATTTCAACGGGTTCCGGTTTTTGGGCCGCATGGGGATGCTGATCGCCGGCATACACGAACAATTTTTTGTTCAGTTTTCTGCCCAGCCGGTTTTTAGGCAGCATGCCCTGAACCGCTTTTTTAAGGACCTCTTCCGGGTTCTTTTCCAGCATTTCCCTGGCTGTCTGGGATTTCAGACTTCCCACATACCCGGAATGACGATAGTAATTTTTCTGATCCAGTTTGTTGCCGGTCAGACGGATTTTGTCCGCATTAATTACCACCACCCAGTCTCCGGTATCCACATGGGGGGTATACAAGGGATTATGCTTGCCCCGAATCCGGTAGGCCACCTGGGATGCCAGCCGGCCCAACACCTGGTCCGCTGCATCGATCACACACCAGTTTTCCTGGTTATCCGCTCTTTTGGCACTGTATGTATATTTTTTCACTTTTTTCACTGCTCCTCATTCATAAACACAATCCTGACATAATTATAGAAAAATCCCTTTATTGTCAAGCAAAATTTATTTTGATTCCAGCAGACGGCCGGCACCGGCTGCCAGAATTGCCAGAGACGGCTGAACACGATCTGAATCCTGGAATTCATCGGCCGCAATCCAGAGTGATTCCGGCATATTTCCCTGTAAAAACAATTTGCGCCGACCCAGCGTCAGATGTTTTTGCCCCCGGATCAATGTAAAGTCCATGGCCACCACCAGGGTATCCTTGAGCCGGTAAATGCCCATCCGCGATGTCTGAATCTGCAATGGGTTTTCAGACACGGCAGCCCGTTGCCTTTGTTGTTCCCAGGCATCCCAGTCAAACCGGTCCGGATCCGCGCCCGGTACATGCAATGTCATGTAATCCCCGGCGGTTCCGGTCATATGGGTTTGGACCCACTTGTCCACAAACCGGATCACCCCTGTTTTCCATGCAGCCAGTACGTCAGCATTGGTATACTGAATCGTCTTCTGGATGATCACGGGGGTGACATACCTTGTGACATAATCGGACAAACGGCGCACATCCTTGTTTTCCAGGGCGATACATCCGTTCGTATCCATGGGCGTCAACGGCTTGTTGGTGCCGTGAATCCAAATGGCGTACCCGGTTTTTCCCTGCTGCCGGTCCAGAAAATGGGGATAATCCGTGGGAAACGCCCGGGGGCCGTAAATCGGGGTCAAATCCTTGTCTTCATGCTCATCGATGATAAAATAAATCCCTTCCGGGGTTTTTTTATCCCCTTCCACCTGTTTGGGACCGAACGCTTCTCCCGTAGAGCAATTCGTGTCAAACACCCGGATCAATTCTGAAGAATCAGAATCCGCCCGAAAGATATAAAACCGCTGGGTCTGTTTTTCCACCAGAATGGCATGCTCCCCCCGGGGCAGTGCGATCACTGCGGCCGGCAGGGATCCGGCCAGCGCAGGCGCACCTGCTGTGAACAGACAGGCCATCAACCAGATCAAATATTTCATAAGCAGCCGGTTACCTTGATGTCTCTTCAGGGACTTTATTGAGATGTTGATATGCCGGGTTTGATGCTTTCCGGCCGCTGGAAGTCCGCAACACCAGGCCGATTTTCAACAAAAAAGGTTCCACCACATCCACCAGGGTATCAGTCTCTTCCTGCAGGGTGGCGGCAATGGCTTCAATGCCCACGGGGCCTCCGTGATAAAAATCGATGATGGTCTCAAGATAGCTGCGGTCCAGCCGGGTCAGGCCCAGATGGTCGATCCCTTCCAGTGCCAGGGCCGCCTGGACGGTTTCCCGGGTCACCCGGCCGTCGGACCGGACCTGGGCAAAGTCCCGCACCCGTTTGAGAAGCCGGTTGGCGATCCGCGGGGTTCCCCGGGACCGTTTTGCCAGAGACAATGCCCCGTCTTTCGTGATCTGAGTCTCCAGAAGCCGGGCCGACCGATGGATAATGACCACCAGTTCCTCGGGTGTATAAAAATCCAGGGTCCGGAACAGACCGAACCGGTCCCGCAACGGTGAGGAAAGCAGTCCCACCCGGGTGGTGGCCCCCACCAGCACGAACCGCCGCAGCCGGTACCGGTGGCTTCTGGCATGAATTCCCTTGTCAAACACGAAATCCACAGCAAAATCTTCCATGGCCGGATAAAGAAATTCCTCCACCACTTTGGGGATCCGGTGAATTTCATCGATGAACAAAAACTCCCCATCCGCCAGATGGGTTAAAATGCCCATGAGGTCTCCGCCTTTTTCCAGGGTGGGGCCGGACGTAATGGTGAGATCTTTTCCCATTTCATTGGCAATGATATGGCAGATGGTGGTTTTACCCAGTCCGGGCGGACCGTGCAGCAGAATGTGATCCAAAGGTTCGTTTCTGAGTTTGGCCGCCTGAATGGCAATTTTCAACGTCTCCACGGTGGCATTCTGACCCACATAATCCTCAAACCGCTCGGGCCGCAAAGACACGATATCCGGGGTCCGGTCCTCCGGGGTCGGCTGGGCAGTGACCACCCCTTTGACATCCGATTGATAGGACAATATATCATCGGTCATGTTCAGGCTCCTTCCTGGTAAATAGCATCCAGCAGCGCTTCCGGGGTATGGATACCGGGATTTTTTTCAAGTGCGGCCCGGATCATGCGCTGGGCCGAACCGGAAGAATGTCCCAACTGGTTCACCAGAACCCCGGTCACCATTGCCACCATTTCCGGATTGTCCGGGGAAGGTGATACCGGTGACAAAGGTGCCCGGGCCGGGGCTCTTTCGGCAAATTCCCGGGTTTTGCCGTGCAGGGTGGCAATCACTTTTTCCGCTGTCCGGGGCCCGATGCCGGGCAGTTTCGCCAGCAAAGATACCTGTTTGTCCTCGATGGCGGCGGCAATTTCTCCCACGGGGCGGACCATGGCCTTGACCGCTTTCATGGGGCCGATGGCGGAAACGGAAATAAACAATTGAAAAAACGCCTTGTCCTTTTTTTCCAGAAATCCGATCAAAACCGGTTTGGGCTGGCGTTCGGTCACATGATAATAAATATGCAGCTGAACCTGAGTTTCTTTGGATTGCGCCATCACCTGGGCCCGGGTGAACGGGCTGACCAGAATTTCATACCCCACCTGCCCTGCCAGCAACAAAATGGCATCAGAGTCACCGTCCAAAACCTGTCCTTCAAGATATCCGATCATGATCGTTTTTCCTGTACCGGAAATATCCGGTGATCGCCAGACCCAGTGCATCGGACGCATGGAACGGCCGAATGGTTTCCGGATGATTTAAAAAATGGCGCACGGACCGCTCCATCTGAAATTTATCGGCATTGCCGTTGCCGCAGATAATTTTTTTGGCTTCCCGCACGGCGATTTCCTCCACCCGAACTCCGGCCCGGAACGCCGCCACCAGCAGCACCCCGGAAACCTTGCCCAGCAAAATTCCGGACCCCGGGTATTTATCCAGCGAATAGATATCCTCGATCACCACCAGATCCGGGACCTGGTCCGATAGAAACTGACTGATGCGGGTATAGATGGTGTCCAGCCGGAAAGGAAGGGAATCCGTCGATGCCGTGGACACGCATCCAAAGGAATACCGGTTCACGGCCCGGGCATCGCCTTCCACCACTGCGATGCCCGTACCGGCCAGTCCGGGATCGATGCCCACCACTTTGATCGGCTTATGTGTCACTGAAGTGTTTTCAGTTTTGTTTTTGCAAACTCCGCTTCCCTGGAGTCCGGATACCGGGCAATCAGTTCATTTAAAATCAACCGGGCATTGGCATTTTCTCCCAGCTCGGCAAAGGCATATCCCTGTTTGAGGCGGGCAGCCGCTGTTTTGTTGGAATCCGGGTATTGTTCCAGCACTTTCTGATATTCCAGAATGGCTTTTTCATACCATTTTTCCACATAATAACTGTCTGCAATCCAGAACCGGGCATTGCCGGCATACGAAGATTCCGGAAAGGTGTTGATGAAATTTTCAAACTGAATCCGGGCAGCCTCCATGTCTCCGGCATCAAAGGTTTTTTTGGCCTGCTCATACGCGGATCGGTCGGACACGGGCATTTCAGCTTTTGCCTGCCCGTCATCAGCCCCGACATCGGGTGACGCGGCATCATCAGACGAATCTGTCCCATTTGTCCCGGGCACGGTGGGTTCAAATCCCATGTAAGTTTCCAGTCGGGTGATCCGGGTATGATTGCGGGATATGGCCCGGTCCATCCGGTCCAGGATTTGTGTGGAATCTGTCTGAATGCCCAGGTCCGTGCCACCCAGTCGATAGGCGGTCTCCTCCATCATGCCCTGGAGCTGCGCATATTTTTTATGCATCTGTTGCAGTTCCTGATTGATGTCCGCAATATCTTCCCGGGATCCCTGACCCGTGGCCTGCACTTTTTTTTCCAGATCTTCAATGGCGGATGACAAATCTGCAACCTGGTTCTGGAATTGACGCAGCCGGGTATTTTCCATTTCCAGGGCATTGACGCGATTTTCCAAAATCTGGTATTGATCCGGCGACACACATCCGGACAGCACCGGCACCCACAGCATGACGCAGATTGTTAAAACAATGTTTTTCATGGTCCCCCCTAGCCTGAACAAACAGTCAAAGTCCGGCCGGATCGTTTAAAAAATCCGGCCGGACCCTGATGAATTCATACACCGCCTGTTATTTCAAGACAAACTGTGCCCGGCGGTTTTTACTGTATGCCGCTTCATTCTGGCCCGGATCCAGAGGTCTTTCTTCCCCGTAGCTGACCGTGGTCATCCGGAATGATCCAATACCCAGATCCTGCAGATACTGTTTGACCGCACCGGCACGCCGTTCCCCCAAAGCCAGGTTGTATTCCGTGGTTCCCCTTTCATCACAATGTCCTTCAATGACAATGCTGTGGCCCGGATTGGCCTTGAGCCAGTCCGCTTTTTCCCGAAGCAGGGCCCTTGCCGTGTCCGTCAGCTGGGCACTGTCATATTCAAAGTGGATATGCTGATGCAGGAAACGGGTCTGGGCGGCCTCGGCCCGGGCCTGTTCCATGGCTGCTTTTCTATCCGCTTCCTCGGCCAGTTCCTGCTGGCGGATCCGTTCCTGCTCCGCTATTCTGGCCGCTTCCGCAGCTGCCGCTTCCGCTGATGCCTGTGTCTGATCTTCAATGGCCGTGGAGTCGGACACCACTGTTTTCTTGGCACAGGATGCCGTCAAAAAAAGTCCGGCCACAAGAATTGCCATTAATACATGTAATCCCAGTTTTTTGTTCATCACAACCTCCTTGATTGTTTGACTTGCGTTTTGAAAACGTTATTCTTTGTATGTCATGGGTTTCGACCAGCGGGGCTGAGTCTGGTGCCCCGGCATATTCATCAGCCGGCGCTGATCGGTTCCGGCTGCCGTCATCACAAACACGGCGCCTCCCCGGCCGTCACGGGTAGATGTAAAAACGATCAGGTTCCCGTCCGGAGACCAGGACGGATCCTCATTGTCCCCCTGGTTTCGGGTCAGCTGCACGGGCATGCCGGGCCCTTTATCCAGCTGGACCATATAAATATCGATCCGGTTCTTCTCGATCCCCACATAAGCGATTTTTTTTCCATCCGGGGACCAGGCCGGAGACGTGTTGTATCTTCCCTGAAACGTCACCCGGTCAACCTCCCCGGAGGATAGATCCTTGATGTAAATCTGAGGGGTACCGGACCGGTTGGAAACAAACGCCAGTTTACCGCCATCCGGTGAAAACTGCGGCGACACATTGATTCCCCAGCTGCTGGTTATCTTTTTAATCATTTCTCCCTGCCGGGTCAACAGATATATTTCCTGATTTCCGGAAAAGCTCAACGCCGCAGCCAATTTGTCCTGTCCCGGCATCCAGGCCGGGGTGATGTTCATGCCGTCGCGTTTGATCACCGTGCCCCGTTTCTGTTCCAGATGCCGGATATAGATATCGGGCTTGCCCCCGGCATAGGACACATACGCCAGCCATTGTCCGTCCGAAGACCAGGCCGGAGACAGACTGATGCTTTTGTGACGGGTGATCCGGACGGGATTGTGCCCGTCAAAATCACTCACAAAAATTTCCTTGTTTCCATCCACCGTGGAAACAAAGGTCAGTTTGCTGGCAAATACCCCCCATTTGCCGGTCAGCGCATGGGACACTTCTGCGCAGAACAGATGTATCATGCGCCGGATCTGATCCGGAGGCCCGGTGTAGACTTTGCCTTTCAACAGCTGATGATTGAATGTGTCAAACAGCCGCAGTTCCAGTTTCACCCGGCCGTCTTTTTCCTCAATACCGCCCGTGATCAGCAGTTCCGCACCGATGCCGGTCCAGTCTGAAAATTTGATCTGTGACATCTGAATACCGGTTTTTGACGGATCCGCCAGAAACGCTGCCGGATTGACCTGTTTCAAAAATCCGGTGAACGTCAGTCCGTTTTCAAGCGTTTCAAGCGCTTCTGCACCGATCCGGGTTTCCGCCGGGCTGCCGGTCAATGCCATGAATGCGGGCAAAGCGATCGGGGTTTTATTTAAAAAAGGATTACTCACCTGAATGGTATCATACGGGGCTGCCGTCAACCGGTCCGGCGCCATCAATAAACCCATCAGCAAAAGCATGATGGCGGACACTACAAATCGCCTGGTCATTTCAATCCTTTCGGGGTAAAAATTACCACCACATCATAAGATGCCATGCCCGGGGGCAACGCCGGCAGGGGATTGGCCCGCTGAATCGCCCGTTTGGCACTCTGGTCCAGGTATGGATTCCCGGACCGGGTTTCATAGATAATATCTCTTATTTCCCCGTTTTTCAAAATTTTTATTAATATCCGGACCTCCATATTCTGGTCCAGTCCGGCCAGCATCTCATTGAACACCCAGTTCTGCTGAATGGTAGATTGCAGCACCAGTTTATAAAAATCCAGGGGAGTCCCCCCTTTTCTGCCGGTCCCCCCGCCCGTACCGGAACCGGAAACCGGTCCGGTGCCCGTACCATTCACGGACTTGTCCTGTTCTTTCACTGTGCTGGCAAGGCGTTCCATGGCCTGTGCCAGTTGCTGCTGTGAATTTGGTTCTTTTTTTTCAGGTGGGTTTTCCGGCTTGTTTTCAGGTGCCGGTTCAACAGGCTTCGATTCTGGTTTGGACTCGGGTTTTGGCTCAGGCTCGGGTTTGGGTGCCGGTTCCGGCTTTTTTGCCATCAGCTCTTTGAGATTTTCGGGTTTTGACTTCAAGCTGAGATCCGGCTTCAGCACGGCCACGGGTTCCGGCTCAGGCACATTTTCAACCGGCGGATCCGTTGATTCTGAAACCGCTGGTTCCGGCGCATTGTCCAAAGATGCATCCGGCAAAGACACAGGACCGGACACATTTTTTGGGGCTGCCGGACCGCCGGGCTCTCCCGGGGCAAACGATACCAGATCCACCTGCACCACTTCCGGGGTTTTGTAAGGCATCCTGAATTCAACCAGCCAGATGCTGACCAGGAAAAAAAGCACATGGACACCCATGGAAATCCCTAAGTACACGGCCAGACGCCGGGAACGGATCCCGTCTGTGTCAAAGCCCCGGGGTCTGATATCTCTGATCGGGAAAAAAAGTGCCATCATACCCACATGTCAGGATGCATCTGCATCGTCCGGAAGGGTAATCATGCCCAGGCTTTTGACCCCTGCCTTTTTGATCTGGGACATCACATGAACCACCACCCCGTACGGCACCTGTTTGTCCGCTTTCAGATACACGGCATCGGAATCCATATTTTCCAGGATCGCTCCCAGTTTTTCCGCCAGAAACGCCACAGACACTTCCTGATTGTTCAGATATACCGTGCGGTCTTTGTCCACGGATATCATCAGATGATCCTCATCAGACGGCAAAGGCCCGGCAGTGGCCGTGGGCAGATCCACATCCACCCCCTGCACCATCATGGGCGCGGTCACCATGAAAATAATCAGCAGCACCAGCATCACGTCCACAAACGGCGTCACGTTGATTTCAGACATCAATGCATCATTACCGGATTCAAACCGCATCATGCCTCCATTTGATTTTGAATGTCACGTTCAATGATATTCAACAGATCCGAAGAAAAGGTTTCCAGTTCCGAATTCAAGACCCGGATTTTATCTGTGTAATGATTATACGCCATCACGGCGGGAATGGCAGCTGCCAGGCCGGCGGCCGTGGCGATCAGCGCTTCGGAAATACCCGGCGCCACCACGGCCAGGCTGGCGGATCCGCTCAGACCGATACCCTGGAACGTATGCATAATCCCCCACACCGTGCCGAAAAGTCCGATAAACGGTGCCGTGTTTCCCACGGTGGCCAGAAACGGAATCAGCTGGCGGTAACGATGAATCTCCATCGTGATGGACCGTCGCAGGATCCGCTGGACACTGCCCATGCTCTGGAGGGAAACCGGGCTGGCTTTTCCCCGGGATCGATTGATTTCCATGTAAGCCGGAATAAAAATTCGGGCCGCCGGACTGGACCGCAGGGCCTTGGCTTTGGCAAAGGCATCGGCCAGGGTCCGGCACTGCCAGAATATGTCGGTGAAATCCGCTGTTTCCCGAAACGCTTTTCGAAAATACCGGAATTTTATAAAAATAATGGCCCATGTAACAATGGAAAAGAACAGGAGCACGAGCATGACAAACTTTACCACAGGCCCGGCATCCGCAAGCATGTAAAGCAGTCCGATTGTCTCAGTCGTCATAGTCCCTCGCTTGAAGTTGAATCTTTGGATATTCCTTTGAATAACTATATGAGGCAGGCGGTTCTGTCAAGTACCAGTCAAGGTCCCGGGGTCACACCGGCCAAAAACACAAAAGCCCCTTTAAATTGAATTAAAGGGGCTTTTGTTTATCACTGTTCAGGCACAGCCTGTCAAAAGGCCTGCGGACGGATCAGCTACATCATGCCGCCCATGCCGCCCATGCCGCCCATACCGCCGCCGGGCATCGGAGGTGCCGGGTTGTCTTCTTTCTTCTCAGCGATCATGGCTTCGGTGGTGAGCATCACAGATGCCACGGATGCAGCGTTCTGCAACGCAAACCGCACCACTTTCTTGGGATCGATGACACCGGCCTCGATCAGGTCTTCATACACATCGGTTCTGGCGTTGTAACCAAACGCGCCTTTGCCTTCCTTGACCTTGTTGATGACGACAGAGCCTTCCACACCGGCGTTATCGGCAATCTTGCGCAGGGGCTCTTCAATGGCTCTGGCCACCACGGCAACCCCCAGTTTTTCCTCGCCTTCCACATCCAGATCCTTGAGTGCGTCAAGGCACCGGACCAGGGCCACGCCACCGCCGGGAACAATGCCTTCTTCCACAGCGGCTCGGGTTGCGTTCAAAGCATCTTCCACCCGGGCTTTCTTTTCCTTCATCTCGGTTTCAGTGGCAGCGCCCACATTGATGACGGCCACACCGCCCACCAGTTTGGCCAGGCGTTCCTGGAGTTTTTCTCTGTCATAGTCGGAAGAGGTTTCTTCCACCTGGGCACGGATCATTTTCACCCGGCCTTCCAAAGCTTCTCTGGAACCGGCACCGTCCACGATGGTGGTGTTGTCTTTATCGATGCTGATGGATTTGGCCTGTCCCAGATCCTGGAGGGTCACATTTTCCAGTTTGATGCCGATATCTTCGGACACCACCTGGCCGCCGGTGAGAATGGCGATATCTTCCAGCATGGCTTTTCTTCTGTCACCGAAACCCGGCGCTTTCACAGCTGCCACGTTCAGGGTGCCGCGCAGTTTGTTCACCACCAGCGTAGCCAAAGCTTCGCCTTCGATATCTTCCGCAATGATCACCAGGGGTTTGCCGGTTTTGGCAATGCTTTCCAGGATCGGCAGCAGATCTTTCATGGAAGAGATTTTTTTGTCACAGATCAGCACATAGGGATTTTCCATGGCTGCCACCATTTTTTCGGTATCTGTGGCAAAATAGGGAGACAGATATCCTCTGTCAAACTGCATGCCTTCCACCACTTCCAGGGTAGTTTCCATGGATTTGGCTTCTTCCACGGTAATTACGCCTTCTTTGCCCACTTTGTCCATGGCCTCGGCAATGATGTTACCGATGGTTTCGTCACTGTTGGCGGAAATGGTACCCACCTGGGCAATTTCATTCTGGTTTTTGGTGGGTTTGGCAAGTTCTTCCAGTTTTTCGGTGATTCTGGCCACGGCCTTGTCAATACCGCGCTTGATTCCCATGGGGTTGTTGCCGGCCACCACCAGTTTCTGACCTTCTTCATAGATGGCACGGGCCAGCACTGTGGCGGTCGTGGTGCCGTCACCTGCCATGTCAGAGGTTTTGGAAGATACTTCCTTGACCATCTGGGCACCCATGTTCTCGAATTTGTCTTCCAGATCGATCTCTTTGGCAACGGTCACACCATCTTTGGTCACGGTGGGGGATCCCCAGGATTTTTCGATGACGACGTTTCTGCCCTTGGGTCCCAGGGTGACAACAACGGCATCTGCCAGTGCTTTTACCCCTTTGAGCATTGCTTCCCGTGCTTTGGAATCATATTTGATTTCTTTGGCCATTTTTATTCATCTCCATATAAATTTTAAAGTTTTAGGTATTTAAAGTACTGGGTCTCAGATGTCGGAATCAGGTTATTCGATAACGCCCAGTACATCATCCTGGCGCAGGATCAGGTAATCTTCGCCATCGATTTTTACATCCGTGCCGCCGTATTTGCTGAACAATACCCGGTCACCCACTTTGACATCCATGGGCAGCAGTTTGCCGTCTTCGCCCATCCGGCCGTTACCCGTGGCCACTACTTTTCCCTCAGCCGGTTTTTCCTTGGCTGTATCCGGAATAATGATACCGCCTTTGGTTTTTTCATCTTCTGCGGTACGCTGTACCAGAATTCTGTCACTCAATGGTCTCAAACTCATGATGCAATACTCCTCTTCTAAGTTTAAATGTTGGTCGGATTGATTTGATTAAATGGTTATGTGTCAACGTCTGCTATTTGTCATCTTTCTTTTTGGATGGTTCGGATGCCGCAGCACACGTTGATTTCGCGGGTTCGGCCGAAGATTTGTCCAAATTATTCTCCGCCCGGGTTTTGGTTCCGCCGTAATCGGTGACATACCAGCCGGATCCCTTCAAATGGAAAGAGCTGTGAGATATGATTTTGCTCAGGGGCCCATGGCATTTGGGGCATACCGTCAACGGCGCATCTGAAATTTTTTGAAAGGCTTCTTCAATATGTTTACATGCTGAACACTGATACTCATAAACCGGCATTTTCCCTTTCTCCCTTTTTTACGCGTCAATCACTGCTTGAAAAATCATTGATATAATAATAAGCATTTTTCCCCTGTCAAGGCAGGTTTTTTTAAAATTTCACCCAAGATCACTGGCCATGGTCGTTCCTCCATTGTTCAAAAAAATCAAAGACTTGCTTTAATCCCTCCAGGGCAACCGGCGCAAGTATCCCATAGGTGAGACAATGGACTCTTCTTTCTTCAGCCAGGGTCACGGACGCTTCAGATGTGTGCTCATACCGATGATGAAATTGAAGAAACCGCACCACATGCACCAGTTCATGCACCAGCACATAGACCAGAAACGGCAGCAGTCGGATGGACGGCTGCACGGTCACGGTGCCTAAAATAGCCGGATCCTGGAGGCATACCGTGTACAGACTGAACCGTGAAGACCCCAGCGGCACATCGGCTTTCTGCCCTTCATATTTCACCACCTGGGCAAACGGTCCATTCACCCGCTCATGGGAAGCCAGATCCCGGGCCGTTCGGATATCATACCGATTTTTGAGCCATTGTCCCGACGACAGTTTATAATAGCTGTTCACCAGGTCTTCACTTATCACCGCTGCTTTGGAGACAGTTTCCAGTTCGGATGGATTGAAAAACCGGTCAATTTGCGTTTCCATGGTTTCCAGACAAAAAAAATTGGACATTTACCCGAAATTTATGCTAATGTCAAAATTTACCTGATAATACATCATTTTAAAGAAAATTAAAGGAGGTGATTTTTTTGAGCAGTGTCATCAAAAAGAGACGCAAAAAAATGCGGAAGCACAAACACAGAAAACTGCTGGCCAAAACCAGGCATCAGAGAAAAAAGAAATAAGCAACAAATTTCAGGGGCGGTCCGGGAATAAAACATTCACCCGGACCGCCCCTTTTTTGTGCTGCTCCCGATAATTGGTTACCTAGCGGTCAGCCCCTTTCATATACTTCATCAAATCCGAATCCGTGGACAGAATCAGGGAGCTGTCTTTTTCCAGGGCATTGGCATACAGATCCATGGTCTTTACAAACGCATAAAATTCAGGGTCTTTTCCATACGCCGCCGCATAGATCCCGGCGGCTTCCGCATCTGCCTTACCCTTGGTTTCTTCGGCGGTGCGATAGGCTTCCGATTTGATCACCTGGAGATCCTTTTCCTTTTCACCCCGGATATTGCTGGCCTCCCCCCGACCCTCGGCCCGGAATTTTTCAGCAATCTGGTTTCGCTCGGCAATCATCCGGTCATACACAGACCGCCGAACACTGTCTATATAATTGATGCGCTTGATTTTCACATCCACCAGCTCGATACCGAACTCTTCGAGTTTTTCCTTTGCCTGGGCCACAATACGGCGGGTGATTTCATCCCGGCCCAGGTTCACGGTGTATCGGACCTTTCTCGGGGCTTCTTCCTCCATTTTGGCTTCCGTGTCCGCGCCAAACCCTTCAAAGGTATCCATGGGCCGGTCCGTGTTGCGCACAATCTCTGCTAAAGGATAAGAACTGATCAGGTTCCGGGTGGCCGGGTCGATCAGGTCGTCCAAGCGCTTCTGTGCGGAAAATTCATCCTTGACCGTCTCAAAATAGGTCAGCGGATCAGTAATCCGCCACCTGGCAAAGGTATCCACCCAGATATAGGTTTTGTCCCGGGTGGGAACCTGACCGGGACTGCCGTCCCATTCCAGCAGATTTTTTGCAAAATAATTGGCCTTCTGAATAAAGGGCACCTTGAAATTCAACCCCGGTTCCGTCACGGGTTCTCCGGTAATCCGGCCGAACTGGGTGATCACCACCTGCTCGGTTTCATCCACAATATATGCGGCGTCGTACACAACCACGGCCAGTATGACCAGAACGGCCACGCTCAATACTTTAATTTGCTGCGAATTCATATGTTATTCACCTTTCTGAAGAAATCTGTCTGAAAGCGTTGATGCACCCTCCCCCATATTCAGCAGAGGCAGCACATTTTTCTGATCTGAATCAATGATGTACTTGGCCCCGATTTTAGGCAGTACGTTCAGCATGGTCTCCAGATACATGCGGTTCCGGGTCACATCCTTTGCCTGGTTATAAGCGTCATACACTGCCAGGAAACGGGTGGCATCCCCCTGGGCCCGGTTCACCCGGTCGATGGCATACCCTTCCGCATCCTTGATCACCCGCTTGGCTTCACCTCTGGCCAGGGGCACGGCTTTGTTGTATTCTTCTCTGGCCTTGTAAATGGTCTGCTCTTTTTCTTGGATCGCCTGGTTCACCTGGTTGAAGGATGCCTGTACCGGCTCGGGCACATTGGTCCGCTTCATTTCAATATTCACAATGGCAATGCCTGCTTTGGCATTGTCCAGCTCGCTCTGGAGCATTTCCCTGGCAGCCTGGGCTATCTGCGCTCTTTCCGTAATCACCTCGTTGATACTGCGGTCCCCCACAACGGTACGCATGGTGGCCTCGGACATGTTGCGCAACAGCGAGATCACATCCTTGACATTGAAAAGATAGGCTCTGGGATCCGCCCGCCGGTACTGGACGATCCAGGGCACCACGCCCACGTTGAGGTCACCGGTGAGCATCAAAGATGATTCAGACGCGTTTCCGTACGCCCCGGCACTTTCCGCTGCCTGCACACCGAACTCTTCGGTCTCAGGGGTCCGGACATTGACCTTTGTGACCTTTTCAATGCCCGAGGGCAGTTTGAAATTCAAGCCGGGCTGGGCAAGTCGGTTGTATTTCCCAAACCGCTGCACCACCCCCACCTCGCTTCTGTCCACGGTATAAAACGTGGAAGATGCCAGGTACAATATCAGCAGAACAATGATCCCGATAAATATGCCTGGGAATTTAAATCCCTTGAATTTATTGAAAATTTCATCCATCTGTGGCGGCCTGGGCATGCCGGGACCACCGCCGCTGCCGCCCTTGTTCTTTTCATATTTCTGCTGATTTTCCCTCAGCTTTTCCCAATCCCAATTCATAAATAATGAGTTCCTGTTTGTTGTTTACGATAAAATATATGTGAACCTTCTATATTATTGAATCAATATATTATTATCAACGACAAAAGGCAATATTTTTCGAACCCGGTCACTGAATCCGACCGGATAAGGGGTTTAAAATGAAAAAAACAATACCCAACCTTCAGGGTCCGTGGTATAAATATAACCATATATAAATCAACCCAACAGGATCCGCCCATGCCTCCCCCTTCCAACAACCGAAAACTGATTCATATTCGTGACATTCTTGCCACGGCTCTGGAAAAATACCGACCGGCCAAAGACACTGAAATGACCCGCATCTGGGATATCTGGGAAACGGCCGTGGGACAGCCCGTCGCCATGAACGCCAAACCCCATGCTTTCAGAGACGGCGTGCTCATTGTCCATGTGTCCAGTTCATCATGGATCCACCAGCTCAAATTTCTGGAAAAACAGATGACCGCCAATATCAATGCCCATTTGGACCAGCCCCTGGTTCAGCAGATCCGGTTTAAAATTGGCAGCATATACAGTTGATACCCTGTTTGATCCCCCGTTGACCCTGTTTCAGCCTGAAACCGGGTACCGGTTTTCTCTGGACCCGGTCATTCTGGCCGGTCATGTCCTTCCTGGCCCCAAAGACCGCGTCATGGACATCGGGTGCGGATGCGGGATTCTGTGTTTGATCCTGGCCGGCCGGCATCCGGAAATCTCAATCACGGGCATTGAAATCCAGAAAGATCTGGCTGACCTGGCCCAAAAAAATGCCGTGTGCAACCATATGGCAGACCGGATCCGCATCCGTCACCAGAATATCCAAACCCTGTCTGTCACTGATTTATCCGCCCCCATGGACCTTATCGTATCCAATCCGCCTTATAAAAAAAAATCCACGGGCCGGGTGAACCCGGACCGGGGACGGGCCCTGGCCCGGCATGAAATCACATTGGATATCGATACGCTGGCGGCCTGCGCCCATGTTTTCTTACGACCGGAAGGACGATTGTGCCTGATTTTTCCGGCATCCCGCACAGCGGATCTCACAGTTGCGCTGGGACATGCCGGGTTCCGGATCGACTGGATAAGGTATGTCCATTTTTGTGTCAATGATGCGGCCCAACGGGTCCTGGTCTGTGCGGTCAGATACGGCTCAGGCGCCGCCACCCGATGCCCGCCGCTGTATCTGTATCACCCGGACGGCACCCCCACCCGGGCGCATTCAGCTCTTTTTGAGTGGTGATTTTATTGGGCCGGTGGTTTAATCCTTGACACCGGCGCAAAAAGATACTATTTTCCCCAGATTAATTGACTGCGGAGAGGTGGCCGAGCGGCTGAAGGTGCACGCCTGGAAAGCGTGTGTATCCTAACCGGGTACCGAGGGTTCGAATCCCTCCCTCTCCGCCACACCCCCTTCGGACACCATGTCTTATCAGGTTTTAGCACTCAAATACCGGCCCCAGACATTTGACGATGTGGTGGGCCAGTCACATGTCACCACCACCCTTGTGAATGCCATTTTGCAGGACCGGGTGGCCCATGCCATGCTGTTCACCGGCCCCAGGGGCACGGGCAAAACCACCATTGCCCGGATTCTGGCCAAAGCCATGAACTGTACCACCGGCCCGACTCCGACCCCGTGCAACCAGTGCAAATCCTGTACCGAGATCATCGCCGGCCATTGTGCAGACGTATTCGAGATCGACGGGGCCTCCAACAACAGCGTGGACCAGATCCGGGATCTGCGGGAAAACGTCACGTATCTGCCGGCGGCCGCCGCTTACAAAATCTATATCATCGACGAAGTGCACATGCTGTCCACAGCCGCGTTCAATGCGCTGCTCAAAACCCTGGAAGAACCGCCCGGCCATGTGCTGTTCATCTTTGCCACCACTGAAGTCCATAAAATCCCGGCCACCATTCTGTCCCGGTGCCAGCGCCATGACCTGGGACGAATTCCTTTGGAGGCCATTTCCGAACTGCTGAAAAAAATCTGCCGCAAAGAAGGGTTTGGTGTTCAGGACCAGGGGCTGGAACTGATCGCTCTGGAAGCGGATGGTTCGGTTCGCGATGCCTTGAGCCTGCTGGACCGGATTCTGTCGGCCACCCCTGAAAAAACGATCTCCTATGAAATGGTGGTGAATCATCTCGGGGTTCTGGACCGGCGCATCATGCACGAATTAAGTGATGCCCTGTTTGAAAAAAATGTATCCGGACTGATCGCTTTGGTGGACCGTGTCAATGATACCGGTCTGGACTTGAAAAAATTCTACGGCGATCTGATTGCCCATTTCCGGAATTTGAGCATCATCAAACAGTGCGGTCCGGATCATCCGGCCGTCAACCTGACCGCCGGTGAAAAAAAACAGATTCACACCCGGGTGGCTCAGATGCCGGAAGCATATTTAGGGCATCTGCTCCAGGTTCTGCTGACCGATGAAGACATGGTCAAGCGCACCAGTCATACCCGCATTGCCATTGAAACGGTTTTGTTCAAACTGCGCCAGGTCCGGGCCGGTGCATCCATCGACCGGATCATCGCGCAGCTGGACCTTCTGGCACAGCAGATGAAATCAGGCGAAACAATGCCGGACAATCCTTCTGACATCCGCCCTTCCCCGCCGGCGGGTGACCAGCAAATGCCTTCTGGGCCGATACAAGAATCTCCGTCGGCTTATGCGGCCCCGGCAGCTTTGTCCCCTGGGCCGGACCAGATCCGGGAAACCGCTGACGAACCATCCCCGGAGCCCCCCCGGACCTGGGACGGGTTTTTGACACGGATCGAACCGTTGATGCCGTTCATGCATGTGCTGCTGACCCGGGGACAGATCGCTTCGGAAACCCAGGATACGCTGGAAGTCCACCTGTCGGACTGCACCCAGTTTGACCGGAAACGGCTTAAAGACAAACAGGGGGAACTTGAAAAACAGTGCCGGAAATTTCTGGGAAAAACACTGAAGATCCATGTGGCCTCCCGGGCCCGGCCCCTTGCTTTGGCCCAAGAAAAAGCAAAAGATGCCAAGGCATTGCAGGCTGCGGCCAGTCACCCGCTGGTGCAAACCGCCAAAGAAATTTTCAATGGTGAAATCATTAATATGTAACAATGACTCAGGAGTTTAGACGATGAAAAATATGAACAACATGATGAAACAGGCCCAGAAACTGCAGAAAAAAATGCTCCAGGCCCAGGAGGAACTGGCGACCAAAACCGTGGAGGCTTCGGCCGGCGGAGGGATGGTCAAAGTGGTGGCCAACGGCGGTCAGAAGATCGAATCCATTGTTCTGGAAAAAGAGGTGGTGGATCCGGACGATGTGGAAATGCTCCAGGACCTGGTCATGGCTGCGGTGAACGATGCATTGAAAAAATCCCAGGAAATGATGTCTGCTGAGATGAGCAAGCTCACCGGCGGAATGAACATCCCGGGTCTGTAACCTCTGTGACCCATTATCCGGATGCCATTCTCAAGCTGATCTCCAGTTTTTCCACACTGCCGGGAATCGGCCGGAAAACCGCGGAACGACTGGCCCTGCACCTGCTACATGCACCGGATCACGAAGCATCGACCCTGGCAGCTGATATCATTGAACTCAAACGGTCCGTGCGAATCTGTGCCACCTGTTTTTCCCTCAGCGACCAGGAAATCTGCCGGATCTGTGCGGATCCGTCCCGGGACCCCGGGGTGATCTGTGTGGTGGAAAATCCGGCCGACCTGGCAGCCATTGAAAAATCCAGATCCTTTACAGGATGTTATCATGTGCTGGGCGGGGCATTGTCTCCCATTGACGGGATCGGGCCCGATGATATCCGTTTAAAGGAACTTTTCAACCGGGCCGATCCCCGAAAGGTCCGGGAGATCATCATTGCCACCCGGACCAATGTGGAAGGGGAAGCCACGGCCGCCTACATTCATGAGCGCCTCAAATCCCGGGGCGTCACCCTCACCCGGATCGCATCCGGGGTCCCTATGGGCGGAGATCTTCAGTATGTGGATCCTTTGACCCTGCAAAAAGCCATGGAAAAACGATATGACGTCTGAATTTCAAACGCTGGATGACATTTTTCAATGTCAAATGTGCGGACAGTGCTGCAACGGGTTCGGCGGCACCTATGTAACACCTGAAGATATTGTGCGCATCAGCACCTATATCCAGGCGGATCCGGATGAATTTATCCCCGAATACTGCGACATGACCGGTGCCGGGCCCGTGCTGACCCAGGGACCGGACGGGCGGTGCATTTTTTTTGATGAACAAATCCAGTGCACCATTCATCCGGTAAAACCCCGGATGTGCCGGGCCTGGCCATTTTTAAAGACTGTGGTGCATCATCCGGAAAACTGGGATGCCATGGCATCCGCCTGTCCCGGCATGGTATCGTCGGTGCCCCATGGGGATCTGGTGCGCATTATTGCGGATCACATCGAAAAAAGAGGGTTCTGACCCGCCTTTTTTTGCATGTCACCCGGCCGGTTCCCCTATTTATTCCGAATATCCGTTCAACCACCAGTTGTCCCACCGGGTTTCCAGAATATCGGCGGCCATCTGCTTTCCCATGTCGGTTTTCAGGCGCTCCCCGATCACTTCCAGCCATCGGTCCGGAAACGCGGCCCCCGTGTCTTTGAGTTTTTTTAATTCCAGGATGAACGACAGCTGATCCGCATCTTTTGCCAGCCGTGCCTCCAGGGTTTTTCCGGCATTGAATTCCGCCACCAGGGCAATGATGTCCGGGCCAAAGGGCAGGTCCCGGACCAGATGGGTCAAGGCGGCTGCCTCATCCACCCGGGCGTAGTTTTTCTGCACATAATTGAAATCCCCGGTCCTGGCTTCTGCCATGTCATGGACCAGAGCCATGGCGGTCAACCGTTCCCCGTTCACTTCGGGCACCATCCGGGCCATGATCCAGCAGATAAACGTCGTGGTGAAACAATGGTCTGCAATACTTTCCGTTCCGTTTCCCAGAAATGCGTAACCGGACCGTTTCAGATCTTTAAGCATCCGGGCTTCAAACAATATATCTGCTATCTGCTTCATGGGGTCTCCATCATAGGGTTGACTTTTGGCCTGAAGGCTGTACAACTACACAATTTAATTTTAATTTCCGAATCAATAAAGGATAATCAGTGACCTTTGTCAAACTGTTTTTAACCGCTTTTTTCTGGGGCGGGACCTTTATTGCCGGCAAACAGCTGGCTGGACAGGTCTCCCCTTCATGTGCCGCTTTTCTGCGGTTTACCATTGCATCGCTTTTCCTGCTGCTGCTGACCCGGCACATGGAAGGACGGCTGCCCAGAATCCGGTTCAACCAACTGGTCTGGATATTTTTGTCCGGCCTGACCGGCATTTTTGCCTATAACCTGTTTTTCTTTACCGGCCTGAACTTTATCAACGCCAACCGGGCCTCTTTGATCATCGCCACCAACCCGATTTTTATCAGCGTATTTTCTGCCCTTTTGTTCAAAGAATCCCTGACTCCCGGCAAGATCCTCGGGCTGGTTTTGTCGGTGAGCGGGGCCATGACCATTATTTCCAACGGACATCCATGGATTTTGTTCCAGACCGGGATCGGTGTCGGAGAGATGGCTATTCTAGGGTGTGTGGTGTCCTGGGTCTCTTATTCCCTTCTGGCCAAACCCATGATGACCACGTTGTCACCCGTGGCCGCCGTGTGCTATTCCTCTGTGGCCGGAACAATCATGCTGTTTTTTCCGGCCGTGTATGACGGACTGTTTCAGGCGTTGCCCGGGTATACCCTGCAGCACTGGGCCCAATTGTTCTACCTGGGATTTTTCGGCACGGTACTGGGGTTTTTCTGGTATTATCAAGGCATTCAGAAAATCGGTCCCACCCGGGCCGGGGTTTTTATCAATTTTGTTCCCGTCAGTGCGGTAATACTGTCTTTCATCATTTTAAACGAACCCATGACATGGGCCCTGGCCGTGGGTGCGATCCTGGTTCTGTCCGGGGTCTATCTGACCACCCGGCCGGCTCAGACTTCCCCATAAAAGGAGATTCACACATGTTCACTTCTGCCATGGTCAAATCCCCCTGTCCAAACCTGGTCCACGGTATCCGGAACACGAATCTGGGCACACCGGATTTTGCACGTGCCTGCCGGCAGCATGCGCACTACATTGACGCATTGACCGGCTGCGGTCTGTCTGTGACGGTGCTGGAACCCGATGACGCATTTCCGGATTCCACATTTATCGAAGACACCTGCCTGGTCACGGAAAAATGCGTGGTCATCACCCGTCCCGGACATCTGTCCCGACGGGGTGAAACCCGGGCCGTGGCCCATGCCATGCAGCCATTTAACCGCCCTGTGATGGAAATCACCTCACCGGGGACTCTGGATGCCGGGGATGTGATGCAGGTGGACCGTCATTTTTATGTGGGATTGTCCGGCCGGACCAATGCCGACGGGATCCGGCAGCTGGAACAGTTTCTGGGACCCTATGGATACACCGTGTCCGCCATTTCGCTGACTTCGGTGCTTCATCTGAAAACCGGGGTGTCTTATCTGGAAAATAGTTGTCTGCTGGCCTGGGGAGAATTTATCACTCAACCGGAATTTTCAGATTTCACGATTCTTCCGGTGGATGATTCCGAAGCCTATGCCGCCAACAGTGTATGGATCAATGACCGGGTGCTGGTTCCGGCCGGATTTGAAAAAACCAGAGACCTGATTGAAGCCCATGGCTATGACACCCTGGCCGTGGATGTGTCTGAATTTCAGAAACTGGACGGAGGACTCAGCTGCCTGTCTTTGCGATTCTGATGGGCTGTTAAAAAAAAAGATGCCGGATATGCCTTGAAAACAATCAAAGGCACATCCGGCATCCATGCAACCACCCATCTGCAAATGGTTGTTCGAATCTTACGCCTAATCTTCCTCTACAACGATGGCGTCTTCTTCACAAACTTCCACGCAGCTTTCGCAGCCCATGCATTCTTCCGCATTGACGGGCACGGATTTTTCATTCTGCATTTCAAACACTTCCACCGGGCATACGTCTACACATTCTTCACAACCAACGCATTTGGATTCATCAACAATCGGGGTAAAAGCCATTTTTACAGCCTCCTGAAATTAAATTAAAAATCATTGCTTTTGCAATTATAACGCCATTTTTCAACATCAATTTTTTTTACAACTGATTTAAAAAACGCTTTTATAACATGTCCTTTCCTAAAATCAAGCTTTTTATGGTTTTAATGTCACCCGGCATATCAGCAAACGGGTTCCGGGCAGGTTCAGCTTTTTTTCCAGGTCCGGACCTTCAACCATCTGTGCCTGGATCCGACCGGTCCGGACACAGGATTCATCCATGCCAGCCAGCATGTTCCGGGCCTGTGAAACGTCCACGGGCCCGGCTGCCAGAGAGCTCAGCAGGGTCAGCACCCGGCTGTGCCAGTCCGGCTGATGGACACACCCATCTTCATGCACCTTTATGCCGTCAATGTCAAGGGCATTTATGACCCGGATTCCGTTTGCCGCCACCTGATCAAACACAGCGCTGCTGGTGGTTACAAACGCCCGGGGGGTGAGTGCTGAAAACAGATGGGTTTCCCTGGCACAGGCGGCCCAGGACCGGATCCGTTCCAGGGTCATGACCGCGCCGGGATCCGGCTTCTGGGACTGAATGGCCTTTGATGACAATGGGTCTGAATCACCCCGCAGTTCAGAGAACAGACCCGCCCGTTTTTTTTCCAGCCCGGCCATGGCCTGGTCAATGGTTTCATTTTCGGCATCCGTGAGTTTGGCGATGAGTGAAAACAGCAGTGGATCCGCCTGTTTTGAATCGTCTTGGCAATTCTGCGGTGTCCCGGCCATTCGGGCCCTCAGTTCCGACCCGATGGCAGCCGGTCCCAGATGATCGGTCAAATAGGGGTTGTCCCGGATCAGGTTTTTTAAATTATGTTCATTCCCCTGGTGCAGCGAGGCCCAGTTCATCCAGGCAGAAACCTGTGACGACACTTGCGCCAGGCGGGTTTCTGAAGAAAACACCGGCACTGCTGTCCCGTGTTTCATCAGGGGCACCATCTGCGGGTCCTGGGTCAGGTCCGGGGCCAAAGGTAAAAACACAAATTGCGGGAAAAAAGCGGTCAGCGTGATTTGCTGGGTCTCACTGACATGGGAAAAAGGGAAAAACAATATTTCCATCAGTCTGTCTCCACTTTCTGATCATGAACGGAAATCCCCATGGCAACCAGCTGATCCCTGAGTTGATCCGCCGTGGCCCAGTCTTTATTTTCCCGGGCCGCCTGCCTTTGACGGAGCAGGTCTTTTACCTGTTCCGAACAGATGGGGTGGTGATTGAATTCACACACCTGAAAAATCCGGTCCATCTCCTGCAATCCGGACAGAATGCGGTCCGCGGTTCGACTTGAAATGCGGTGCCGGCTGATCAGGGTATTGATGGTTTTGATGCCGGCCAGCAGGGCGGCCAGGGCCGCAGAAACCTTTAAATCATCGGCCAGGGCCGTTAAAATGCCCTGGCGGATATCATACATCAGCTGCTCGATCTCCCCGGCGGGCAGATCTTTGACCTGATCACCGCCGGACCGAAGCTGCTCCAGCAGGGCAATACACCGGTTGATGCGGTTTAGTGTGGCCCTGGCATCGGTCAAAGACCGTTCCGACAGCATCAAACCCCGGCGGTAATGCCCGGACAACAGCCAAAACCGGATGGTTCCGTCATCCCATCCCAGATCCGCCAGTGTGTCCAGGGTCAGGTCATGGATGGATGCCGCACCCAGAGACCCGTCATACTGCACGGGATCGCAATGCAGCCACACATGGGCCAGTTCCCGGTCTTGGGCGGCCCGGGCAATGGCCCGCTCATTTTCATGATGGGGAAACACCAGTTCCCGGCTGCCGGTATGAATATCAAAAGGCACCCCTAAAAACAGCATGGACAAGGTGGCACATTGCAGGTGCAGGGAGGGCCGGACCTGTCCCCATTCGGTTTTCACACCGATTCCCCGGCGCAGTTCCGACAAACGGACCCGCTTGAACAAGGTAAAGTCCCGGGGATTTTGTTTTTCATATTCATCCAAGTCCACGGTGGCGCCCACCCGGATTTTCTGGATATCCATTTTGGACAGATGCCCGTATTCCGCCACCTTTGAGATATCAAAATACACGGAATGCAGTTTTTCATAGGCATATCCTTTGTCCAGCAGCTTCCGGGTCAAATCCGCCATATCGTTGAAATGGGCCGACACCCGGGGAAACGCCTGGGCCGGACGAATTTTCAACCGCTGCAGGTCCTGATGAAACGCCTGAATATAAGGACGCGTAAATTCCGCCACATCCTGACCGGCCCGATCCGCCCCGTCAATGGTGCGGTCATCGTAATCCGTGATATTGATCACATGGTTGACATCCACTTTGTGAAATGCCAGGTACCGCACCAGCAGATCGGTGAACACATACCGCCTGAAACCGCCGGGATTCAGGCGCTGGTACACGGTGGGGCCGCAGGTGTAAATGGAAATGGTATCGGGTTTCACCGGTTTGAACGGCTGTTTTTTTCCGCTTCGGGTATCAAACAGATGCAGAGGCACTTTTTGCTGCACTGAAAACAAGGACGTGGACAGGTACCGCTCTCCGGAATCCGGAAAAATCACCACCACCACCCCTTTTTCAAGGGTTTGCGCCTCCTGGATGGCTGCGGCCATGGCAGCCCCGGCACTCATGCCCACAAACAACCCTTCTTTGACCGCCAGTTGCCGGGCCGTGTCAAAAGCCAGGGCATCGTCGATGTTCAGAATTTTGTCCAGCCTGGTTTTGTCATAAATTTCAGGGGTATAGGATTCCTTCATGTTTTTAAGCCCTTGAATCCCATGGCCCAGAAACGGTTCCGCACACACCATGCGGGTTTTCGGACTGTGTTCCCTGAAATACCGGGACAGGCCCATCAACGTGCCGGATGTCCCTACGGACGCCACCACACTGGCCGGTTTTTCCGGAACCTGGGCCATGATTTCCGGACCCGTGGTATGGTAATGGGCCTGCCAGTTGGCCGGGTTGTTGTACTGATCCGTAATAAAATATTTTTCCGGATTTTCCCGGGCCAGGCGATAGGCTTCTTCAATGGCGCCGTCCGATCCCAGATGCTTGGGCGTCAGAATGATTTTCGCTCCCCGGGCTTTGAGAATCCGCTTACGCTCTTCACTGGCGTTTTCCGCCATGGTCAAGGCCAGCCGAAATCCTTTGACGGCGCAGACCATTGCCAGGCCGATGCCGGTATTGCCCGAGGTGGCTTCGATCACGGTTTTATCTTTTGTAAGCCGACCGGACGCTTCACCTGCCTGAATCATGTACAGGGCGGCCCGGTCCTTGATGGAACCGCCCGGATTCATGTATTCAAGCTTGGCAAACATCCGCACACCCGGATTCGGATTCATCTGCTGAATTTCCACGACCGGGGTGTTGCCGACGGCATCTAAAATTGTCACTGTCATAAGGGTCCTTTCCAAACCGCAACCGGATTCCAGCTTGACTTTTACACCATAAAATGGCTTTATACAGTAATTTTAACCACAGCGCAATTGGTTACCAGGTGTTTCATGGGCAGTGTCTTTCTATTTAAAAATCGGCAATGGTCTGAACCGGTGCGGGGTATTATTCTGCCTGTAGTCCGCATTTTGTGCTGTTGTCTGATCCTTTTTTCCGGCAGTGCATTGACCGCAGCGCCATTCGAAGACCCCGAAGCGGTTGTCTGGAATTTGTCTGCAAACACGGTGGCGTATGACCGGCACACCGATGTGTACACCGCGCAGACAAATGTGGTGATCACCGGCGGGAAAACCCGGCTGGAAGCGGATTATGTGGAATTTTCAAATGCCACCAAAGACGTGCTGGCCAAAGGTCATGTAAAAATGATCTCCGGCGGGGATGTGATCTCCTGCAATACCATGCAGGTGAATCTGATCACAGAAACCGGCCTGATCGACAAAGGCACTGTTTTCATCCAGGAAAATCACCTGTATATCCATGGGGAACAGATCCGCAAGACCGGGAAATTCACCTATGATGCCCAAAAAGGATCCATCACCTCGTGCGACGGAGACACGCCGGACTGGAAAATCACCGGCAGGGATGTCAAAGTCACCATCGAAGGATACGGATTTGCAAAAGATACGGTTTTCTGGGCAAGAAACATGCCTTCACTGTATTCTCCGTTTCTGGCATTTCCGGTAAAAACCCAGCGGCAGTCCGGACTGCTCATGCCGGAAATTTCTACATCCGACCGCCAGGGCTTTGTCTATGAACAGCCGTTTTTCTGGGCGATTTCCCCTGAAAGCGATGCCACGTTTTACACGGGATACCTGTCGGACCGTGGTCTTAAAACAGGCGCGGAATACCGGTATGTGGCCGATGATATTTCCAGAGGCATCTGGCAGGTGGATTTTCTGTCCGATGACAAAATCGATGACGGAACTTCCGCCACCAAAGACTATCGGTTTGAAAGCACCCCCCAGCGCACCAATACCGATCGGTACTGGCTGCGGGGAAAAAGTGACCAGGTCTTACCCCATGGGTTTTCCGCCCGGCTGGATGTGGATGTGGTGTCTGATCCGGATTATCTGCTGGAGTTTCGAGAGGGACTCTCCGGATACAACACCAGCAACCGGATATTTGATGATGAATTCGGCCGGGATCTGGATGAATATGATGACACCGTTCGGAAAAACAGCTTGACCCTCTACCGAACCTGGAACAATTTTGCATTGAACATCCAGACACTTTGGTACGACGATGTCATTGCCCGGCGGACCGACATTGACGACACAACCCTTCAGACGCTTCCCAGCATTGAATTCGACAGCTCCCGCCTGGATGTCGGCACCACAGGCATCTATTACAAACTGGATTCGGAATTCCGGTCTTTTTTCCGTCAGGATACCATCGATACCGCCACCAGACGGAGGAAAACAGCCAAAGTCAACGGTCAGCGTCTGGATATGTATCATCGGTTTTATTATCCCACAAGACTGGCCAAGGCGTTTTCTTTTGAACCTTTCATGGGCCTGCGTGGCACTGCCTATCATACAGACAGTTACACAGATATCCACGGAGAAGATGATCCGTTCCGATTTCGGGGACTCTATGAACTCGGCGGGGACCTGTCCACCCGTCTGAGCCGGGTTTTTACGGCAGACACCTTTTTTTCCGACAAAATCATGCACCAGATCACACCGGGCATCAGTTATCATTTTCAGCCCTACGAGGATCAGGAAGATCTTCCGTTCTTTGACCGTTTAGATGACATCCAAGAGGTCAACAAACTGACCTGGTCGTTCACCAACCGGTTCATTGCCAGAAAATCAGTCACCGGATCGGATGACGTCATCCGGAATAATTACCGGGAACTGGGCTGGATCAAATTGTTTCAGGACTACAGCATTAAAGATGAACGGGACAATCTTGAAGCCGAAGACAGGCCCTGGTCCGACATTCAACTGGATGCCATAGTTTATCCGTTTTCTTTTTTGTCTTTGAGAACCGATCTGGCCTGGTCCCCGTACAATTATCATTTTACTGAGCTGAACTTGAACACCACGGTGAGCACGCCCCGGGGAGATGCCCTCACCACGTCATACCGGTATGCACTGGATACCCGGGAGTCCTGGTACACCCGGCTTGATTTGCGGATCACGCGGTCTCTGACTGCGTATCATTCCTTTGAAAAAGATCTGGAGAGTGACACCACCATTGAAACCCGCACCGGCGTCCGACTGAACAGCGCCTGCTGGTCCATGGGCCTGGAAGTTCAGGAATCGGATCTGGATACGCGCATCGCTTTTATGATCGGTCTGAAAGGAATTGGAGAGTTTGGTTCACAATGACACATGCATTTCACTGGTTTGCACTGCTGACAAGGAGCAATTTCGAACAGGTGGTCTTTGAGCAGATTGCCCGGAAAAAAATGGCCGCGTTTTTACCCAAAACCAAAAAACTGAGCCGGCGCAAAGACCGGAAAACAATCATCGAAGTGCCGTTGTTTCCCGGGTATCTGTTTGTCAAATCCAGTATGGACCCCGGCTGTCAACTGACTGTTCTGAAAACCCTGGGCGCGGTCCGGTTTCTGGGAAACGACCAGGGGCCGATCCCGGTGCCGGAGACCCAGATCCATTCGCTTCAGCTGTTAACGTCAGCGGATTGCAATCTGGTCACGGGCGCCTGTTCCCGGCTGATCCAGGGTGATCCGGTCATGGTGATGGAAGGACCCATGGCCGGTGCCAGAGGCGAATTTATCCAGTACCGGGGCAAAGGCAAAATCATTATAAAAATCCATTTGCTGGGCCAGTATGCCGGCGTGGAAATTAATGAGAGCCAGGTGGAAAAAATACCACACCACCTGTCATAACACCTTGACTTTTTATTTATTTTTAAATATTCAACTACAGATGCAACTTTTCATAATCAAAATAGAGGATGTATGAACAAGCTTGAATTGATTTCCGCATTAAAAGACCGGACAACACTGACCAAAGCAGAAGCGGCGGAAGTGGTCAGAATTTTCTTCGACGCGCTCTCCGATGCGTTTGTCAAAGGAGAACGGATTGAAATCAGGGGATTTTGCAGCTTTCATATCAAGGAATACAAAAGCTATATGGGACGGAATCCCAAAACCGGTGACAAGGTACAGATTCCCCCCAAACGGCTCCCGTTCTTCAAATGCGGCAAAGAACTCAAGGAACGGGTGGATTATTAGCCCCATGCTTCAGAAATCTTATGTCAGTTCATAAAAATGATTTCCCCACCGCCCTGTCGGAACTCAACCGGATCATTGAAACCCGAAATATCCCCAATGCACTTCTGTTCACGGGCAATCCCGGTTCAGGAAGAAAACAGGCTGCCTTCAGGTTTGCCAAAGGGATCAACTGTACTGCAGGTGCAGGCAAAAGATCTTTCTGCAATGACTGCCGGTCCTGCAAAAAAATAGACGCAAACCAGCATCCGGACATGATTGTTGTCGCGCCTTTGGATTCCCGGAAAGCCATCACCATCTCCCAGATCAGGCAGATCACGGCACAAACAGGGACCCGGCCCCATGAAGCCGCATTCCGCATGGTGCTGATCACGGATGCCGACCGGATGAATATTCAGGCCCAGAACGGGTTGCTTAAAGAACTGGAAGAGCCCCCTGAAAATACTTTTTTCATTCTCATGGCAAAAGAGCGGTCCGCACTGTTGCCCACCATCGTCTCCCGGTGCCGGTCATTGCGGTTTCCCCCGTTGTCGGGACCGGCACTGGCTGCGCATCTGTGCGAACAGTATCCCATTGATACCCAATGGGCCGGCATTGCCGCTGCCACCGCCGGCACCGACCAGAACCTGGCGGCAACCCTGGTCCATCCGGCAGATGACAATGTGTCAAAAGCCTCCAAAACCAGCAAGGCATCCGGCATAGACTGGTATTCCACCCGGCTTTGGCTGATCCAGCAGCTGTGTGACCTGATTTCCGGATCCGCATCCCAAAAAATACACACGGCCCTGGGGTTGTCCGGATTTTTAAGTCAGGACCCGGACGGGGTGATTCCCGGGCTGGCCGTCATGAGAACGTTTTTCAGGGATTTGTGTGTGTTCCGGCATGCACCGGAAAAAATTCTGAACCGTGACTGCTCAGACCGATTTCAAAAACTGGCCCCAAATATCCGTGACAACGACGCACTTTTCTGGATGGATGAACTGCATGAAACTGAAAAACGGCTGGCATCCAACAGCGCCATCCGTATGACCCTGGACCGTTTCTTTTTGAAACTGATACATATTTAAGGAATCCCCATGACCCACGTGACAGGCATTCGATTCAAACCCGCCGGCAAAATTTATGATTTTGACAGCCAGGACCTTGTCCTTGAAATGGATGACCGGGTGATTGTTGAAACCGAGCAGGGATTGGGGTTTGGCGTGGTGGTAAAACCGCCCGAAAAAACCGATACCAGCGCCAGAAATCTCAAACAGGTCATCCGGGTCGCCACCCGGGATGATTTTGTCCGGCGCCAGGAACTGATGTCCCTGGAAGCCGAAGCCCACGCGTACTGCAATCAGTGCATCAACAAACTGAATCTGCAGATGAATCTGTTTTGTGTTGAAAGCACGTTTGACAGAAATAAACTCACTTTTTTCTACACAGCGGACGGGCGGGTGGATTTCAGGCAATTGATCAAGCTGCTGGTCAAGGAATATAACCTGCGTATCGAGATGCGCCAGGTGGGAATCCGGAATCTGTCAAAACATTGCGGGGGCATCGGAAAATGCGGGCGGGAGTTCTGCTGTTCTTCGTTCATGCACAATTTTGAACCCATTTCCATCAAAATGGCCAAGGAACAGGGATTGTCCTTAAACCCCACCAAAATATCCGGCGTATGCGGACGGCTCATGTGCTGTCTGACATTTGAGAATCAAACCTATCAGCACTTGAAAAAAAACATGCCCCGGATGGGAAAATCATTGACCCTGGCCCAGGGTACAGGCAAAGTCATCCGCCAGAACATTCTGAAACAGACGGTCACCGTCAGAATGGACGACCACACGGAAATCGAAGCCGCATTGTCTGACATACGGCCAACCGATTAACCCGCCCTGTCATCATGAGACAGGGCAGCAACTACACAGGATCTGCCATGGAAACACCCACACAGTTTTTCAGCACCCCCATATATTATGTCAATGCCAAACCCCATTTAGGTCATGCCTACACCACCATAGCCGCGGATGTGGCCACCCGGTTCAAGCAGATGGACGGATATGACACCTATTTTCTCACGGGCACAGATGAACATGGAGACAAGATTGTTCAGGCCGCGGACAAGGAGCAGCAGAGCCCCCGGGAATATGTGGATAAAATCAGCCGTCTGTTTCAGGATCTGTGGCCAAAGCTCAATATAGGAAACAATCAGTTTATCCGCACCACCCATCCGGACCATATCCGGGTGGTGGAGATGCTGCTGACCCGGATCCATGACCGGGGGGACATCTATTTTTCCAGCTATGAAGGGTTGTACTGTTTCGGGTGTGAACGATTCTACCAGGAACGGGAACTGGTGGACGGCAAATGTCCGGACCACGGGGTGGCGCCTTCTGCGATCAAGGAATCCAATTATTTTTTCAAAATGAGCCAGTACCAGGACTGGCTGATCGACCACATCAAAACCCATCCCGGATTCATCCACCCGAAACAGTATGAAACCGAAATCCTCTCATTTTTAAAAGAGCCGCTGGAGGATCTGTGCATCTCCCGGCCCAAATCCCGTCTCACCTGGGGAATCACCCTGCCCTTTGACGAAAATTTTGTCACATATGTATGGTTTGACGCGCTGACCAACTACATCTCGGCCTTAGGATATCCGGATGGACCTTTGTTCACAAAATTCTGGCCCTCGGCCCGGCATTTTGTGGCCAAAGACATCATCAAACCCCACGGCATTTACTGGCCCATCATGCTTAAAGCGGCGGGTATCGACATCTACAACGGGTTGAATGTCCATGGGTTCTGGAACGTGTCCGGCAGCAAGATGTCCAAATCCATCGGCAATGTCACGGATCCGGTTGCCGTCACCGACCGGTACGGGGTGGATGCGTTCCGGTATTTTCTGATGCGGGAGATGGTATTCGGGCTGGATGCCAATTTCACCGAAGATGTGCTGGTATCCCGGATCAACTCGGATCTGGCCAATGACCTGGGCAACCTGTTTTCCCGGGTATTGTCCATGAATCTGAAATATTTCAAGGGCCGGGTCCCGGATCCCAATGGAACGGATTTTGCCGATCTATCCCTGGAAACAGACGCGCAAATGGTCATTCAACACTTCAAAGACGCCATGACCGCCTATGAGTTTCACAAAGGGGTGGAAGCGATCTGGGGGTTCATTTCCCGCATGAACAAATATATCGATACCCATGAACCCTGGCGTCTGGCCAAGGAACCGGATGAACGCCTTCGACTGGAAGCCGTGATCGGAAATCTGCTGGAAGGATTGCGCACCGTGGCCTGTCTGATCTATCCTGTAATGCCGGAAACCAGCACAAAAATGCTCCGGGGATTGTGCATGGTTCTGCCGGAAACCGGTTTTTTCCCTCTGGAAAAGATCGGTAAATGGGGACAGATGTCTGCCGGGGCCTGTCTTGAAAAACCGGACAGCCTGTTTCCCCGGGTGGATGTCTTAAAAAAACCGGGACATTGAGACAGCGCCATGTATAAAGGAACCCCCGGGTTGTGACACCCTTCAGTAACCAAAATTCCTGGCGCAGACAGCAGGCATCATTCCTGCTCGCCCAAAGGAAAAAATCCTTTTTCCAAAAATGGCGCAAACCGTTTCTGGTCTTCTGTCTGATTGCCGGAGCTGTTGCCGGAGGCTGGGCTGTTTTCACTGTTTTATTAACCGGTTCCAATGACATGGAACAAACAGCCCCGCAAATTTCCAAGCCCACGTTAAAACCCCCGGTTTCCCTGACCCGGGCCCAGGTCAGAGAAATAATCCAGGATGTGGATCTGGTGAACACGGGCCGGAACGTTTTCCCGGCAAAGACCGCCCAGGGCATTGTGCAGGTGGTAACATACCTGGATGTCAATCTGACCGGATTTCTCAATGCCACCCTGGATCACCTGAAAACATTGACCCGGGGCAAACCCACACAGATCGCCATGGTGGTCATGGACGGGCATCAGGGACATATTCTGGCCATGGCCGGATTTGATTTAGAAAACAAGGAAGCCAATCCCTGCACCCGGGCCGTATACCCGGCTGCCAGCATTTTCAAGATTGTCACGGCCGCCGCTGCCATGGATGGGCTTAATTTTTCCCCAAAAACCCCGCTGTATTTTAACGGCAATAAGTACACCTTGTATAAGCGGCAGCTCACGGATGTGAAAAACAAATATACGATCAAGGTCTCACTTGAAGATGCATTTGCCCAATCCATCAACCCGGTTTTCGGCAAACTGGGCCAGACGTACTTAGGCCGTGAACACTTGTCCGCCTATGCTCAGGCCTTTGGATTCAACCAGACCCCGGACACGGACCTGATGTTCGACACCGGACTGTTTCATATGGAAGACAATAATTTCCATCTGGCGGAACTCGGGTGCGGATTCAATCGGGATACCCTGATTTCCCCGCTGTTTGGGGCCATGATGATTACGCCTTTGCTCAATAAAGGGCAGACGGTGTTGCCGGCAGTGATCAGTCATGTCATGGATGTGGACGGGAATTTCATTTACCGGCACACCCCGAGCCGGTCTGCCACGGCCATGACGTCCAAATCTGCTGCCGCCATGATGGGCTTGATGGAAAAAACCGTTCTCCATGGCACTGCCAGAAAATCCTTTGGGTCTTTTTCCCGGGACAAAGTGCTGTCCAAACTGACGATCGGCGGAAAAACCGGTTCTTTGTCCAATCGGGAGCATACCATCAAATATGACTGGTTCACCGGGTTTGCCAAAGAAAAAAACGGGCCCCGGGCCATCACGTTTTCCGTGATGGTAGGGCATGGCGAATATATCGGTACCCGGGCTGCGTCCCATGCTAGAGCGCTTATCAAACAGTATTTTACATCCTTTGCATCATCCGGATGACCCGTGTCTGCAAGGCATTTTTTTTAAAATGGAATCAATTTTAATCACATAACGGAGGCTTTATTATGCTGCCCTGGATATTTGTTGCATTCAAACAGGTATTTTTCCGGTTTTTCCGCCACATCCAGGTCGGAAAATCCCTGGATCAGGTCCGTGCAAACACCCTTGTGCTGTTTCCTCGGATGCCCAATTGTCTGTGCTGCGGTATCTGCGCACTGGTCGCTTTCAAAGCCCAGGGGCCGGTATCTGAAAATACAGATGCCCTGCAAGACAAAATCGATCATCTGACATCCCTGATGTCAGAATCAGATCCTGAATCCCTGTTTTCCGATCCGGACCGGTATTGTCCGACTGATGAGGTTTTAACACAGATCTGGGAATCGGCCCGGGCCTTGAAACAGGAAACCGTATTCAACCCCCTGTTTTTTGATTCCGCACAGATTCAAACCCTGTCCCGGATGACCCACACGATGTCTGAAATCATCACCCAATGGCAGAACCGGTTCACCCGGTCAAAATCGACACTGCCGCCCCGGACGGTGGAGATCATCTCTGATCGCCTGGAAAAACTTAAAGACATCCTCTGGTGTCTGGAAAAAGAAGTGCTGGGCAATATTTCAGCCATTGCCGATCTGATGCCACCGGATCTTTTCAAAAACAGCCATTCCGACAATCTGAAAATCTTTCAACGCATCAATGCCGTGCTCAACAGCATGGACCGGCTGGAGGTTCGGGGACGCGATTCCGCAGGCATTTCCGTGCTGTTCACCCTGAATTCAGATGAATTTAACCGGTTCAAAACCCATCTGACCGAAGCCGGATTAACCGATCGTTTGAAACAACGGACCAACAGATCGGTGCTGGCCAACAACTGCATCAACATCAATGACCCGATTTCAGACACTCCCGACCAGACATCCATTTCGTTTGTTTATAAATTTGCCGCTGAAATCGGGGCACTGGGGGACAATATCGCCTTTATCAGAACCCAGGTTCGAAATGACCTGATTCTTCAAGCTTTGGCCGGTTTTAATTTTGACACGCTTTCGGTGAGTGCCCATACAAGATGGGCATCTGTCGGAGACATCACGGAAGCCAACTGCCATCCGGTGGACAACACTCCGGCGGACAAAGAGATTGAAACCACGGGAATCATTCATGTGTGCCTCAACGGGGATATTGACAATTATCTGGAACTCAAGACCGAATACGAAGCCCTGTATGACAAAATTCATTCCCAGATCAATACGGACACCAAACTGATTCCGCTGCAGATCCAGCATTACCTGAAACAGGGCGCATCCATTGAAGACGCATTCCGGCAGGCGGTCAATGATTTTGACGGGTCCCATGCCATTTCCATGCACACCGACCTGGCTCCGGGCAAATTGTTTCTGGCCCAGAAAGGCAGCGGACAGGCTATTTTTGTGGGCATTGCCCCGGATCACTACATTGCCGCATCCGAACTGTACGGGGTGGTGGAGGAAACCGTTGAATACATCAAACTCAACGGGGGGGAATCCGGGCATATCGTGATCCTGGACCAGAAATCACCCGGCGGCCTTGAAGGCATTCAATCCTTTTTCTATGACGGGCAACCCCTTGACATCACCCATGCGGATGTGCGGATCAGTCAGATTACAGCCCGGGATATCGACCGCCAGGGATTTGCCCACTATTTTTTAAAAGAGATCAATGAAGCCCCGTTTTCCGTGGAAAAAACCCTGGAAAACACATTCACAGAAAACCCGGAATCCGGGCTTCTGGAAATCCGGCTGCCGGAATCTGTGTTGCCCCGGATTATTCAAACGGAACTGGCCGCCGGAAAACTGAAGAAAATCTTTTTCATCGGACAAGGCACCGCCGGGGTGGCGGCCCGGGGCTGTGCCAATCTGCTCAACACCTATCTGGGAGATTTTACATGCGATATCCGGGCCTTGAAATCATCTGAACTGTCAGGTTTCTGCATGAATGAAAATGATGATTCCGCCACTTCCATGTCCAACACTCTGGTGGTGGCCATCAGCCAGTCCGGCACCACCACGGATACCAACCGGACCGTGGATATGATCCGGGCGGCCGGCGCCAGGACCCTGGCCATTGTCAACCGCCGGGATTCCGATCTCACCTTTAAGGTGGACGGGGTGTTTTACACCAGTTCCGGCCGGGACATTGAAATGTCAGTGGCCTCCACCAAAGCGTTTTACGCCCAGCTCACCGCCGGCGCGGTGCTGGGATTGTACATGGCCGGAATCATCGGGGCCAGATCAGCAGAATATATCACCCGGGAAATTCAGGAACTGCAGACGATTCCGGATAAAATGCGCACGGTTCTGGCCATGCGGGATACGATCCGGACGTCGGCTGATCGTCTGGCCATCTCCAAAAGCTACTGGGCCACGGTGGGATCCGGCGCCAACAAAACCGCTGCCGACGAAATCCGCATTAAATTGTCTGAACTGTGCTACAAAACCATTTCTTCCGATTACGTGGAAGACAAGAAACACATTGATCTGTCTTCTGAACCTTTGATCATTGTATGCGCCGCAGGGACAAGGGAAAGTGTTCTGGCCGATATTGTCAAGGATACCGCTATTTTCCATGCCCACAAGGCCGCACCCATTGTCATTACCACCCGGGACGAGGACCGGTTCGATCTGTATGCGGCAGACGTGTTCAAGGTACCGGAAATCAATGAATCTTATGCGCCGATTCTCAACACCCTGGTGGGGCATCTGTGGGGATATTATGCCGCCCTTGCTATCAATGAAGGGTCCCGGTTCATGTTTCAGTGGCGGACCCGGGTCCAGGAAATCCTGGATGAATACATTGCCCAGGGACATAATGAATATGAAGTGATTCTGGAAGATAAATTCAGGGAACACATTGCCGAATTCTACAATCTTTTCACAAAAAAAAGGCGAGAAAACGGATTTCCTTCGGCCATGGGACTGGACAACGCCACCAACATCACGCTGTTGCTCAAATATTTATCCGGCCGGCTCCCGGTATCGGATTTTGAAATTGATTTTCTGACCAAAGGAACCCCGGCCAACATGCTGGATACGTTTTTCAAAAACATGAACCTGGCCATCAACAACATGGCCCGGCCCGTGGATGCCATCAAGCATCAGGCCAAAACCGTGACCGTGGGCACCAGCCGGATCAAGGAAACGTTCCAGGGCCTGGTATTTGACGAGCTGACCCGCCATGAAATTCAGGTCTCCCAGATCACCAACAAAAACGTGCTGGTCATCAAGCGTCTTCAGGAAGTCATCGATCAAGTCAACGGCGGGCTGCTGTATCAGATCACCGGACTCAACCTGCTGGGGGACGTCACGCCTGACACCCGGATCACGGTTTTGGAAAAAACCGGCACACTGGTCAATGAAACCTCTCGGGTGGAAACCGATCCCCAGCTCAAAGGCACCAAGAATATCATTGTCCGGGAAGGCAATGTCTATATCGGCAAAGGCCGGAAAGACAAAAAAAGTATTCTGGTGATTCCAGTCCTGTCCTCAGCCTCAGACACATCCAACATCATTGAATACATCCTGTCTTTGAACGTGGATTTCAAATCCTCGGAATCCGTCACCCTGCTGAAGAAAATCAAGGCCCTGGGCGGCAAATACACCCGGATCAAAGACTGGATTCTGGAAAGCGAAAACATCGTGTGGGATGATAAATTTCTCAACCTGGTACCAGTGGAAACTTTGTTCGGGGAGACGGCGGAACAGGTGGTAGCGGCCATCATCAAAAAACTCGGATGACCGCTGCCTGACATCTTACAGGGCGATCCATGTCCTTTTTCGAATTTTTGAATACAGGGTCGCCCCCAGCAGGACCATGCAGGAAAGCAGATGCAGCAGGTCCAGGCTGATGATTACATTATGGGAAAAATAGATCCCGGACAGGTTTTTCACCACCATGAAACATCCGGTGACAATCAGGCCGGCCAGGCTGATGAGCTTCACCCACCCGGTACGGGTCAGCTCGCCTTTGGTGAAAGGATTCTGCCGGGAAACGCTCAGTTTCCGGCCCAAAACCGCATCCATTCCGACATAGGCACCCAATGCCAGCAGCAGGGCCGCCATGATATAATGAATGGTATGGGTGACATAAAACTGGGCCAGCCACCCCAGTCCGGGAATATCAGAAATATAGTATCGGGCAAATATCGGCATCTGGGCAAATCCGGACAGGGTGATGAAAAACAAAATCAGGCCGTAAATCAGGCGACGTCCTTTGAAATAATCCGTCATCACGCCTCCTCTTTGATGTGCTTGTAAAATTTACCCAATGCGGCGGCCGCACCGGCCACCGGGGCGATCACCAGGGCCAGGGCCAGATTGGACCCGTCGGCCATGGTATCTTTAACCGGGTTCAGGTGGGGCTTTCCCTTGCCGGTGTTATAGGTGAGCTGATCAAAAGGCACCGGAGACACGTAAATGGTATGGGTGCCCCCGTTTTCTTCCAGGCCGTAGAGATACCCATCCATCTCTTTGGCCCGTTCCCGGGCCAGTTCAATGATTTCCGAGCGTCGACCGATCACCTGAACTTCTTCCGGGCAGGCTGCAATGCAGGCGGGCTGTTCGCCTTTTTCCAGTTTCTGGTAACACCGGTCACATTTGTACATCACCCCGTTGCCGGCAAAGGCGGGCAGGATGTCCAGGTACAACCCCACCCCGGTCTGGCGCTGTGGAATATCCCAGGGGCAGACGTTTTTACACTTGGAACCGCCCAGGCAGATTCCGGAATCGATCCGGGACAGCCCGTTGGGTTCCTGCTTGGCTGCTCCCCAGGGACACAGCTTGACGCAGGGCGGGTTCTGGCAGTGCATGCAGCGTCTGGGGATGGTCAAAGTAATCTCTTTGCCGTCCTTGACACCGGTGGCATACTGGATGTACAGCCAGTTATAGGGGGTCAGCCGGTCGGTGACATCCCTTTTCTCCGACCAGTCTTCCACCGGGACCCGGGCCGGAACCATTTTTGGGAAGGGTTTTTCCGGTTCCGGAAACTTGTGGGCATTGGCATCTTTACAGGCATACACACATTCTTCGCACCCGATGCACCGGCTGATATCGATCAGCGTGGCCAGGGGCTCTTCATGGGCATTTGTGGCCGCGTTTGCCAGACCGGTGCCAGCCACCGCAGTACCGGCCGCAAACACAGTGGATTTTAAAAACTGACGTCGTGAAACTGAAGACTGCATGGCAACCTCTTTTTTTTCGCTGACAATTATTATTGTTTGACAAAGTCCTGAAAACTCATGGTGAGATAGCTTTCCGTGCGGATATACTTGAGAATCTTCAACAATTGAGATCCGTCCACATACCCGGGAAGATTGCTGATCCGATCCCCTTCCGGCGTCAGAAACCACATGGTGGGCAGGCCGGTCACCTGCCAGGTCTGGGACAGGGTCTGATTTTGATCCGTATCCACGGAAATACTGACAAAATGATCGTCCAGGTAATCCTGAACTTTTTCATCCAGAAACGTGGTCTGCTTCAGTTTGGTGCAATAGGTACACCATTGGGCGTAAAAATAAAGAAACACGCTTTTGCCCTGATTTTTGGCCCGAGTCAGTCCCGGGGTATAATCGTTCCAGTCAATGCCGGCCCTGTCTGGTCCCGGTTTTCCGGCATCCGTTACACGGGCCGTTACCGTTTCCGTTACACTTTGTGTCCCTGTATCTTCAGATTCTTGTGCCGGCTTTTTTCCCGGCGGGGTGCCGACAAACCAGTATACACCTGCCAGTCCCATCACGACCAGAATGACCACCAGCACCTGTTCTTTTTTCATTTATGGATATCCTTTCAATTTATTGCGTATCACAAAATTCTGTCTGTATATTTGCAAAACAATTGCAAACATGATGCCAACTGTTCAAATATCTATTTTCCCCGGTTTTCCAGGATAATGCCATGTTTTTTCATCCGTTTCCATACCGTTACCCTGGATACACCCAGAATCTCTGCGGCCCGGGTCTGATTACCGTCCGCCTGATGCAGCGCATCCACCAGAGCGGTTCTTTCCGACTGTTTCACCGGGATCGCGCCAATCGTTGCCCCGGATTTCAACTCCCGTCCCAAAACCGGGGCCGGGGCCTCGCCATCCGGCAAGTCTTTGAGCAGTTTGTCCGGCAGATGTTCGATTCCGATGCTTTTTCCCTTGGCCAGTACAAATGCATATTCCACGGCATTGCGCAGTTCTCTGATGTTTCCGGGCCAGGGGTAGGCCACCATGATCCGCATGGCCTGGGGCGTGAAACCCAGAATGTTTTTTTGGGTTTTTTTGGCCAGAATCGTGATAAAATGCTGGATGATCAGCGTGATATCATCTTTTCGATCCCGCAGGGGCGGACAGATCACGGGAAACACGTTGATCCGGAAAAACAGATCCTCCCTGAACCCGCCATTTCGGATCATGGTTTCCAGGTTCCGGTTGGTGGCGGTGATGATACGCACGTCAATGGGAATGGACCGGTTGTCTCCCACCCGCTGGATCATCTGCTCTTCCAGCACCCGAAGCAGCTTGACCTGGACTGACAACGGAATATCACCGACTTCATCCAGAAACAGGGTGCCCTGGTGGGCCGCTTCAAACCGGCCGATACGATCGGCAGCCGCCCCGGTATACGCCCCTTTGACATGGCCGAACAGTTCGCTTTCCAAAATGGTTTCACTCAACGCGGCACAATTGACCTTGATAAACGGTTTGTCAGCCCGGTTTCCGGTTTCGTGCAACGCTTTGGCCACCATCTCCTTGCCCGTACCGCTTTCTCCTAATATGATCACCGGTGTATCCAGCGGCGCCACCCCCTGGATGTGTTCAAACAGGTTCTGCATCACCGGTGTTCGGCCGATGATCCCGTGAAATCCGTCATCGATATGATAAATGCGCTTAATGGATGCCAGCTCGTTTTTGTAACTGATATTTTCTGAAATATCTTTAAGGGTTTCCACCGCGCCGATGATTTCGTCCTGCTCGTCATACAGCACGGTGGCGGTTTTAACAATGGGGATGGTCTGTTTCCGGCTGTCTGTGATCATGCATTTCTTATCCCTTACCAGGCCCTGGGAAAACAGCTGACACCAGTCTTTACCTGTTCCAATACCTTTGATGTCACACCCGGTGCAGTTGAGTATGCGGCAGGATTTACCGATGAGCTGATCTTCGGAATACCCGGTCATGAGCTGGGCCGAATGATTGGCTGCCACAAAAATGCCCTGTGCATCCACCAGAATGATCCCGTCCTGGACTGAATCGATGATTTTCCGCCAGTGATTTCCAATTTTCATGACTGTCTCCTGTTAACTATGGTTGACAGATAACTTAACACAATATTAACATAATGGCAACAGGTTAATAGCTGTTGCGGGTCTTCATTTTTTTACAACCTGTACGTCATTCCCTGTCAAACAAGGAGATGACGCTTTTTTTACAAAGGATTTTTTTCAGTGGCACACGTGTTGCTATACATCTGTGTGCAAAAAAAACCTTGGAATCCATGCGGTTGAATATCGCAAAACAATACCGTTTACTTAACCTGTATTTCAATTTTTTATTCAGGAGAAACCATGAACACACGAACTGCAAAAAAAATCCCGGCGGTCCTGGCCATCGGTATGATGATGCTGACCGGGGCCGTGACTGCCGGTGCAAACGATTCCTGGCGATTTCATGATATCGTGGAAGCCGATTTTGTCATCGCCCATCTATCGATCCCCATGACGGATAATGTCATGATCATTGACGCCAGACCTTATAAGCCCATGTACATCAAAGGGCACATCCCGGGTGCGGTCAGTATTCCGGACACGGATTTTGACAAAAAAACCGATCTGCTGCCCGCAGACAAAAATGCCCTGCTTATTTTTTACTGCGGCGGGCTTGAATGTAAACTCAGCCACAAATCCGCCCAAAAAGCCGAAGCCTTAGGCTACAAAAACGTCAAGGTGTTTGCCAAAGGATTTCCCGAATGGATGGCCCAGCCCGGCGCATATCCTTCAGTGTCTGCTGAATATGTGGCCGCACAGATCGCGGAAAACAAAACGCTTCTGGTGGATGCCCGCCCCCAGAAACCCAAATATGACAAAGGGCACATCCCTTCCGCCATCAGTATTCCGGATACCCGGTTTGACGAACTGTCCGGCAAACTGCCCAGGCTTCTGGAAACCCCCATCATTTTTTACTGCGGCGGGCTGGACTGCCGCCTGAGCCACAAAAGTGCGGCCAAAGCCCTGGTGATGGGATACAAGGATGTGTCCGTGTTTGCCAAAGGGTATCCGGAATGGAAAAAACAGTTTGGTGCGGCTGCCGACACCGTGGCCGTGAAGGCCGGGGAAATGGAAGGGTCCATTGATCTGGAACGGTTCAAAACCATTCTGAACGATCATCCGGAATCCATTATGCTGGTGGACACCCGGGATGCGGATGAATTTGCCAAAGGCCATTTCAACACGGCTGTCAACATTCCGGTGGGAAACCTGGAAGATAAAATTTCCGAACTGCCGGCGGACAAACCCGTGGTGTTTGTCTGTTCCACGGGTGCCAGAAGCGGGGAAGCCTACTATATGGTGCAGGACGTCAGACCCGAACTCAAGGACGTCTATTATGTGGAGGCCCAGATCAGCTTCAAACAAGACGGCACTTACACCATCAAAGCCCCCAAATAACCAGATTCTTGAGTACAATTTTAAACTTTTATCAAACAAACACCTGACAAGGAGTTAACGACATGTTAAAAAAAATAATAATTTTATTCACACTGGCTTTGTTCACTTTGGGATCGGTTTCCGCCGTGTTTGCCGATGATGGACCGGACGGCAACAAACGCAAAGGCAAATACACCTACCGGAAACTGATCAAGGCCTGTCACGAAAGAGGCGAAGTGGAATCCGCCACGCCGACAGTGAGCCCTGCGGATAAAAAAATGGCTGAATGGAAAACCATTTTTGAGTCCGAAAATTTTACCGCCTTTGGATGCCAGCCGGAATGGGATGCTGCGTCTGATGCAGATATTTTAGATATCTATTCCTATTTTTATTCATCTGCCGCAGATTCTCCGACGCCGGCCACCTGCAAATAATTTTTAATTGATGTCCGGCAAACGGTTTAACGAACCCCTTGCCGGACACTTTTGTCACTGTTTTTTTGGAGGCTTTATGGGAAAATACCTGAATCTGAAACAGACAAGCCAAAGCGCTGCTGCCACATTGTTGTGGACAGCGGTCCTGTTCGTTGCGGCCCTGATGCTCGTCCGGCCTTGTGCGGCATCTGTTGCCAATGCCGCACAACAAGAAGCGTTGGGCATTAAACTGGCCAAACAGGCGGTGCGGGAAGACAAACACTGGACCACGGTGGATCATTCCAAAATCGAGATACTGAACCAGGATTTTACCTCCGGAGACCAGATCACTCAAGCCTGTCTGTCCTGCCATACGGATGCCTCCATGCAGTTCAAGGAAACCATTCACTGGACCTGGAAAGTGCCGTCTGAAAAAGAAGGCATCATGAACGGCAAGGCCGGGCATGCCGTGAACAACTTCTGCATTTCCGGCAATGCCATGGAAGACAAAGGCTGTGTTTCCTGTCATGCCGGGTGGAACGATATCCAGGGAGAGGTCAACTGTCTGGCCTGCCACGGCAAAGAAAAATTCCCGTTCAAAGAAACCTTTGCCGATCTGGCTGCGTTTGAAGGAGATGACGATCCGGATCTTGTGGAGATTGTTGATGACCTGCACAATGGGATCCAACAGGCGGTCCAGAACATCACCCTGCCCCGGCGCAACAACTGCGGGGAATGCCATTTCAAGGGCGGCGGCGGCGACGGGGTCAAACACGGGGATCTGGACACTTCTTTGGCCAGACCCAACCGGATGCTGGATGTGCACATGGCAGAGGATGGCGCGGATTTTGCCTGTACCCGGTGCCACACCACAGTGAAACACCATATTGCCGGGCGGCTCTATACCCGGCCGGCGGCAGCGGAGCGGAAAAGCCTGATTGAAGATGACATGGCTTCCAAGATCACCTGTGAGTCCTGCCACAGCGCCACCCCCCACAAGGCCAGCACCAAAATGAACGACCACACCGACAAGGTGGCCTGCCAGAGCTGTCATATTCCGGAATTCGCCCGGGTCAACCCCACCAAAATGTCCTGGGACTGGTCCACGGCCGGAAAAATGAAGGACGGCAAACCCTATGAGGAAAAAGGGGACTTAGGCAAAGCAGTGTACAAATCCATCAAAGGGACCTTTGCCTGGGCCAAAAATGTGGTGCCCCAATATTACTGGTACAATGGCTCATTTGACAACATCGGCATCAAAGATAAGATCGATCCCCAGCAGATCGTGGAGGTCAGCCATCCATTAGGATCTCCCAATGACCCGGATGCCCGGATTCATCCCTTTAAAATCCACTCAGGCAAACAGCCTTATGACAAAATCAACCAACAGCTGGTGGCACCGCTGCTCTCCGGACCCAAGGGGTTCTGGACCACATTTGACATGAACGATGCCATCATGCGGGGAAATCAGACCCTGGATGTCCCCTATTCCGGCGAATTCGATTATGTGGAAACCACCTATGCCTTTCCCATCACCCACATGGTGGCCCCGGCGGAAAAATCTCTGGACTGCATCCAGTGCCATACCCGGGACAATTCGCGCCTGGCCGGTATCACCGGCATTTACATGCCGGGCCGGGACAAGTTCGCCATTGTGGACACCATCGGTTTGATCGCGGTGCTTGGGGCCCTGGCCGGTGTGACGCTCCACGGACTGGGCCGGTTTTTTACCCGTAACGGCAGGGAGGAATAATTCATGGCTGGTAAAACAATGACCAATGTTTATCTGTATACCCGGTTCGAACGGCTCTGGCACTGGTGCCAGGCATTGATGGTTATCTTTTTAATGATCACCGGATTTGAAGTCCACGGACTGTATACCCTCATGGGGTTTGACACTGCCGTTGAACTGCACAACTTCATCGGCCTTTTCTGGCTGGGGTCCTTTGCTTTTTTCGCTTTCTGGCTCATCATCACGGGTGAATGGAAACAATACATCCCCACCACCCGGAAACTGTTTGACGTGGCCCGGTACTATGCCTGGGGCATTTTTCACGGCCAGGATCACCCGGTACAAAAAACCCCGGGCGCCAAACACAACCCTTTGCAGCGTCTGGCCTACCTGGGTATTTCCGCCATGCTCCTGCCCGTGCAGATGGTTACAGGACTGCTGTATTACCTGTACAACAGCCTGGGAGGTGTCTCGCTGGCGCCCATTGCATTCATTCATACCCTGGCCGCATTCCTGCTGGTGAATTTTTTAATCATTCATCTGTACATGACCACCACGGGCCATTCTTTGTTCAGCCACATCAAGGGCATGATCACCGGATGGGAAGAGATCAGGGATACATCAAAAATTCAGGAGTGGGAAACCAAGGCCACCAGAAAAACCTGATTTCATTCAATTATTTCGGCCCGGCAAAGCCCCGGAAAGCGTTTATGCCTGTCCGGGGTTTTGCTGTTTATCCCTGAATCTTTGGATAAATACAGTTGCATGAAACGATTGTGTCTCAAACTGATCCAATGATACACCTGAATCGGTCATATTTTGACATTCAAGGTATCAATCTCCGATTCCCGGATCTCCTTTGCAAACCCCCTTGAAAACCGGTCATATTTTGGATATGGTGTACTTGTTTTCATGATACTTGGCAAACCGTCATGACAGCCTGGCATATGAATTGCTTTTTCCATCAAGAGTTTTGGCTATAAACCATATATCTGGAGGAATCAATGGACCCGGTTTTTTTATCCCGACTGCAGTTTGCCGCAGCCACCATGTTCCATTTTCTGTTTGTTCCCCTGACCCTGGGGCTTTCGGTTCTCATCGCATACATGGAAACCAAATACGCCCGGACCGGGGATAAAACCTATCTTCGAATGACCAAATTCTGGGGCAAGCTGTTTTTGATCAATTTTGCCCTGGGCGTGGTCACGGGCATTACCCTGGAGTTTCAGTTCGGTACCAACTGGTCACGATATTCCGCCTATGTGGGGGATATTTTCGGATCTTTGCTGGCCATCGAGGCATCGGTGGCTTTTTTTCTGGAATCCACCTTTATCGGCATCTGGATTTTCGGGTGGAAGAAACTGTCCGCCAAGGCTCATGCCGGGGTGATGTGGCTGGTGGCCCTGGCCGGGAACCTGTCGGCCGTGTGGATCCTGATGGCCAACGGATTCATGCAGAACCCGGTGGGATATGTGATCAAAGACGGCCGGGCTGAACTGGAGAGTTTCATGGCCCTGATCACCAACAAACACGGGTTGCTGGAAATCATTCATGTGGTACCGGCATCCCTGTTGCTGGCCTCGTTCTTTATCATGGGCGTGTCTGCCTGGCACCTGCTGAGAAAACAGCATCTGCCCGTGTTTGAACGCTCGTTTCGCATCGGTTTGGTGGTGGGACTGGTCATGGCCTTATTCACCGCGTTCACCGGGGACCTGCACGGGATCAATGTGTCCAAGACCCAACCGGCCAAACTGGCGGCCATGGAATCCCACTGGGAAACCCAGACCCGGGCCCCACTGGTGCTGTTTGCCATCCCGGATCAGGAAAACGAAAAAAATCTCATTGAAATTGGTGCCATTCCCGGTATCTTGAGTTTTCTCGGGTTTCATGATTTCAATGCAAAAGTCACGGGATTGCTGGATATCCCCAAAGATGAACGGCCCCCGGTTTTGCCCACGTTTGTCGGATTTAGAACCATGGTGGGCTTAGGCACCCTGTTCATCCTGCTCACGATTTACGGATGGTTCAAACGCAACAACCTGACGGAAAACCCCACTTACCTGAAAATCATGCTGTTTGCCATTCCATTGCCTTACATTGCCATGGAAATGGGATGGATCGTTTCCGAGGTGGGCCGGCAGCCCTGGATCGTGTATGGACTGATGCGCACGGCTGAGGCGGTCTCTCCCATCTCCACCACCCAGGTGTTCATTTCGCTGACGGGATTCATTCTGGTGTACGGCCTGTTAGGGCTGGTGGGATTCTACCTGATGGCCAAAACAGTCAAACAAGGCCCTGAAGCCGCCAACTGATCAGAAAAAGGAGTAACACACATGGAACTGCAAGCGATCTGGTTTTTTCTGTGGGGCCTGTTATGGGCTGTATTTTTCATGACCGACGGGTTTGATTTCGGCATCGGCACCATCTATCCGTTTGCCGGCAAAACCGACACGGACAAGCGAACCATGCTCAATGCCATGGGACCGTTATGGGACGGCAATGAAGTGTGGCTCATCACTGCGGGCGGGGTGACATTTGCCGCGTTTCCTTTGGTGTATGCCACCATGTTTTCCACTTTGTATACACCGTTGATGCTGATTCTGTTTGCCTTGATTTTCCGGGGAGTTGCCATTCATTTCCGGGGCAAGATCGACACCCCGGCCTGGAAAAGGGTGTGGGATTTTCTGATCTTCATCGGCAGTTTTGTGCCGGCCCTGCTGTTCGGGGTGGCGTTTGCCAATATATTCCAGGGCATTCCCTTTGACGGCCAGGGATTTTATCATGGCAACACCCTGAAACTGCTCAATCCTTACGGGCTTTTAGGCGGGGTTTTGTTTGTCCTGCTGTTCATCGTACACGGCGCCAACTGGATGGCCGTGAAATCCACCGGTAAATTGCAGGCACGCATGGCCGCCATTTCCCAAAAAACCTGGCTGGCCCTGGTGCCGGTGGCCGTGGTATTTCTGCTGGCAAGCTACTTTGCTACGGATCTGTGGGCCAATTATTTCAGATATCCTGTGCTGTTCATCGTCACCCTGGTGAATGTGGCGGCCTTGCTGAGCATCCGGTATTTTGTGGCAAACAAGACCTATTTCAAGGCCTGGTTCGCATCCGCAGCCACCATTGTTTTGTGCACGTTTTTCGGCATCATCGGGCTGTTTCCGGCCCTGTTCCCTTCCAGCCTGCATCCGGACTGGCATTTGACCGCGTTCAATGCGTCCTCCAGTCCGCTAACCTTGAAAATCATGCTGGGAGTGGTTGTTGTATTTATTCCCATTGTGATCGGCTACCAGATCTGGGCTTATCACCTGTTCAAAGATCCGGTGACAGAAGAGGATCTGGACATGGACGAAGCGTATTAACGGGCAATCCTGCCCATGTATCAATAAACCCTGTAAGACAAAAGGAGAAAAACTATGGACAAATATGTCTGCGGCCCCTGCGGCTATGTGTATGACCCGGCGGAAGGCGATCCGGACAACGGTATCAAACCCGGCACGGCATTTGAAGATCTGCCCGATGACTGGACCTGCCCCATCTGCGGCGCATCCAAAGACGAATTTGAAAAAGAATAACTGTTGAAAATCCCAATTGATCGATCCCTTCGACTGTTTCCGGTCATGGAAGCAGTCGAAGGGATTTTCAGTTTCAGGAAGCGTCCCCATCTACTGCCAGAACATCGGTCAGATTCAGTTCCAGCATCTTTACACTGGCCAGAATCCGCTTGATGTTTTGATGCAATGCCGGAAAATCATCGGTCCGGGCTTGTAAAAATATGGCCGTATTTTTGAGATCAACAATCTTTTCATTGATGACGGCCAGTTCCTGAGAGGGTGTCATATGCGGCATCAACTTGAATTCCTTTCTCACCTTAAAGGTTATCTTTTTTTCTCAAATCCTTGAACCGCCGGGCTTTGAGCTTGTACCGGGGAAGGCTGCCATACTCAAAAAACTGTAAATCATATCCCAGATTGGTTTTCAGTCGCAGCTGATCTTTCAATCCGGATTCAACCTGTACCCGGTCCGCACCGGGCTTGAGTTCCACCTTCAGGGTGATATGATCCACATCCCCGGGTCGTTCCACGATCAGTTCATACTCATCCCCGAGTGCCTCAAAGGACCGGACCACGGCTTCCACCGCAGCCGGGCTCAACAGAACACCTTTCACCTTTGTGATATCATCGGCCCGTCCGATGACCCCGCCTTTGATGAGCCGGAACGTCCGGCCACAGGTACAGGGATCAGGATCCCACTGGATCACGTCCTTGGCATCAAACCGGATGCAGGGCTGGGCCATGCGGTCTAAGGCCGTGATCACCATCTTGCCCTTGATGCCGGGCTCCGTGATGGGTTCCCCGGTTTCCATGTCCTCGATCTCCACCAGGAACATGGCCTCGTTCACATGCATGCCAAAGGGCTGGTGCCGGCATTCATAGGACCAGGCCCCGATCTCCGTGGCACCGGAATGATCAAACACTTTGGCGCCGAAAGCCGCTTCCATGCGCTTTTTGGTGGCCGGGATCCCGGCCCCTGGTTCCCCGGCGCAGGTGATTTTGTCAATGGAAAGAGATGCCGGATCAATACCCAGCTTGTTTTTCGCCACATCCGCCATGCGCAGCACATAGGTGGGGGTGGCCATCATGGCCGTGGCTTGCAGCTCCTGGATCTTGAGAATGCGTGCCTGGGTGTCCAGAACCCCGCCGGGCACCACCTCGCACCCCAGTTTTTCCGCACCGTAATGACCGGCCCAGAACGCCACAAAAATATTGTAGCCAAAGGGCAGAAACACCCGGTCAGATGTTCGGTATCCCTGGGACCATAGAATGTAAGCCCAGCATTCGGCCCACCATTCCCAATCCTGCCAGGTATCGGGCTGGTACACCGGCTGTCCCGTGGTGCCCGAAGTCTGACGGAAGGTGGAAACCTCCTCCAGGGGGACACACAGGGCATCCCCATAAGGAAACGGGTCCTTGTTCTGAATGGCCTGCATCATGGATTTTTCCACCTTGGGGACTTTCCGCACATCATCCAGGGTGCGGATGTCATCCGGCGTGATGCCGGCGGCATCGTACAGACTTCGGTGAAATTTCGACTGCTGGTACGCCCAGGAGAAGATCCGCTTGAATTTGTATAATTGCAGTTGTTCCAGTTTCTGCCTGGGCAGGGTTTCCAGAAACGGATTCCAGAATTCGCTGTGTGACATGGGTGTATCCTTATTGTTTCAGTTCAGCCAGGGTGGTCTTGACCAGGTCCACGATTTTTTCGCCGTCAAACCCATTGTTATTCATTTTTTTGATATAGGTTTCCACCACCGGGGCAACGGCTTTTTGCCACCGGGCCGCTTCGGCATCACTCAAAGAAATCACTTCCCGATCCAGGCTTTTCAGAAATTCCATGCCTTCCCGGTCCGAGTCATCCCAGGCCTGACCATGTTTCTTCGCCCATTCCTGATTGATTTCCATGATCACCGGTTTGAGGTCATCCGGAATCTGTGCCCATTTTTTCTTGTTCATTACCACGTAAAAAGAAGACGTATAGGCGATGGAAGTGCTCAAAGTCAAATAATCCACCACTTCCCCCATACGCCAGCCCTTGTTGGTTTCAATGGGGTACAATGCCCCCTGGACAATGTTTTTCTGAAGGCTCTGATACAGTTCAGGCATGGGCAGGGACACCGGAATACCGCCCAAAGCAGTAATCATCTGGGCCGAAGTGCCGTGGCCCCGCAGTTTCATGCCTTTGAAATCCTCCAGCGTTCGTATCGCCTTGCCTGACGTATGAAGCAGCCCGGCTCCGTGGGCATGCAGATACATCACCTGAGTATTTTCAAGCTCTTTGGGCTGCAATTTTTCATACACCGTGTTCACCACACGGGTGGCGGTAATTCCGCTGTCATACCCCAATGGCAGGTCCACTGCCTCCATCACCGGAAACCGGCCCCGGGTATAAGCAAACAGGCACATACCGATATCAGACAGCCCGGATACCACTCCGTCATAATTCTGGGTCCCCTTGGTCAGGGTCTGTCCTGGAAAATACTGCACCGTCACCCGGCCGTCGGTTTGTTTTTCAACCTCATCGCACCAGGCCTGGGCCAGTTGGCTCTGCACATGGGTGGGCGGGAAAAAATTGGAATAGGTCAGGGTGACAGGTTTGGCAAAAAGAGTCGCACCCCAGAGCACCAGGGTGGCTGTCGTAAAAATGATCCGGAAAATACTGAAAGATTTTCGCATTGTTTTCATCTCCTGCTGAAAATAATTGTGAACATGCCGTCAAATCATCGCCAGATACGTCGCTACCACCCCCTTTCCATTATATTGACGATACGAGATAGATGATTAGTACCGTGAAAATTTCTAAGAAACAAGGGGGATAAAACAGGGTAATACCAGGTATAAAATTTACTTGTTTTTAATCTTTATGGGATCAGAGTTCGGCGAATCGTCTCCATAAAAACCATGTGCCGCAGGATCATCTTTCACACAGGCGGGCGGATTATGATTCTTTTTCCGACCGGTTTCCAGCGCCCAGAAAAGTCCGAAGATTTACTTTTTTGTTGGTAATGCCCAGTTTATTCCGTATCCGTTTCCGGTAAAACTCAATGGTCTTATCAGACAACGTCAGCATCTGGGCGATCTCTTTGGTGGTTTTGCCGTGCTTGATCAGATTGGCCACCTGAATCTCCGACGGAGTCAGATGGAGAAATGCCAGAGGCAGGTTGTGAAGAAACGGGGACACGATATCCTCTAAGGTGGCAGCCATGACATCCAGGCAGGCGGACTGACGTTCATTCATCCGAGTGTTGCGAATCCGGTCGATATAAGGAAAGATCAGTTCCCGGATATTCACCATCATTTGCTCTTCCATGCGCTGCCGGTCTTGTTCCCGCTTTTTCAGCAGAACCCGCAGGGCGGTGTTCACCTCCTCCAGGTGCCGGGTTTTCTGCTCAAGCTCTCGAGTTCGCTGCTGCACCCGCATTTCCAGGAGGTCTTTTTCTTTTTTCTGGCGGGAAATGTCTGTGACCACGGCAAAGCTGCCTTTGAACCGGCCGGTTTCATCAAAATAAGGCGTGGGGGTCATCAGCGTATGCAGTTTGGTGCCGTCTTTTCTTGTCCAGACAATTTCATAAGCATAGCGTTCCCCTTGACGGCGCTTTTCCAGCTGGGCCATGAGAACGGCACGGTTCTCCTCATCCACGAACCGGGTCACCGGCACACCGATGATTTCATCTCTGGTCCTGCCCCACATGCGGCACAGGGTGTCATTGGCATAGGTGGTGTTCTGGTTTTCATCAATCTCGCTCAGCCCGTCCCCCATGGTCTCCACCATGATTTTGTACCGGGTCTCACTGACCGAAAGGGCATGTTTTCTGTCCGGTCTGCACGGCAGGCGGTCCTCTGCTTCCGCATCAGGCCGTTGGACGTCGAATTTTGATTGTTTCATGTGCCTCGCTGATAAATATGAGTGTCAATTTTTATCATTGCTGCGTCATCAATCTCTTTTCTGACAAAAATCAGATTTTATTGTATATGACATTTCCTGTCATTTCTCCGGGAATGTCAATCCCCATGATATCCAGCATTGTGGGAGAAAGATCTGCGAGTTTCCCGTCTTCACGAACACGGATATGTGCTTTTTGCAGCCCGGGTCTGTTGGAAATAATGGACAGCCAGACCGGGTTGTTCGTATGGGCGGTCTGGATCCCGCCGGTTTTTGGGTCAACCATTGTTTCAGCATTCCCATGATCTGACGTCAGCAGCACAACCCCGTCATTTTCCAAAACCCGGTCAACCACTTTTCCGACACACTCATCCACCACTTTGCAGGCCCGGACCGTTGCATTAAAATCGCCGGTATGGCCGACCATGTCCGGATTGGCATAATTTAACACAATAAAATCATATTTTTGTGCATCCAGTGCTTTAAGCAGCTTGTCTGTGACCTCATATGCCGACATTTCAGGCTGCATATCATAGGTGGCCACTTTGGGTGAAGGGACCAGTATTCTGTCTTCATTGGGGAAAAGATCCGCCTGCTGGCCATTGAAAAAATAGGTCACATGGGCAAACTTTTCCGTCTCGGCAATCCGCAGCTGGTGCAAATGGTTATCCGCAATCACTTTTCCCATGAGATTGAACAGCTTTTCCAATGGAAAGGCCACGGCGACTTCCGCTCTTCGGGAATGGGAAATGTCCTTATAATATTCTGTGGTACACAGATAAAACAAATGAGGGATCTTTTGGGTCTCAAAGGCATTGAAATCATCTTTGACAAATGCTTTTGATATTTCTGCGGCCCTGTCAAACCGGTAATTGAAAAATATAACGGCATCGTTGTCACTGACTGTTTTAAATTTTTGTGTTTTCCTGGGTTTTATGAATTCATCGGCCTGGTCACTGTCATAAGCATCCTCAATGGCGGCAGACACATCGCCAAAGGGCGGTGTGTCGGAGACACCTTTGACCAGTAAATCATAAAACAACCGCACCCGGTCCCATCGGTTGTCTCGGTCCATGGCAAAATATCTTCCTGTCACAGATGCGATGCACCCGAACTGGTGTTTATCCATCCATTCTTCAAGGGGTTTGATATATGCAGCCGCCGATTTAGGCGGTGTGTCCCGGCCATCGGAAATCACATGGATATATACCGCCTCAACGCCGGCATCTTTTAAAACCTGCAGATACCCGATCAAATGATCCGTATGGGCATGTACGCCCTGATCCTGGACCAGGCCATATAGATGCACAGCACTGTCAAACTTTTTTACATGTTCTATGCAGGCCTTCACCGCTGCATTGTCTTTTAACTTGTTTTCCTTTATTGCCCTGGAGATTCTCACCAGATTCTGGAAAACAATCCGGCCGGCCCCTATATTCAGATGCCCCACCTCACTGGAACCCTGATTGCCCTCGGGGAGTCCCACTTGTTCTCCGGAAGTATGGATCAGTGCTGTCGGATATTTCTCAATATAGGTATTGTGGTTATGGGGATTGCATGCGGCAATGGCATTGTATTGTTCATCGGGAGAAAATCCCCATCCATCCCGTATTAAAATCATATGGGGTTTTTTGCGCATATGTGGGTCTCCTTGGCTATAAAACGTTTCCTGTGTCCCGGTACGCACCTGTTAAACAGGAATCACCTCTCAGGTAATAGCAAAAAAATACCATGGAACCAAAAAGCCGGCAAGCAAATAGATTCTGAACAAAAAATTGTATGATCGGTTTGGTTATGCATACAGGATAAAAATGGACTAAATGCATAAATCCATGTATTTCTCAACTATTTTTTATCCGGTAAGATACACCCATAATGTTCTTTCGAACCCCAAACGACCTCCCGAATACCGACACGGATAAAGCCTGATCCCCGGTCCGGAGAAAATTCAAATTTATGAAAGGAAGGAAACCATGAAACAAATGACCCAGCAGAACATGATCAATGCCTTTGGTGGTGAAAGCATGGCAAACATGCGTTACCGGCATTTTGCAATCCAGGCCCAGAAGGAAAATTATCCAAATGTCGCCCGGTTGTTTGAAGCAGTCTCCCATGCGGAATTCATCCATGCAGGGGATCATTACCGGGAGATAAAACACCTGAATGAAGGGGTTGTTGCAAACAGCATGGGCGCTTTCGGCCCGGGGGATACAGCTAAAAACCTGGGCCTGGCCGTTGACGGTGAAACCTTTGAAATCGAAGAGATGTATCCCGCTTATATGGAAATCGCCAAACTGCAGGAGGAAAAAAGCGCGTACCGCAGTTTTGAATGGTCATATAAAACGGAAAAAAAGCACAAAGAATTGTTTGAAAAAGCCAAAAAGGCCGTGGGCAATGCCACAGATGTGCAGCTGGATGACGTCCAGGTATGCAAGGTGTGCGGGTATACACTGGAAGGCGAAGCACCCGACACTTGTCCGGTCTGCAATGCCCAAAAAAAAGAATTTGAAAAATATTAAAACCCTGGTGATGTGAGCATATTCCCCGGGCGCATATCATTGTCGCCCGGGGAATTACTGCCCTGCTGAAAAAAAGATACAGCCCGTAAAAATCTCCTGTTTTTTTATTGTAATGTCCCGGGTCATCTGTTTTTGCCATTACGCAGCTGAAATGGCTTTCCGGATCTTTTTTGGATCGTATGTCTGTTTAAAAAGCGGTCCTGACTGCAATGGTGCCAGTTCATCCGTATAGGACCTGGTTTCTTTTTGATATATAATGCCGATGGGAATTTTCTCTTCCCATTCCATGGTCAAGTCAAGGGCCTGGTGCAGGTCATCCGCTTTATATTCTTCTTTGTCCAATGTATACACGCGATCTTTATAAAATGTATAGGTGTTCTCTTTGTTAAAGGAAACACATACCTGCAGAATATCTATCAGGCTGAATCCCGGATAGGAAATACCTGCACTGATCAATTGGCTCAAATGCTCTATCTCTCCGCAATACCCCCGGGCCACGAATCCCGCTCCCTGTGACAATGCCAGTGCCAGAGGATTGGATGCCTGGCAGGCAACCCCCTGGGGCTGGGCTTTGGTGACAAAGCCATGCCGGGAGGTGGGAGAGGCCTGTCCTTTGGTCAGTCCGTACACCATATTGTTGTGCACCAGCAAGGTGAGGTTGATATTACGTCTCAGGGCTGCCAGCAAATGATTCCCGCCTTCACCATAACAGTCCCCGTCTCCCATATTGACCAGGATAGTCAGATCATGATCAGCCAGCTTGGCCCCGGTGGCAACCGGCAGTGCCCGCCCGTGCAGTCCGTGGAAAAAATTGCAGTGTAAAAAATGCGGTGTTTTGGCAGCCTGGCCGATGCCCGAAACCATCAATATTTTTTCCGGTGCAATTTTCATATCAGCCAGTGATTTTTTTACGGCATTTAAGATGCCGAAATTACCGCATCCCGGACACCACTTGTTTTCATAATCATTGTTGTATTGTGTTGTGTCTTTCATCGTATTTCCTCCAGTACGGATTTGGTATATTCTGCTATCCAGTTGGGTGTAAACGGCCGGCCGTCATATTGCAGCAAGGATGTATGAAATGAAAGCCCGGTCTGCTGGCGGATCAGCTGGCCCAGCTGGGAGGATGCATTCTGTTCCACGGTAATAAAGCGTTTGCACGAAGACAAAGCCTCTTTTGTTTTTTTTGGGGGAAAAGGCCATATATCAGAAAACACCAGGCCACCGACATCAAAATTATCAGATCGAAGCAGATCGACTGCTTCTCTTATGGCGCCGTCAGAAGAACCCCATCCCACCAGAAGTGATTCACTTTCACCATGATACCCTTTGGGCCCTTTCATTTCGCCGGTCATACCTTTTATTTTGGCCTGCCGCTTTTCCACCATGGTGTTTCGGTCGGCTATTGTTTCACTCATATGGCCTGCTTCATCATGTTCGTTGGCTGTAGCACAGACCAGTGCCCGGCCTTTGCAGGGCAGTGCTCTGGGGGATATCCCGGAGGCTGTGATTGCAAACCGTTTATAGTCAGAAGGGGATGTCATATCTTCATCAAAGGCGACAAACCGTTCAATTTCTTCCGGGACTGCCATTTTTCGGGTCGTCATCCATAAGGAATCATTAAAATACTGATCCGTGAGGATAATTGCCGGCACCTGGTATTTTTCACTAAGATGAAATGCCCGGATCATGGTGTCATATGCCTGGTTGGGAGAGCCAGGGGCAAAAACAAATCTGGGAAATTCATCCTGGGAGGCATGGATCACAAAGAGCAGATCTCCCTGACCGGTTCTGGTGGGCAGACCGGTAGCCGGTCCGGGCCGCTGGGAATTGATAATCACGGCAGGGGTCTCGGTAATTCCCGCAAGCCCGAGACCTTCGGCCATGAGAGAAAAACCGCCTCCGGATGTGGCGGTCAACGCCCGGACACCCGCATAGGAGGCGCCGATTATCATATTGACCGCACTGATTTCATCTTCTGCCTGCTCCACCAGCACGGGGAGCTGATCCATGAATTCGGCCAGATGCACCATGATACCGGTTGCCGGTGACATGGGATAAAACGCGGCCAGCCGGCAGTCCGCTGCCAGGGCACCTAAAGCAAGTGCATGGGCCCCGGAAAGGAGTCTGCCTTTGGGAGAACCATCTGACGGCCAGTCAAAGGCTTTGTTGAAATCCGTATTTTTGACCGCATCAAATCCGCTGCGGCCGGCGGTAATATTATTTTCCAGTATCTTTTCTTTTTCTGCGAATGTTGTTTTCAGGATCTGTTCAAATGCTGAAAAAGGGGCCCCCAGAAGCGCCAGACACGCTCCCGCAGCCACCGTATTGGTCATGATCTTTCCACCTGCATCTTTTGCCATTTGCGAAAAAGCGACCGGCAATACATTTTTTTCACGGGCCTGTTCAGGCAGGTTTTCTTTGGCATCCTCTTTTTCAGTATCATTTTCAGCATCCAATAAAACAAGTCCGGTCTCAGCCATTTCTTTTTTATGCAGCGCACAGGTTTCAGCGTTCAGGGCGATTAACAGATCAATTTTGTGGTAAGGGGCCAGAACCGGCTGGTCACTGATACGGATCTGCATGAAACTGTGTCCGCCCCTTATCCGGGATTCAAAATCATTGATGGCCAGAAGATACAGACCGACCTTGTGACAGACCCGGGCGATAATATCGCCCACAGTCTGTATTCCCTGACCTGCCTCCCCACCGATAGTGACGGTAACATCGATACTCATAGGGTGCCTCTCTTTTTATGGATAAAATCAGGTGGTATAATTTTTTTCCCCAATCATGGGACATTTTTTGTTCAGGCCAGTTTTTCCAATGCCGCATGAATAAAGCCCGGCAGATCATTGGGATTTCTGCTGGTCACAAGATTGCCGTCCGTAACAACTGCCTCATCTACAAATGTTGCGCCCGCATTTTTAATGTCCTGAATAATGGAGGTAAAGCCGGTCAATGTCCTGCCCCGGATCACATCTGCAGAGATCAACAGCTGCGGGCCGTGGCAGATGGAAAAAACCGGTTTGTTTTTTTCCATAAAATCCCGGACAAACGCCACGGCACCCGGGTGGGCGCGCAGCTGGTCCGGTGAATAACCGCCCGGGATGAGAAGCGCATCAAAATGGTCTGCACCCGTCTGGTTTACACTTTGATCAATCGTTACAGGCGTTTGTTGTTTTTTGCCTTTTACCGTTTTTCCCTTTTCAAGGCCGACATGGATAATGTCATGCCCTTTTCCCCTGAACTCGCTGACAGGTTCGGTGTATTCTGAATCTTCAAACCAATCATCGATAATAACAGCTATCTTGCTCATTTTTTTGTCCTTTCCCGGCATTTTTATGCCGGCAATCTGGTTATCTTTGTAATTGTAAAAGAATATTTTCTTTCAACAATACGGGAAATCTTGTATTTTTTCAGGACCGGGCCTGTATATGGAAACAACCGGCACGATTTTTTAAAAAAAATACAGGGCCGGCAGATCGAAAATACAGGATTCTCTCCATTGCGCCTGTATCTGAACCGGGACATACTGGAAATATTGAAAGATCCATAATCAGATCATCGTCAAGACAGATTGATTATAATCAAAGGGGATGTTATGGAAAAAGAGACTGGCAGGGCAGGAGTGACAGATATGCAGAACATGTCGGCGATGATTGACAAGAAGGGCCGATATTCCGACATCAATATAAATCCGGAAGATGATGAATCTGAAGATGATGAAATGGCCAACGCACTCTGCCTGATGAACCTTATGATCAACAAAAACCGCCTTCGAAAAGATGTGACTGAACCATGAACACAAACATCCGCTTCAGCCCGACAGAAAAGGATTGTTCATGACCATCCGCACAAACGGTATCCTCATGCACATAACCTGTCTCCCCGGCAGATACGGAATCGGTGATCTGGGACCCGCAGCCTATGGATTTGCCGATTTTTTATCTGCAACCGGCCAGCAGATATGGCAGGTGCTGCCCCTGAACCCTGTTGACCCCCAAAGCGGCTCACCCTACAGCAGCCCGTCAGCATTTGCAGGCAACCCGTTGCTGATAAGCCCGGATTTTCTGGTCCGTGCCGGTCTGCTGGATGAAACCCTGCCCCAACAGCCATTTTCCGATACCCGCGTTGACTATCCAGCGGTGGCAGAACATAAGCACACCCTTTTTCAACTGGCTTTTGAACGCCTGGAACAACAGAGAAAAACACTTGCAGGCTTTGACCGGTTCTGCGCCCGGCAAACAGCCTGGCTGGAAGATTATGCAACATACATGGCCCTCAAAGAACATTTTAACCAGGCCTTCTGGCAGCAATGGCCCCAACCCTTAAGGGACCGCCACCCGGATGCCTTGGCCGAGATGCAGGACAAACTGGCCAGACAGATCAGATTTCATCAATTTGTACAGTTTTTGTTTTTCCGTCAGTGGCAGGCACTCAAAAAATACTGCAATGCCCGAAATATCCGTCTATATGGAGATCTTCCCATCTATCTGCCTTTTGACAGTGCAGATGTCTGGAGCTGTCCGCAGCAATACAAACTGGATGAAAACAAATCACCGACAAAAGTATCCGGGGTCCCACCGGATTACTTCAGTGACACCGGTCAGCTCTGGGGCCATCCCGTGTACGACTGGCAATACCTGCAGAAAAACGATTACGCGTGGTGGCTCAAACGGTTTGCACACAACTTTGACATGTTTGACGTGGTGCGCATCGATCATTTCAGGGGTCTGGTGGCATATTGGGAGGTTGCAGCCTCGGCAAAGACCGCTGTTGACGGGGAATGGGTGGAGGTCCCGGGTGAAGATTTTTTTACCCGCTTGACCATGCGGTTCGGTCGGCTGCCGGTGATCGCCGAGGATCTGGGCACGATCACACCGGATGTCCATGAATGCATGCGCAGATTTCAATTGCCCGGCATGCGGGTGCTGCAGTTCGCCTTTGGCGACGATTTCCCCCACAGTTCCTTTTTGCCCCATCACCATATCCGGGACTGTATCGTTTACACCGGCACCCATGACAACAACACCATCCGCGGCTGGTTTGAACAGGAACTTACCGACCAGGCAAAGGCCCGATTGCAGCGCTACCTGGGCAGCCATATCTCCAGGGAAAACATTCACCGGCAAATGATACGCCTGGCCATGATGTCTGTGGCTGATACAGTGATCATCCCGCTCCAGGACATTCTGGGCTTAGGTCCTGATGCCCGTCTGAACCAGCCGGCCGGGGCACAGGACAACTGGCAGTGGCGGCTGCCGAAAGGCAGGTTGACAAAACAGCATGCGAAATGGCTTACAACGGCCACGGCTACCTACGGCCGAAGCCGGGTGTCAACAATCAGACATCTTTGAGGAACCGCTCCCCGGATGACTGCCTGGCAGCTGCTGCAAATGATTCCAGGCTCTGTTCCAGCGCTGACAGCTCCAGGGTGTCGCCCAGATACAGATCATCTTCTCCCATTTTTTCAAACGCTGTCACAACATCCATGACAGTCAGGCGTTCTATGTCCCAGGCCGGGGCAAAGCCGGGGTCAGGGGCGCTGACTTTGAATAGAATGCGGCTGTGGACCAGTTTTTCCATAAAAACCGATGTAATGTTCACAGACAGGTTAAGATGGTCGGCAACTGATAAAGATGTCACCGGTGCCCGGCCCTGGGCGAACCGGTTCACACAAAAGACCGCTATCTTGAGGATGATCAGTTTTTTCACCCGGATACTGATGTGTTCATATTCCGGGTCATCTGTCTGAAGCACATCAAAATTTTCCCAGACAAAGGAGATCTCAGCGCCGAACAGCACAATGGTCCAGGACGTCTTCAACCACAATAAAAACAAGGGTATGGCGGCAAAACTGCCGTAAATGGCATTATAGGTGGAGACACCCACCTGGAATTGGACATAGGCTATCTGGGCCAGCTGAAAAATGGTGCCGGCAATGATTCCTCCGCCCAGAGCAGCCCGGACATTCACATTTTTATTGGGGATAAACATATAAAAAAAGGTGAATACCATCCAGACCGTCACAAAGGGAAAAACATTCAAACCAAAAGAAATCACACGGCCCAGACCGGCGGGAAGGTCCAGGATTGCCATGAATTTTTCCAGATAACCGGTGATAAAAATGGTGGCGCTGCCTGAAAAGATTACCAGCAGCCCCGCAGCCAGGGCAATGGCGATATAATCGGTAATTTTGCGGATAATACGTCGGTTCCCCCTGACCCGCCAGATTCTGTTGAATGTATCTTCCATGTGGCCCATGAGTTTTATCAGCGCATACATCAAAAAAATGATGCCCAGCACCGCCATGAGCCCGCCTTTGGTTCTTTCCAGCAGATTGACGGAAAAGGTCAGAACATTCTGGATGATCTGTTCCTGGCCGGCAAACAAAGACAGTATCCGGGTTTCAAGATATTGCTGGAAACCGAATCCTTTGGCAATGCCGAATGCCATGGCCATGACCGGCACAATGGCCAACAAAGTATACAGGGTTAAGGCCGATGCCTGCAAGCTGCACAGGTCCCGGACAAATTCCCTGCCTGAAATCCGGAAAATACCATATCCGAATTGCCAGTATCTGTTCAGGACGCTTTTGATATTATTTCCCCTGTTCCTAGGTCAGCGCTTGGCAATAATCCAGACGGCATGCACGATGCCGGGGATATATCCCAAGAGAGTCAAAAGGATGTTCAACCAGAACGCTCCCCCGATTCCCACCTGAAGAAAAACACCCAGCGGCGGTAAAAGTATCGCAACCAAAATCCGAATCAGATCCATATTCTTTCTCCTTATATTCCGTTGTTTTAGGGTTTATCATCTCGATTATTTGTTCCACGTTACGGTAGAAAAAAAATCCAGGTATTGTCAATCAAAAAGGCTCAAAAGCTTAGGGGATGAAATTCTTCAGCAATTTAGGTATCCCTATACTGACCGTGATTTTTGATCAGGTGCTGATAAAAATCCACGGTCTGCCGGGCAATGCTGGTCCAGGAAAACTGTTTTTCGATTCTTTTGCGGGCTGCCGCACCCATTCGGGTCCTTTTTTCCGGCGCCCGCACCAGGGTGTTGATGGCAGCTGCCAGATCTGCAGCAAATTCTTCCGGCCTTTTGGGTTCTGCATCCTCTTTGGCTGCAAAGGGAACCAGAAGCCCGGTTTCCCCATGGACCACCACTTCCGGAATCCCCCCGACCGCTGCAGCCACCACCGGTGTACTGCACGCACCTGCCTCAAGGTTGATGATACCGAAAGGTTCATACACAGAAGGGCATACAAAAACAGCGGCATGGCTGTAAAGGACCGGCAGATCCTGCAAAGGGATTGCTTCTGGAATCCAGAGAATCTCTCTGCCTGTTTCCTGCCTGGCGCTTTTTACCCGGGTTTCCATTTCCTGTGCAATCTCTCCGGTATCAGGTGCACTGGCACACAGAACGGTCTGTACGCCCGGATCCACCATGGCAATGGCCCGGATCAGATGCATGATCCCCTTTTGTCTGGTAATCCTGCCCACAAAAAGAATATAGGGTTTGTCCGGATCAATGCCGTAGGCTCTGAGTGTTTCCGGCCGGGATGTTTTACAAAAAAATTGGGTATCCACCCCGTTATAAATGACCCGGATCTTTTCAGGAGGAATCGGGTAAAGATCCATCACGTTCTGTTTCATTGTTTCAGACACGGCAATAATACCGTCTGCATTTTCCATGGCTGCTTTTTCCAGCCAGCAGGTGGCATGGTAGCTGTCACCGAGCTGGTCTTTTTTCCAGGGACGGTGGGGCTCAAGGGAATGGGTGGTGACAACCAGAGGGGCTGCAAGAATTTCTCTGAGCAGACACCCGGCCATATAGGTGTACCAGGTGTGGCAGTGAATCACATCCGCCGTATTTGCAGTACCGGTCATGATGGCATTGCGCAGCAGGGTATCCGTCAGTTTTAGCCGCTGCAGTTCAGGTGTTTCTGAAGATATCTCCGGTACCCCTGATACCCGCAGATGGGGGGCGGACTGGTTCTGGTCACCGAAACACAGGACATCGAACGCATCTGTCTCAGATGACAGGGCTGCCATTTCCCGGACAAGATGCGCCACATGCACCCCGGCTCCGCCGTAGATATTGGGGGGATACTCATTGGTCAGAATCAATGTTTTCATTGGTTATCGCCTTTGATTACAGGGTTGCATTTTGTTTTGTGTAAACTATTTCAGGGGCTGTTTTCTGCAGGAAAACAACAGCCAGGGGCGGCAGGACCAGGTTCAGAGAAAAGGGAAACCCGTGGGCCGGCACCGGGGAGGCTTCAATTTGTCCCAGGCTGCCCTGGTTGCTGCCCCCGTATTCTTTTGCATCACTGTTGAGGCATTCTTTCCAGAACCCATCCGCTAAAACCCCCACCCGGTAATTGGGACGGGGAATGGGCGTAAAATTACACACAGCAATAATAGTTTCCTTTTCATCCCTGTCCTTGCGCAAGAAAGTGAGGGTGGACTGCTGCACATCATTGCAGTCGATCCATTGGAATCCCTGCCGGGAAAAATCATTTGCGTGCATGGCCGGGGTGCGCCGGTAGAACTGGTTCAGATCTTCGATCCAGCGCTGAAGCCCCTTGTTGAACGAATTTTCCAGCAAATGCCAGTCCAGGCTGCTGTCATGGTTCCATTCCCGGCTCTGGCCGATCTCGCCCCCCATAAAAATCAGTTTTTTGGCCGGCTGGGCATACATGTATCCAAAAAGCAGGCGCAGTCCGGCAAACTTCTGCCATTCATCTCCGGGCATTTTACCCAGCAAAGATCCCTTGCCGTGGACAACCTCATCGTGGGACAAAGGCAGCACATAGTTTTCATTAAAGGCATATATCATCCGGAAGGTCAGTTTGTCGTGATGAAAGCTGCGGTGGACGGGATCCATGGACATATACGCCAGGGTGTCGTGCATCCATCCCATGTCCCATTTCATGTCAAAACCCAGTCCCCCCAGGTGAACCGGTCTGGAAACCATGGGCCAGTCAGTGGATTCCTCGGCAATGGTGACTGCCCCGGGAAAATTTTCATGAATCTCCCCGTTGAACCGCTTCAAAAAGGCAACCGCTTCCAGATTTTCCCGCCCCCCGTATATGTTGGGCTCCCACTCACCCGCTTTCCGGGAATAATCCAGATACAGCATTGAGGCCACCGCATCCACCCGGAAACCGTCAATATGGTATTTTTCCAGCCAGAACATGGCACTGCTGATGAGATAGCTGAGGACTTCGTTGCGCCCATAGTTGAAAATAAGACTTTTCCAGTCAGGGTGAAACCCTTTGCGCGGGTCTTCGTGTTCAAACAGATGGGTGCCGTCAAAATACCCCAGGCCGTGCTCATCACTGGGAAAATGGGACGGCACCCAGTCCAGGATCACACCGATACCTTTCTGGTGCAGCCGGTCCACCAGCACCATAAAATCCTGGGGAGTGCCGAAACGGCTGCTGGGGGCAAAATAGCCCAGACACTGATATCCCCAGCTGCCGTAAAAGGGATGTTCCATGACCGGCAGAAATTCCACATGGGTAAATCCCATCTTCAAAAGATAATCCGGCAATTTTTCAGCCAGTTCCCGATAGGTTGCAAACCGGTTATTTTCTTCCGGTATCCGGATCCAGGACCCCAGGTGCATTTCATACGCCGCCATGGGCGCAGATCTCACATTGACATTGCTGCGGTTTTCCATCCAGGTGTCATCTGACCATTCATGGGCCAGATCCCAGGTCACAGATGCGGTCTGGGGGGACAGTTCGGTGAAAAATGCGAACGGGTCTGTTTTGTCCACCTGGTATTCTTTCTGGGTGGAACGGATATGGTATTTGTACAAAGTCCCGGATTTGATACCGGGGATGAATCCCTCCCATATACCTGAATCTGACCGGGGTGTCAGCGGGTGCTGGGTAGTGTACCAGTCGTTGAATGATCCCGTGACAAAAACCGCCTGTGCATTGGGGGCCCACACGGCAAAATAGAATCCATTCTGCCCGTCGACTTTCATGGGGTGGGCACCCAGTTTGTCATACAGGCAGAAATGGCTGCCTTCATTGAATAAAAACAGATCATCTTCGCTCAACAGGCTGATATCGGGGGATTTGTTTTTTTTCTGGTTGAAGGTGGTGTGATCTTGATCAGGCATATCGCCTCCATATGTATCAGGTTTCATTCAATAACTGTTCAATGCCCGTGAGGGGAATATTGATCCAGTCGGGGCGGTTGTTCATTTCATAGCCGAGCTCATACACAGCCTTTTCCATGAGATAGGCATGCAGCAGCACTTCCATATCTTCATGGGAATGCGGAAGAAAATTGGCATCAGCACTTCTGGCCAGATATTCACCCAGGTACTGGGCACTCACCCACATCCGCCATTCCTCTGCCTTGGCCGCCATGGTCCCGCGCAGTTCAGGATGAAACATACCCCTTGTTTCCTCGGCCTGGAGGGCCACATGACAGGCATAGTGAAATGACCGCAAAAGCCCTGCCACATCCCGGAGGGGAGACCGTTTGATGCGCCGCTCACTTACGGGCCGGACCGGTTCTCCTTCAAAATCGATAATCACAAAATCATGACCTGTGTGTAAAATCTGTCCCAGGTGAAAATCACCGTGGCACCGCAGGCGCATGGCGCTGATTTTTCGGCTTGTGAGCGCCCTGAAACGGTCAATGATCTCCTGCCTGCGGTCCAGTATCTGTTTTGCGGCGGCATGAATGTGTTCCGGCAATGGATTTTTCCGGGCCCTGATGCGTTTTTCAAGCTGTCCCAGTACCCTGCCTGCCATGGAATTCATGGACTGGAAAAGAGCGCGCTGGTAGAGTTTGGAAAACGGTTCCGGTGTGAACAACGGATCCTGAGATGCCGATGCCAGTGCCGCATGCATCTGGGCTGTGCGCCGGGCCAGCAGGACAGCGGATTCAAAATAAAATCCGATCTGCGTTTCCATCTCAGGGGGAACAGGCATCCGGCTCAATGCCAGCAAGCTTTTGCGGGGCAGAGAAACCGGGATATTTTCCCGGCTCTCCATCACCCGTTCAAAAAATCCGGACAGGCTGCTTACGGTATAGGCCCAGGCATCACCCTGGTTGGCCACATACTCCTGGAGAATACCCACTGTACCGGGTTCCTCATCCTGACGGGTATATTCCAGAAACCCGGCAAGACCGGGCAGACCGGCAAACCCCCTGCCGGCCAGAAACCGCGATATTTCCAGGTCGGGGTTGATCCCTTCCTGCAGGCGGCGGAACAGCTTGAGAATGAACCGGTGCCCGAAAATGATGGAGGTATTGCTCTGTTCCGTGCTTATCACCCGGGTTTCCATGGGCAGGCTCAGTGTGCTGTACATGCGTTTAAACCCGGTGGCAGGTGTTGCCGTCAACCTGCCCTGGCTGCCTTTTGCAGATTGCCTGCGGTGGATCATTTCCAAAAGCACCTGGCAGAACCCCGGATGAAAAAGACCGTCCACAAGAAACCCTTCCTGCCCTTTGGATGTCATTTTTATCTGTGCCATGACCGCCTGAGGATGGTTCTCCATGACAGCTGCACCGTCTGCTGCGCTCAGACAGGTAACCGGCAGGATATAGGTTTCATCGTTACCGTCTGTGTACCCCAGGGTTACCAGGAGCATATACCCTGCCCGGACATGGTTGCCCACAGACACCTGGTCACCCAGGGCAAGGGACTTGATGCGGCTGTCCTTGGCGCCAAACCACCGGCATTTCACAATATAGGACCGCAGATGTTTCTCAAAACGTCTGCGCAGGTTCCCCTGCATCGCCTCCTCCCATTGTGTGCGCACCTCGAATACCGGCAGTTCGGTATCTCTGTCAGCCGCTGTATCCGCCTCTGTGGGGGAAGTTAGCAGAAACCAGAAAAAACCATGGGGCCCCAGGGTGAGAAAATACGGGGCATCGGTAATGCCCGGAAAAGGGGTGTTGCCGAATATTTCCACAGGAATCTTTCCTTCATGCCCCTGCATATCCAGTTCAGCATACTGCACAAACCGCGAAAGATTGACCACCACCAGCACGGACTGGTCTTCATGCCGGCGGGTAAAGGCCAGAATTTTGGGATTTTCCGGTTCCAGAAACACCAGATCCCCCTTGCTGAAAGCGGGTATGCGGCTGCGCAGGGTGAGCAGCCGCCGTATCCACCAGAAAAGGGAATGGCGGTTCTGCTTCTGAGCTTCGACGTTGAGCACCCCGAAATGGTATTCAGGATCGGTGATCACCGGCAGATAGAGCTGGTGGGGATTGCACCGGGAAAACCCGGCATTCCGGTCCGGGCTCCACTGCATGGGGGTGCGGACCCCGTTTCTGTCACCCAGGTAGATATTGTCCCCCATACCGATCTCATCCCCGTAATACAGGATGGGGGTGCCCGGCAGGCAGAGCAGCAACGCATACATCAGTTCGATCCTGCGGCGGTGGTTGCCCATGAGCGGTGCCAGGCGCCGCCGGATGCCTAAGTTCACGCGCATGCGCACATCCCTGGCATAGGCCCGGTACATGTAATCACGTTCTTCATCCGTGACCATTTCCAGGGTCAGTTCATCGTGGTTCCGCAAAAAGATAGCCCATTGACAGGATTCCGGAATCGCCGGCGTGGTGTCAAGAATTTCAGTGACCGGCAACCGGCTTTCCATGTGCACGGCCATGTAAAGCCGGGGCATCAGGGGAAAATGAAAACTCATATGACACTCATCACCCTCCCCGAAATATTGGACAGCATCTTCGGGCCACTGGTTGGCTTCGGCCAGAAACATTCTGCCCTGGTATTTTTCATCCATGCGCTGCCGCAGCTTTTTTAGAAACACATGGGTTTCAGGCAGGTTTTCGCAGTTGGTCCCTTCCCGCTCGTACAGGTAGGGAATGGCATCCAGCCGCAGGCCGTCCACCCCCATGTCCATCCAGAAATCCAACGCCTTGAAGATCGCGTCATGCACTTTTGGGTTGTCAAAGTTGAGATCCGGCTGGTGGGAGTAGAACCGGTGCCAGAAATAGGCTTTGGCCACCGGATCCCAGGTCCAGTTGCTGCTCTCAAAATCCTGAAAAATAATGCGGGCATCCGTGTATTTTTCCGGGGTATCGCTCCACACGTAAAAATTACGCCAGGCACTGCCCGGTTTTGACCGGCGGGACCGCTGAAACCAGGGATGCTGGTCTGAGGTGTGGTTGATCACAAGTTCTGTGATCACCTGCATGTTCCGCTTGCGCGCCGCCCGCATAAATGCCTTGAAATCTGCCAGCGTGCCGTATGCCGGATTGATGGCCTTGAAATCAGATATATCGTATCCATCATCTTTCAGGGGAGAAGGGTAAAAGGGCAGCAGCCACAGGGCGGTGACACCCAGTTCCTGCAGATACCCCAGTTTCTCGGTAAGGCCCTTGAAATCACCGATGCCATCCCCATTGCTGTCATAAAACGTCTTGATATGGAGCTGATAAATCACTGCATCTTTGTACCATAGCGGATCATTTTGCGGTTGCGGTGTGCGTTTTGCCATAAGATTGCTGTCCTTTATGTCTTGTTACATAAAATAATCAAAATCATTTTCCCTGCGCATCCTGCGGCGGATCCGGAAAACCTGCACCGGCACCACCCCGGGATCGATTTCCAGATAATTGTACCCCTCATGCCACAGGTACCTGGCATCGCTCACCAGATCATGCATCTGAAAGCTTTTTTCACCAGGCACACCCATTTGTTCAAAAGGCAGCCGCACCCAGGCGCTGTGGGTGTGGTGGGGATCCAGATTGGCTGCCACAAAAATGATGTTGGAAAAATCATCCGTATATTTGCTGAAGCACAGGATCTCTTCTTTATCCACCGGGTGGAACATCAGGTTCCGGGTCTGCTGCAGGGCGGGATTCTCCCGCCTGATCCGGTTGATTCTGGTGATAAACGGCCGGATGGTGTTGGGCGCTTCCAGGTCCCAATGACGGATTTCGTATTTTTCCGAATCCATATACTCCTCCCCCCCGGGAGCAAGGGGCTGGTTCACACACAGCTCAAAGGCCGGGCCGTAGATGCCGTAACTGGATGAAAGGGTGGCAGCCAGCATCAGGCGGAGGATAAACGCCGGCCGCCCCCCCAGTTGCAAGAATTCCGGCAGGATATCCGGGGTATTGGGCCACAGGTTGGGCCAGAAAAACTCTTTCACATGGGTCTGTGTCAAGGTGTCAAAATACTGCTCAATTTCCCATTTCAGATTGCGCCAGGTAAAATAGGTATAGGACTGGGTAAATCCGCCCTTGGCCAGCCGGTACATGGTCTTTGGCCTGGTGAATGCCTCCGCCAGAAAGATCGTTTCCGGGTACCGGTTTTTGCAGTCTTCAATGAGCCATTCCCAGAACCGCAATGGTTTGGTATGGGGATTATCAATTCTGAATATGCGTATTCCCTTGTCTATCCAAAAATGGATGACACCTGATAATTCCTGCCGCAGGCTTTCACAATGGGGTGATTCAAATTCAAAGGGATAAATATCCTGATATTTTTTAGGGGGATTTTCTGCATACTGCACCGTACCGTCTTCCCGCCAGTGAAACCATTCAGGATGTTCAGTGACATACGGGTGGTCCGGGCTGCACTGAAACGCGATATCCAGTGCGATATCGATGCCGTATTCTTTGGCCTTGACCTTCAACTGCAAGAAGTCTTCCATGGTCCCCAGTTCCGGATGAATTGATGTATGCCCGCCCTCAGCAGCCCCAATGGCCCAGGGACTGCCGGGATCCCCCGGCCCGGTCGTGACCGTGTTGTTCCTTCCTTTGCGGTGGCTGCGCCCGATGGGATGGATCGGCGGCAGATACAGCACATCAAATCCCATCTTTGCAATATAGGGCAGCCGGTTGATACAGTCTTTGAACGTACCGTGACGGGCTGGATCATCATCAGCACAGGAACGGGGAAACATTTCATACCAGGTGCTGTACAGGGCCTTGCGCGGCTCGATTCTTAAGGGCAGCACCTTTGGATAATCCACCTGGCTGCTGAGATCCGGATACCGTGCCATAAGCCCGGCAAAGACGGTATCGTTGAGAAAAACATCCGGGTGTTCTGCCGCCGCCGAAGACATGAGCTGCTCTGCCAGACGGTTCAGCTGATCGGCGTCTTCCTTTTTTGCCCGCGCTGCCGCTTCTTCGGCCATGCGTGCACCCTCCATCAGTTCCACAGACACGTTCTGGCCGTCTGCCTGCTTTTTTGACACCTGACTGCGCCAGGTGTCAAACCGGTCTATCCAGGCGGTGACCGTGTATTCATAGATTCCCATTTCACGGGGAATAAAAGCGGCCTGCCACAGGTCGTTCACCAGCAGCTGCATGGGAATCTGCCGCCACCGGGAAACGCCGGCCCTGCGGTACAGCAGCCGGACCGCCAGCCGGTCATGGCCGTCCACAAAGATATCTGCTGAAATGGTGACTGTTTCATTTACGGCCCGCCTGGCGGGAAACCGGCCGTTGTCAACAGAAGGGGTTACATTTTCGATCACAACGCGTTTGATGAAATCTGTCATGGGATTCTTCTCTTTTTTTTAGCGGTTAGCGGTTAGCTAACCATACAATTTTTCCACATACTGCTGTGCGGCATGCTGCCACAAAAACCGTGCGGCCGCCGCATTGGTTTTTATCTGCTGCCATTTGTCCGGATCGTTTTTGAACAGTTCAATGGCCTGGCTGGCGGTTTCAACAAAATTTTGTGCCTGGTCATCCAGATCGCTGCCCCCGAAACAAAACCCATTCACCCCATGAATGACAGTATCGCACAACCCGCCGACAGCATGCACCACACAGGGCTGTCCATCCCGCATGGCCAGCATCTGGCCGATGCCGCAGGGTTCAAAAGAACTGGGCATCAAAAAAAGATCCCCATTGGCATACAGGGTCCGGGCTGCCTGATCTGAAAATCCGTGAAGGAAAATAAAATTGGGAAACCAGGCTTCCAGCTGGGTGAAAAACCGCACAAATTGGTCATGGCCGGTTCCCAGAAGCACATACACCCCGTCATCTCCCAGTGCCGTCAGAATTCGGGCCATGGCTGACATGCCGTCCTGGCCCTGGCGCATGAGCAACACCTTCTGCTCTGTCAGACGCGTAACACTGCACAGCACCATTCGTGAGTGATCAGGTCGTGAGCGGTCAGGCCGGGGGCGGTTGCGCCGCTGTAACAGGCCCGACAGGTTGTGGCCGGCGATAAAGTCCGCACTGGACACTGTCTGCCGGCCGGCAGACCACTGCATGATCTGGCGCTGAAAACCTCGGAGCATTTCCGGCATCTCCATGACAGGGGGATGCCTGTTTTCCGGATAGTCGCAGCCGTTGAGGATGCCCGTCAGATTCCCTGTGTCATTTTCATGGGCAAGTACGGCTTGAAGCCCCTGGGCGCCGTGGAACCGGGGCAGGTCATCCGGCCGGCAGATCTCCCGGGCATAGGTTGGGGACACCGTATGCACCCTGTCTGCCAGGCGGATGCCGCAGGCCATCAGGTTGCAGGCATCCGGCCACCGCGGATCCGCCACATCCAGCCAGTGCCAGGTGATATCGGGAAACCAGGCCGACAAGGAGGAGCTGCTGCCGGCCAGAGGCCGCACCCCCTGCAGGGCCAGATTATGGATGGTAAACACCGTCCGGACGCGCTGCAATAGGGCGCAGGCAGGGTGGTACCGGCGCAGCAGGGCCACAAGGGCCATGTGCCAGTCATGCAGATGCATTACATCCGCCCGGGGTATGACTTGCTGGACCAGCGCAGCGGCAGCGGCACTGCAAAAGCAGGCAAACCGGGAACCATCGCTGAAAAAGGGCTGGTCATCCGGATCATGCACATAGATCTGGTGGTGACCGGTGCGGGCATTTACTGCCGCCAGAAACGGGTGATGTATCACATACTGGGTGACCCCCGGGTGCACTTGCTTTGCCGGCACCCGGTACAGCTGTGCGTCATGAAGGGTCCCGCGGAATGGAAAACAGATGTTGGCCACATGTTCCGCCCCGTTGGTCTCGTGCAGAAACCCGTACCCTGGCGTTACAACGCTTACCTGGTGACCAAGGTCCGCCAGAGCCGGTGCAATATCCCGCACCACATCCGCCACACCGCCCACTTTGGCATTGGGCAGGCTGTCATTTTCTGCAGCCATATGAACGATATGCATGTTATTTTTTCCCCCCTTTGCCGGACAACCGCTTTGTTACCCATATATTTCCTGCAATCATCACAACTGCCAGGGCTGCTGCAATGAGGCCATTCACCCAGCCGGGATGCTGTATGGTATGCAGCAGACGGTCTGCAAATATGGTAATGACCAGAATGCCCGGCAGCATGCCCGCAGCCGTGCCCAGAAGATAATCTTTGAGCCGGATATGGGAGGCCCCGGCGATGAGATTGACCAGGGAAAACGGGGCAACCGGAATATTTCTGATAAGCGCCACTGTTAAAATACCTTGTCTGGCCATTTGCCGGCTGATATGATTCAACTTTTTTCCCGCCACTTTTCGGACCATCTGCTTTCCCAGACCGGCCCCTGCCCAGAAGGTGGTCAGCGCACTCACCAGGCAGCCGCTCAAGGCATAAAGCACACCCATAACGGGATCAAACACCATGGCGGTCACCCCCACCAGCAAGGTGACCGGAACCATCAAAAATCCGCCGGCAACATATACCCCCAGGACAATCAGAAAAGACAGGGGCTGGTCCTGGATTTTTTCAGCCCAGGCAGCCAGGTTTTCTCTTGTGGCCCATTCAGCCAGAGGCGACCATCGCCAGGCCGCAGCCAGCGAAAGCAGAATCAGCAGCACCCCTGCCAGCTTCATTACCTGGGGCACTCTGGACGTACCCTGTTCATTTCTGGCAAACCGATCCATCATACGGTCAAAGGCAATGGGGGTTTCCGGGTCAAGAAGTTCATGGTCCCGGACAATTGCTGCGCCGTCAACGGGCAGGGCCTGGTCAAATGACAGTTTTTGCAACCTGCGGCCGGAAGACTCAGACAAGGATGCAATGGTCTGATTCATTGCACCCTGTCTGGCAAACGCCTTGACCACACCATCAACGGGTTTGTCAAGGTGTTCAGCCAACAGCCGGTTGCGCAGAGAAAGAATGGCTTGCCCAACGCTGTCATCTTCTTTTGCCGCAACAGCCAAAACGCATTCAGAATCAAAGCGCATGGACCGGTTGCTTACATTGGCAGAGCCGATCAATGCCAGCCGGTCATCAACAATCATCAGTTTTGCATGGACATACAAAGCGGTTTTTTCATCATCCAGGGCCGGATAAAACACCTGCAGGCGGTGGTGGTCATCTGCCGCAGACAGCTGTTTCAACACCCGTGCCCGTATGGAATCCATGGTGCTCTGTTCCAGCCATCCGCTGGATTCTCTGGGAAGAACGATACAGATGTCAGGTCCCTGTTCCTGTGAAAGGCTGTCTTCAAGCGCTCCGGCTATTTTGGCGGATGTCAGATACTGGGTTTCGATATAAATGGCTTTTTCTGCCGCTTTGATGCCGTCTGTGTAAAGCGTTTCGACTTCCAGGACCGGATCCCGGCCTTTGTATGCCGGCAGTGTCCGGGAGATTCCCATCTGTATATCCAACAGATCCGGCGGCAGGTTTTCGGGCCATGGAGGAGCGGATGCGGTTTTTGGCAATGCAATACTGTAACCGGTCGCCCATTGCCAGCGGTCTGTAAACAATTGGCCCAGTTTTTCAGCCGCCTCTCCCTGCACGGCCATCTGAATATCATGAAACGGTGGGTATGGCTCCCCTTCCGGTGTTGTCCTCAGGGGATCGTGCAGCCGGTGTTCAGGTGTGTCCCACCGGCTGTTTGTCAAATCAAGTCCCCCGCAAAATGCCACTTGATTGTCGATCACCACCAGTTTCTGATGCTGAGATGCCCCCACCGGATGCTGATCATCCTGGTGATAGAATATCCGCCCATGGGTTTTCCATCCCAGTTTCAGGATCGGGAGCCATTCACGCTCCCGCACATACAGCATGGGAAAATCCCAGTTCAGGATATACACATGCAGTTCGGGTGTTCGTTTCACCTTGTCATTGAGAAAAGCGCCAAGATCTGTCTGGTCATCCGGGATCCCATTGCCCCGCAGCAGGGCAATCCGGCTGTCAATGTCCCATGCGGCAATAAAAATGGTTTTCTTTGCCTGCTCCATGGCATCTGCCACTGCTGAAAAGTAGGCAGCGCCATCAATTAAAAAAGCGGCTTTTTGCGCATGCGCAAGACACCAGCAATTATCATTTTCTTTCAGAAGGGTCACTTGAATTTCCTTTTTCAACTGTTCCTTTGTAAAACAATGTCCCTTGTTTCAAAACCTGCACAACCACCAAAGGAATGAAGCTCATGCCGAGGATAAACAGCCACTGGAAGGAAGTGGGCACCACCATGGTCAAAACCCGTGACAACGGCGGAAAGTAAACAGCAAAAACCAGGAGCACAACGCTCAGAATCACGGCACCCCATACAAAAAGATTGCGTGTCACATCGTTGAAGATCACACCGGATTCTGCATCACGCATGTTGAACACATGCCAGGTTCGGGTGAAAGCCAAAATGAGGAAGGTTATGGTCACAGCGCGTTCCCCGGACAAAGACATTTTTTCCAAAGATATCCAGAAACCGGTAAGCGCTGTTACGGCAATGAGCGATCCATAACCAAAAATTGTTATCCAGAGGGCCCTGGTCACAACAGGTTCGCTGGCGGGCCTGGGCGGCCTGTCCATCACCGAGGGTTCTCCTTTGCCCACGCCCAGTGCCAGGGCCGGAAACACATCACTGATCATGTTCAAATAAAGAATCTGCAACGGCAACAGCGGTAATATACTGCCGAAAAGCATGGCCAGACCCACGATCAGAATGGCACCCACGTTCCCGGAAAGCAAAAAAACAATAAACTTGCGGATGTTGCTGAATATGACCCTGCCCTGCTCCATGGCCAGGGCGATGGTGGCGAAATTGTCATCTTTGAGCACAATGTCTGCCGCCTCCCGGGCCACCTGTGTACCACGTCTGCCCATGGCCACGCCGATATCAGCCTTGGTCAGGGCCGGGGCATCATTCACCCCGTCGCCTGTCATGGCCACCACAGACCCGTCGGCCTGAAAAAGCGAAACAAGATTGAGTTTCTGCTCCGGAGAGATGCGCGCAAAAACAGAAGATTGCAGGAGATTGTGACGTTCTTTTGACGTGTAGTCTGCAGGCGGCTTGAGCGTATCCCCATGTATCACTGCCTCCCCATCCCCGGGCAGGTTCAGCTTTTGTGCGATGGCAAATGCAGTCCCAGGATGGTCTCCGGTCACCATGACCACCCGCACCCCGGCCTGCCTGAGTGTGTCGATGACCTTCCGGATGTTTTTCCGGGGTGGATCCAAAAGTCCCGCAAACCCCATGAACGTCAACGATGAATAGGGATCATTTTGCACCGCATCCGTGGATTTGCGGGCGATGCCTAAAACCCTGAGCCCTTCATCCGCCAGGGCTTCATTTGCCTGCAACAGTTTTTCATACACTGTTTCATCCATTTTCCGGGTTTGTCCATCGGTTGTCAGAACCTGGGTGGATGCATCAAGCACGGCTTCAGGCGCACCTTTAACCGCCACCATCTTGTCCTGCTCCCGGGTATGCCAGGTGGCCATCATTTTTGTCTCAGGACTAAAGGCCTCCTCTTTTTTTTCAGGATAGGATGCCAGCAGGTCCTCCCGATGCAGTCCAAGCTTTTTCCCGGCCTGCAGCAGGGCAAGTTCCATGGGATCACCCACATCTTCCCCGTTTTCTGACAGCTGGGCATTGCTGCACAGCATGCCGATGGTCATTATATCTTTCATATGCGTGTTCAGGGAATCATCGGTTTTCACATCCTTTTTAACAGAAAACGGCGGGTCTTCGTCCGGATTCCACCTGACGTGCATCACCTCTTCTGAATCGACCAGGACCAGGGTTGACACAGTCATCTTGTTTTCCGTCAGGGTGCCGGTCTTGTCCGCGCAGATAATGCTGGTTGAACCTAAGGTTTCCACGGCAGAAAGCCTGTTGACCAGCGCATTTTTTTTGGCCATCCGCCACATCCCTCTGGCCAGTGCAATGGTGGCCACGATGGGCAGCCCCTCCGGAATGGCAGCAACTGCCAGTGCGACAGATGTTTTGAAAATCACCACCAGATCTTTGCCGGCCATCACGCCTGTCACTCCTATCAATACGGCAATACCCAGGGTGACCCAGATCAGTTTCTGCCCCAGGCTGTTCAGCCGCTTTTCCAGCGGTGTCAGGACCTCTTCCTGGGCACCCTCGGCCAGCCGTGAAATATGCCCCAGCTGGGTGGACATGCCCGTGGCCACGACCACGCCTTTTCCTGATCCCTGGGTCAGGGCCGTGCCGTTGAAAAGCATGTTGTTTCGCTCGGCAAGGGGGGTATCTTCGGCCAGGGCCGCCACATCCTTGTCCACCGGCACAGACTCTCCGGTCAAGGCAGATTCATCGGCTTTGATCCGGTTGGCCTCGATCAGCCTGAGATCAGCCGGGATCACATCTCCGCCTTCCAGAACCACAATGTCACCGGGAACCAGTTTGGCGGCCTCGATTTTTTGGATCTCTGACTGGCGCAGCACTTTGGCATGCCTCCGGGTCATCTGCTGCAAGGCTTCCATGGACCGCATGGCACGCAGTTCGGTGCCGAACCCGATGAACACATTGACGATCAACGCCACCAGAATGGCGATCCCTTCCAGGAACTGACCGAGAATGAAAGATATGCCGGCAGCCGCAGCCAGGAGCAGTACAATGAGATTCTTGATCTGGGCAGTAAATATCTGCCATGCGGAACGCTGTTTGGCGGCTTCAATCCGGTTGGGACCATATTTTTCCAACCGGCTGCGGGCCTGTTTCGGGTTCAGCCCGTCATCAGAATGTGAGGCAAGCTGTTCAACCGCCTCCTTCGCTTCGAGCATCCAGGGTGATTTGCCATCCAAAGCCGGGTATTCGGTGTCTTTATTATTCATTTATTGGTTTTATTTATCTGAATTGTTTTTATCAAATTCATTTACAGACTTTGCCCATGCATCGCTGAGATCTTCATAGGCATCTGAAAACCCTTGTTTCATTTCTTCCCATGCACTGGTGGAACTGGCTTTCAGACTGCCGTATTTCTCAGCCACATCATTCCGTTTTTTTCGCAGTGTTTTGAGGCTTTCCCGGGTTTTTTCACGGGCCGCACTGCTCATTTGATCCCAGTTGTCTGCGATATCAGTTTCCAGTTCATCAATCCGTCTGTCCAGTATATCCAATGCTGTTTTAGACCGTTCAATCGCCTCATCACGCTGATCAGCTGTATAGTCTTTGAGGGCTTCGAGCAGATCCTGTGCTTCCTGTTGAACCGATTTGACCGTGGTGTTGTCCTCGTGGGATTTGGCAAAACCCGCCGGCATTGTGACAAACATGACCATTAAAACCCACACACATATTGCGCTGCTTATTTTTGCATACCTCATTTGCCTTCTCCTTGTTTTGTCGTTTTATTTTTTTCACCGTTCCAACCAGACCAAACATCTGGAACCGAACTCAGGTTTCAATGTCTTTTTTAAGCTTATCAAACTCTTCTTTTGTTATCTCACCTTTGGCGTACCGTTTCTTTAAAATTTCCGACGGGCTTTCTTTTTCCGAACCTGTCGAAGTTCCGGTTGTTTTGCCGCGGTTAATAACAAAGTAAAGAACAACCGCGACAACACTGATTATCAAAATCCACATAAAAATTCCTCCATAGCCGCCATATCCCATCATATGGCCCCATCCACCCATAGACCGGTCCACCGGCCTGTGGGTGCATCCAGAGAAAAACGGCATCAAAACCACCGGAATCACCGAGATAAAAAATGTGAAAAATTTGTTTTTCATGATTCCCTTCCAATAAAAGCTTTTTTGTTTTTCGACCCGTTTCACAATCCGTTTCAATGCATTGTTTTCACAGCTTCCCTGACCATCTGGCATGCATATCCCCATTCGTTATCATACCAGCTCATCACCTTGAGCAGATCGCCGTCCACCACCTGGGTCATGCTCGGATCAACAATGGAAGCCCGGGGGTCTTTGATGATGTCCGAAGAAACAATGGGATCCTGTGCCACACCCAGAATTCCCCGGTAACGTTCGGTTTGAGATTCTTCCTGAAAAATTCCATTGACCTCTTCTACTGTCACATCCCGCTCCGTCACAAAGACCAGATCAGTTAAGGAACCTGCCGGCACCGGACCGCGAACCGCGACACCGTCAAATTTTCCGCTGTATTGCGGCAACACTTTTGTGGTGGCCTGGGCCGCGCCCGTGGATGTCGGCACAAAATTGACGGCTGCCGCCCTTCCCCGCCGCCATTTGTTTCTGGGCGAGTCCATGAGGGACTGGCTTGATGTATACGCGTGAATCGTGGTCATCATGGCCTTTTTTATGCCAACTCTTCTTCCCAGAATTTCAACCACCGGGCTGATGCAGTTGGTGGTACAGCTTGCACAGGAGACCATCCTGGGAGATCCCTCCAACTGGTTCACCCCGTGCACCACCATTTCCACTTCGCCGGTTTTCTCGGGAGCTGAAAGAAAAACCCGTTTTGCACCGGCTTTCAGATGCTTTTCCAGGTCTTGTTTTTTTCGAAAAACACCGGTGCACTCAAAAACAATATCAATATCAAGCGCTTCCCATGGAAGTTCAGCCGGATCCTTTTCATTGAACATACGGTATTGCTTTCCATCTATCTGCAGATCATCTTTATTGGCCCTTACCTCTTTTTCATACCGGCCGTATACGGAATCATATTTCAACAAATAGGCAAAATTATCCACAGGCAGCAGATCGTTCAATGCCACAAGTTCAAGCTCCGGAGTTTCCAGTATTATTTTAAGGATTGCTCTTCCTATTCTGCCAAGGCCATTGATTGCTACGTTGGTTGTCATAGTTCTTTCCTTTTTGTTTTCTTTAAAAAAAAGGCCATAAAGCCATTCTTCAGTGTATTGTCTGTGCGTTATCAGCTTTCTGAAATCATGGTTTCAAACAATCTTTGTGTGTCTTCTTTTCGGCACAATTGTGTGCCGGTCGTCATGACGGCTGCAGTACCGGCTGCCAGTTTCCTGAATTCACCGATATTGGGCTTGATCATATATACCCCTTCTTTGCATGCCTTTTCCAGGGCCTCTCCGGACGTGTCCACGATCAGTTTTGTTCCATTTCGGCCACGCGCCTTATGACCTGGAGGACACTGTCGGGCTGCAGCGAGATGGAATCGATACCAGCTTCCACCAGAAAGGCGGCAAACTCGGTGTCATTGCTGGGTGCTTCCCCGCAGATCCCCACCTTGCGGCCGGCCTTGTGCGCGGCTTCAATGAGCATACGGATCAATATCTTGACAGAGGCTTCGCTTTCATCAAACAAAGGGGCCAGCTTTTGTGAATCACGTCCGATGCCCAGGGTCAGCTGGGTGAGATCATTGGATCCGATGGAAAATCCGTCGAATCGTTCGGCAAAGGCCTCAGCTTCCAGAATATTGGTGGGTATCTCCGCCATGATATACACCTGAAGATCTTTTTCACCCCGCCTCAGTCCATTTTTATCCAGGACATCCATCACCTTGTCCGCCTCGGCCGGGGTGCGGCAGAAAGGAATCATGATGGTCACATTGGCAAATCCCATATCTTCCCGCACCCGGCGGATGGCCCGGCATTCCAGGGCAAACCCGTCCTGGTAGTCTTCACTGTAATACCTTGATGCCCCGCGCCACCCGAGCATGGGATTTTCCTCTCTGGGTTCGAACTGGCTGCCGCCGATCAAATCAGCATATTCATTGGTTTTGAAGTCGCTCATGCGCACAATCACCTGGTGGGGATACCGGGAGGCTGCGATGGTGGCAATGCCCCGGGCCAGAAGTTCCACAAAATACGCGGTTTTGTCCTCATATTCCCATGTCAATTTCTCAATTTTGTCTCTGGCATCCTTGTCTTCAACCGTATCAAAGCGGGCCAGGGCCAACGGATGGATCTTGATCACATTGTTGATCAGGTATTCCATGCGGGCCAGGCCCACCCCCTTGCAGGGCAGTTTCCACCAGCGCATGGCCGCTTGGGGAGTCCCGATATTCAGCATGATTTGGGTCTTTGTTTCCGGAATATCATCCAGGTTCAATTCCTTTGTTTCAAATTCCAGTTTTCCGGCATACACATACCCCTTGTCTCCTTCGGCACAGGAAACCGTCACTTCCTGGTCCTGCCTGAGGATCTGAGTGGCATTCTCTGCGCCCACAATGGCGGGGATTCCCAGCTCGCGGCTGACAATGGCGGCATGGGAGGTGCGCCCCCCCTGATCAGTGACAATGGCTGCAGCGCGCTTCATGATCGGGACCCAGTCCGGATCGGTCATGGTGGTTACCAGCACAGCACCGGTTTGAAACTGATCGATCTGCTGTGCACTCTTGATGACACTGACCTTTCCTGGGGCAATGGCCTGGCCGATACCCAGTCCGGTAACCAGATGCTCTCCCGGATCTTGTGTGAGCGTATATGTCTTCATGTTTCCAACGGTTTTCCGGGACTGCACGGTTTCCGGCCTGGCCTGTACAATGAACAGATCTCCCTGCTCACCGTCCTTGGCCCATTCGATATCCATGGGGGTGTCATAGTGTTTTTCAATCTCCATGCCCCAACGGGCAAGCTGCATGATCTCGCGGTTCGTCAACACAAAGGATTCACGCTCCTCTTTGGAAGTATTCAGATTTTTGGTGGGCCTGGTTTTGGCATACACCATTTTCTTTTCCTTGGAACCACGGGTTTTTTCAATAATAGGATCAATGCCCTCCTTTGCCAGAAATGGTTTGAAAACCGTATACTGATCCGGATTGACCGTACCCTGGACCACATTCTCGCCAAGGCCCCAGGCCGCGTTGATCAGGATTACATCCGGAAACCCGGAATCAGTATCCAGGGTGAACAATACCCCGGAACCGGCCAGATCGGAACGGACCATTTTCTGAACACCGACGGAGAGGGCCACCTTCAGGTGGTCAAATCCCTTTTCCTCCCGGTAGGAGATTGCCCGATCAGTGAAAAGGGAGGCAAAGCATTTTTTGCAGGCTGTGAGCAATGCCTTTTCACCGGTTACATTCAAAAAAGATTCCTGCTGTCCGGCAAAACTGGCCTTGGGCATGTCCTCGGCCGTGGCGCTGGAGCGGGCCGCCACGTCCACTTCTTTTACATTGTAACGCCCGGCAAGATCTTTATAGGCAGAAAAGATTGCCTGTGCCACATCCTCCGGCATTTCTCCCTGGTTGAACAAGTTCCGGATGGCCTGCCCCGTTTTTTGCAGTGATGCCTCTTTTTGCTGATAGGTTTTGAGCAGTTTTGTGATCTTATCCTGCAGCTGGTTTTTTTCAATGAATGCCCAAAAGGCGGTTGTAGTCGTGGCAAAGCCGTCCGGAACACGGATATCCTTTTTTTTAAGGGCCCGGACCATCTCCCCCAGCGACGCATTCTTGCCCCCGACCCGGCCGACATCTTCTGAATTCAGATCTTCAAACCATCGTACGTAATTGTCTTGTTTTGCGGTATTCATACTATATCTCCTGCAAACACTGTCTTTTTTTCAACCCTGGATTCATTTTCCTATCAGCTATGACCTGCAGATCACGCAGAATAAACCCATTGGGATTGTCTTTTAAACAACCCGCTATTTGAATCTGGATCTGGCGGATTTTACAGCCTCTCCCAGTGAACCCCACGCAAGGTCAATACCGGCTTTAAGATCTTCCCATGCATCTCCACCAGCCGCTTTAAGTTCTGTCAGCTTTTTCTGGGCCGCTTCCTGTTTGGTGCGCAACTCTTCGATCTGCTTGTAATATTCAAGTTTGGCCTTGGCATCTGCCTTGTCAGCTTTGGCCTTCAACTTATCGATATCGGTTTTCCATTCTTTCAGCTGTGCCTCTAATTTTTTTTCATACGCTTCTTTCTTGCTCATTGCTCTCTCTCCTTTTATGGTGTAATTTAATGGTGTGATTTCTTGGAACAAATCTGTCGTTTCCATAACCGTTCACACGACAATCTGGTTGTTTTCCGCGCCCTGATCATCACAAACAACGTCAGGACAATTAGGATCGCAGGTCCATTCTCCATCCACAATGAACTTGTATTCATAGGTGCCTTTTGGCAGAATTTTTATTTTTTCCCATGTCCCTGTTTCATCTTTTTTCATGGGATCCAAATCCTGGGACCACTGATTAAAAGTTCCGGAAAGCATCACCTTTTGGGCTTCCGGGGCAAAAACCCTGAAAATAACGCGTTTCTTTTTTTTCTTAGCCATCTTTTTGCTCCTCATAAATGTGATTGTCTTTTTCATCCGACCAGTATTGCAACCGACTGCGCTGGAAACATGAGTGTGGTATTTTCAACAACAAAGCCGTCTTCTGATGACAGAACCATTGTTTTATCTTTTGCTGCGGCACAGGAAATTATCCTGGGTGCATCTGCAAAATTGCACGCCAGCAGCACCGGTCCCCGTGTCATGGTCAGCCAGCGCTCTGTTTCATCAAATATAACAGATACCTGTTCAGTTTCTCCATCAGTCAAGCATGACAGGCGGCGCCGCAGCGCAATGAGCGATTGATGCCACGCCAGCATGTGCCTGCTGTTCTCCTCTTGCCGTTCCTCCCAGTTGAGCCTGGATTGCGCAAAGGTTTCTTCATCCTGGGGATCGGGGATCTCTTCGCTTTCCCATCCGAATGCGGCAAATTCTTTGCGCCGGCCGCGCTTCACCGCTTCTCCCAGTTCAGGTTCCCGGTGATCGGTAAAATACAGAAATGGTGTTGAGGCCCCCCATTCTTCCCCCTGAAACAGCATGGGCACAAAAGAAGACGTCATGACCAGGGCAGCACCGATTTTCAGCAGGCCCGGTGAAAGCAGCCGGCTTGTGCGCTCGCCCAGGGCACGGTTGCCCACCTGGTCATGGTTTTGCAGACATCCCACAAACCGGGTGCCGGAAATTCCGGTGGCGGGCCGTCCATGACAGCGGCGGCGGTAAGCCGAATAACATCCGTCATACGCCAACCCCCGGGTCAAGACCTTTGCCAGCTGGGCCAGGGTGCCGAAATCCTGATAATAGCCCTGATTTTCCCCGGTCAGCACCGCATGCAGAGCGTGGTGAAAATCCTCGTTCCACTGGGCATCAATGCCGTATCCCCCCACCGCTGGAGAACGGATCACCCGGGGGTCATTCAGATCGCTTTCTGCGATGAGCACAAGATGCCGGCCCAGGGCTGTTTCCAGATTTTTTACGGCATTGGCAAGCGCTTCCAGAAAATGAATGGCAGATGTATCCAGGATGGCATGGACCGCATCGATACGCAGCCCGTCAAAGTGGTAGTCCTTGAGCCACATGACGGCATTGTCTATAAAAAATTGCCGCACTTCACTGCTGTCACGTTCATCAAAATTGACCGCATCCCCCCAGGGGGTGGCATACCGGTCTGTGAAATACGGCCCAAACTGGTTCAGATAATTTCCCGCAGGCCCCAGATGGTTGTACACCACATCGAGCAGCACGGCCAGACCGCGCTGGTGACAGGCATCCACCAGGCGTTTCAGCCCTTCTGGGCCACCGTATGCCTGGTGGGGAGCGTACAGATCCACACCGTCGTAGCCCCATCCGCGGTCACCGGAAAACTGGGCCACGGGCATCAGTTCCACATGGGTGATACCCAGTGTCACCAGATGATCCAGGCGGCCGACAGCTGCCTCACATGTTCCCTCAGAGGTGAAGGTTCCCAGGTGCAGTTCATAGATGACGGCTGATCCCAGAGGCGGCTGCTGCCAGCCGGCATCAGTCCACTCAAAGACAGAATGGTCCACCCATCTGGAAAACCCGTGTATCCCGTTGGGCTGCCAGAAAGAACGCGGATCCGGAAACGGTCCGTTGCCGTCCACGGCAAAGGCATAATCAACGCCGTGGTGCATAAAGGGGGCATCCACATGCCACCAGCCGCCTGCATCCTGTGTCATGGCAAGCACCTGGTCATTGCTGTGCAATGTTACTTTTCCGGCCTTTGGGGCCCAGACACGCATATCTGTCATGGCAGTTATTTCCTTTTCATCAGCAGGCCGACAGGAAAACGACGCAGCAGTTCCTGAAGCCTTACAGCACCACCGTCCGCTTCATCACCTGTCAGAACATTGTGCCATTTTCCCGAAGGCAGTGCCACAATGGTATCGTCCCAGTCATTATTCAGACCCATAACAAGCCTTGGGGCCAGAGAGATCACAGCCTGTCCCCGGAAAAACGCCACCAGATGGTCTGCTTTTTGGCCGGTTGCATACAACGGGCAATAATCGGCCCGGGGACCAAAAAGTACCGGATGGGCACGGCGCAGATGCAGGATCTGCCGGATGACCCAGAGCTTGGGCAGGCCTTTGTCCATTCCGGCCATAATCGCTTCAGGGTCCAGCTGGGGCAATTGGCCCAGCTGGCGGCGGCGCAGGGCAAAATCCACGGGCCTGCGGTTATCTGGGTCCACCAGGCTCAAATCCCACAGTTCAGTGCCCTGGTAGATGTCCGGAACCCCCGGGGCTGTGAGTTTGATCAGGGTCTGGGCAAGGCTGTTGATTCTGCCGGGTGCAATCAGGTCTGCAACAAAATTTTCCAGGTCTGTGCAGAATGCCCTGTCTGCCAGCACGGCAGCGATAAAATCAGCCAGACCGCGCTCATACGCATTATTCGGAGCTGTCCAGGAGGTATGCACCTTGGCTTCTTTGACCGCTTTTTCCATATAGGCACAGATTCTTTCCAGATCAATGGGCCAGGCCCCCACCAGGGTCTGGTACAACAGGTATTCGGTATTGGCATCAGGCACCCCGCCAGAACGGTGGCGGGCATTATTGGAAGCCCATCTGCGGACCGCATCCGCCCATGGGTCCGGGATCTCGGAAAGCAGGGCCAGCCGGGCCCGGACATCTTCACTGCGCTTGGTATCATGGGTGGTGGAAGCCAAAAGTCCCAGCGGATGTTCTTTTTGTGCACGGGCACAGGCCGTATGGAACTGCCGGAGAGTTACGGTGAACCGGCCGGGATCTCCTCCCACCTCGTTGAGGCAGATCAGGCGGTGGTAGCGGTAAAAAGCGGTATCTTCCACGCCCTTGGCCATGGCCGGACCGGTCAGTTGCTGGAACCGCATGGCCAGTTCTGTTTCCAGGGCCCCTCTGGTTTGCAGCAAAAGCAGGTCTTTAAGAAATAAAAACAGTTCCGGGTCAAGATCCGAACGCACCATTGCAGCCCCTTCAATGGCCGCATCGATATGGTGTTCGTCCTCTTCAGACACCCTGTTTTCTGAGGCAGACACATATGACCTATACACTGGAAAATGGATGGCTGTCTGACACAGGGCCCTGCGCAGTTCCTGCCGGGAATAGTCCCTGTGACGTCGGTGCCTTTCACAGATTTCTTCAAAAAGACTGGTAAGGCGCCTGATCTCACTTTGCAGGATAGTGGTGAGCACCAGGTGCTTGCATTCATGGACCAGTGCTTCAAACGGTTGTTGTATTCCTGTAAAATCCGCATACAGCTGTGTCAGCACCTCCTCGGATGCAGGATTTACAAACAGCCCCCCTGCAAGATTCATGAAATCATATCCTGTGGTGCCGGCAACCGGCCAGTCTGACGCAAGATTTTCTTTGGGTTCAAGAATTTTTTCCACCACGATCCAGGCATCAGGGCAGGCCTTTTGCAGCCTGTGAAAATACTGGGCCGGGTCCCACAGACCGTCCGGATGGTCAATGCGCAGCCCCTGGACCCATCCTTTTTTAACCCAGGCCAAAGGCAGGGCATGGACAGCCGCGAAAACCGTTTTGTCCTCAACCCTTATTCCTGCCAGGTCACTGATGTTGAAAAACCGCCTGTATCCAAGATCTGTGTCCGCCATGCGCCAGAAAGCCAGCCGGTAATGCTGCTGTTCAATGACTGTATCCAGGGCATCCGGATCATGGTTCAGGCGTGTCACCTCTGTTTTGATGCGCGATTCTTTTGATCCGTCATCTTCCCCGGCCGTGGACAAAATTTCGGCCGCACTGGAAGGTGCCACAGGGAACAGATGCTCATGATAATGAATGGCAAAATTCCCGTCTTCATATGACAACTGCAGTTCGCCATCCTCGAGGATGCGGCCATAGTGATTTCCTAAAACCGGCAAAAGAAGCTTGCCGGGCCATCGGTTTGCGCCACTGTGCCAGTCCACATCAAAAAACCCGGCAAAGCGGCTGGCCGGTCCGTTCTCCAGCAGATCCCACCACCAGGGATTCTGCCGCCCGGCAACGGCCATATGGTTGGGCACCACATCGATCATATGCCCAAGCCCTGCGGCACGAATAGTCTCACACAGGCGGGCATGAGCCTGGGTTCCCCCGAGTTCCGCATTGACGTGTGCGGGATCCACAATATCATAGCCGTGGGTGCTGCCGGCAGCTGCCTGGAGGTAGGGGGAGGTGTACATATGACTGATACCCAGATCATGCAGATAGGGCACAATCTCTGCGGCCTGGTCAAAGCCGAATCCGGGATGCATCTGGAGTCGGTAGGTGGCAACAGGTTCAAATTTCATGGCGCAGCACCACCAGGGAACGGGCCGCAACCATGATCGCGTCCCCTGCCTTGAGTGTCGGGGGCTCTTCCTGCCACCCGGTTTCAGTATCGATTTCCTTTATCCAAAGATTGCCATAATCCGGTCCGGGAAGTTTAAATTGCAGTACATCATGAAAGGCATTGAAAATCAGGTAAAAATTGTCATCGATGACAGGTTCACCCCGGGGATTGGGATTGGGAATGGTGGCACCATTCAAAAAAACACCCAGGGATTTTGTGACTTCCACTCCCCAGTCCTGTTCAGCCATCTGTTCTCCTTCCATGGTGAACCATCTGATGTCGTCGACCTCGCTGCCATGAATCGAGCGGCCGTGAAACCATCCCCGGCGGCGGAAAACAGGGTGGTCTTTGCGGTACTGAATAAGTTTCCGGCAAAAATCATGGAGTGCTTCGTCCACATTTTCCCAGTTGTACCAGGAAATTTCATTGTCCTGGCAATAGGCGTTGTTGTTCCCCTGCTGGGTCCGCCCCAGTTCATCTCCGCCCAGAAGCATGGGCACCCCCTGGGAAAGGAGCAGGGTAGCCAGAAAATTTCGCTTTTGGCGGTGTCTCAGCCGGCGTATCTCCGGGTCGTTTGTTTCTCCCTCCTCACCGCAGTTCCAGGAACGGTTGTGATCCTCTCCATCACGATTTTCCTCGCCGTTGGCCATGTTATGCTTTTCATTATAGGAAACCAGATCATGCAGGGAGAACCCGTCATGGGCCGTGATGAAATTGATGCTGGCATAGGGCAGGCGGGAGGTATTTTCATACAGATCGGAACTGCCTGTAAAACGGGCGGCAAACTCGCCCATGGTCTGGTCCTCCCCCCGCCAGAAATCCCGGACGCAGTCCCGGTATTTTCCGTTCCATTCGGTCCAAACCGGCGGGAAATTGCCGACCTGGTAGCCGCCCTCACCCACATCCCAGGGTTCGGCAATCAGCTTGACCTGGCTGATGACCGGGTCCTGCTGGATGATGTCGAAAAAAGCGGACAGCCGGTCCACATCATGCAGTTCCCTGGCCAGGGTGGATGCCAGATCAAACCGGAATCCGTCCACGTGCATTTCCAGAATCCAGTACCGCAAAGAATCCATGACAAGCTGCAGAACATGGGGATTGCGCATATTCAATGTGTTGCCCGTGCCGGTATAATCCATATAGTATTGCGGATCTTCAGTAAGCCGGTAATAATAGGTGTTGTCGATTCCTTTGAAACTGAGCATGGGACCCAGGTGATTTCCCTCTGCCGTGTGGTTGTAGACCACATCCAGAATCACTTCCAGACCGGCCTGGTGAAGGATTTTCACCATCTGTTTGAATTCAGCCACAACACCGCCGGGACGGTTGTCTGCCGCATATTCGTTGTGGGGGGCAAAATACCCGATGGAGTTGTACCCCCAGTAATTTTTCAGACCCTGATCCACCAGGTGTTTGTCCTGGATGAAAAAATGCACCGGCATCAGTTCAACCGCTGTGACCCCAAGGTTTTTAAGGTATTCAACAACCGCAGGATGGGCAAGTCCTGCATAGGTGCCGGCCATTTCAGGGGGAACATCCGGATGGCGAACGGTGAACCCTTTTACATGGGTTTCATAAATCACGGTATCATGCCAGGGAATCTGCAGGCGGCGGTCTCCGCTCCAGTCGAAATGGGGCTGGTGCACCACACACTTGGGCATGAAAGGGGCACTGTCAGTATCGCTGCGGATGCCGGGACCCTCTCTAAAGGGATAGGGGAATACTGCCTCATCCCATTGCACTTTCCCATCCATGGCTTTGGCATAGGGATCCAGCAGCAGCTTGGCGGGATTGCAGCAAAAACCCCGGGAGGGATCCCACGGGCCGTGGATTCGAAATCCATACCGCTGGCCCGGCTCCACAAAGGGCAGATACCCATGCCAGCAATACCCTGTCACCTCAGTGAGATCGATACGTGTTTCATTGTCATTTTCGTCAAAGAGGCAGAGCTGTACACGCTCCGCAATCTCTGAAAACAAGGAAAAATTGGTGCCGGAACCATCGAATACAGCTCCCAGCGGATATGGTTGTCCTGGCCAAATCTTCATAACGGTTCTCTTTTCATTTCTATTAATCCATGCCTCCGCTTGTTTGATTGGATTTCAATTATCGTTTTTCCGGGTATGATCTTCAATGAGGAAAAACATGTATTTACACCGGCGGCTTCATGCAAATACATGTTTCAGCGTCAAATGGGGGAATACACCCATTTATTTTACCCATCCGTATCGATATGATTTGGTAAAAAACATCAGGAACAGGCCCTAAGGGAGTAAACACATGCATAAAGATTTGAAAAAATACGACCATGGCACACTGGTTGCGGCAATGACATCTGCTGACTTTTATCCCCACAAGCCCGCCGAGATTATACACAAGCAGACACATATCTCTGATGTCTTTCTTGCCGGTGATCGGGTCTATAAAGTCAAAAAACCCGTCAATCTGGGATTTCTTGATTTCAGCACCCTGGAAAAGCGCTATAGATTCTGCTGTGAAGAGGTGCGGTTGAATCAGCGGCTCACCTCAGACATCTATCTTGGGGTTGAAAAAATCACATGGGACAGAAACGGATATGGGTTGAACACAACCGGAGAAACCGTGGATTACGCCGTTAAAATGCGACGGTTGCCGGATGAACACACCCTGGAATACCTGCTTGTATCAAACCGGGTGACTGAATCATTCATCAACCGTCTGATCCATACCCTGGCTGATTTTTATAACGCATCTGCATTAAAAAAAAAGGAGAGGGATCAGTTTGGTTCGTTTGACGCCATCGGGCAAAAGTGCCGGGACAATTTCAACCGGCTGCCTGATTTTTCCGACACCGGGACCAACAAAAAAAAAATTGAGCTGATAAAGACCGCAACCCGGATGTTTCTGGACCGCCATAAAGAGTTATTTAACCGCCGAATTGAAAACAACCATATCTGCGATACCCATGGCGATTTAAAAACAGAACATATTTACAATGATCAGGGCGTTCAGATACTGGACTGTATTGAATTCAACCACACATTCCGTTACCAGGACACGGCATCGGATCTGGCTTTTCTGTCCATGGACATGGATTTTCTCGGATACCGGCCGGCCGCCCTTTTTCTGCTCAGCCGGTATGTAAAAATAACCAGTGACGCGGATTTGATGCAGGTGATTGATTTTTACAAATGCTTTCGGGCCATGGTGCAGGTAAAGGTGTATCATTTGCAGATTGAGGCCATGCCGTCACACGATGATGCCAAAAAGGCTGAACACGTTCATGAAATGGAACAATATCTGGATCTGGCCTACCAGTATGCCCTGAAAATGGCTTTTCCGGTCATCTGGGTGACCTGCGGCATGATTGCAGCAGGCAAAAGCACGGTGGCAGAAAAACTGGCGGCACTGTTTTCCATACCCTGGATCCGCAGTGATGAACTTCGCAAAACCCTGTTTGAGGAGTTGCCTGACAAATCCGGCAAAACAGGGTTTGAAAAGGGCATGTATTCCCCGGAGGCCACCTCGCTTGTGTATGGCAAAATGCTGGTCACGGCCCAGGCAGCGCTGGAAAAAGGCAGCTCTGTGATCCTGGATGCCACCTGCAGCAAGCAGAAAGAACGGCAGGATATACTGCAGCTGGCCCGGGACACATCTGCCAACATCATTTTTGTTGAATGCCGGTGCCCGGACCGGGAAATCAAGTCCCGGCTCAAAAACCGGGAACATCAATCCACGGTATCTGACGCACGGCTGGAACATTTTGCAGCCATAAGAAAGAGCATGGACCCTTTTGACCATTTGTCAGCGGATGTGCACATGCCGGTCCGGACCGATCAGCCCCTGGACAGCATCATTGAAACCATTCTGACAGGTGAGCATGAACTGCTTGCGCGGCAGACCGCCCAAAAAAGCGGTTGATGTCAAAAAGTCAGCTATTTCTTTTACTGGGCGGTGTAGCCCCCGTCAATGACCAGCTCGCTGCCGGTGACAAATGCGGATTCATCCGAAGCAAGGTACAGGGCGCCATATGCAATATCCTCAGGCTTTCCCACATGGCCGACGGGATGCTTGCTGTCCAGATTTTTTCGAAAGGCATCCACCCCTTCTTCCGAAGCTTTGCCCAGTTCTTCAACCAAAGGGGTCCAGATATAACCGGGATGAAGGGAATTCACGCGAATACCCTGTTTGGCATAAATCAAGGCATCTGTCTTGCTCATCAACCGGACCGCCCCTTTTGATGCATGATAGGCGGGCAGGTCCGGTGCACCGACAATCCCGTAAATGGAAGAAAGATTGATAATACTGCCGCCCTTGTTTTTCTGCATATGGGGAATGGCATATTTGGTACACAAAAATACCCCCCTGACATTCACGTTCATCAGGTTGTCCCATTCCTGTACGTCAATTTCATGGGTGGGTTTGTTGGGACCGGCAATGCCGGCGTTGTTCACCAGGATGGTAAGGCTGTCAGCCGGCGAGATCACATCGGCCACATTTTTTTCATCAGAAGTGTCCAGATGCTGATACTCTGCCCGGCCCTGGTTTTGGCGGATTTCTTCAACCAGCTGTTCGCCTTCATCATCAATAATGTCGGTGACGATCACATATGCCCCTTCCCTGGCAAACAGTTTACAGATTTCCCGGCCGATTCCCCGGGCACCGCCCGTAATCAATGCGGTTTTAGCGTTCAAGCGATCCATTGTGTTTTCCTCCTGTTTCTTGTTATATGCATGGGTGTTAATAAAAAACAGCCGCCACCGGCGAATCATCGGGCATCTCTTTCAAAGGCACCGGAAATACAGACGCACCGTTTCTGAGTGCATGGCATGCGGCCACATTCAGCAGATCCTGGTCTTGCGCCTGCTTTTCAGAATGAAAAACCGGTCCGTCATCCCAGCTGAACTGCCCCCATTGGTCAACATCCCGGGCGACTATCAGGTGTTTCACCTGCCCGGTGGGTGCCTGCTCAAGAATATGGGCCAGATCATTGGCAGTTTTGCCTGACCCCTTCAGATCGTGATATGTGTTTAACGCTTGGTTCAGGTCTTTGCGGGTATGCGGTGCCACAATCTCCCAGGCCGCTTTTTGCAGGTCCTGTGCCGACATATTTTCCGGATTTCCAATGATCCCTTCTTTTACAAGGTAAGGATAGGTATTGGCGGTTCGATACAGGGCATGGAGATAATCCACACCCGCCAGGATCAGCAGATCCGAACGCGGACCCAAAAAGGTGGTCAACGCGTTGTTAATGGCTTGAAAATACCGCAGAATACGGTCTTTATCTTCATCATCAGCCCCACCCTGTCCATGGAAAACCGCCGCTTTTCTGCCCGGTGTCTGGCTGGTCTGGCTTGCGGTATGAAACTGGAGCTGTTTTTCCTGAAGATCGAACCGCAATGCCTGGGACAGGCTGTCCGGCAGATTTTCGGGTGTGATTTCATCACAATGCTGCCGGGTGCACTGATACAACCGGCATTCATTCTGACTGAGGGCAAGGATAAAAAAAGTGGTGTCATAGGCCACCAGGGGCAAAACCGGTTTCAGGTGAAACTGATCTGCCACCACTGCCACTTCGGGCGTGTCCATGGAAAGCCGAAAGGCACGCGTCAGTTCAGGTGACATAAAAAGGGCGAACCCGTCTTTTTGATACTGCCAGAATGCGGCATTGCCGTTCTCCAGCAGCGCCATGGCAGGGCCCAGGTCAATGCCCGGAACGATGGGTTTGATCTTCTCCATGGTATTCTTAAAACGGATCTGATTTTGCAGGCTTTCTTTGCCGCTCCTGCGGGTAGGGATATATATGGAGATGCATGCAGCGTTCTCATGTTTGAGCAAGGCATCGAGGTCATTTTTGTTGAATGCATCCGCCAGATGCATGTTACCGGGTGTTGTTATATGTTTCATCTGTCTCTTCTCCTTATTATCCGGTATGTTGCCAGTTTTTGTCACCTTACCAGACCATGAAAAAGGATCATATGGTGAAAAACCACCATTTTTTATCGTAAGGGTATGCAGTTGAATCGGGTTGATGTATTTTTCAACAGGCGGTCATGGATCAAAAATAGACAAATACAAGAAAATTTTCTTCAATATGGGGGTTATTGTGTATTGTATCACCGGCAAAAAAAAACGTATCTTTATCCTATTTAGAAAAATTCAATATTACCGGACCCAAACACAGCTCAGACCGGTATCAGGCGAAAGGAAAAATACAGATGAATCAAACAGATTTTGTACTCTCGACAGAAACATGCGATGGGGTTATTTTTGACCTGGATGGCGTGATCACCCAGACGGCAAAGGTGCATGCAAAGGCGTGGAAAACCCTTTTCGACACCTATTTAAAAACCCGGGCTGCTCGTGAAAACCAGGCATATATTCCTTTTGACGCAGACAAAGAATACCGCACTTATGTAGATGGGAAACCCCGGTATGACGGGGTGGAATCATTTCTCAAATCCAGGGGGATCGACCTGCCCCGGGGAAATCCGTCAGACGATCTGAGCAATGAAACCATCTATGGGCTTGGCAACAGAAAAAATGAGATTTTCAATACCTATCTGCAAAAACAAGGACCCGAAGTATACGAAGATACATTGAGCCTGATGTATGAAATCAAAAGACAAGGATGGAAAATAGCGGTTATTTCCGCCAGTAAAAACTGCATTCCCGTGCTTGAGGCGGTCGGGATTGCAGATTGGTTCGACACAGTGGTGGACGGTGTGCTTTCCCAAAAGCTGGGAATAAAAGGAAAGCCTGACCCGGATATCTTTTTCGAGGCTGCCCGCCGCATGGAAGTCACAGCAAAGCGCACCGCTGTTTTTGAAGATGCGACATCCGGGGTGAGCGCTGCGAAAAAAGGCGGATTTTTTCAGGTGATCGGCGTAAACAGGGCAGACAATGAAGCTATTTTGAAAAAAGCAGGCGCTGATGTGGTGTTTTCAGATCTGTGCGATATCCGCATCAATGACAGACTGCCCGTCAGAAAAAAAGAAATGGCATCTCTGCCCTCTGCCCTGGACCATATTCAGCAAATTTTACACAAGGCCAAAGACAGGAAGATCGCCCTTTTTCTGGATTATGACGGCACCCTGACCCCTATTGTCAATGATCCCCAAAAGGCATTCCTGGACCAGAGCACCCGGCAGACGCTGGAAAAAGTGGCCAAAAAATGGGTGGTGGCCGTCATCAGCGGCAGAGACCTTGCAGCCATTCAGAACTTTGTAAAACTGGACAATATCTATTATGCCGGCAGCCACGGCTTTGACATTTCCGGCCCGGCAGATCTTACGCTTGAAATGCAGAAAGGAAAAGAATTTCTGCCTGTTCTGGACAAGGCTCAGAGCCAGCTGGAAGAAAACCTGACCCACATCCCGGGTGCGGCCCTTGAACGCAAACAATTTTCCATTGCCATCCATTACAGGAATGTCAAACAGGCGCAGGTAACCACAGTCCGGCAGACCGTTCGCCAGGTCCAGACCGATCACCCTGAACTGCGCATCACGGAAGGGAAAAAAGTGTTTGAGCTGCAGCCCGACATTGAATGGCATAAGGGAAAAGCCCTGACATGGCTGATGGAAAAACTGAACCTGAATCTGGACACCTATTATCCCATGTATATTGGAGACGATATTACAGACGAGGATGCATTTGAAAGCCTGAAAACCATCGGCACCAGTATTATCGTCAAGGGCAGTTTTCACCCGACATCAGCTGATTTTGTACTGGAAAACACCCGGGAAACTGCCGCATTTATAGAAACACTTTTTGATGAAAAGGAAAGATAATATGCCTGCCTGGAATTTAACCTACAATACCTATAAACCGCAGGAAGAGGGACTTCGCGAAGCTTTGTGCACACTGGGAAACGGCTATTTTGCCACCCGGGGGGCAAGTGCCCAGGTGTCTGCCGGCGACATCCATTATCCCGGCACCTACCTGGCCGGAGGATACAACCGGCTCAAAACCAAGATTGCCGACAGGGACATTGAGAACGAAGATCTGGTAAATATGCCCAACTGGCTGTGTCTGAAGTTTCGTTTCACAGGCGGACAATGGTTTTCTCCTGAAAATGCAGCCATTCGGTCCTATTGCCGGGAACTGGATATCCAGAACGGGATTCTCACCCATATCGTTGTTTTTGAAGACGAACAGGGACGCCGCATCCGGATGGAAGAACAGCGCATTGTGCATATGGGGGACCGGCACACGGCTGCCATGCGGGTATCATTGACCAGTGAAAATGAAACCGGTGCCCTTGAGGTGGAATCAGCCATCGACGGCACGGTTCAGAACCGGGGGGTAAAAAGGTACGGCGAGTTGAACAGCCGGCATCTTGAAGTGTTGGAAAGTGAATCGGTTCAGGATGGGCCGCTTTACCTGAAAGTGCAGACCGTCCAGTCTGAACTGCGGGTGGCCATGACAGCCAGAACCCGGATAACCAGAAAAGGCAAGGCCCTGGAACTGGCACCCAAGCTGATGGATGATGATGGATATGTGGGCAAACGCTATACCGTGGATATCAAAAAGAAAGAAACTATTGTGGTGGAAAAAGTGGTTCTGGTGCACACCTCCCGGGATATTGCCATTTCCGAGTGCGGTCTGGCCGCCAGGGCAAGAATCCAGCGTACCCCCGGCTTTGAACCCCTGCTCAAAACCCACAAACTGGCCTGGAAACAATTGTGGCGCCGATCCGACATTACACTGACCGACCGCAGAAAAAAACGCTCAGACCACCATCCGGAAATGGTGGTCCGACTGCACATCTTTCATCTGCTGCAGACCACATCCAAACAGACCATTAATCTGGATGTGGGAGTGCCTGCCAGGGGCTGGCATGGAGAAGCTTACCGGGGGCATATTTTCTGGGATGAGCTGTATATTTACCCGTTTATTACCCTGCAGCATCCGGAAATCACGCGTTCGCTTCTGCTGTACCGGTACCGCCGGCTGGATACAGCCCGGGCCGCTGCCAGAGCGGCAGGATACAAGGGTGCCATGTTTCCCTGGCAGAGCGGCAGCAGCGGCAGAGAAGAAACCCAGACCGTGCACTTGAATCCCAAATCAGGGCGATGGATCCCGGATAATTCACATTTTCAAAAGCATGTAAATGCAGCCATTGCATTCAATATCTGGAAATATTTCGAATCCACCGGGGATATGCAGTTCATGTCTGAGTATGGTGCGGAAGTGCTGCTTGAAATCGCCCGGTTCTGGGCAAGCATTTCCACGTTTAACAAAGATTTTGACCGGTACGAAATCCTCAAAGTGATGGGTCCGGATGAATACCATGATGCCTACCCGGATGCGAATGAGCCCGGGCTGGACAACAATGCCTATACCAATGTCATGGCGACCTGGGTGTTGACCCAGGCATTGAACGTCCTGGAAATTCTGCCCGAAGACCGCATTGAGGAGCTTTGTGAAACCCTGCACATCACAGAATCTGAAACAGATCTCTGGTGGGATATCAGCCGGAAAATGCGGATTATCTTTCATGACGACAACATCATCAGCCAGTTTGAACATTATGACCGGCTCAAGGAACTGGACTGGGAAAAATACCGGGAAAAATACACCAACATCCAGCGCATGGACCGCATACTGGAAGCCGAAGGAGACAGTCCCAACAATTACAAGATAACGAAACAGGCGGATGTGCTCATGCTGTTTTATCTGTTTTCCGCGCCTGAACTGAAAACTTTGTTCAAACAATTGGGTTATCCGTTTGAATATGAAACGATTCCCAAAAATATCGATTATTATGTGCATCGTACCACCTATGGCTCCTCTTTGAGCTGGGTGGTCCATTCCTGGGTGATGGCCCGGTCGGACCGGAAACGGTCCTGGAAGTTTTTTCTAAAAGCCCTTCAAAGCGATATTAATGATATTCAGGGCGGCACCACCCGGGAAGGGATTCATCTGGGTGCCATGGCCGGATCCGTCAACATTCTCCAGGAAGCATACATGGGCATAAAAACCCGGGGCAATATCTTATGGGTGAACCCGGAGCTCCCTGAAGTGCTTGAAAAACTGGAAATGCAGGTGCGGTATCGGGGCAGTACCCTGGCCTTTGAAACCACCCAGGAAATGTGCAAAATCACGCTTTTGTGCAGCCCGGAAAACACGTTTAAATTCGGATTCAAGGAAAACCTGTATGAACTGAAAGTCGGAAATACCCGAAAGTTTCACATCTGAAGGATACAACCAATCCATGCCGGTGCATAACACGGACATCGCAGCACAGCTCAACCGCATGGCGGATCTGCTGGAAATTGAAGATGCCAATCCTTTCAGGGTCAGGGCATACCGCAATGCCGCCAGAACCGTCAAGGGGCTGGCCCGGCCAGTACCCGACCTGATCAAACAAAAAGAGGATCTGACCGCACTCCCGGGCATCGGCCAGGACCTGGCAGACAAGATAACGCAGATTGTTTCCCAAAAAACCTTTACAGAACTGAAGGAAATCCAAGCCCGTCTGCCCGCAGAACTGCCCCGTTTGATGGAGATTGAACACCTGGGCCCCAAACGGGTAAAACAGCTGTATCAGGAACTGGGCATTTCCACCATAAAAGAGCTTAAAGCCGCTGCCCGGGCCAAAAAAATCCGCACTATACAGGGCTTTGGGAAAAAACTCGAACACGCTGTTTTAAACGGCCTTGAACAGATGACATCCGAATCCGGGCGCATTTTATTATCTGAGGCGGAAGAACGGGCCGCGCCTTTGCTGGCCCATATGAAAAAAGCACAGGATATTGACCGGATCAAGCTGGCCGGCAGTTTCAGGCGGCGCAAAGAAACCGTGGGAGACCTGGATCTTTTGATCTGCAGTGACACACCCGAAAAGGTGATAAAACATTTCACCGCATATGCAGATATAAAAAAAATCATTTCCAGAGGCGAAACCCTCTGCCGGGCAGTGCTCTCCTCCGGTCTTCATGTGGATCTGCGGGTACTTGCCCCGGATGCCTATGCTGCAGGGCTCCATCATTTCACAGGTTCCAAAGCCCATAATATCGCCCTTCGGAAACGGGCCGTGAAAAAAAACCTGAAAATCAATGAATACGGTATTTTCAAAGGGAAAAAACAGATCTCCGTTTCCCATGAAAAACAGATCTATGAGATCCTGGACCTGGCTTTTGTCGTACCGGAACTTCGGGAACATACCGGTGAAATCAAAGCGGCGGAACAGGACCGGCTGCCCCGGCTGATCCAGTTACAGGACATACAAGGGGATTTGCATGTCCATACCACAGAGACCGATGGCCTGGCCGGTATGGAAGAAATGGTGCAATCCGCTCAGGACATGGGGTATACCTATCTTGCCATCACAGATCACTCTGTCCAGGTCCGCATCGCCAACGGCATGGATACCCGCCGCCTGGAAAAGCAGATCGAAAAAATTGAAGCACTCAATGACCGTCTGGATAATTTTCAGGTGCTCAAAGGGGTCGAGGTGGACATCCGGGCAGATGGCCGCCTTGATCTGCCAGACGCGATTTTAAAAAAACTGGATGTGCGGGTCTGTTCCATCCACTTTTCCCATCACCTGTCCCGAAAAAAACAGACAGAACGCATTATCAAAGCCATGGAAAATCCCTGTTTCAATATCCTGGGACATCCCACCGGCCGTCTCATCAACCGGCGCAAACCCTATGCCGTGGACCTGGAAAAAGTCATGGCTGCCGCAAAAGAGAACGGCTGTTTTCTGGAACTCAATGCCCAGCCGGACCGCCTGGATTTAAGCGATGAAGCCTGCAGGCTGGCCCGGGATATGAATGTCAAAATTGCCGTTTCAAGCGATGCCCATGATACGGGTGGCCTGTCACACCTGCGGCGGGGTATCGACCAGGCAAGGCGCGGCTGGCTGGAACCAGCAGATGTCATCAACACATACAGCTGCCAGGACCTTATCCGGATGATGACCCGGAGGTAACAACAGGGCCAATTTCAAAAGGACATTGTGCGATTTCCCGCAGAATATACCCCCCGGATTTCTTTTTTGCCTTCTTCATTTTATCTTCTCCCCGAAATCCTGATAAGCAGAATATTATAATACATGGTTTTCCATTTTTTTATGGGTATTTTCCCTGATTTCAATTTTTTCCAGACTCATATATTTATTAGAATATGGAAAATCGGGGCCGGTATCGACTCCGTGGTCGGCGTTGCCGCCGGAATTCCCCAGCCTTGCAGGAAAGGATCTGAAAATGCAAAAAGCGTTTATAAACGTGTTTAACAATGTCCTGGGATCGGTGCGTGAACCCCTTTTGTTACTGGATACCAGTCATAAGGTGGTCGGAGCCAACCCCTCTTTTTACAAAAATTTCTGTGTCACCCAGAAAAATACGGAAGGTGCATTGATCTATGACCTTGGCAACGGGCAATGGGATATCCCCAAACTCAGAGAATTGCTGGAAGAGGTCCTGCCGCAAAATTGTGTATTCAATGATTTTGAGGTGGCGCATTCTTTTGAAAAAATCGGCCCCAAGATCATGCATCTGAATGCCAGAAAAATCAACCTGAAATCAATCGATGCCCAGCTGATTCTTCTGGCCATCGAGGATGTGACCGAGCGGGAGCATTATAAGCGGAACCTTGAAGAGATTGTGGAAGCCCGCACATCTGAACTTGCCCTGGCCAGACCGGCGGCGGAAAAAGAAAAGGAAACCGCAGAAGAGGCGCTTTTGGAAATACAAAAACTCAAAAAGCAGCTGGAAGGGGAAAAAGCGTATCTGACCGAAGAAATCAAACTGGATCACAACCATGAAAATATTATCGGTAAAAGCGATGCGCTGAAATATGTGCTCTATAAAGTGGAACAGATTGCCGCCACCAATACCACGGTCCTGGTTCTGGGTGAAACCGGAACGGGAAAGGAACTTGTGGCCCGGGCCGTTCATCACAGCAGCACGCGAAAAAAAAGGGACCTGGTCAAAATTAACTGCGCCGCATTGCCGGCCAACCTGATTGAAAACGAATTGTTCGGTCATGAAAAAGGGGCGTTTACCGGTTCCAGCGCCAGGCAGCTGGGACGGTTTGAACTTGCAAACGGGGCCACGCTTTTTCTGGATGAAATCGGAGAACTGCCCCTGGAGTTGCAGGGCAAACTGCTTCGCGTGATCCAGGACGGGGAGTTTGAACGCCTGGGCAGCCCCCATACCATCAAGGTGGACGCCAGGATCATTGCCGCCACCAATCGGAATCTGGCACAGGAAGTAAAAAAAGGCAATTTCCGGGAAGATCTCTGGTACCGGCTGAATGTGTTTCCCATTACCATGCCGCCCCTTCGGGACCGAATAGAGGATATCCCGCTTCTGGTGGCTTTTTATGTCAAAAAAATTGCCAGGCGCCTGGGCAAAGATACCCCCATTGTTCCCAAACTGATGATGGATGCTCTTTTAAATCATGACTGGCCGGGAAATGTCCGGGAGCTGGAAAATATCCTGGAGCGTGCCGTGATCATTTCGTCAGGCCCGAAACTGCGCATGGTGGATGATTTTAACAAGCCGCTGGCCTCGTTAGACAATACCCATAAAAAAAAGGAAGCCAAAACACTGGAACAAGTGGAGCACGACCATATTGTCCAGGTTCTGGAACAGACCAACTGGAAAGTCAGCGGGAAAAACAGTGCAACCCAGATTCTTGGGCTCAACCGCAGCACCCTGCGCGGCCGGATGCGAAAGCTTAATATTATCAAACCCTGAACGGCCATATTTGGCCTTAGGTACAATAAGGCGTGCTTTAAGATGAAAATTTTATTCATTTACCCTGAATTTCCGGATACGTTCTGGTCTTTCACCCATGCCTTGAGCTTTATCGGAAAAAAAGCGGCGTTTCCGCCGCTGGGATTGATCACGGTGGCGGCCCTGGTGCCTGAAAACTGGGACAAACGCCTGAAGGATACCAATGTGGAGCGCCTCAAAGACAAGGATATTGTCTGGGCCGATCTGGTGTTTATCGGCGGCATGGCCGTGCAGCGCACATCCACCCGGCAGATCATCGATCGCTGTAAAACATTGAATGTCAAGGTTGTGGCCGGCGGGCCGCTGTTTACCTGTGAACCCGAAGCGTTCATGGACGTGGACCACCTGGTGCTGGATGAAGCGGAGTTGACCCTGCCCAAATTTTTGTCGGATCTTGGCAACGGCCGGGCTGAAAAAATATACCGGGCCGACGGATTCTGTGATCCTGATGACACCCCCGTGCCTTTGTGGGGGCTGTTAAACATGAAACGGTATGCATCCATGAGCTTGCAGTTTTCCAGGGGCTGCCCGTTTAACTGTGATTTCTGTAACGTGACGGCCTTGTTCGGCCACATCCCCCGGTTAAAAAAAGCCGACCGGATCATCCTGGAGCTGGATCATATTTATGCAGCCGGCTGGCGCGGCAGTATCTTTTTTGTGGATGATAATTTTATCGGTAACAAGTCGTATTTAAAAAAACATCTGCTCCCGGCCCTGGTTGACTGGCGAAAAGATAAAAAAGGCTGTGTATTTTTTACGGAATCCTCCATCAATCTGGCGGATGATCCTGAACTTTTAGACATGATGGTAAAAGCCGGGTTTGATTCCGTGTTTATCGGCATTGAATCTCCGGATGAAGTGTGCCTTGCCGAATGTCATAAAACCCAGAATAAAAACAGGGATCTTCTGGAAAGCGTGGGCATCATCCAACGTTCCGGGCTGCAGGTCATGGGCGGGTTCATCGTCGGGTTTGACAGTGACGAGCCGTCCATTTTCCAGCGCCAGATCGATTTTATCCAGAAAAGCGGCATTGTCACGGCCATGGTGGGCATGCTCCAGGCCATTCCGGGAACCCGGCTGTTTGACCGGCTGCAGCAGGAAAGCCGGGTGACGAAATCCTTTACCGGGGACAATGTAAACGGCACCACCAATATCATCCCCAAGATGGGCATGGACAATCTGTTCAACGGATACCAGGCCATCATGAAACAGATCTATCAGCCGAAAAATTATTACCGCCGGATCAGGACTTTATTAATGGAGCTCAAAGCCCCTGAAATCGTTGCGCCGATTGATTTTCAGCGGTTTCTTTCCTTTTTCAGGGCCGGATTGCGGCTCGGGGTTTTCGGAAAAGAACGGTTCCACTACTGGAATCTGATTGCCTGGACCCTGGTCCGAAAACCAAGACTGGTGCCTATGGCCATCACCCTGTCCATTTACGGCTACCATTACCGGAAAATATGCGAGAGATATATCTACAAAGCATAGAGACCCGGCGCTACAAACAGCCAAAGCACACTATGATGCTGCGACACAAAATGCCCTCGAGGGGGGTGCAGTGGTTGTGGATAGTGAACTGAACATATCCAGTGTGAACCCGTAACCGGATAATAACAAACCACTGTCGGCCCCCACTTTTCCCCTCCCCTGTTTCAGATAACTTTTTCCTGAACCAGCGAATGCAGATGCCTGATCCGCCGGCTGAGAACCGAACAGATCTGCAGGGCAATGCGGGGAAATTCCATGGCGGTTTCCTTGAATTCCTGTTTGTGAAGGAGGAGAAACCGGCAGGGGGTCATGGTTCGGATAGTGGCGGACCTGGGGACGTCATCAATCAATGCCATTTCCCCAAATGCGCTGCCTGATGACATCTGGTCGATTGATTCCTCGTTGCTGTTTTCCCCTTCCATGATTACCGATACTTTGCCGGCAATAATCAGGAAAACGGTTTCGCCAGCAGTGTTTTGCTTGATCACATCCTTTTTTTTATCATATGCCCTCTCCTCGGTAACACCGGCGATGGCTGCCAGTTCCGAGGCGCTCAATCCTGAAAATATCTCGATTTCTTTTAAAAGAAGTATCTTTTCTCCCAGAGATAATTTTTCGGATGAATCTTCCCCATTGGTTTCCCCGGACTTTTTGTTTTTATTCCATAACATGTCAACTTCCCGTAAAATATGCGGGTTATCAGATTGTTTCAAGTTATGGATCAGATCCTGGTTGATGGATATGTCTGGTGTTTCTCGCAGAATCCCCAGCCCAATGATCACATCCACCCAGTTTGCAGAGGAAAGCAGATTTGATACTGCCTGTTTTCCCTCTGAGTCAAATGTTTGTATTTTTGTAAGCTTTCTGCCTTCTGTCAAAGCCATTGAAGGGTTCGGGCTTTCCAGAAGCGGCAGCATGGTTTTAAAGGTTTTGTTGTCTAAAGCATTATTAAGCAGTTCAATGGCATTGGCCCGTTGGCGGGAGTCAGAAGAGAAAATTCCCTGCCAGGCGGATTTCATCCGTTTGGTCTGGTCATGGATGGCCAGAACCTTGAGGATGTTTTCCAATACCATCTCTTTTTTTCCCACAAGATGTTCCATGGCAAGATCCTGCATCCCGCCCCGGGGAAGATTTTCCAAAGATTGGGCCATGGCCAGGTATTCATAGGCTTTGGAAAGATTTTTTTTAGCGAACAGCAATACATCGAACTCTTTTATATCCAGGGTTTCCAGCAGTTTAAAAAGTCCCCGCCGAACCCGGGTGGACGGCAGTGCCAAAGATTCCACCAGCAGCAGATTGTTCTGATAGTCCGCAGCTTTGATTTTTTCAAAGGCAAAGTCATGGATGGCATCTGAAGGATCTCCCAGCAGGTGAATCGCTTTTTTCAAAGTATCATCATTTGTTATGGAAAGGGCGTCCAGAGCTGCCATGCGCACTTCTTGATGATTATGATCCAGGTAAGACAAAGCGGCTGAATGGCCTGCCTCAGCCTGCAGCCGGGACAGGGCTCTGATGATATCGGGTATAATCGGATCGATTTCAGGTTCCTTGAGCAGGGACTGGAACCTGGGAATATATTCCTGGTTTCCGCTCAATCCGGCACAGATAATACCGGACCGGCGAAAGGGTGTATCTGTGCGGGACAGCCAGTCCTCGATACATTGATGCAGCGATTCCGGCTGGTCTGCATACCGGCAGGCGCAGGCAAATCCCCTGACCACCGGGTGAGAGCTGTTTATATAGCTGGAGAATTCAGATGGATTCACAGCCTGGATACCGTGGCGGAAGACAAACTTCAAAATGGCGATGGTGGTTTCATGACGCTGGGAGGACAGATACCCGACCAGATCTTTTGCGGCCCGGGGGCCGTATTCAGGAGAAATCATTTTGATGAGGGCCACCTGGGTATCCTCATCCTGGTGGCCCAGGTTTTTGAGAATCAACTTATCCAGCCGGTCTGGAGAAATTTTTTTCAACAGTCCGGCATACCAGAGTGCATCGTTGCCCCGGGCAGCCAGAAACAAGGATTCCAGGTCTGCCAGTGTTTTTTCCTGATTAAATATCTGGCCCAGTTCTTTTTGGTCAAGACTTTTGATATCCAGCAGGTTTCTGGAAATCATGTCCAGTAAAATCTTTGAATACCTGGCCTTGAGCACAAACGGGGCTGCCGCCCAGGCGATGAGAAATGGCAGGGCCACCAGGGTCAGGTATCTCGGATGAAACAAGGGGGTGGAAACAAGAATCAGTGCAGATCCTGTGAACAGGGCCAGTCTGACAACAGTGCCCCGTAAAAAAGGGCGGATCATGTCCCGGTAGGATTCAGGAAACAGACCGATGAGAATACTGTTGGCAGGGCCGTTAATGGTGGTGCGGATGATGTTGGTGGACATCTTGGCATACATGGCTGAAAATACGTCAAATCGGAGCAGAAAAGCCATAAACGCCAGCATATAGTTGAAAGGGTGGAACATGAGGGCCACAGGCATTCCCCACCGGCCGTAAATACGTCCCACAAACAATAAAACAATCAGGCTGACGATATACAGCACGCCCCTGAAATTACCGAAAAACTGGATCATGGCACTTTCCGAGGCAAACTGTTCATTAACCGCATAATTGAACTGGTAGTTCATGATGGGAATGAGTACATTGGGCATGAATGTCAGAACCAGGACAATTTTTACCAGGATGGAATCTTTTACCAAGGGGTATACCCGTTTGATTTCTTCCATCATGGGAGGCCTTTTTTTGCCGGATTTTCCTGTTTTTTCGGTAAATATCAAGGTGGCGTAACTGCGCCCCATGGCCTGGATCATCAATGCACCAAAAATAGTGGTGACCAGATACAGATACAGCAAATTGTCCATGCTGAACAGGCTTGCAAAATACGGGGTGCCGAAACTGCCTAAGATGAGTCCGATGACCCCCCCGGCCGTGAGCAGGGGAAACAGACGTTTGGACTGGCGGGTGTTGAACAAATCATTGCACATGTTCCAGAACAAAAGGGCATGGAGCAGCTCAAACTGGCTTTTGAGCATGAACAAAAGGGGGTAGAGCAGGTCGATGCCAAAGGGGATGAGCAGCCGGATCACTGTGACAATGGTGCCTGAGAAAATAAAGATATATGACAGCAGTTTTGCCCCCGGTGTTTTGCTTAAAAAAGCCGTCAACAGCCCGGTGACAAAAAAGGTGGCCACTGCATTGAGCATATTGACCACGGGCAGATATTCCACCCCGTACCGTTTTAAAAAAGCGGTTTCCGCATAGTTGTTGAGGATGATGCCGGCGCTGCGGATGATGAACAAAAGGGCGGCTGTCCATAAAAAAAGGCTGATTTCCTCTTCATAAATTTTGAGAAGATCCAGCAGTTTTGCGCGCATCAATCTGTCTCACGGACCAGCCTGAATCCGGTGGTCTGGAACCTGGCGCCGGGATGGGCATAGGTTCGGTTGGCGCTTCTGAGAAACTGGCCATATTTGTACCAGCTGCCGCCCCGGCGTACCCTTGGCCTGGAAGAGAAAAGATCATAGGTGTTGACCCCGGGGGTGCGTATGTCATCGGTATATACATCTGCACACCATTCCCAGACATTGCCGTGCATGTCATAAAACCCCCATGGATTGGGGGCAAAGGACCCCACCGGGGCAGGCCCGTTTACCGGCAGTCCCACAGACCGGTAATAATCACAGCAATCGCACAATTTTTTCTGATTATTGGCATACATGCCCTTGGAACAGTCAATCTCATTTCCCCAGCTGTATGCGGTGGTGGTGCCGGCCCTGCAGGCATATTCCCATTCCGCTTCCGAAGGAAGCCGGTATTGCGCGCTGCCTTTTTTGTTGAGTTTTCTGATAAATTTCTGGACATCATAAAAAGAGACACGGGTGACCGGGGTCCGGGCTGTGCCTTCTCGTCTGATAAACCAGCTGTTTCCCATCACCGCCCGCCATTGTTCCAGGGTTACTTCGGTCTCCTGGAGATAAAACGGTTTTCTGATATGAATCTGGTGCTGTGTTTCATTGCTTGTCCGGTGTTCTTCAGTTTCAGGGCTTCCCATGAGAAATGTGCCGGGAGCCACCCGGATAAAGGTCATGCCCAGATGATTGGTGATCTGTTTTTCCTGGCCCTCAGCAGCCTGGATTACACAGATCAGACAGAAAAAAAGGAACCAGGACCACCATTTTACCGGTATTATGCCATCAAAGGGCACAAATTGTCTGTTCAGGTTGTTTTCCATTAGTGATAATCCTTAATGTTACTATATTAAAAATATTGATAATATACGCCTTTGTATTGAGGTGGTTCAAAGTCAAAGTAACATCACGCACCGGTCAGCGGCAGGACGGTAAGGCCGATTAAGAATAATACCAGGCACTGATTAGCACAATACAGGAAAAAATGTATTTTCCGCCGGCCGATTATGTATAGTGGTTTTTTGAATTACCAACCGGAAAATGATGATTTCATAAGGACACAGCTGTTTTTGGTTGACAAAAAGCCGACCGGGAAAAAAGAAACCAGGCACCACCCTTTCGGGTCTAGGTGCCGGGATGTTCCTCCGGCGAAGAGGCATATTCCCGCTTTGCTGCCGGGCAAAAAGTACTTGCTTTTTCATGCATGCTCTGCAAAAATGAGATATAATTTGCTGGAGGAAGAACATTGAAATCAGTCGTTATTTTCGGCGCCGGAATCGCCGGATTAAGTGCCGCCCATGAACTCAACCAGTTGGGATATCAGGTATCGGTGTATGAAGCCATGGAACAGCCGGGCGGATTCTTCAGAAGCGCCCGCTGCAGTCACAATAATATGCCCACGGAATATTCCTGGCACGGCATGGACCCATGGGGCGGAAGATGGATGGCTGTTGCTCAAAGGGCCCAGCAGCGAATACTGGTTCGAGCCCTGGATCGCCTGTCTCCAGGAAAAGGGAGTTACGTTCCACTGGCAAAAGCCTTTGACAAAAATTGAATTTGACGGCACAACGATTCTTTCCACTGCTTCAGGCGACGAGACAATTGTCGGTGATTACTATATCCTGGCCATTAATCCTTTTGCCACGGCACAAATTTTAAGCAAAACTCCCGAACTGGCAAAGCTGGAGGTTCTCCGATTGTTTACGCCCCTTGTCCAGGATGGGCCGCATACCCAGGTATCCTTTCGGGTGGCGTTTTCAGAGGAGATCCATTTTCCCCGGAAAAGAATGGCCGTAATTGTGACTGATTCAGAATTCAACCTGACCCTGTTTGCCGAGGAACAGGCATGGAACAAGGACGTGGATCTGGGAAAAAACGTGAAATCGCTGTGGACCGGAACATCATGTATCAGCAGTGTTCCCGGCAGGATCTACCATAAACCCGTCAATACATGCACGAAAGAGGAGGTGAAGGCCCAGATATTGCGCTGCGGCGCGCTTGATGAAATGATCCGGGAAGCGAATCAGGGGAAAGCGCTGAAGGATTTTTCGATGATGGAAATCGAGGTCTGGCATGAGTGGGAATTCTCTGCTGAGGGAATCCGGCCGTATCAACCCAAATGGGTGAACAGTACCACTACCCAGCACTTTATGCCGCCCCAGACCACACCGCTTGCCAACCTGTTTCTCGCCGGTGCGCATACCCAAACCCAGACCCATGTCTGGAGCATTGAAGGCGCCGTGGAAAGTGGCAGGAGAGCCGCCAAAGCCATTGACCCGCGAGTCGCGGTGATAGACCAGTACATTCCCGGATGGGTCAGGGTAATTTCCAGAATTGATGATCTACTCTATGCGGTTAAAGCACCGCATGTTATTGATTTGACCATTGCCCTGCTCCTTTTTCTGGGCTTGTGGTTCTTGCTTTAATTTTTCCTGGCGAAGGACGGCAACCGCAAGAACGACCCGCAGGATCTCATGGGTAACGATGATATCCGTGCCGTTGCCCCTTGGCTTGCCACCCAGCCCCAGTCCAATGCCAATTCAGCCGACGTTAAAATCCGTGTGGCTGATTAGCGGCGTTGATGCAGTCGGGTGAAAAAGAGCCCTGAAAGAAAACAAGGAGGACTGCCTGATGAAGATTCAACCGTCACTTACCATAATCTCGCTGTTGGGGATGTGTCTCGCCGTACTCATGTCGGGGGGATGCGCCGCGCTGCAGAAAAGCGCAACAGAGGAACCTTCGCGCCGGCTCGATGGTGCCGAGGCCGGCGAACGCGTTACCTCGGCGGAGCTGGATCAACTCACCCGCGGCTTTGCCGACCGCTACGTCGGCCTGCTCTATTCCGTCTGCGATGCTTTGAAGGAGGATAATCCTGATCCTGAGCAGCGCCGGGCCGCACAGATGTTTCTCGCGGACAACGCCACCAACGTTTACGACATCGCCAGTAATGCCGACGCGTTCACCCGCGTGCTCGATTTGGTCGTGGTCACGACATTGGTCAGTCAGGAATGGGCCGTGGATGGCAGGGCCGCAGCGGTGTTCGGTGAGCGGGGCCAGGCGCTGGCAGACGCTCTGTCTCAGGCCAGAGCGGAAACGCGGCTGCTTGCCGCTCGTGTGCTCTCCGCCGAACAACTCGACATTCTCGAATCTCTGCTGCAGGACTGGCGAGAGGAGAACCCGAAAGTTGTTCGCGCCTCGTTTGTTCGCTTCTCAAACTTCGCCATGGGGCGGGGCAAGTCGGCCGCCGCGCGGGTGCTCGAGGCCCGGGGTCTCTTCGAGGAGATCGGAGAAGCGGCGCAGTCCGTCGACGAGGCACGAGTGCTCGCCGAGCGAACGTTCTATCGGCTCAAGCGCGAGTCCACACTGCTCCGGTGGCAGGCGGCGGCGATGAAGGCCGATTTGGTCGCCACCCCTGAACTCAACACGGCACTTGCCGACGTGCATTCGGTGACCGATCAGATCGAGCAACTATCCGCAAACATCGCGGCCGAGCGGCAAGCCATCCTCACAGGGATCAATGACCCTTTGCAGCGTGCCGATGCGACAATCGCCAACATGCGGGCCGCTGTAGACGAGGCAGACACGTTCGTCGCGTCGCTGAAACCAGCGAGTGAATCATTCAACGAGATGCTCACGACAGCGGATAGCCTGTTTGCTCGGCTTGCGGCCTTGACCCGGTCGAAGACGGGCAAGGAGGGGCATACCTTTGACATCCGCGAGTATAAGCAGACGGCCAAAGATGTGACGCTCGCCGTGGAGGAAATGAACAAGTTGCTCACGAGGGCGGAACACCTGTCAGGATTGTCAGATTTGAAACACGGGATGCAGGAGGTGAATGATTCGGTCGATGGGCGGATCATGACGGTGGCCGATCAGAGCCAGGTGGTGATGAATGCGTTTTTCTGGCGCGCCTGCGCATTGCTGGGTGTGCTGTTCACGATGCTCATCTTGTACCGGGTAATTTCACTCCTGCTCATGCGGAACATAGAAAGACGGCAGGGCACAGCCGAAAATAAAACCAGCCATGCTCTTTGAGTCCGGAGAAGATAATAACGTCACCTGCGGTTTGTGGCATCGGTACGGCAGGCTGCAATCGGTCTTAGATAATATGCCTGATCATGTGGCTCAGATCGGCATTGCATTTTTACTTCCATCTTTGCATCATTTTCTTTTAAATCAACCGAATGCATGGTAGAATTATGTTTTGGGAAGTCAAAAATGTAATTTCTTCCCTTTTGTCCCCGCACACACGGCAGTTTGAGACCAGCACATATGGGAGAAACAGATGGAATCCGCTAATCTGTCATTCAAAAGCATTTTGATGCTTGCTTTTCTTATTATCGCCACCTGCTGTGCCCTGCCGGACGTATCCCGGGCAGAAGACCATCTGCTGACCCTGGAAACCGCCATCACAACCGCCCTGAAAAACAATCCGGATATCCGGATGGCCCGCACCCTGATCAAAAAAACCGAAGCGTCCGTCAAAAAAACCGAAGCCGTCTTCTGGCCTAAGGTGACGGCTTTCAGTGAACTGTCGGCAGGGGATGCCCCTTCTGCTTTTTTGTTTAAAACCATTGACCAGAGAGAACTGCCCCCTGATATTGATTTTAACGATCCCGGGTCGTTCACCAATATGGAAGTGGGCATCATGGCCGGGATAAATCTGTATAACGGCGGAAAAAACCGGCTGGAAAAGCAGCTGGCACAAAAAAAACTGGCTGACCAGACCGCACTGGCCCTTCAGACGGAAAATGACCGCATCGCTGCGGTAATCCAGATGTTTTTCACCGCGCTCAAGGCCAGGGAATATATCCTCATCGCCCGGACATCGGTGCAGACGGTGGAAGAACAGCTGGATATGATGACGGTGCGTTTCAAAGGCGGCAGTGTTTTAAAATCAGATATTCTGTCTTTGAAAGTCCGCCTGGCTGAAGCAAAAAAAAATCTGGTGGAAAGCAAAAACACCTTTGCCACCACCATGACAGCCCTGGCCTCATTGCTCGGGCATACACCCGGCCATTCTTTTTCTCTTGATCCGGACCCGGACAGCACCTGTGTGGTAACCTTTCCCGACTCCATTGACCAGGCCTGGGCCCTTGCCCTTGAAAAACGGCCGGAACTGCACCGGGCACAGCAGCAGATAGATATGGCCAGAACGGCTGTATCCCTTGCAGCGAGCGGCTACCGCCCCCGGGTTGACCTGCAGGCCCGGTGGTATATGGACAGTGATGATCTTTCCTACAATACATCACAGGACAATTACACGGCCAGCCTGAATCTTGCCTGGGACCTGTTCGACGGCTTTGCCACCCGGGCGCAGATTGCCGAAGCGGGGCATGAACTGGAAAGGGCCCTGGAAGCCCGGCAGAAAATCCGGATGCAGATTTACCAGGATGTGAAACAAGCCTATCTTGCGCATGAAAACGCACAACAGCGACTGCATGTTGCCCGGTCCAGTGTAGATATGGCCAAAGAATCCCTTCATATAGTCAAAAAGCGCTATGACGGCGGTGCTGAACCCATTACCCGGTACCTGGAGGCGGAACTGGACAGAACCAGGGCCGGCATCAACAAAGCGGCGGCATTTTATGACGGCAAAACGGCAAAAATCGAGATTGCCCGGGCCATTGGAACCCTTTCCAGACTCTGGTCACAGGAGAAGTAAAAAAGATGTCTTCATATAAAAATAACGCGGCCTGCGCTTTGATTGCAAAAACAGTATTGTCAGCCCTGTTGGTGCTTGCCCCATACCACTGCAGGACTGCTGATGCAGATGCAGGGTATCAGCCGCAAAAAACAGTCAAAACAAAGGAACAGACCGTTGCCCAGACCTATCCGGCCGTGGGAACTGTCCGGCCCAAAAGTGAAACCAGTATCAGTGCCCAGATCAGTGCCCAGATAACCGATGTGCATGTCAAGGCAGGGCAGATCGTCACATCAGGCACCCTGTTGATCACCCTGGACAGCAGACAGGCCACGGCCAGGCTGGAAAGTGCCAGAGAAGCGCTTCGCGGGGCCAAAGCCTCCCGGGACAAAGCCCGCCAGGCAATCAACTCTGCGCAAGCCTCTTATACCAATGCAGAACAGCACTTTACACGTATCAAGAACTTTTATGTATCAGGTGCCGCCACTGAGCAGGAATTGGAAAATGCACAAGCCGGTTTTCTGCAGGCCCGGGCCGCATTGTCCATGTCCCGTGAATCCCTGGTGGAGGCAGAGGCAGGCATCCAGCAGGCCACAGAAACCATTACCGACGCAAAAGTACACCTTGGTTTTTCAAAAATCATTGCGCCTGTGGACGGAGAAATCATCCGGATCCTGGTGGAACCCGGAGATCTGGCCCTGCCGGGCAAGCCCCTGGCGGCGGTGCGGACCAAAGGGGGCTACAGGGTTGAAGCCCATGTAAGAGAAGGCCTTATCAACACCATCAAAACCGGTTCCCAGCTTCAGGCGGTTATCCCCACCCCCGGCCTTTCCTTGAATGCCGTGGTTGAAGAAATCATTCCCTATGCCGATCCCCAGACCCGCACCTTTCTTGTCAAAGCTGCCATCCCGGCCAAAGAAGGCATCTATTCCGGCATGTATGCCAAGCTGATGGTCCCGGAAGCCCACAGAACCATCATCACCCTGGACAAAGAGGCGGTTATCCATGCCGGACAGCTCGAACTTGTCATGGTCAAAACCAATGGTACCTGGCAGCGCCGGTATATTACAACCATTCCCCTGGACAACACCCGCGTGGAAGTTCTGTCAGGACTGTCTGCCAATGAGACCATAGGCATCGGGGAGGCCCGGTGATATGACAGACCAGCAGCCCTCTGATCCCAAAGGCATTATTCCGGCGATAGTCAAGGTATTTCTCGGTTCAGAATTTTCCCTGATTCTTATCATCATAGCCCTTTGCCTGGGTGCTGCCGCCCTTTTTGTCACCCCGAAAGAAGAAGAACCCCAGATCGTTGTGCCCATGGCAGATATCTATGTCAATGCCCCGGGTGCAAGTCCCCGGGAAATCGAGCAGCTGGTATCCATCCCTTTGGAAAGGTTTTTATGGCAGATCGACGGGGTTGAGTACGTCTATTCCATCTCACAAAAAGACATGGCCGTGGTCACGGTCCGCTTTTTTGTAGGAGAAGACCGTGAAGATTCCCTGATAAAGCTGCAAAACAGAATATCCATGCACATCGACCAGGTGACCCCCATTGTCGAAAAATGGGTGATAAAACCCATAGAGATCGATGATGTGCCCATCGTCACCATCAGTTTGTTTTCCGACCTGCTGGATGATGCCCAGCTCCACAGAACAGGCCAGGAAGCCCTGGCCAGGCTCAGCCGGGTTGAAAACACCTCCAGAACCGTTCTGCACGGGGGAAGGCCCAGAGAAATTCGGGTTGAACTGGATCCTGAAAAAATGACCGGTTACGGGATTTCCTATATGAATGTCCAGCAGGCACTGCAGGAGGCGGATTTTTCTGTCAATGCAGGAGATTTTTCCAGAAACGACACTAGTTTTCCCGTGACCACCACCTCGTTTATGTATACTGCCGAGGATGTAAGATCTCTGGTTGTCGGGATAAAAGACAATATTCCGGTGTATCTCAGGGATATTGCCCATATTCAGGACATTCCCAGAGAATCCGATTCTTACACGGCCATCAGTTTTTCCAACGCGTATGCAAAAAAACAGGACAAGTTTGTGCCCGGCAAACGCTACCCTGCCGTCACCCTTGCCGTTTCCAAGAAAAAAGGGGCCAATGCCGTCGCGGTTGCCAAAGAAATCATCGATGAATTTGAGCGGATTCATGAGCAAATACTTCCCCATGGTGTTGATTATCAGATCACCCGCAATTACGGAGAAACCGCTGCCCAAAAAGTGTGGGGTCTTGTCACCTCTCTGGGATTTGCCATCGCCTCTGTGGTGATTCTTCTGGCTTTTGCACTGGGATGGCGGGAGGCTTTGATCGTCGCCGTTGCCGTACCCATCAGTTTTTCTCTGGCCCTGTTTGTCAACTACCTGTTCGGCTACACCATCAACCGGGTGACCCTGTTTGCCCTGATTCTTTCTTTGGGTCTGGTGGTGGATGATCCCATCACCAATGTGGAAAACATCCAGCGCCATATCAAAATGGGCCTGCTTGACCCGTTCAAGGCCACCCTGGCTGCGGTTGACGAGGTGCTGCCCCCGGTGATCATGTCCACCCTGGCAATTATTGTCTGCTTTGTCCCCTTGTTTTTCATTACCGGCATGATGGGGCCCTACATGGCTCCCATGGCGGTGAATGTCCCTCTGACAGTGACGTTTTCCACCCTGAGCGCCCTGACCATCGTGCCCTGGCTGACCCTGAAGCTGCTCAGATCGACTGCGCCTGAACTGATGGATCAGAACGATCCGGATACAGCATCATCAGACCGTATCTCAAAACAAAGCCGTTTGTTCCGCACCTACCGCAGCATTGTCCAGCCGTTTCTGAACTCGGGTATAAAACGCATGGTGCTGTTTGTGCTGGTGATTGTACTTTTGCTGGTTTCCTGTTCTCTGGCCCTGTTCCGTCTGGTACCCCTGAAACTTCTGCCCTTTGACAACAAAAACGAATTCCAGATCGTGATCGACATGCCTGAAGGCACCACCCTTGAGCGGACCAATGCGGTTGTACAGGATTTTGAAAGCTATCTTAAAACCGTTCCGGAAATCACCAGCATGGTATCCTATACAGGGGATGCCTCTCCCATGGATTTCAACGGCATGGTCAGGCACTATTATCTGCGCAAAGCAGACAATCTGGCGGATATCCGGGTCAACCTCACGGGCAAGGATGCCCGGGACCAGCAGAGCCACGCCATTGTTCTACGCCTGAGAAATGACCTGGAAGCCATTGCCCGTAAAAACAATGCCAAAATCAAGCTTGTGGAAGTCCCGCCCGGACCGCCGGTGCTGTCAACCCTTGTGGGCGAGCTGTATGCGGATGCAGATGTGCCCTACGATCAGCTGATCCAGGCCGCAGACCACCTGAAAAAAATCATGGAAAAAGAAGCCTTTGTGGTGGACATCGATGACATGGCCCAAACGCTTCATGAGCGCATCGATTTTATCATCGACAAAGAAAAAGCCGCGCTTCACGGTATCTCCACCCGGCAGATCACCACCACCCTTCAGGGTATGATCCAGGGCATGACACCGGCACATCTGCATCTGCCCAGGGAAAGAAATCCCTTATACATCCGGGTGATCATGCCCAGAAAACACCGCTCCGGCATCGTGGCCCTGACCTCGGTGCCCCTCCGGTCCAAAACCGGCAGCATGGTTCCTTTAGCGGAACTGGTGCATGTCCAGAGAGTGCCCAACCAGCAGCCCATTTATCACAAGAACCTTGACAGGGTGGTGTATGTGCTGGCAGATACTGCCGGCCGGGCCCCGGCAGAGGCCATCCTTGACATGCAGAAAAAACTGAAAAAAAATCCCCTGCCCAAAGGCATTCAGGTGAACTGGGCAGGAGAAGGAGAATGGAAAATCACCATCCGGGTCTTCAGGGACATGGGTATCGCCTTTGCTGCAGCCTTGATCGGCATATACATTCTTCTGGTCATCCAGTCCGGATCTTTTTTCATGCCGGTTCTGATCATGATGGCCATCCCCTTAACCCTGCTGGGCATCATGCCCGGATTTTTTGTTCTCAACCTGGTGGCTGCCTCTCCGGTGGGCGAATTTTCCAATCCGATTTTTTTCACGGCCACCTCCATGATCGGCATGATCGCCTTAGGCGGCATTGTCATACGAAACGCCCTGGTGCTCATTGAATTTATCCAGGCTTCCCTGAAACAGGGCATGGAATTGAAAGAGGCGATTCTCCAGAGCGGGGCCATCCGGATGCGGCCCATCCTGCTCACCGCACTGACAACGGCTATCGGCGCATTTCCCATTACCCTGGACCCGGTTTTTTCAGGGCTTGCCTGGGCCCTTATTTTCGGCCTGGCTGCATCAACCCTGTTTACCCTGGTGCTGATTCCCGTGGCCTATTATGCCGTCTATCACAAAAGCAACGCATTCTGAGCGTTGGATTATACCCACATGCCACTGGCGCCATATCAAAGGGCTTTCAACTTCTTCTTTGTCAGGTTCAGTTCTTTATGGAAAATATCTGTTTCTTTCCACAGATACCCGGAAACCGGTGCTGCATTTTCTACAGCCTTGAACGGCTGAAAATGGGGGAAATCCTTTATTTCCGTCTGTAGGGAATCCTGGTATCTTCTTACATCATCGAGTTCTTGTAAGGACTTAGTTGAATACAGGTTCTCATATTATCGAAAAGGGTAAAATGCATATTACCAATAAAACAAACAATTCTCAAAAAAACCGTTTGATCATCGTATCCAACCGTCTGCCCATTGTCCTGTCCAAAGACAATAAAGGCCGGTGGCAGGCAGAACAGGGATCCGGGGGCTTGATAACGGCGCTGGCACCGGTATTGAAAAACCGAGGTGGGTTGTGGATCGGATGGCCGGGCACCTCCCGGGCCCACGACAAAAAAGCGCTGGAATCCGTGTTTACCCGGGCGGCCGGGGATTTCGGCTATACCTTTGAACCGGTTTTCCTGCCTGAAAGCCTGGTCAATGCGTATTATTTCGGATTTTCAAATCAGGTGCTGTGGCCCTTGTTTCACGACCTGCAGACCCGGTGTGATTTTTCGCCTGACTATTGGAACGCCTACCAGAAAGTCAATGAGATATTTGCCCGGACCATCGCCCAAAACATCAAAAGCCAGGATGATCACATCTGGGTGCATGATTACCATTTAATGGGGGTGGGCCAGGCCTTGCGAAAATTACACGCAACCGCAAAAATCGGATATTTTCTGCACATTCCGTTTCCCCCCCTGGACATTTTTCTCAAGCTGCCCTGGCGGTTTCAGATTCTTGAGTCCCTGTTGTGCTATGACATGATCGGTTTTCAGACCCAAAGAGACCGGCGCAATTTTGTCCAATGCGTGCACGCCATGCTCAACCACATCAGAATAAAAGGAAGGGGACAGGTGCTTTCCACCCAGGTCAACGGCCGCATGGTCCGGGTGGGCAACTTTCCCATCAGTATTGATTACAATGAATTTGCAAAAAAAGCCGGCACCCGGGCCGTGGAAAAAAGAGTGGATGAAATCCGCGCTGTATTTCCCTCTGATCACCTGATTCTCGGGGTGGACCGCCTGGATTACAGCAAAGGTATCCCTGAAAGACTGCTGGCGTTTCGCAATGCACTGCAGCGGTATCCGGAACTGGAAAAAAAAATCAGCATGGTTCAGATTGTGGTCCCCAGCCGGCAGCGCATCCCGGAATATGAAAACCTCAAACATGAGATTGAGCAGTTAATCAGCGAAATTAACGGCACATTCACCCGGCCCGGATGGGTGCCCATCCACTATCTGTATCAAGGCGTTGACAGAACCGAACTGACCGCTTTATACCGGGCTGCTGACATTGCCCTGGTGACTCCGCTCAAAGACGGGATGAATCTGGTGGCCAAAGAATATTGCGCATCCAATATCCATTTAGACGGGGTGCTGATATTAAGTGAGTTTGCCGGTGCATCCAGCCAATTGTATAAACACGCACTTCTGGTCAATCCCCACGATATCGAGGGCATTGCCGATGCCATTAACCAGGCCTGCCACATGGGTCTTGATGAACGCAAAAAACGCATGCGGGCGTTGCGCAAAATAGTCAAAAAAACAGACATATACTGGTGGGTGGATACATTTTTAAAAGCGGTTTTCTCCCATGATCTGGACACCCTGGGGCCATTGGAAGATTATATCCCCTCCCAGGAAATTTCGAACAGAAAAAACAGGGAAGCGCCTTGAAAAATTCAATGACTTCAAAAACGGCACAATAAACGTTCCTGCTATTTTTGTCTCCGGGCTAACACCTATTTTAAATAGGTGATCCATCAGGTTTTTTATGACTTTCTGTCTTGTTGACGTAAAAGACGATTCCGTTTAGAGTTATAAATGAGATGAAAGCCGGAAAGTTTTAATCTGACATCCCTTCAAAAGAGTCCTGAACGGCGCAGACATACCGCCATCTTGAATTTGGTGCCCAACAGTACCCGTCGAAACATTAGTTTTCATGCCGGCAATAGAAAAATCAAAAGGGACCCAGGCAAAAAAAGACAGATTGGTGAAAGGAGATTATGCCATGTTGGGGACAACAATGAATCCAGGCCCGTTTGATAATGACGTTTCAACCGACGAGGTTGGATTGACTGAATTTCAATTCTATACAACCGAACACACTGTAACAGAAGACGTTCTGAACGCGCGACGGTCAAGACACGGGTTCGAACGAAACAGCATTTTGCTTGAATTGGAAAAATACCGGAAAGAAAATGAACACCTGAGATTCTTTGTCCAGAAAACGGCGCAAGATGCCATCAATGCAATGGAAAACGACCGCAAAACCGTGGCGAGAGAGATACATGACAGCATCGGCGGCAACTTGACTGCAATTAAATTATTCATGGAATTCAGAATGGACAGCAGTAACGTGCCGTCTTGTGAAAGCGGCAAGTCCATTGAGCAAATTATCAGCTATTTGACAGATACCATCAAAGAAACCCGTACCATTTGTCATCAATTGAACCCAAGAGAGCTTGAGGGTTTCGAACTGACGGACGCAATTTCAAAATTAATAAACAGAGTGAACCAATTTTTTCCCGGGATCCAGGTGGATTTTGAGTTTGAGCTTTCCGAAGAAGTCATCTCTGAAAGAATTAAAACCGTGGTCTATCGCGTTGTTCAGGAAGCATTGAACAATATCGGCAAACACAGCGGGGCCGATGCCGTCAAAATCAGGCTGATCGCGGTGCATAATCTGATTTGGCTCAAAGTGGAAGACAATGGATGCGGATTCGATATCCATGGGCTTGAAACAGAATCGTATGATCAGGGCCTTGGACTGCGCGGCATGAAAGACCGCATCGGGCTCTGTGAAGGGACGTTCCAGATGCAGTCCAGTCCTGGAAAAGGAACCAGGCTGTCGGCAACGATTCCGAACAGGTGATGATGCAAGGAGCTACCCCGCAGTTATCTGCATGATTTGGCACGCTAAAATACAGTGATTTACTGATGGCCGTTTCTCCAATTGCCACTTAATATACTGTTCAGGATGCGGTGTCCCGCCTGAATACAACTCAGCTGATGGCCATGAGTGCCGATCTGAAAGGACTTTATTTATGAATTTAACACAGAAAATTAAAGAAAAAAAAGCGGCAAATACAGCGGACTTTCAAACCAAAATTGAGATACTCTTGAAACTTGCAGTGATACCTGATTTAAAAATTCTTGCACCCAGAGTGTCTGTGAAAAATGGCACAGTGACCCTGGGGGGAATAGTGGATGCATTCTGGAAAAGTTCGTATATCGAAAATATTCTGGCATCGGAACTGCCCAATCGACATGTGAAAAACAACCTGACCGTGGCAATGGCCTGTTTCCTGGATTCTTCCTGTCAAGCAGCCCATGAAAAAGAATTGAACACGGGCCATGGTTCGGAAAAAACCCAGGAAGCCGTCCTCCAGGACCGCATGTCAGTCTGATTGATCGGATCGAGATCAATTTATTAATCATGCAAATATTTGCGAAATTAATAATATTCTTTCCAAAATCAAGTTTCATTATCCCTGTATGCGTTTTCTCCGGCTGAAATCATTAATCATTGCCTTTGGCTTTTGTCTCTGCTATTAGATAATTTTATCCATGCGTGATGTCTGGATGAAAAAACAACTGCACAGACAGGAAGCTATCATGGAAAAAACACGTATTGTGATCGCAGAAGACAGCAAATTACTCAGGGAAGGATTGTGTCTGATGATCAATAGTGATGATTCCCTGGAGGTTGTTGCCGAGGCGGCGGACGGATTTGAAGCCATTGCCCAGTGCCTGGAATATCATCCGGACATGGCAATGCTGGACCTGTCCATGCCGAAAATGGACGGTCTTTCCGCCATCAAAGAAATCAAACGCCAGATACCGGATATCAAGATCCTTGCTTTGACCATTCATGACACAGAAGACTTTATCCTGCAATGTTTCCAAAGCGGCGTGCAGGGCTACTGCCTGAAAGATTCGTCCCAGGATGACCTTTTAAAAGCCATCCGTCTGGTTTCATCGGGGAAAACATATATCAGTCCCAGCATCGCCGGCAAAGTCATGGAAGGATATCTTGAAGGAAAAAAACATCTGAAAGAACGCAGTTCATGGGACACCCTGACCCAGCGGGAAAAAGAAGTGCTGAAACTGGTGGCTGAAGGCTATACCAGCAAAGAGATCGCCGACCTGCTGTGCAACAGCCCCAAAACCATTGAACGCCACAGGGCCAACATCATGAGCAAGCTGGCTGTCAACAATGTGTCTCATCTGACCGCCATTGCCATTGAAAAAGGCCTTGTAAATTCGTGACATTCCAGCCGCTGGATCCACCCGGCGGCAAAAACATACATACCAAACAGCCTTTTATACATCCTTGATTGACTGAAAATGGGGGAAATCCTTTATGTCAGTTTAAAGGGAATATTGGTATCTTCTTAATCTCATGAATTGATATATGCCGATACGTACGCACATTGAAAACCCCGGTTTCAAATGGTTTGCATTAATGGTCAAATTTTGATAGGGGGGCTCTAAACCGGAATGGGATGAGGATGAAACCAGAAAAACCCACATACCAAGACCTTGAAAATCAGCTGGCCCAGACCCAAAAAGTGCTGGCAGCCCTTGAGCAGGATCAGATTGACGCTATTTTTGGAGATGACCGGTACATGCAGCTGCTCAACCTGAAGCAAACCATTGATATGCTTTGCAGGAACGAACGGAATTTTCACGCGCTGGCTGATGCAAACCTCATCGGCATCGGATTTGGTGACAGCAACGGCAATGTCACTTATATAAACGATGAGATGCTGCGCATGACCGGATACAGCCGGGCGGATGCAATTGCGGGACGGATCAACTGGGAGACATGCCTGACACCTGAAAACTGCACTGAGGCAGGAACATGGTCGGAACGTCTGTTGAACCAGGAGGTGGTATCAGTCCAGGAATGGGAGTTCCTGCGTCCGGACGGGGGACGGACACCGGTTTTGGGTGCCGCCTCCCGGATCTCATCCCCTGATGGACACCTTGTGATAATCGCCCTGGACCGCACGCAGATACGCCAGGCAGAAACCCGTTCGTGGAAAAGTGATCAGCGGTTGCGTATGGCTGCAGATTCCCTGAATATAGGCATTTTTGAATGGAATCTTACCAAAAATACGGCTTGCTGGGAAAATGATCATATGTACCAGATTTTCGGACGGTCCCGCAAACAGCCGCCGCTGCGTTATTCAGATTTTCTGGAACAGGCCGTGGATTTTCAGGACAAAGAAGCGTTTGATCATGCATTTTCAAAGGCCCGGCATCCGGGGAATATTTTTGCTTTTGCCTGCCGCATTCACCGACCGGACAGCAGCAATTTGTCCTGGATAGAGATCTCCGGCAAATTTTATCAAAACGATGCGGATCCATCGCTGTGCATGATCGGTATTGCACAGGATATTTCAGAGCAGAAAGCGTACGAACAAACCATAGAAAAAATCAATGACCAGCTGGAACAACGCGTCCGGGACCGCACAGCCAAAATCCAGCAGCAGACGGAGCGGATGCGGGTGCTGGCCAACAAACTCGGGCAGGCGGAACAAAAGGAACGCAACCGTCTGGCCGCCGTTCTCCATGACCATATTCAGCCGCTGGTGGTGGGAGCACGCATGCACTTATGGGATATTCATCGCAAAAACCATATCGACGATGCCCATAAAACCGCCCATAAAATTGAGAGTATTCTGGAAGAAACCCTGGCGGAACTGCGGTCTCTTACAGTGGATCTCTCTCCATCCGCCATATTGAATGATGGCCTGGCCGGGGGTGTTAACTGGCTGGTCACCTATATGAAAAAAAAGTTTAATTTTACCCTGACCCCCCGGGTGGAAGAACCCATTGATCCGATTTCGGAAAATATCTGTTTTCTGCTTTTCCAGTGTCTGAAGGAACTGCTTTTCAATGTGGTAAAACATTCAGGAGAAGACCAGGCAACGGTTTCCATCGAGCGGACACAAGATCAGAATATCCGAATAATTGTCTGGGACAACGGCAATGGATTTGAACCGGACACGTTTGAGGAAACCCAAAACAATACGGCCTCTCTGGGGCTGTTCAGTATTGAGGAACGGTTAAAAGATATCGGCGGCCGGATGAAAATTGCATCCGCACCCGGGCAGGGGACCACTGTTACTCTGACCGCCCCGGCCGGTGAAACCGATGAAACCACCACACCCCCCGGCCACCGACACCAAAGGCGGGCAGATGACAAGCCTGCTGTGCCGGAACGTAATCCGGAAGACAGTATCGGTATTCTCATTGTAGACGACCATAAACTGCTGCGCGAAGGACTGACCGGCCTGCTGCAGATGGAACCGGATTTTGAGATACTGGGAGAGGCGGCCGATGCTGACACGGCAGTTGTGCTGGCTGAAAAACTGACACCTGACGTGGTTATCATGGATGTAAATCTGGGAGAAAAAACCGGCATGGAAGCCACAGAGAAGATTCTGTCCAAAAATCCGCACATCAAGGTGATCGCGCTTTCCATGCACAGCGACAAAAGGGTCATCAATGCCATGTATCGCGCCGGCGCCTCGGTCTTTCTCAACAAGACGGTGCCCTCGGACACACTCATCGCCAACGTGCGCAAATGCATATCTGATGGCTGATCTTTGTTTTTTTCCCCTGCCGCTTACCTGCTGTTTTGATCCAGGGCTTCAAATCCTGAAACAATATCCAGCAGCTCTTCTGTGATGGACATCTGGCGCAGCTGGTTGTACTGGCTTTCAAGGTCCTCCATCAATTCTTCAATGTTTTTCTGTGCCCCCTGCATGGCTGCCAGGCGTGCGGCATTTTCACTGGCCAGAGATTCCACATAGGCCCTGAATATGGTGATAAACAGATATTCCTGGATCAGTCTGGACAGCAGCTGATCAGGATCCATAGTGAACATGGGCAAACTTGTAGAATCCCAGGTGCGATAACGATGCCGTTCAAGCCACTGGTCGTCGATGGGCAGCAGGTGCACCATATGGGGGGTGTATCCGGCAGCGGATTTTGGCCGGGCATAAAACAGCAGCACATGGTCCACATCTGTTTTGGCCTGCCAGGTGTCAATGGCCATTAAAATCTCTCCCACATGGGGAGTGATGGTATGCACGGAACCGGGCAGTTCCCTTATTTCATCGCAATGGATGCCGGCATCTTCCAGCAGCCCCCCTGCCCTCATTCCCGCACATATCACAGGCATCTGCCCGGCATCTTTGCCGGGTTGCGTCAGTTGGTCCCTGGCATGGGATGTCACCTGTTCGTTGAGTGATCCGCACATGCCCTGGTCTGATCCGAATATAACGGCCCCGGGTTTTTTTCTGGCAGAACGCCGGGTATGCAGCCGGGTATCCGGACCATGGCGCAGCACGATACCCAGTGCCATTTCAAGGGTATGGGCATAATCCACAAGAGATTTGGATGCATCTTCATACTGACGGATATTCACGGCTGCCAGCGACTTCATGGTCCGTACCACGGAGTGCAGATCACCCGTACTGTCGATCCGGCGTTTAAGCTGTGCCAGGGTCTGCATCAGCGGATTCTTTCGTGATTGATTTTACGGCGTTTTGCGCCGCCTGAACCAGGGTGTCAATGGCTTTTTCATCAATTTTCTTTCCTGCGGCAATCGTTTCCATCACCTCTTTGTGGTCGGTATTGGCGGCCTTGCGTATGTTTTTCTGTGCCCGGGATATATCCGATATCATCCAATACCCCGTGGGTCAGGGCAATCAGCACGGCAATCTGATCCGCTGACGGCAGAGGAGAATACCGGTATTGCTTCAAGATTTCGCGTATCCTTCGCCCCCGGGACAGTTTTGTCTGGGTCGCTTCATCCAGACGGGCGCCAAACCGGGAAAATGATTCCAGTTCTTCAAACTGGGAATAGGTCAGGCGCAGATCTCCGGCAACGGTTCGGTAGGCCGGCAGCTGGGCTTTGCCCCCCACGCGGGAAACGGATTTTCCCACATCCACGGCCGGCAGAATGCCTTCTCTGAAAAACAGCGGTGACAGATAAATCTGCCCGTCCGTGATGGAAATCAGGTTGGTGGGAATGTATGCGGAAATATTTTGTGCTTCGGTTTCAATGATGGGCAGGGCCGTCAAAGAGCCCCCTCCCTTGTCTGCAATCAGATGGGTGGACCGTTCCAGGAGCCGGGCATGGATATAAAAAATATCACCGGGATAGGCTTCCCGGCCAGGGGGTCTGCGCAGCAGCAGCGACAACTCACGATAGGCCCGGGCATGGCGGGTCAGATCATCATATACAATGAGGACATCTTTTCCCTGGTGCATGAAATGCTCTGCCATGGCCGTGGCCGTATAAGGGGCCATAAACTGCAGGCCCGGCGGATCTTCTTCCGTAGAGACCACGGCAAACGAATAGGACATGGCATCATTTTTGGTAAGTTCGGCAATGACCTTGGCAAGGGCGGATCCCCGCTTCCCTATTCCGCAGTAGATGCAGACCACATCCTTTCCCTTCTGGTTGGCAATGGTATCCAGGGCAATGGCGGTTTTTCCGGTCTGCCGGTCCCCCAGGATCAGTTCGCGCTGTCCTCTGCCGATGGGAATCAATGTATCTATGACGGTGATGCCTGTCTGTAAAGGGGTGGTTACCGGGGCACGGTCCATGATTTCCGGGGCCGGCTGTTCCACGGGCCGAAGGGTAGTCTGGGAAAGGGGTGCTTTTTTGTCAAGGGGTTTTCCCCTTGCATCCACCACCCGGCCGATGAGTGCGTCCCCCGTGGGAACGGACATGACCCTTTCCGTGCGGTTCACCTCTCCGCCGGCATGCAGGGTATCGGTTTCATCCAGCATGATGACCCCGATGACATCCATGTCCAGATCAAATGCCATGCCATATGCATTCGGGGTGCACAGCAGCAGTTCCTCGGACTGGACCCCTTTAAGGCCTGCAACCGTTATAATACCCGAACTGATAGATTCAATGCGGCCAAAATCCCGCACATGCAGTGCAGGATCATGGGTATCCAGTATGTTTGCCATGGTTGATATGAAATCATCCATGGCATGGTGTAGTTCATTGTTTTTGCGGTTCATGGTCTTTGCTTTCAATGGCCTGGTTTATCTGTTTTTCCAGCGCACTGACATAGTCGTGGGCATGCCAGGTCATTTTCTTGCCGCCGGCGGCAAACGCAATCCCGAACACCAGTTCCGGTTTGACATCAAATGCAATATTTTTCAAATCCGGCAGCTTTTGTGATAGTGCCTTTTGAATTGATTTCTGCTGGCTTTCGGACAAATCAAATCCCGTGCTCACCCGGGGTTGTGTTTCAATCTCCCGGGGCAGATCTTCTTTGTCCAGATCTTCAAACCGGGACAGAAATTTTTTCACGGCCTGGTCCTGGGCCCGGGTATCTGCGAGATGGGACAGGGTTTTCTCCACCGTATCAAAAATAAGGCGGGCCGCCTGTTTTTTAAACCGGTCAAAAAAAGAGGCTTTTTCCTGTTCCAGTGCATTCTGCCACTTATTTTTCAAGCCGTCCACTTCCTCACGGGCCTCTTTGATCAAAGATTCGCGCCGTTCTTTTGCTTCTTTGTCTGCCTGTTTCAACCGGGTATCCCACTCATCCTGCAGTGATTGCGTCTTTTTTTCAAAGCTCTCCCGGGCGTCTTTTGCTTTGGCTTCCTGTTCTTTTGCCTTATCAAAGCGCTCTTTGATATTGTTTTCCCGCTGGTCCATGGCCTGCTTGATCCGGTCAAACAAAAATATCTTCAACAGCACCAGCAGGATCAAAAAATTAACGACCTGGGCCCCCACTGTAAACCAGTCAATCAACATGATATCCCTCTCAATTGGCTGCTGAAATCACATAATCCCAGAACGGGTTGGCAAACAACAGGATCATGGAAACCACAAAACAGTATATGGCGGTTGATTCGATCATTGCCAGACCCACAAAAAGGGTACGTGTGATAGTGTTTTTTTCATCGGGCTGCTGGGCGATGGAACTCAAGGCGCTTGCCACAGCCCGGCCTTCACCGATGGCCGGCCCGATGGCCCCCACGGCAATGGTAAGACCGGCTGTAATAACAGATGCCATACCGATAAAACTGATACTGCTCATATCATAATCTCCTTTACTGGTTGTCGTCTTTTTTTGTGTCTGTTTTTGTATCTGAATGTTCCTGGATCTGGGTGGCGGATGCAATATACACCATGGCCAGAACGGCAAAAATATAGGCCTGAATCAGTCCGGTCAAAAGTCCCAGCAACTGCAGGATCACCGGAAAAACAAAGGGAATGATGGCCAAAAGGATGGCCACAATCTTTGAACCGCTCATGATATTTCCAAAAAGCCTGACGGCCAGGGCCAGGGTCCGGGATAATTCCCCCATGATATTGAAGGGCAGCATGAATACCGTGGGCTGAATATACTGTTTGAGATAACTGCCCAGGCCCTTTTTAGCAATGCCGAACAGGGGCACGGAAATAAACACACAGATTGCCAGGGCCGCCGTGGTGGAAAGCGATGCCGTGGGCGATTCATATCCCGGCACCACGGTAAGCAGGTTGCACGCGGCAATAAAAACAAACAGCGTGCCGATAAAAGGCGTATATCTTTTTGCTTTCTGCCGGCTGATTTCACTGATCTGGTCCTGGATACCGGAAACCAGAATTTCCAGTATGTTCTGCCAGGCACTGATTTTTGGCTCTGTGGACAGCCGTCTGGTGACAAGCCATGATCCGATTACCAGCAAAGCCATTACGACCCAGGTAAATACAATGGTCAGGTTCAAGGTGATAAAATGGTATTGAAAAAATACCACCTGATCCGGGCTGATCTGCTTGATATCCATAAAATTCATACAGGTGATCCTTTTGCCCGAAAGACAGCAGAAGGCTGCATTTTCACAATAAAAACCTTGCGCATGATCAATATCCCGCCAAGACAGGCCGTCATGCCCACCCATTCACCATTTCCCGCAAAATAAATTCCTGCCAGGGTAACAAAAGATCTGAAAAGAAAACTTACGACAAAAACAAGGCCGAAAAGTCTTGCGCCGGCAAACCGCTGCAGGGTCAGCCACAGACCGCCAAAGTGAAACCATCCGATCCCCAGGCCGACGGCCAGACAAAAACCAATTTTTTGCAGATCATACCATGTCATTTGCTTCTTAATCCTTTTTTCTGCTTTCTCTTTTGATCCAGTACCAGGCGTTCCAGCACCCGATTGCTACGCCGGTCAACAGCAGGGTCAATGTCCAGGAAGGTCTGCCCGGCCAGGTTTTGTCCAGCCACAGTCCCACAAATGTGCCGATCAGGGTGGGAATGGCCACAGACCAGCCCACCAGCCCGAACATGCCCAGGCCGAACCACACGGGGTGATCCGCATTGCGGGCAGCCAGTTTGCGTGCCTGCTTTGTTTCAATGGTTTTTGAGAATTTTTTGTCTTCCGGTATATCAGGCATAGTCCTGGAACTCCAGAAAACGGCGGATAAATCCGGCTTCAATGCGGGTGGCGGATGTACGCATGTTTTTTTCCTTTTGCTTTTGTTTCAAAAAGTCATTTTCCACGGTGTTTTTCAAGGATGCCAGATCCTTATCTTTCACTGCCCTACGCGTGGAGATGAAAACCGTATCCCCCTTTTTCACCAGCACCCCTTCCATAACGGCCATGTGCTGCTCTTGGCCATTTTCATCATGGAAACTCACGATACCCGATGTCAGTGCACTCACAAAATCCACATGCTTAGGAAACAGACCAAAAGATCCGTTCATTCCTTCCGCAGTGATCTTTTGCACATGGATGTCCAAAAAAACATGGGTGGGGAGCATCACCTTGAGTTTCATGATGTTTTGACCTCATCAATACTGCCGATCATATACAGGGCCTGTTCAGACCGGTCTGAAAATTTGTCATCCAGAATCTGCCGGCAGCCTTCCAGGGCATCTTCAATACTGACGGACCGGCCTTTATAACCCGTGAACTGTTCGGTCACAAAAAACGGCTGGGTCAGAAACCGTTCCAGGCGCCTGGCCCGGTAAACGGTCTGCCGGTCTTCTCTGGACAGCTCTTCAATGCCCAGCATGGAAATAATATCTTTGAGATTTTCATATTCAGCCAGTGTTTTTCGAATGTCTCCGGCAATGCGGTAGTGTTCTTCCCCCACAATATCAGGGGTCAGCATGCTGGAGTTGGACTGAAGCGGATCAACGGCCGGATAAAGCCCTTCCCCCGCTTTTTTCCGGGACAAAACAATGCTGGAAGACAAATGCCCGAAGGTATGGACTGCGGCAGGGTCTGTAAAATCATCCGCCGGCACATATACGGCCTGCACCGAGGTGATGGACCCGGTGGTGGAGTTGGTGATCCTTTCTTCGAGCTCGGCCAGTTCCGTACCCAGGGTGGGCTGGTACCCCAGGCGTGATGGCAGCCGTCCCAGCAGTCCGGAAACCTCCATGCCTGCCTGGATAAAACGGAAAATATTGTCTATGAGCAGAAACACATCCTGGTTGAGATCATCCCTGAAATATTCCGCCATGGTCAGTGCTGAATGGCCCACGCGAAACCGGGCCCCCGGGGGTTCATTCATCTGTCCGAACACCATGATGGTCTTGTCCAGTACACCGGCCTCCTGCATCTCATGGTACAACTCTTCTCCTTCTCTGCACCGTTCCCCGATCCCGCAGAACAGGCTGACCCCCTCATGAATGCCCACCATATTGTGAATCATCTCCATGATCAGGACGGTTTTTCCGACACCGGCACCGCCGAACAGTCCGCTTTTGCCGCCCTGTTCCAAAGGGGAGAGAATATCAATCACCTTGATGCCGGTTTCAAAAATCCGGGTGGATACTCTCTGTTTGTCCATGGACGGCGGAGAGCCATGAATGGTCCGATACTCTGCATCCTGAACCGGGTCCTTCTTGTCAATGGGTTCTCCAAACACATTCAAAGCCCGCCCCAGCAGTGATTTTGCCACGGGTACCTCAAGGTGGCGCCCCGTATCCCGGATCTTTGATTCCAACGCAAGTCCCTGGGTACTGGTCAGGGCAATACCGCGGATGGTCTGATCATCGAGGTGTAGGATCACTTCAATCTGGATGGTGTCATCCCTGCCACAGACAAGCATATTGTGCAGTTGCGGGATTTCATCTGAAAACCGGGCATCCACCACATTTCCCCGGATGGAGATGACCACTCCTGTATTCGGCTCTGATGTTGTATCAAAAGACATCGTTGTTCAGCACCTCTTCTGTCGATTAATCTTACAAAAAATCAGACTTGAATCAGGTTTTCTCCATGGATTCTATATCTGCAATATTTGCTTCAATAATTCTGTTTTCTTCTTCAGTCTCTTTGTTGGTTACATCCATGATAAACTTCTCCGGATCCCCGCTGGAAGGAACCGGAATGCCGACAAATGTGGAGGGGATATCTTTCATTTTTACCGTATAGGTATTCCCGCTTTGCCGGTTCATGGTGATGAGCTGATGAATCTGGTCTTTTGGTTGTGCTGCCATGGCACCATCCTTCATGTTTTGTTAGATTACTATGTTGAGTAAAAACAATATCGTGTACACCCCTGAGAAACAATACATGGATTCATGTAATATGACCTGGTGAAACATGTACACAGGCTGTAATATCACCATGGGGGGGGTGCCGGCTGGCATACCTTGTTTGTATCAACTTCGGGAACGTATCAATCAAAAATTCAGGGCAGTGCAATTGCAGACATATATACGAAACGATACGGGTTGGGTTTGAAAAAAGACATTTGAAGATCTATTGACAATATACCTTCTATGGGTATATTTTATAAAAATGAACTGGGTTGTCACCTGTGGCAGTATGGGAAGTGATTGATAAAGAAATACGAATTGTGGAGATTCAATATGTTGGAACACACGAAAAAGCCCCCTATTGAGTTACGGTTTATCGGGCCTCCAGAGAATCGGGAAAAGGCAATCAATGCCCTGAAATCCCTTGGTTTTTCCGATGCGTCTGAATTGATCCCTGCTGATGAATTGTTTGAGGACTTTACAAAGGATTCTTTGCCCGGGGTGGCTCTCCTGGGAGCCAGAACCAAAGAAGGAATCACTCAGAAGCAGCTTTCAGCGTTAACTAGTATCCCCCAGGGTCACATTTCAGAAATGGAGAATGGTAAACGGACCATTGGTAAAAAAAGAGCCAGGATTCTTGGAAAGGCTCTGAATATAGGTTACAAAGTTTTGCTGTAATAGATAAACCCGCTCCAGCGGAAGCCAATTCCCTCCGACGGGCAGAATTTCGACAAAAATACCGGGATCTGCTGGACAAAGCCGAAAACGAATGTCCACATATTCTATAATAGATCCGGCTACCCGGTTGCAAGTGAACTGCCAGCCGCCACATCCGAATATATGCGCCACCAGCTATGCCGAATCCGGCCGGACCATTCATCGCCAAATCGGTGATCACATTCCGTGAAATTCCACATATCCCAGGGTCTGTTTCCCCATTGAAGGACCTTGAATCGGTCAAAATCATTTGCATTTACCAACGCCTGTAACCAGACCATAGATTCAGGCCAGCCGCGCTTTTACGCCTCCTGCGGGACCTTAAAATCTTTCAAAAAATCGCTATTTACCCATTTGGTAAATTCTAACATTTTGGGTAAATAGCGTCAAAAAAGAATGGGTGCCCCCATTTACCCAACGGGCACCTGCCGCGTAAAGTAAGTCCAAATACACATACAGTTGGTTTTAACCGTCTGAGTTAACTGCTTTGTTCAGCCGTTGTTTATCAATAAGGCTGCCGTGAACGTAGCGATGAAGGATACTTGTCATTAGTGTTTGATATGGAATGCCATTTTCAGCTGCAAGCGCCTGGATCTCTTCCAGGACTTTTGATGAAATCCTGATATTGACTCTTTTGTCTTTTTTCAGGGTATTCCTGGCATATTCCTGATGTTTTTTAACTTCAGCCTTAACATTATCTACTTGTTTCCATTCACCACGCTCGAATGAATCAAGAATATCTTTTTCTTCTTTATCAAGTTTTATCCTGCTCATATTTTCCTCCTAAATAATCCCGTGTTGCCTTACGGCTCGGAAAAACGGTTTTTAAGAATTTACCCTCTGAGGATTCTACAAAAGGAACCAGATAAGCGTACTCATTAATTTCAATGACAATAATCTGTTGACCAGGATATTTTTCCTGGTCAGGGTGCTCAACCAGATCCAATACATCACCACGCTCAATATGCATCACAACCTGCTCGAAACTGATGCCGCGCTCGACCTTGAGCTTCTCATTCTTTTGGGAGTCCCATTTATAATAAGCCATAATGAACCTACAATACACATTGTGTGCCTTATGTCAACGGAAAGGAAAGACATCCCGCCAAAAATTTTTAAAAACTGATGAATCAAGGTCAAATTTTTTCACATTCAAAGATTTCATATCACGATGGCGTGATGGCAATTTCCCCGTACAAAGGCAGATGATCCGATACCATGCGGGTTTCATAATTCATGGGCACTTTGACATCCTTTACAAAGAAATGGCGGGAAATAAAAATGTGATCAATCCGCCGGACCGGCAGCCAGGAAGCAAAGGTCGGCCTTGGGTACCGCCTGTTTTTATACACCTTCTGGATGTCAAAAAGATGCCGGCAAAGGGTTTTGTACACAAACGATCCCGGGCCGGCATTAAAATCACCGCACAGGATCACGGGCAGCCCGGAATTAAGATCATTGCAGATCCAGCTGCTGCCGGCCAGGGCCGCGGCCTGCAGTTTGCGGTCTTTGGCCCGCAGGCCCAGGTGGGTATTCAACACCTGTACACCTCCCATTGGTGTTTCGACCCTGGCCATCATCACCCCGCGGTTTTCCATCGGTTTTGCTGCAAACGCGGCCGGCAGGCACCCGCAGTTCAGGTCATGTACGGGGAACCGGCTCAGGATGGCCAAACCATATCTGCCGCTGGGGCTTTCCTTGAGTGTAAAAAAATCAAACGACATATCCATGTGATCAGCCAGATAGGCCGCCTGGTTGATATAACCGGAACGCCGGTGACCGACATCCACTTCCTGGAGTGCAATAATATCCGCATGGAAGCCTGCAATCAGTTTGGCCGTTCTGGCAGGATTGTATCTGCGGTCCATGTTCCGGCAGGAATGAATATTATAACTGAGAATTTTCAGGGTGTTCATGGGATACATATCCGTTTCGATAGTCCTGTATCAGGTGTCTGAGATCCCGGGCCCGCAGATATGTTTTTTTTGTATTCAGATATTGGGGAAGCACTACCATACCGCGGGTTTCTTCCCAGCCGGGGCCCCCGTGGGCACCGCTTTCAATATTGAATGACAGGGGCATATCCGTGGGATCCCATCCGGAAATAACGATGTCACCGGCATCAGGATGGCGGCAGACGCGTGCCAGATCTTCGGCAGCCTGGGCACCAAATGGATGATCCTTTCCCAAAACCATAAAAAACTGCTGTTCCAGATCAAAGGTCCCGTGCTGGTTCATGGCAACAATGGAATGGTCGTCCCTGTAGAGTACCAGAGGGATATGAACCGATTGAACCAGTTTTTGGGCAAAATCACGGATAAAATCTCTTGCAGGAGTCCCTGGCAAATAAACATGACCCAGCGGACCCATGGTGGTAATCTCTATTTTATCCCCGGATACCGGGCCGCTATCCTTTTGCAGGTTTTCAGAAAACGGCCGGTTCATTATCAATGCCCGGGTTTTTTTATAGAGCCCGTCCAGGGTATTGTCATAAGAGGCAGAGTGCACATGCTTTTCATCCGGATTCAGGTCATAGAAAGCGTTCCGTATGGCCTCTTTCACCTGAATCCCGTACCGGCTGCCGTACCAGGTGACCGTTTCCTGCCCGTGATCGGAATAGATGATGGTCTTGTATTTTCGACAGTCGGATTGATCGGCTGCTTTGCAGATATCCTTGATGGAATCATCAATACCCTTGAGGCTCCAGTGGGCGAACATGGATCCCGGATTCCTGCGGTGGGCCTGTTCATCATAGCCCAGAAAACTGGCACACACAATGGGAACGCCGCTGCCCACAGCCAGCTTGGTCCGGAACGAGACCAGTTCTCTGAGTATGACACAGATTAAAATGCGGGCGGGAATAAATACGAGTTCTTTGATCAATTTTCTGCCCAGAACCAGACCCCGGAAAAAATCGGTCACGGCCAGAAAAAATTCAATGATGGTCACCCCCAGAATCCGCACAAACTTTCCCGTATGCAGAATGAGCAGAAAAACCAGTTTCAAAGGATTTACGGCGCTGGCAATGGATTCCAGTGTCATGGTCTGAGAGCAGTACCGGGCCTGAGCCGCCCCTCCCGTAAAAATGGTGGCATAGGTGTGTCCCCCGGACAGCAGCGGGGTACCTGATTTTTCCAGACGGTCGCCGATACGGTTGGCGGTCTGGGGATAAAAACTGACGTGTCGCTTTTGTTCGCTGCGGGATATGAACTCAAATGCCGGTACACAGGATTTGACCCCGTAAAAAAGCTCGCCCTGAAAAGCCGGGGTGGTGGAAGGCATACCCGAATACATGGGTTTATAACCCCACCGGCCGTTGCGTAGCTGCTTTTCAAGAAAGGGCAGCCGGCCGGCTTGCAGGGCTTTTTGAAACTGGGTCATGGAAAGTCCGTCTATCTGAATCAGAACCAGGCCCGGAACATCTTCTGCAGTAACCGATTGCGGCAGGCCCAGCAGCCGCATTGACCATTTGTTCCGGGAAGCAAGTTTGCGAAACCATTGTACGATTCTCATAAGATGCATTATACCCTGTCATCTTCAATAAAAAATGCATGGTTTTATGCATATGGATATCAATCATCATGTATTTTCATCCTGTTTCCCGACAGTATACATGCCTTGTCTCTTTCAAATGGGTAAAACCCCCCATTTACCCAACCAGCATCTGCCGCGTAAAGTAAGTACAAATACACATACAGACGGAGGAAATCTTCCATGAAAAAAAACAACAGTTTAAGGTATGTGACCCTGGCGCTGGTTCTGTTTCTGGGCCTTTTGTGGTCATTGGTTTCAGCCTCCCAGCAGGAAAACAGCTACCCCAACTCCCGCTTTGTGGCATATCCCCAGTGGCTCAAGGCCCATATAGATGATACAGACCTGGTCATCGCGGATGTCAGAACAGATGACCATTTTGACGGGGCATTGATCCCCGGTGCCATACGGCTTCCCTGGTCCATGTTCCAGCATAATGATATCGGGGATGATGTGGCATCGACGTTCATCGGGATTGCCCGGGCCCAGGAAATCCTTGGCCGTCACGGCATTACACCGAAAGATACCATTGTTCTTTACGACTCCGTGGAACGGGACGGCGGCGCCACGGCATCCTATGTTTTCTGGGTTCTGGATATTCTGGGACATGAAAACAAGAAAATTCTCGTCCAAGGCATTGATGGATGGAGAGATGCCGGGTATGACCTGGTAACCACGCCGGGTGAAACCAAGCCGCTGCTTTATCAGGCGCCTGCAAAAAAGATACAAAAGCACCAGCTGATTACCGGTGATTTTGTGTATCAGCAGCTCGGCGATTTCTGTTACCAGATCATCGATGTGCGCTCACAAGCGGAATATATCGGTGAAAAGGGCACCAAAGGTCTTGACGGCACCCCATTGAAACTGGGGCATATCCCGACAGCCGTCAACATCAACTATCAGGATGCATGGACCGATCTGGACACAAAGGGGATCAAACCCTATGCACAGCTCCAGACCCTTTACGCCGGCCTGGATGCATCCAGGGCCGTGATTGTTTACTGCAATTCAGGAAGACGCAGTTCCTTTTCCTATTTTATACTCCGTCTGATGGGATTTGACCGGGTGTACACTTATGAACCGTCCTGGAAAGAGTGGGGGAATCCGGATAAATTTTTCCCCGTGGAAACCAGGGAAAACACATTGGCAGGCAGCATGCTGCCCACCCCTTCAACAGAAACCCAGACCGTCTCAACCCGGAAATCTGATACAAAAACGTCACAAGACAGATCCGGTTCAGGTAAACCTGCAGGCGGCTATATGTCATGCGGAGGCTGATCATGGATAAAAAAAACACCTCCCCCATATATTGGCCGTGGCTTCCGGCGGCATTTGCTCTGGCAGGCATCATTGTATTTATTTTTGCGACATTCGGGCCACCGGCCTCTTCCAGCGGTTTTGTCAGCTTAATCAAAGGGGCGGTCCAGACAGTTGCGCCGGGGTATGTTGAAAACAACCCCCATTACGCCACGATGCCGGATACGGGTTCCTGGCTCTTTGCCTTTGTTCTGGGCATGGCCATCGGTGGTTTTGCCGCCGGCCGCACCGGCAGAATACAGGTTCGGGATATCCCGGAAATATGGGAAAAGCGGTTCGGGAACAGCCGGATCAAACGATTTGCAGCCACCTTTGCCGGTGGATTCATCATACTTTTTGCCTCCAGACTGGCAGGCGGCTGTACATTGGGGCTGTTTATTTCCGGATCCACACAGCTGGCTGTCAGCGGGTTGTATTTCGGGGTGCTTATCTTTGCCGTTGCCATGGTCACAGCCCACCTTGTCTACGGCAACACAGGAAAGGAGGAATAATGGGTTCAGAAATATGGCTGGGGTTATTGTCCGGCATTGCCTTTGGATTTGTGATCCAGCGCGTCGGCGCAAGCAATGCAGATAAAATGGCCAGAGCCCATCTGATGATGGAAAGTGATATCCCCAAATTCATGCTCATGGCGGTGATTCTCTCAGCCGTTGGGCTTTTGGGACTTGAAGCCGCGGGTGTGGCCAATACCCGGGTGCTGCCCACCAGTCTGGTGGCCACGGGTGTGGCAGGTATTTTGTTCGGTATCGGCTGGGGATTTTGCGGGTACTGCCCGGGAACCACCTGGGCTGCCGTAGGAGAGGGACGGCTGGATGCTGTGTTTGCCCTTATCGGCGGACTGGCCGGTGCCGCGTTTTTTGCCCATCTGCACGAATTTTTCATTCCATTGCTGTATGATCCCTTCAATGTGGGCCAGATCACCCTTGCGGACTGGACAGGCAGCCGGCCTGCCGCGGTTGTTCTGCTGGTTTTTATATTCGGCCTGTGCATCGGTGCCATCCATTTTTTATGGAAGGGAAAAAATGGCGGCCAGACACCCTAATATAAATACGATATTTGTTGTCTTTCCGGTATTCCTTGTTTTAGTGAGCATCTTTTGTTCCGGATGTCCCGGGCCGAAAAAAGAAAAGGGAACAAGCCTGAAAATACCCAGAGGGTATGTGGATCAGCTTGACATCCAGCTAAAGGACCGGGTGCTGGGATTCGGTCCCTTTGTGGGATACTATTTTAAGCCGGAAAATCCAGAGGACCTGACCCGGCTTTCTTTTGTCTGTTTTAATGAAGACCAGTTTTACACCCGTGACCTGCCGGAAAACACCCTGTTGTTTGAAGGGGATGCCGTGTTGACACAGCTGACAGACACAGGCTTTGACGTGCCGACTCAGAACCGGATCAACCCGGTGTTTTTTGAAGAAGCCCCCCGAAAATGGGTGAATGACCGCCCCCGGCCCCGGGATGAATACCTTCATTTTCATTCCTGTTATGATGGATTGGGTCCGGTACTTGCAGGATATTGGATTCGACATCAAGGCAACGCTTCTTTTACCTATGACATGGGCGGACGTATGGGTCCGGACAGTCCCCTTTACCACAAGGTCCGCCCCGGTATTGACAAGCAGTTTGCAAAAATCATGGAATTTGATGCAGGCCCGGACTCCAGGCACGGGTCGAAAGACTAAACACAACCAGAAAAGGCGCTCAGTATGACCAAAAATACCCATGACAACGACCATGACAGCCATCAGGCAAACCACGACAACGGACACCAGGACCATGACCATACAGATCACCATGCCCATATGGTGGCTGATTTCAGGCGCCGGTTCTGGGTATCAATTATTCTGGGAATTCCCATTGTACTGCTGTCCCCCATGATCCAGCAATTTATGGGTATCAGCGGCCAATGGGACTTTGCCGGTGATGCCTATATCCAGTTCGGATTTTCCACCATTGTCTTTTTCTATGGCGGATGGCCGTTTTTAACGGGTCTTGTTGACGAACTCAGAGAAAAGAACCCGGGCATGATGACCCTGATCGGCCTGGCCATTATTGTTGCATATACCTACAGTTCCGCCGTGGTTTTCGGCCTTGAGGGAAAAGTGTTTTTCTGGGAGCTTGCCACCCTAATCATCATCATGCTTTTGGGACACTGGATGGAAATGCGCTCGGTCATGGGGGCTTCAGGTGCTTTGGAGGAACTGGTCAAACTGATGCCGTCAACGGCCCTTCGCATCACCAAAGACGGCGGAACCGAAGAGGTCAAAGTATCACAGCTTGAAAAAGGAGACAAGGTCGCTGTCAAACCCGGTGAAAAAATACCCACGGACGGCGTCATCGCAGACGGGCGGACCCGCATTGACGAATCCATGGTGACCGGTGAAAGCAGGCAGGTGGAAAAGACCACGGGCGATGAGGTCATCGGCGGCAGCATCAACGGTGATTCCGCCATTGAGGTGGAAATCCAAAAAACAGGTGACGACACCTATCTTTCCCAGGTTGTCGACATGGTGAAAAAAGCACAGGAATCCAAATCAAAGGCCCAGAACACGGCCGACCGTGCCGCTTTCTGGCTGACCATCATCGCCCTGACTGCCGGCGGCATCACCCTGGGGGCCTGGCTTTTGGCAGGCAGAGAATTTGTTTTTTCCTTAGAACGGATGGTCACGGTGATGGTGATTACCTGTCCCCACGCCTTGGGCCTGGCCGTCCCCCTGGTGGTGGCCGTATCAACGGCCATGGCAGCTAAAAAAGGACTGCTCATCAGGGACCGGACCGCTTTTGAACGGGCAAAAAACCTGGATGTGGTGGTGTTTGACAAAACCGGCACCCTGACCGAGGGCCGTTTCGGGGTTTCTGACATTGTCAGTTTTGGCAGCCTTTCTGAAGAAGAAATTCTAACGCTTGCAGCCGGACTGGAAAGCCGGTCTGAACATTCCATTGCCAAAGGCATTGTCGGGGCGGCAAAAGACCGCAATATTGACATCCCTGATCCTGAAAATTTTGAAGCCATTCCGGGAAAAGGTGCCAAGGCAAAAGTGGCAGGCCAAAAAAATCAAAATGGTCAGCCCGGGTTTTTTAAAGGAACATGATCTGGCTGTGGAAAAAAGCCACCAGAACAAACTGGATCAACTGGCAGATGAAGGAAAGACACTGGTGTATCTTCTGAAAGATGATCAGATCGAAGCGGCACTGGCTTTGGAGGATGTGATTCGCGAATCGGCAAAAAAAGCCGTGTCCGGATTACAAAACATGGGCATCAAGGTAATGATGCTCACAGGCGATTCTGCGGCAGTGGCAAAAACCGTTGCAGACCAGTTGAATCTGGATGATTACATGGCGGAAATTCTGCCTGATGAAAAATCGGACCAGATCAAAAAGATCCGGCAGAAAAATAAGCGGGTGGCCATGGTGGGAGACGGGGTAAACGATGCCCCGGCCCTGGCTGAAGCAGATGTGGGCATTGCCATCGGCGCAGGCACGGATGTGGCCATGGAGGCCGCCGATATCGTGCTGGTGCACTCGGATCCCCGGGATGTCACCGCAGTGATCAAACTGTCAAAGGCAACCTACCGGAAAATGGTGCAGAACCTCTGGTGGGCAGCCGGTTACAATGCCGTTGCCATTCCCCTGGCAGCAGGGGTTTTATACCCGTTTTATCAATTTTTGCTGCCACCGGCGGCAGGCGCTGTTGTGATGTCCCTTTCCACGGTCATTGTGGCGGTCAATGCCAAACTGCTGTCCACGTGATGGTAAAATTTTAAACAAAAGGAGAAAAAAAATGAAAAAAACAATCGCAACGATCGTTCTTCTGCTGGCAGCAATGGTTTGCATACCGATGCTTCAGCAAACCGTTTCCGCCCATTGCCAGATACCCTGCGGTATTTATGATGATAATGCCCGGATTCACTCAATGCTTGAAGATGCGGCAACTGTTGAAAAATCGATAAAAATGATAAATGCGCTTTCTGAAAAATCCGATGCCCAATCCCAGAACCAGCTGGTCCGCTGGGTGATGAACAAGGAAAACCATGCCCAGAAAATCATCACCACGATCAGCGACTATTTTCTGACCCAACGGGTCAAATCGTCCCAGGCAGACTACAAAAAACGACTGGTCGATCATCATGCCGTGATTGTTTCGGCAATGAAAGCCAAGCAGAATGCCGAGATGTCATATGTCAAAACCCTGGTCACAGACATTAAAACACTGTTACAGTATTACAGCGACGATGACCACTAAAAAGAACGCTTCAACCGCCAAAAAAAGAGAGTATTTATGCTGCAACTACAAAATGTTACTTTCACCGTTCCTGCTCTGGATACCGGCGAACAGAAAACGCCGTCCGGGCAGACAATTATCAATGATGTGAGTTTTACCTTTGAACCAGGGGGGTTTTATGCCATCACCGGTCCCAACGGATCAGGCAAGACCACCCTGGCCAAATTGATCATGGGCATCAATGCACTCACAAGCGGAAAAATCATGTTTAACGGGACGGATATCAGCAGCCTTCCCATAAATGAACGGTCCAACGCCGGCATTGTTTATGGATTTCAACACCCGGCACGGTTCAAAGGGACAACCTTCCGGGACCTGTTATCCATTTCCCTGGGATCTGATGATGAAGAAAAACTGGTGAATATCATTTCCAGGGTCGGGGTCTGTTCCATGGATTTTTTAGACAAACCCGTGGACAGCAAACTGTCGGGCGGTGAGATCAAAAAAATCGAACTGGCCACCGTGATTGCCAGAAATCCAAAGGTGGCCATTTATGATGAACCGGACACCGGCATCGATCTTTGGACCATCGGTCCCATGGTGGACCTGCTCAAGCGCGAACAAAAAGAAAACAACACCACGACCATTGTGGTCAGTCACAATAAAACATTTTTAGAAGCTGCCGATACCCTGCTTTTGATCAAAAAAGGAAAGATCGCCTATACCGGAGATCTGGCAGGTGCCATGCCCATGCTGGAGGATTTAAGTGTCTGTACATTTGATGAATTATGCCAAGGAGAAAATGATGCTCAATGCTATCGATAAACAAGTGTTAAAAGAGGTTGCTGATCTGGAAGGTATCCCAAAAGGGGCCTACAATATCCGGAAAAACGGAAAACTGGAAGGCCGGGAGGTGTCCGCCAACATCAACATCGAAACCAATGAAAAAGGTGACGGCATTATCATTGATATCAAGCCGGGCACGAAGGATGAATCCGTTCATATCCCGGTGATCCTGTCCCAGGCAGGGTTGCATGATGTGGTGTATAATACTTTTATTATCGGGGAGGGATCTGATGTCACCATTGTGGCCGGATGTGGTATTCACTGCGGCGGCAATGCATCTGAAGGCCATTCCGGTATCCATGAATTTCAGATCAAGGCCGGCGCAAAGGTCAAATATGTTGAAAAGCATATTGCCATTGGCGAAGGCAGCGGCAAACGCATGCTAAATCCCACCACAAAGGTGTTCATGGCGGAGAATGCCCAGGCACAGATGGAACTGACCCAGATAGGGGGTGTGGATGAGGCAAAACGCCTCAATGAAGCGACTATCGGTGCCGGCAGTGTGCTGCTGATCACGGAACGGGTGATGACCGAAAAAGAACAGTCTGCAGAATCCAGAAATGAGATCACCCTGGCAGGAACAGACAGCAAAACCAATATTGTTTCCCGCTCTGTCATAAAAGGCAGCTCTTCCCAGGACTTTTATGTCAACCTGACAGCCAAAGCCAAATGCTACGGCCATATTGAATGCGATGCCATTATCATGGACAATGGCATCAACCAGACCATACCGGCGCTGCGGGCCCTGCACCCGGATGCGGAGCTGACCCATGAAGCCTCCATCGGCAAAATCGCCAATGACCAGTTGATGAAGCTCATGAGTTTAGGCCTTGATTATGACCAGGCCGTCAACCGCATTATACAGGGATTTTTACGCTGAACCGATTTTTATCCCAGGATCTCCCTGATATCTTCGTCCGGTGTTTTTATGGGCATGATATTAAATCTTTCCACCAGAAAGTTCAGTATATTGGGTGTGATAAACGCCGGAAGGCTTGGGCCTAAGCGGATATCCCGAATTCCCAGATACAAAAGCGCCAGAAGAATACAGACCGCTTTCTGCTCATACCAGGATAAAATCATGGACAAGGGAAGGTCATTGACATTGGTATCCAGTGCCCTGGAAAGTGCCAGGGCGATCTGGATGGCCGAATAGGCATCATTACATTGCCCTACATCCAGAAGACGCGGTATGCCGTCAATATCACCCAGATCCTTGTCAAAGAAGCGGTATTTCCCGCAGGCAAGCGTCATAACAATACAGTCTTTTGGTAATTTTTCCACAAACTCGGTATAATAATTACGTCCGGGTTTGGCACCGTCACAACCGGCCACCAGGAAAAAATGGCGGATCCTGCCTGCCTTGACAGCGGCAAGTATATCATCAGCCTTATCGAGAATGGCATGTCTGGCAAACCCTACCATGACGGCGCCCTTGTCGGCATCCTCTTCAAACCCGGACATAGCCAGTGCCCGGTCGATCACGGGCTGAAAATCGGCGTCCGGGATATGGGGGATATCCGGCCATCCCACCATACCGGATGTAAACAGGTGATCCTGGTAGGTTTTCCCGGGCCGCTGGAGACAATTGGTGGTCATCAGGATTGGGCCGGGGAAATCAGGAAATTCCTTGGTCTGGTTCTGCCATGCCGTGCCGAAATGTCCGTAAAAATGGTCATATGCTTTTAGTTTCGGATACCCGTGGAGACTGAGCATTTCCCCATGGGTATAGACAAAAATTCTCTTGCCCCGGGTCTGTTTGAGCAGTTCTTCAAGATCTTTGAGATCGTGACCAGATACCAGGATGGCTTTGCCTTTTTTATGTCCCAGGGGAACCTTTGTGGGTATCGGATGACCGTATGTTTGAGTATTGCCGGCATCCAATAGTTCCATGGCCCGGTATGCCGCCTTGCCGCAGTCCAGGGTCAGTTTGACCCAGTCGTCCAGATTCAGTCCGGTCTGCTGGATGGCAGCCAGCCCCTTGAATATAAAATGATAAACATCATCATCTTCCTGTCCCAGAATCTGGGCATGGTCTGCATATGCGGCCACCCCTTTAATGCCGAACAATACCGTGTGTTTTAATGACAAAATATCCGGGTTGTCCGCCGGGTATGAAAACAATCCCACGGAAGCTGCCTGGCCCAGCAGTTCATCTAACGTGGCTGCCGGTTCAAATGTGGCAGGACCTTCTTCCAGCCGCAAGTCATGGCTGCTGCTTTTCAGTTCTTTCTTAATCTCTTCCCGCAACGCAACAGCCTGCTGGATAAGGTCCACAAACCGTTCGGGATCAAAATCCACATTGGTTAAAGTTGAAAAGGCGGCTTTAACGGTAAATTTCCCATAACGTCGATCCTGTATGCCGAACCTGATGCCTTCTAGCACCACCTGGGAAAGCCCCATAAGGCTGTACAAAAGCAGGTCCTGCAGATCCGCCACTTCCGGTTTTTTCCCGCAGACACCCAGAACATCACACCCTGTTCCTTTTGCCGTCTGCTCACATTGATAACAAAACATATCAATCCTCTTATCATAATGGCGGCCGGAAAAAATAGAATCCAGCCGCCATTATCTGCTATGATGTTATGAACATTTTTCACCATCGTCTGATTTACTCTTATCATAGGTGTGGGCCTCAGAGGTATCGATGGACATTTTATCCATCGTCTCCTGGCGTTCTTTGTTTCTTTCCTCAACAAGATCTTCACCATCTTCATTTTTCTTTTTTTCGTCTGTCATGGCATTCACCTCCTTTCTCTGACTTCTGGTTCCTGCTCTTCCGTCATCACAGGCATCTTCGCCCGCTTCATTGGGTCTTGCATGTTCGGCAAATTCAGGGGCCTGGGTACAGACATCCAGTTCAGCCGCTTGTTTTTTTTTATCTGTCATAAAACACCCTGGTTTCGCGGCAACAAATGATGCCGCCCTTTCCCATGGATATGGCAGGTCCGGTGATCATGATTTCCACAACCCATGAACATTACAGTATTCGCGGGCTGTCACCTTTTGGTTTTTCGTGGCAAAAAAAGTTTCCGGGGCCTGGCCGGGTTTTAGAAAATGGCGGCAGGAATCATCCCCATCAAGAATTTCGATCCATTCGATATAATGTTTTTCCTCCATGGGATGGGGGTTGCTCCCCACTTTCACGGTGACCCCACCGTCTGCTGCCTCAATAACAGGCACATGTTTTTCCTTGCCTTCCTCTGCGGCGGATTTTTCCTCAAAAAGCGTCATGTCCTCCCCGCAACATACCAAATCGCCTTCACCGCCGTGAAGGACTTCAATCATGTTTCCGCATACGTCGCATTTGTAAACCTGTTTTCTTTGTGCCATGTGACTGTCTCCTTTTCAAGAATTTCGGGTTTCTTCCCTGTACAATGATTTCGTGCAATGATTTCATAATGAAGTAGACGTCACCCAAAAACAATGGGTGAAAATATGTATTTTTCATTTTTCAAAGAAGTATTGTGTAACCGGTGTTTGCGGGAGTTCATGCAATGACATGCCCGGTCCGGCATGTTTTGATCAGGTATCGATACCCGCGGGACGGGCTGGGGCAGAAAAGGTTCTCAGACTGACAATCTTATTCGATTTTTTTTCCCGCGGTTTTTTCAATCCGGTCCATGATCCAGCCGGCCAGAAATTTTTGGGCTGCAGTGCCGGTATCCTTTCGGATCAGGTGAAGGGACAATTCCGCCCGGGCCATGGTTTTGTGACCGCCTGCGGAACCATATTTTGAAAAGGCTTCTTTGGCTGTATTGCCCGCCCCTTTTCGCAGGCCATCGTTTCTGAGAATAACAATCAGTTTTCGGTCCACCACCCCGGAAACAATGGACCAGTTGATCCCGGCAATGGTCAGGAAAAAATCCGCCACCATGACCAGTTCATCCGGTTTGGAAATGTTGCCGGCATGAAAAAAGACCCGGTTGTTGACCACCCGCCGTTTTCTGATGGCTGTGCCTAAAAAATCCAGGTCCTCATCCGTATAAAACGCCCGCTCCACCTTGGTGACAATATTGTTGTCCGCAAATTTATACAGATATTGAAACGCCCGGATGTCCTTGAGTGTGGCCTGGCGGGTAAAGTCCGCCGTATCGGTTTTAATACCCATCATCAGGGCGGCTGCCAGCTTGGCGGATGGCTTGATTTTCCAGGATTTCAGGTATTCGGTCAACAGGGTGGAGCAGGTGCCGTATCCGGGGCGGATATCTGTATAGGCGGCTTCGGCCCGGGTCAAGGGATGATGATCGATGATGGCGGTATAGGTGATGCCGGCAAACGCCTCATTGTGATCCGGCTGGGAATCCACGATCACAAAATGATCGAACTGGGCTTTGTCCACTTCTGCCAGGTTCCTGAGCCCGACGTCGGTGAGCTGAATCAATGCCAGGTTATCCGGCCGGCTGATGCGGTTGAAATGGGCGATGGCCACTTCAGACACCCTGCGCCACAACAGGCGTTTGACTGCCATGGCCGAACCAATGGCATCCGGATCCGCATTGATGATCACCAATACTTTTGCATTGGGTTTGAATTGCTCGAAAAACCGCCGAACATTGTCCCGGGTGCTGCTCACAAAGCCACCTTTTTGGTATGATTGCCGCTGAAAAACAGAACCAGCGTAATAAAAGCATACCCGATAATGGCCAGAATGGCAAACCCGCCGTAAAACACCCCCATGGGTGCCAGCACAATCGCGGTCAGCCAGTGAATGAAAATCACGGTGGGGGAATGCAGCTGAATGGGAAAATCCTTGAACCGGCAGATCACGGCCAGGCCGCACAGATTCCAGCCATACAGGGAGGCAAACACATGCAGATGCAGCAGCCACCTGGTTTTCTGGGGATCATACCCCTCCGACATCTGAAAAAAGATATAGGCGATACCCGTGACGGCGGTCACGATCAAAAACCCGATGCCCGATGTCAGAAACAGTTTCTGCTGCATGGACTTGGCAAAGGTGTAATACAGATAAAACACCACCACCACGGCGGCAAACAGAGCAAAGGTCACAAAGATCTGGGGGATGAACCGCTCCAGCAGAATAAAAATGAAAAAAATAATCACGCCCAGGGTAATGGTCCAGAAACACAGCTCCATGAATACTTTCAAACCCGACCCTTCAATCTGCCTGAGCATGGAAAATACCAGAGACAGCGTGATCAATGACAAAGGAAATGAAAACCCTAAAAAAAACGTGTTCAGCACCAGTTTTTCCATATACACCCAGTGAAAGTATTCATTGTTTAAAATCACCAGAGCGGCGATGGCGATCCCCGTGGACAGGCATAATAAAGCGGACTGGTGAAACTTTTTGGCCACAGGCACCTGTGTTTGAAAAAAATCAGACGGAATCCAGGAAAAGGTCTGAATCCGGATTTTTTCCACCAGAAAACAGAGCGGCACGGATACGGCCAGGGTGATGGCATACCAGTTGAAAAACGCGGAAAATGCGTAAATCAACGATCCGGCAAAAAACAGCTTCACCGTGCCGGACACCTGTTTAAACCCTTGTGTGTAATACAGCAGAATCGAACCGCCTGTGCACAGGTTGAACAGAAAAATATGCAGCCGTTCAAAACTGTAATCCTGCAAAGGAAAATAAATATGCACAAATCCGAACACCAGTGCAACGATCATCAGAAAGGAAAACAGCAATTTAAGATGTAAAGACATACCACAGTCCATTTGTTATCAAAGTCATGAATCGATTCGGCCCAACAGGTGTCCTAGCGCCGGTTCCAGGTCAGGATACTGAAATGCAAATTGGGTTTTCATCAGTTTTTCAGGCATCACCCGGGCACTGGTCAACAGGGTTTCTTTTCCCATCTCGCCCCACAGGCGAGCGGCCATCCATCCGGGAATACTGAACACTGCCGGCCGGGACAACACCCGGGCCAGTGTCCGGGTGAACTTTTGGTTGGTCACAGGATTGGGCGCCGTCAGATTCACGGGTCCCTGAATGTCGCTGTTTTTCAGAATATGAAAAATGCTCCCCAGGGTGTCATCCATGGAAATCCAGCTCATATACTGACGGCCTTTCCCAAGTTTTGCCCCGCACCCGGCGGCAAATGCCGGCAGCATCCGGGCCAGGGCCCCGCCGGCCGGGGTGAGCACCACACCGATACGCAGCTGAACCGTCCGGATACCGGCCGCCTGTGCCGGCCACGAGGCCTGTTCCCACTCGTTGCACACCCGGGAAATAAAAGAATCCCCCCCAGGATCTGTTTCCGTGAACACGGCATCTGCCCCTTCTCCATAAAACCCGATGGCAGACGCGGAAACAAACACTTCAGGCCGCTGATCCATCTCCAGCATCTTTTTTACCAGCAACCGGGTGGGCTGTATCCGGGAATCCATGATGGCCTGTTTCTGCCCGTCCGTCCATTTTCCCCGGGAAATATCCTTGCCGTTCAGGTTGATCACTGCATCCACCCGACCGATGGATGCCATGTCCGGAATATCGTTATACGGATCCCAGAACACGTCATCGTCAGCCAGAGGGCCGTTATGCCGGACCAGGCAAATCACCTTGTGGCCGCAGGTACGCAAAAAAGGCACCAGCGCGCTGCCGATACTGCCGGATGCGCCGGATATCAGAATCCGCATGGGCCGGCACTGATCCGCGTAATGGACCAGGTCATGGGCCAGCACCCGATGCCGGTAATCAAACATCCGGGCCAGTTCTTTTTGTACACGACGGTCAAACGGCGCGCTCAACCATCCCCCGGGCAGCTCATATGCCACCTGATCCGTCATGGCAGACCCCTGGCCCCTGTCTGGCGCAAACAGATGCGTATGCTCCCAGCGGGCAAACGGCCCTTTGATCTGCCGGTCTTTGAACATCCGGTTCTCATAATAATCGATGTGCTCGGCTTCCCATGTCATGGGAATTCCCAGCACCCGCATGTCAAAGCCCACACGCACCCCTTTGTCAATGCCGCTGCCCTGCCGCCATTTGAGTGCCATCGGGGCCCAGGGCGGGGTCAGGCGCTGGATGGCGCCGTCTCTGGCATGCCAGGCAAACAGGCGGGCCACCGGCACCGGGATGTGTGATTTTCTGGAAAACACCTTCATGGGCCATTCTTTCCCAAATGAGTGATTGCTTTTAACCAGGTCATATTATAATAATAGTCTTTAAAGTGAAAACCTTTTTTATCATAATTTGCATGTCAGCCATGGCACACAAATTGCTCAATACTTTGATCGACGATTCACACAGGATTCAGCCGCCCATGAAAGCGGCACCGGCCCGGTCGGCTGTCCCCTGTAACTTAACCAGACAACCACTGACAAACGGAGGAAACAATGGATAAATATGAATGCCCCTGCGGTTATGTGTACGATCCTGCAGAAGGAGATATGGACCATGGAATCGATCCGGGCACGGCCTGGGAAGATCTGCCCGAATCCTGGGTATGCCCGTTGTGCGGCGCTGAACAGGAATATTTTGAAAAAATGGATTAAACGGAGGCATTATGTTCACACCCATAGAACTGGCAAATGGCATTTATTCCGTGGGATGCCGGGACTGGGACATCCGGGATTTTCATGGATATGAGATTCGTGAAGGCACGTCATATAATGCATTTCTGGTCACCGGAGAACAGAATATACTCATCGACACAGTGAAAGCCCCTTTTGGCGATGAGCTGCTGGCCAATATCAGCCGGATCATGGACCCCAAAAAAATCGATGCCGTGATCAGCAACCACACGGAAATGGATCATTCCGGATCCATTCCCAGGGTCATGCATAAAATTGGCGAAGACAAGCCGTTGTACTGCTCCAAGATGGGGGCCCAGAACCTGAAAAACCACTTTAACCGGGACTACAATTTTAAAGTGGTGGGATCCGGTGACACCGTGACTCTGGGGAACCGGACCTTTTCGTTTCTGGAAACACGGATGCTCCACTGGCCGGATTCCATGTTCACGTATCTGCCGGATGAAAAAATATTGTTTTCCAGTGATGCATTTGGACAGCATTATGCCGGAGACCAGTTTTTCGATGATGACATCGGGGATGAAATCATGCCCCATGCACGCAAATATTACGCCAATATTCTGCTGCATTTCTCTCCCCGGGTCCAGGCCCTTCTTTCGGATGTGGCCAAAATGAACCTGGACATCCGCATGATCTGTCCGGATCACGGCGTCATCTGGCGAAAAGATCCGTCCCGGATCATCACGGCCTATGACCGGTGGTCCCGGCAGGAACCGGTCAACAAAGCACTGGTCATCTTTGATTCCATGTGGGAAAGCACCACAAAAATGGCCCGGGCCGTGACCAGCGGGATTGAATCGGAACACGTGGGCGTCCGGCTCATGAACACCCGGAAATGTCACCGGTCCGACATCATGACCGAAATTCTGGATGCCGGGGCCGTGGCCGTGGGATCCCCCACCCTGAACAACGGTATTTTCCCCGTGATCGCTGATGTGTTAACCTATATCAAAGGACTGCGTCCCCAGAACAAAATAGCCGCGGCCTTTGGTTCTTATGGCTGGAGCGGAGAAGCGGTCAAAATAATCAACAAAGAGTTTGAGGAAATGAAATGGGAAATGGTGGACCCCGGCGTCAAGGTGCTGTATGTCCCGGATGAAGACGACCTGAACCGCTGTTTTGAGTTAGGCGCCACCCTGGCAAAAAAATTAAAGGAAAAATTAAACGGCTAGCCGAAAACTTTGGTGAAGCCTTGAATAAACAAAGCCCCGGATGATCGGAAACGATTCATCCGGGGCTTTGTTATGGTGTCACAAAATATGAATCAGGCTTTCCACAAGCCGTGCAGGTTGCAGTATTCTCTGGCCACCACTTTGTCGGCATCGGTTTTGAAAACCGCTTCCGGTGCATTGTCCGGGGTCAGCATTTTGCGCTGAACAAAAGTGTCATCCTCGCTGGTCAGCTCGATCCACTGGATGTAGTGCTCGCTGGTCATGGGATGGGCTGTGCTGCCGACCTTGACCTTGTATCCGCCATCAATTTTTTCCACCACAGGCACATGTTTTTCCACGGCCGCATCCACTGTATTTTCCACCAGCCGTTCCATGGGTTTGCCGCAGCAGGTGACCGGCGGTTTTTCTCCATGAAGGACCTGTACGATGTTGCCGCATTTTTCACATTTGTAAATACCCATTTTTTCTGCCATGTTTTTAAACTCCTTTAACTGTTTAGTGGTTGGATTCAAGAATGATGCTGATTCATATATCGCATCCGCCTGTTAAGACATTTTTAATAACATAAGACATAAAATCGTTCATTTCCAGTCAAAATCTCTTTTTTGTCCCTCACCGGCCCGGTATATATCGCAATGATTCTGCCAGATCGATTTTGAAACAGCCGGTCGCTACTGCGTTGCCGATCAGAGCATCTGACGGATGGCCGCCTCGATCTGGGCCTGGGGCAGAACGCCCACCAGCGTGTTCACCAGCTTTCCTTTTTTCACCAGCAAAAGTGTGGGTACAGAGGCGATGGCAAACCGGGACCCTGTGGCCGGATTTTCATCCAGATTCAATTTGGCCACCTTCAGGCGACCCTGATATTTTTTTGCCAATGCATCCATGACAGGTCCCACGGCCCGGCACGGCCCGCACCAGGGGGCCCAGCAATCCACCAGGACCGGCAAAGACGACTGCATCACCTCTTTTTGAAAAAAGGCGTCCGACACCGTCACGGGTTTGTCCGGTGCGTTCAAAGACAGGGGCGTTCCGCATTTACCGCACCGGGGGTGCTCACTCATCCGGGCTGTCGGTATCCGGTTTCTGGCCCCGCAGGACATACAGGGAACAATGATCGAATTCTGCGTGTTCATGATAATATTCTCCCCGGGTTTATACGGTTTCAGGAATCATGGCAGCCACATTTTTGCCATATTCCTGGGCGGCCTTGATACCGCCGCCCACCCAGGCGGCTTTGAGCATCAGCGGGCCTTCAGATACCATGTTCATTTTGAAAATATGGGCCATGGTATCAAAAATCCGGCCAGCCGCCTCACCGCTCCAGCCGTAAGCACCGAAGGCGCCGCCGGGTTTCCCGGCCAACTCCGCCCGCTCCGCCTGAAACAACAACTGTTTCAGGGGAGTGATCATTTCACCATGGTAGGTGGGAGACCCGAAAATATACGCGTCATATCCTTTCAGATCATCTTCACTTTTGATCTCATTCACCCGTTTGACTTGTGCACTGTGCCCGGATATCCGGATCCCTTCACCGATAATGTCGGCAATGGCCTTGGTTTCTTCGGACCGGGTGGCGTAAACAATCAATACTGTGCCCATGCTGCCTCCTTAGATCTATCGCGTGTTTTTGTCTAATGCCATTTTTCGCTTTTTATCATCTGCAAACATCTGCAAAAATCACACCAGTGGCAATTGAATCCATATCCTGTTTCCTGGTTATCTGCCGGGCCGTTGAAAAATCGAACGTCCTGCCTGGTTCCCCGGACCAGACCGGCAGGCGGACAGGGGGAAATCCGCGGTGATACCCTGTCCGGGTCAATCTGTATCTCTGATATGTGTCATCCTGAGACGATTATGTCTCTTTTAAATCCAGATCTTTTTTTATTCCTGTTTTAAAATTAACGATTGATTCGTTTATTTGTACCATTCCAAAATTGCTTTTAAAAGCAAATTTTTAAAGCAAAAATGACACAATTTTATTACAACGGCATCACTTATGAAATTGTTCCTTGCCAAACCGGCACAAAAAATGCAAAATTACTGCCATGTAACAGCAGAAACATGAATTTGTACTATCAGTATCATTCGGATGTACATACGCTGTCACATCTTACCTGTAAACAGACCACCGGGTCAAGGCCGGTAAAAGGAGCTGTCAATGAACACAGAAAAACCCATGCTCTACGCATTGAGCACATGCAGTCATTGCAAATCAACCAAGAAACTGCTGAATGACTGCAACGTGGAGTATGACTATGTGGAAGTGGACGATCTGGAAGGCGAAGAAAGAAAAGCCATTCTTGAAGATATCAAGGCGTTGAATCCCAGGTGTTCCTTTCCCACCATCAAAATCAAGGACACCGTCATCGTTGGATACAAAGAAAAAGAAATCAAAGCGGCATTGGGGATTACAGAATGAATGTAGAACAGCTTTATCAGGCATTGAAAAAATCACAGGAAGCCAAAGGCATTTATTTCAACAAAGACAAAGACCTGGTCTTTGAACTGCTGGAATCGTTGCTCTTAAACAAGGACCGCTACGGCTACATGGCCTGCCCCTGCAGACTGGCCTGCTCAGACCGGGAAAAAGACAAGGATATCATCTGTCCCTGTGTCTACCGGGAACCGGATCTGGAAGAGTTCGGGGCCTGTTATTGCGGGCTGTATGTATCAAAAGCCGTCCATAATAACCAGTCTCGGGTAAAATATGTCCCGGAACGACGTCCCCCTGAAAAAATATGTTAACCTTTTTCAAGGAGTGATCCATGAACGACGAATGCACCCCGGTCATAAACACCGGGCTCAGAGGCGTGGATGTTGCCAGTTCAAAAATCTGCGATGTCAAAGGCAGGGAAGGCAAACTGATATACCGCGGTTATCGTATTGAAGATCTGGCGGAAAACGCCACGTTTGAAGAAGTCTGCTATCTTCTGCTGCACGAGCGTCTGCCGGACGAACAGGCCCTGGCAGCATTTGACAACCGCCTGAAACAGAAACGGCCCATACCGGAAAGCATTGTGACGTTGTTAAAGACCCTGCCCCGGTCCATGACCCCCATGGACATGCTCCAGGCCGCCACCCCCCTGCTGATCCAGGCCGATGAAAATGCAGGCAAACAAACACCGGCAGATGCCCAGAACAGTGCTGAATACCTGATTTCCGGATTGTCCACCCTGATCGCAGCCTGGGATCGGGTCCGCAACGGCCGGACCCCTTTGGCACCGGACACCTCCCTGGGCCATGCCGCCAATTTTTTGTACATGCTCACGGGGGAACCCCCGGATCCGGAGACTGCGGCATTTCTTGACGCCGGTTTGGTGCTCCATGCGGAACATTCCTTTAACGCCTCCACATTTACCGCCCGGCAGGTGGCGTCCACCAAAGCCCATATCTATGCAGCGGTTGCGGCTGCCATCGGCAGCCTGTCCGGCCCGCTGCACGGGGGTGCCAATGTCCGGGTCATGGAGATGCTCAAGGAGATCGGAACCCCGGAAAATATCAATGCCTACATCGACAATATTCTGGATTCCGGGGGCCTGATCATGGGGCTGGGCCATGCCGTGTACCAGACCGATGATCCCAGGGCATTGATTCTGGCCCCCATGAGTCAGCGCATGGGAGAAATCATCGGCGACACCCGGTGGTATGAACTGACCAAAGAACTGGAAATCAGGGGAAAGCAAGCCTTTAAAAAAAGAAAAGACCGGGATATTTTCTGCAATGTGGATTTTTATTCCGCATCCCTGTTTTACGCCATGGGGATTCCCATGGACCTGTTCACTCCCGTTTTTGCCCTGTCCCGTGTCAGCGGCTGGTGTGCCCATGTCATTGAAGAACAGTTTGCCAAAGCAGCCCCCAAACCCACCCTGTACCGTCCCGGCGCCACCTATGTCGGCGACTACTGCGGCCCGGATGAATGCCGGTTCATCCGTATCGAGGAACGGAAATAATCAGACCCGAAACAAAATCAACGGGCAGCGATCCACAACATTACCTAACACACAAATGAAGGAACTGAGATGAAAGCCTGGAAATGTACGGTTTGTAACTATGTCCACGAAGGAGAATTTCCCCCGGAAAAATGCCCGGTATGCGGGGCTGACAAAAGCAAATTTGTGGAAATACAACCCTCTGATGAACCTCACAAATCAAAACCTGAAACCGCTGGCCCCGCAGTTTCTGAACCTGAAAAGACCGAGACCCCGGCACCTCAATCCTTATATCAGAAGATCACCGATCTGATGATCCGGCATCATGCCCACCCCATCCTGGTGCATACACCCAACGGAATTCTGCCCATTGCCGCTGTTCTTTTCGTTATCGCCTGGCTGTTCGATGCCACCCTGCCGGCCAAAGCCGCAGCCGTCAATCTGGTGTTTGTGGTGCTGGCCCTGCCCCTGGTCGTTTACACGGGCGTGCTGGAATGGCAGCGAAAATACAACCAGGCAGATACCCTGCTTTTCAGAATTAAAATTCTGGCCGCCACCCTGACCTGTGCCTCCTGTCTGATCTCTCTGATCTGGTTCCTTGTGAATCCGGCCGTGCTGTCAACCTCTCTGGCCTGGATATTTATTCTGATAAACCTGATCATGCTGGCATCGGCCGGAATTGCCGGTTATATCGGCGGCAAACTGGTTTTCAAGGATTGATGTCTGTAAACCGGCATTTTATCAAGGTCACCCCAAAACCAAAGGATACCCATCATGCCTGATTCCATCGCTTTGAACCCGGACGGCACGCTTCATGTACCGGATCATCCCATTATCGGCTGTATCCCCGGGGACGGCACGGGTCCGGATATCTGGAATGCCACCCGGCCGGTACTGGAAACCGCTGTAGACACCGCTTACAACGGCAACCGGCAGATCACTTTTGAAGAACTGCCTGCCGGAGAGATCTCTTTTAAACAGACCGGCGAATGGCTGCCTTTGTCCACCCTGGACCGGATCCGAGCATTGCGGGTGGCCATTAAAGGACCCATGACCACGCCGGTGGGCAAAGGCATGCGGTCCCTGAACGTGGCCATCCGCCAGGAGCTGGATCTGTTCGCCTGCATCCGACCGGCCAGATATATCCGGGGCGTTCCTTCTCCGTGCAGTCGTCCGGCGGCCATTGACATGGTGATTTTCAGGGAAAACACGGAAGACCTGTATGCAGGGATCGAATGGCCATCCGGCAGTGACGAGGCCAAAGAAATCATTGATCTGATCCGAAAAAACACCGAAAAATCCCTGGCCCGGGACACCACGGGCATCGGCATCAAACCCATCAGCCGGGACAACACACAGCGCCTGGTCCGCAAAGCGATTCAATTTGCCGTTGATCACCAGCGCAAAAGCGTGACCTTGATGCACAAGGGCAATATCATGAAATTCACGGAAGGGGCTTTTCTGAACTGGGGCCTTGAAGTGGGAACAACGGAATTTGCCGATCATGTGATCCTGGAAGACCGGCTGTGGAAGGAATTCAACGGCAAACAGCCCAAAGGCAGCATCGTGCTCAAGGACCGGATCGCGGACAACATGTTCCAGCAGGTCCTGCTGCGGCCCGAAGATTATGATGTGATTGCCGCGCCCAATCTGAACGGGGATTATATTTCCGATCTTCTGGCCGCCATGGTGGGCGGGCTGGGACTGGCGCCGGGGGCCAATATCGGCACAAACTGCGCCGTGTTTGAAGCCACCCACGGCACGGCCCCCAAATATGCGGGCAAAGACAAGGTCAATCCCGGATCATTGATTTTATCCGGGGCCATGATGCTGGATCACATGGAATGGCACGAGGCGGCAAAACTGGTTCGCGATGCGCTGCAGCAGGCCATTGCCGCCAAACAGGTCACATATGATCTGGCCCGGCAGATCCCCGGATCCACGGAGGTATCGTGTTCCGAGTTCGGCCGGCAGATCTGCCGGTTGATGACCCCTTGACCGGGCACGGCCGGCATTGCCCGGGCCTGCCCGGACTCACACCGTGATGATCAACCCCACAGGGCAATGGTCGGATCCGAAAATGTCATTGTCGATAAACGCATCTTTGACCACCCCGTTGTCCAGCAGGTCCTGTGTGACAAAAAAATAATCGATGCGCCACCCGGCATTGTTTTTCCGGGCGTTGAACCGGTAGGACCACCACGAGTATTTCACTTCTTCCGGATAAAAATGGCGGAACGTATCCACATACCCTGCATCGATCATGCGGTCCAGCACATCCCGTTCCATGCGCAGAAATCCGGACCGGTTTGAATTGGGGCCGGGATTTTTCAGGTCGATCTCATTGTGGGCCGTGTTGAAATCGCCGGTGATGATCACCCCTTTGCCTGCATCCCGCAGTGTCTGGGTATAATTGAGAAACCAGTCATAAAAATCCAGCTTGTACCGGAGGCGTTCGTCGCTCATCTGCCCGTTGGGAAAATAGACATTGAACAGGGTGAAGCGATCAAAATCCATCCGGATCACCCGGCCTTCGTCATCATACTCCGGCCGGCCAAACCTTGTGATCACCTGATCGGGCATCACTTTTGAATATGCTGCCACCCCGCTGTACCCTTTTTTCACAGTGGCATAGGCCCAGAAGGATTCATAGGGTGAAAAATCGATCATTTCCGGGGTACGCTGGTCTTTCTGGAGTTTGGTTTCCTGGAGCATGAGAATATCCGGATTCAGCCGGTTCACAGACGTGAAAAAATCTTTTTTCAGCACAGCCCGAAGCCCGTTGACATTCCAGGAAATGAGCCGCAATTCCCGGGGGGACGTATCAGAAGAGGAAGTCATGTCACACGTTATCTTTCCGGCAGCAGTATAATTCGGGCATCCACCACCACGCAGCGATCTGAATCACACATCACGGGATTCAGATCAATGGATTCAAAAAAAGGTTCCAGGTCCATGACCAGATGGGAAAAATCCACCAGCATCCGGGTCAGGGCCGCCATGTTCACGCCGGGTTTCCCCCGGAACCCTTCCAGAATCGGTCCGGCTTTCAGGGCCTTGACCATGGAGGTCACATCCGACGGGGTCACCGGTGCCAGGCGGATGGCCGTGTCATTGTATATTTCCATACGGGTGCCCCCCAGCCCCAGCACCACCACCGGCCCGAACTGAAGATCGTTTTTCGCACCCACCAGCACTTCGATGCCCGAGACCATTTCCTCCACCAGGACCTGGTCACATCCCTTGAGGGATAACAGCCGGGCCATTTCAGAGGCCAGTGTGTCCGGATCCTGAACATGGGTCACCACGGCCTGGTGTTCGGTTTTATGCACAATCAACGGAGAAACCGCTTTAAGCACCACCGGGCCGCCACAATCAGCCAGAAACCTTGTGGCCGTCTCTTTTGAATCGGTCAGCACACTGTTGGGAACCGCCAGTTTCCGGTCTGCCAGAATTTCTTTGGCGAGCGGCTCCAGGACCCAGCCGGCCGAACGGGCGGATTCAAGGATCTGTGTGATGCGGGGGGTCAGCATGGATGACACCTTTTCAATGCTTTGGCCATGAGCACAGCCCCTTCCACGGACGAGGCCACGGGAATCCGGTTCAGCTCAAATCCTTCAATGATGATCTTGTACTTGTCCTCTTTGGGCACATAGGCGATCAGCGGCTTGCCCTCATTTCTGGCCACCTGACTCAATTTGGCCCCGATGTCCGCGGAAATTCCCGGAGAATACGGCAGCAGCAGGGCCAGGATGCAGTCGATATGAGAATCTCTGGACAGATGCCGCACCGCGGTCAGGATATCGTCATCCACACACGACCCGGTCAAATCCAAAGGGTTTTTCAATGAGGCAATGGCCTGGATTTCCGGTGACAGCCGGGAGTGGATGGCATCTGCGGTTTGTTCGGCAATCTCAGGAATATCCAACCCATGATGTCCGCAGGCATCCGCCGCCACCACCCCGTGTCCGCCGGACAAGGACACAATGCCGATGTGCCCGGAACTGCCTTTGGGATAACAGCTCAGTGCCTCGCAAAACGAGGTCAGTTCATATTCCGTATCTGCTTCGGCCACACAATGTTGTGCCATGATTTGTGAAAACACCCGGTAATCCCCTGCCACGGATGCCGTATGGCTGGATGCCGCCGCAATCCCCCGGGCCGTCTTCCCGGCCTTGAGCACCACAATGGGTTTGGTGCAGGTGTGGGCCCGTTTGATGAATTCCCGGCCTTCCCGGCATTCAAACCCTTCAATATAAAACGCAATGACCCGGGTTCCCAGGTCCTGCTCAAACCAGTCGATCATATGGGTTTCCCGGATACAGGCTTTGTTTCCGATACTCACGGCAGCGGACACTCCGATCCCCTGGCCCGCGAATTTCACCATCTGATCCACCAGGACCCCGCCGCTCTGGGACACAAACCCGATATTTCCTTTTTTCGGATGAATAATGCGTTCCCCCGGCAGAAAAAACGTATCCACAGCATCGGGCGAATAAATCCCCAGACAATTGGGTCCCACAAACGGGAAATCAGCCTGTGCCGCCAGGTCCGTCACCTCTTTTTGCAGATCTTTATCGCCGGTTTCAGCAAACCCGCCTGAAATGATCACCGCGCCTTTGACGCCTTTTTCAATGCACTGGGCCACCACATCCGGCACAAACCGGGAGCGCACTGCGATCACGGCCAGGTCCACAGCCGTTTCTATCTGACCCACGGACCGGTACACAGGCGCCCGGTTCAATTGGCCGCCCTTTGGATTCACCGCAAACGTCTGCACGGGATACCGCAGATGGTTTTTGTTGTAAATCACATTGGCGGGATGGTGGTCATGGGTGGTGGACACACCGATCACCGCCATGGAAGACGGCCTGAAAAGGCAGGTTAAATCCATGCCATCCTGCGCATCTTATTTAATTGTCCTGTTCCGCCAGGTAATCATCATACATGGATTCCAGTCCCAGTTTATGCTTGGACTCTTCCTGAACCAGCATCAAAAACAATTTTTTGGCATCAGCATTATCTGTCTGATCCGCCAGGGTCTGGTACAGTTTGACTGCTTTTTCCTCCCGTTTCATGGCAACTTTGAGAATTTCCGGCATGGGCATGCCTTCTTCATAGTCTTTTTCCACCATATAATCACTGATTTTCAAATCCGGAATCTTTTTGAACTCATAGGATTCGATTTTTTCCTTGTTGCCTGAAATATCGGACAACAGGGCCGCATGTTTTTCCTCTTCTTTGGCAAAGCTTTCAAAAATCTCCTTGAGAGAGGCTTTGGTGGCTTTTGCCGCCTGGTCCCGGTAAAATGCGACGGCTTCATTTTCTTTGTCAATGGCAAATGTCAATATCTCGTCAATGGATCCGAAATTCATGGGTGTTGTTCCTCCTGATTGGATTGATCTACATGGTTGTCTGTCTGGCTTTCACTGTAATGGATTCTTATATCAAATTTCAGGGTCAAGGCAAATACCTTTTAACCTGAAGCCGGATTTTCTCACGCAGGGGCCGGATTGCCGAATATGGCGGCCAGGGCTGATTCAACATCCGGATAGGAAAAGGCAAACCCTTGGTTCATCAAAGCCCTGGGCACGGCTTTCTGGCTGTTGAGCAGCGAGGATCCCAACTCACCCATGACCAGTTTCACCATAAATCCAGGCGCAGGCATCACGGCAGGTCGACGCAGGACCTGTCCCAGGGCTTTGGCAAACGCACGCTGCCGCACGGGTTTGGGCCCCACCATATTATAGATTCCCCGGGAATCCGGCGTCTGGATCAAAAAACTCATGGCTTTTACCAGATCATCCACATGAATCCATGGAAACCACTGGTATCCGTTTCCCAGCGGCCCGCCGGCAAACCATTTGAATGCCGGAGACATCACGGACAAAGCGCCGCCGTCCCCCAGCACCACACCGAACCGCATGATCCGCACCCGGGCTCCGGTCTTTTCTTCCGCAGCAAGCGCAGCTCCTTCCCAGTCTTTACACACCCCGGCCAGAAAATCGCTGCCCAGGGCCGCATCTTCGGCAAGTTCCCGTTCTCCGGCATCTCCATAAATACCCGCAGCAGAGGTACTTAAAAAATCAACCGGTTTGTCAGGCACCATGGCTTCCACCAGATGGCGGGTGGTATGGATCCGGGAATCATAAATGGCCTGTTTGTAAGTGTTGGTCCAGCGCTTGAAAATATTACGACCTGCCAGGTTAATGATGACATCTGCATCCGCCACATGGTCCTGCCAGGGGCCCGACCGGGTGGTATCGGCTGATACCCACTCAAAACTGTCAGATGCCTGGATGTCAGGATGCGAACCGGAAGTCCCCAGCCCGGTCACATGCCAGTCAAAATCCAAAAAATGTCGGACCAGATGCTTGCCGACAAACCCTGAGGCCCCGGTGATCAATATGCGTTTCATGGGCACTCCTTCATTTAAATTTCATTCATTTCAGGCCTGCAAATTGCATTAAACCTATTATTCACCATCAATGCACGAGTTGTGCCAAAGATATTATTGGGATTGACAATGATGAGGATATCAGCTTACGTTAATCGCATCAACCATAACATTGACAAGGAGGTTTTCATGATCGGAATCATCGGCAGCGGCAATGTCGGGGCCAATACCGCTTTTTTCCTGGCGGAAAAAGGGGTGGACCATGTCACCCTTTTCGACATTCAGGACGGTCTGGCACAGGGAAAAGCCCTGGACATGATGGAAGCCGCCCCTATCCGGGGATACCGCACGGTCATTTCAGGGGCAAATGATCCTCAGGATGTACTGAATGCGGATATCGTCATCATCACGGCCGGAGCCGTACGCAAACCCGGTATGGATAGAGATGCCCTGTTTCAGGCCAACAAAGACATCATCATCGACTATGCAAAGAAAATCAACCGGCCGGACACCCGGGTCATCATTGTCTCTGAACCCGTGGACCTGCTTACCACGCTGTTTGCCCGGCATTCCTCTTTGTCCCCAGACAAAATCATGGGCCTGGGAGGGATTCTGGATGCCACCCGGCTGCGGTTTCTCATTGCGGACGAGCTGGGCGTTTCCATGGAAAATGTCGCGGCCCAGGTGGTGGGAAGACACAGCGATGACATGATCATCCTGCAGGACTATTGTTGCGTATCCGGGGTACCTGTTGAACATTTTCTATCCCGCGAAACCATTGACCGTTTGTTCGATCAGACCCGTCAGGCCGGCAGCCTGATCGTGGAACTGGCCGGCCGGGCCAGCGCCTATTACGGGCCGTCGGCCGTGGCCGCAGACCTGGCTGAAGCCATCTGCCATGACACGGGCCGGGTTTTGTCCGTGTCCCGGATGCTGTCCGGCCAGTTCGGCATTACAGATGCCGCGTTGTCTATGCCCTGCGTAATCAACCGCATGGGTGCATCCAGAATATTGGAACCCAGTCTGGACAACAACCAGATCGACATCCTGAAAATCGGGGCCCGGGCCATACAAGCGACCATCAAGGAGGACACCCATGCCTAAAGTATCCATTATCGGCGCCGGAAACGTGGGCGCCACAGCCGTGTATTACATTGCGGAAAAAAACCTGGCCGACATCGTGATGGTGGATGTGGTAGAAGGACTTCCCCAGGCCAAGGCACTGGACTATCTTCATGCCGCGCCCATGAGAAATTATCAGGTCCACATCCTGGGCACCAATGATTATCAAGACATCAAAGATTCGGATGTGGTGATCCTCACCGCCGGGATTCCCCGGAAACCGGGCATGGACCGCATGGATTTGATGAAAATCAACGTGGATATCGCCAAAAAAGCGGCCCAGGCTATTGCCGAATACGCCCCCAATGCCGTGGTGGTGGTGGTGTCCAATCCCTTGGATGTCATTGCCATGGCCACGCTCCAGGAAACGGGATTCGCCCTCAAGCGGGTCATGGGCATGGCCGGAGTCCTGGATGCCACAAGATTCCGGTATTTTATCGCGGAAAAACTCAACGTGTGGCCCGGGGATGTCATGGCCATGGTCTTAGGCGGTCATGGGGATACCATGGTGCCCTTACCCCGATACACCCGGGTGAACGGCATTCCGGTCACACAACTGATTGGGCCGGATGATCTTGAAAAACTGATCGACCGCACCCGAACGGGCGGGGGAGAAATTGTATCCCTGCTTAAACAGGGGTCTGCGTTTTATGCGCCCGGGGCTTCGGTTGCCAAGATGGTGGAAGCCATCATCAAGGATGAAAAGCGGGTGGTGCCGGTGTCCGCCTATCTGCGGGGAGAATACGGGTACCAGGATATGTTTCTGGGGGTACCTGCCCTGCTGGGAAAAAACGGGGTGGAAAAAATCCTGGAACTGCCTTTGACGGATGCGGAAAAAACGGCGCTGGATGCCTCTGCCGAAGCCGTCAAAGACGGGGTGGAGACCCTGCGGTCTTTTTTCTCTCCGGGATAAGGCGGCTCAGTCCATGGCCCTGTTTTCTACTCCAGCTGCTTGAGCTTTTTTTTGTCTTTTTTATGATACAGGTCAAAAAAGATCACGCTGTTGTTGGGGATGGGGCCGCAGTGCAACCGCTTGTTTTCCTTGAGACATCGTTCGCACCAGTAATAAATGAGCCGGTAGTCCCGGCGGCCCACATATTTTTTGAGCCTGCCGTGGTACACCCCTTTCATCTTGCCGTCTGAGATGGACGGGTCGATCAGCAACCGGTCAATGGTTTTCCGGATCCGCTGATACCCTTTGGGATCGGCCTTTTGCACCTGATTCAGCTTGGTTTCGAACAGGTCGGTGGGATAGTACCGCCGATCAACGACAAACACGGAAGAAAAAATATGATTCATATCAGCCTTTCAAATGATGGCAAACCATGCCCATAAAATCACCAGGGAAACCAGGGTCACAGGCGCGCCCACGGCTGCATGACGCAGAAATGAAATCCGTATGCCGTGAATGGATGCCTGTTCCACCACGATGAGGTTGGCAATGCTGCCTAAAAGAAACAGGTTGCCGGCAAACGTGCTGGATACTGCCAGGGTGTACCATTGAACCGGTTCTGCCGGATCCAGAAACGAGATCAAAAGCATGGCTGCCGGCACATTGCTGAAAAGATTGCTCAACAGCGTGGATATACCGGCCAGAACCGGCAGATGGCTCAGATGCATGCCCATGTCCGACAGTCGGACCATGGCCCATTCCAGGTACCCGCTGTCTGCCATTCCATGAATTATGATAAAAAGCGCGCAAAACAGGGTAATCAGATGCCAGTCCACCAGTCCCATGATATCTCTGGTTTTCATTTTCCGGCTGCACAACAAAACTCCGGCAATGCAGATGGCGGAATATTCTCTGGGGATACCAGTAAAAAAAAGCCCCACGAGGATCACAACGGCGATTCCCCCTTTTGCCGTCTGCCACCGGTCAAACAAAGGCCCGGGGACTTTTCGGCCATCCAGCGGGTCATCCAGAAATCCTTTCCGATCCCCACACTGAAATCCTGTCCAATACATCCACAAAATAATGGCGTATCCGGCAACCAGAGCCAGCAGTGAGGGGGGTGCGCACCAGAAAAAAAACGCCATAAAATCCAGATATCCGGTCTGTCCGATGAGCATGTTCTGGGGATTGCCGATGATGGTGGCAGCGGATCCGATATTGCTGGAAACCGCCAGACCGATCAGAAACGGCAGCGGGTCCAGTTTTGCTTTTACCAGGGAAACCGCCAGTACCGGCGTGAATGCAAAGCACACGATGTCATTGGCCAGCACCGCGGACAACACCGCGCTCACCCCCATAAGTATCCCCAAAAAAATCCGGGGCCGGGCATAAAAAGGAACGATCAGCAATGCCACCCGGGTGTAGAAACCGCCCAGACGCAACTGGGCGGAAATGATCATCAATGAATAGAGCAGCAGAATGGTAGGTAAATGAATCGCCTGCACCGCGCCTTCCAGCGTTACCACCCCGCACACCACCATGGCGATGGCACCCAGCAGGGCCACGCCCACCCGGTCGATCACCAGCCCGGGAATTTTTCCCAAGGCAATGCCCAGATAGGCAACACTGAAAATGGCAACCGTTAACATGTCAACACTCGTTTTCCCCGGCAACATAGCATGAAATCATGAATTCACACCCAGTCATCAAAATTTCATAACAACTATAGCTGCCACGGCATTATGTCAAGTGCCAAACAGGGGCAGCCCAAAGCAAACAATCCCCCATTGACGAAACAAGCGGATATGCATAGAATAAAAGAGTAAAATGTCACAACGGATATCGTCAAATTGTTAACCCTTTTCAAACCCATGGGAGGTTATCATGAAACTGACCAGTTCCGCATTCAAACCGGGAGAAAGAATTCCGTCCATTTACACGTGTGACGGCGACAATGTGAACCCGCCTTTGGAGATCACGGGGGTGCCTCATGAAGCCGAAAGCCTGGTACTGATCATGGAGGATCCGGATGTTCCCAGACATCTGCGGGAGGACGGCATGTGGGATCACTGGGTGGTATTCAATATGCCGCCGGATACCAGAACCATTGAAGAAAACACGGAGCCCGACGGTATCCCCGGCATCGGCACCAACGGAAAAACCGGATATTTCGGACCCTGCCCCCCGGATCGGGAGCACCGGTATTTCTTCAAGGTATTTGCCCTGGATACCCGGCTGGATCTGCCTGAAAAAAGCACCAAAGCAGACGTGGAAACAGCCCTGGCCGGCCATGTCCTGTTCCATGCCGAACTGATGGGCACTTATGAACGAAACAGCTAGGTTCAAAACCGCAGAAACGGAATCGCTTCCTGATATTCACCGTTTGCCTCTTTCTGATCCGTTGAAAAATCGGATTCCGGCACCCATTGATACGCCTTGATATCCGTTGTATCGGAAAGAGGCAGAGCACAGCTTCTGGATTTGGGAAACGGCCCGTCAGAAGATTGAAACCGGGTCACGACCGCCTCTTCCGGGCTGTCCGCGATCTCGATGATATCTTCCACATAAACGACCTGAATATATTTAAAAAGCGGATCCTTGATATCTTCTTTGATGATCTGGATGCGCTGTTTAAAATTCTGAAGTGCCAGTTCCGGGGTGCCGGCCTTGACCAGGCAGGTAAAATAGCCATGTCGTTCCATGCCGGACGGGGTGATCTCATCAAATGAAAAGTGCCCTGAGTACAACATGTTCAACCTCCTTTCATTGGTTGAAAATATTTTAGATCAAGTGCCCATGGAATAGCAACCCATATTGACAATCCCATTGCAAAAAGAAGATCCTTTTATGGAATTCAAAACATTCACCCATCTGGCCCGGTTAAAGGACATGGCCATCATCATGGCCAGATTCGGATTTGGGGACATCATTCAGCGTCTGGACCTGCCGGTGAAACATCTGATGCACAGCGTCTCGCCTGAAACCGATACAGACACGGATGTGTACCAGCGCATCCGGATGGTCATCGAAGAACTGGGCCCCACTTTTGTCAAACTGGGACAGATCTTGAGCATGCGGCCCGATATCCTGCCCGTGCCCATGATCCGGGAGCTGACAAAACTCCAGGATGCTGTGGGAACCATTTCTTTTGATGAGGTCAAGCAGGTGCTGGAGCAGGAGTTTGATACCCCGCTGGAAAAACTGTTTCGATCCTTTGATCCCAAACCGCTGGCAGCCGCATCTTTGTCCCAGGTGCACAAGGCAATCCACCCGACCCTGAACCGGGTGGTGGCTGTGAAAGTCCGGCGGCCGGGCATTGTCAAAACCGTTGAAACCGATCTGAGTATTCTGGAGGTTTTGGCTGAAAAAATTCACAACAACATGGAAAGCATGCAGGTATATGATCTCCCGGGCATTGTGGCGGCCAACCGCAGAACCCTGCTCAAGGAGATGGATTTTTCCAGGGAAGGCCGGTATATCCAGATTGCCAAATCCAAGATTGAAACCAACTCCGACATTGTCATCCCCGACGTGTTCACTGAATACAACACCCCGAAAGTCCTGGTCACGGCATTTATCAAGGGAACCAAAATCACGTCCCATATGGATCTGCCGGTAGAAGAACGCAAAGCCCTTGCCGTGAGCGGGATGCAGTCCGCTGTGCTTCAGATTCTGGAACACGGGTTCTATCATGCAGACCCTCATCCGGGCAATATGGTGATCACAGTTGACAAGCGCCTGTGTCTCATGGACTGGGGCATGGTGGGCCGGCTCACACCGGAGGAAAGAAACGATCTGCTGTTTTTCATCCGGGCTGCGGTAGACAAAGACAGCCGGAAACTGGCACAGATGGTGCTGAGCATTACAACGGCCCGCAAAAGTGTCAATGCCCGCCAACTGGAAAAAGATCTGATGGAGATCATGGATGTGTATCTGTCTTTACCCTTGAAACAGATCCGGGTGGGATCGCTGCTGGAAGACCTGGTCGGGGTGTTGAAATCCCATGCTTTGCGGCTGCCGGCGGACATGTCCATCGTCATCAAGGCGCTGATCACCGTGGAAGGCACGGCCCGGATGCTCTACCCGGAGCTGGATGTGATTTCAGAAGCCAAACCCCATGTGCGCCGGCTGGTGTCCCGGCAGTACTCCAAAGGCTATATCTGGCAGCGGCTGCGCAACAATGTCTCTGCCATGTGGGGACTGCAGCAGCACCTGCCCCAGACGGTATCCACCATCCTGAAAAAAATCGAACACGATAACGTGACCATCGGATTTGATCACAAGAATCTGAATCCGTTGCAAAAAGCCCTGGAAAGCAGCTTCAACCGCCTGACTCTGGGCATTGTTTTAGGCGCCATGATCATGGGGTCCTCCATGATCATCACCACGGGCGTGGGCCCGCTGCTCTTCGGATACCCGGCCCTGGGCATGGCCGGATACCTGATTTCCGCCGTGATCGGCTTGTGGCTGATCATCACCATTATCCGGGGCAAAGAGTATTGACCGGTATCTCACGGCCCGTGCCACCCAAAATGCCATAAAAAAATAAACCGGGCAGATGCAAAAGCACCTGCCCGGTAATCAGTAAAAAACTGGATAGAGATTACAGATCGGAAGCAGAGAGCGGGGTCAGATTTTCAACGGCCTGACGGAACTGTTTTCTTTCCGCTTCAGGCATGGGAATCAGACCTTTGTCCGTCAGATATCCCTCGTCTCCCCAGGCTTTCTCACTGGTAAACTCGGCCAGAAATTCCCGGATCCCGGGAATGCTGTCCACATGGGCTTTTTTCACATAGAAAAACAACGGCCGGGACACGGGATAACTGCCGTTTGCAATGGCTTCAAACTCCGGGGCAATGCCGTCCACAAGCGCGCCCTGAAGCTTGTCTGCGTTCTGATCCAGAAAAGAGAACCCGAAAATACCTAAGGCATCGGGATTGGTATCCAGTTTCTGCACGATCAGGTTGTCGTTTTCACCGGCCTCGATATAGGCGCCGTCTTCACGAATGGTGTGACACAGGGCTTTGTAGGCTTTTTTGTCCTGGCCTTTCAGATCGGCAATCCAGGCAAATTTTTTGGCACCGCCTTCCATGGCCAGTTCCACAAACGCGTCCCGGGTACCGGAGGTGGGCGGCGGCCCCAGCACTTCGATCTTGATGTCCGGCAGAGATGAATTCACATCTTTCCAGGTTTTGTTGGGATTGGGCATGGTTTTACCGGCCACGTTTCCGGAGGGGACATCTTTGGCCAAGGCCAGAAAGATATCCTTGCGGCTCAGCTTGAACAGCGGGGCTCTGTTGGAATTGGCAATTACAATCCCGTCATACCCGATTTTCACCTCAACGATTTCGGTTACCCCGTTGGCTTTAGCCGCTTCAAATTCAGATTTTTTAATCCGCCGGGAGGAATTGGTGATGTCCGGATATTCAACGCCCACGCCGGCGCCGAACAGTTTGTGCCCGCCGCCGGATCCCGTGGATTCAATGGTCGGGGTTTTGAAACCGGTCGCTTTGCCGAAATTTTCCGCCACCACTGTGGCAAACGGGTATACCGTGGATGATCCCACAATGGAGATATAATCCCGGGATGCCGCACCAACATTACCAATGCCCAGGGCAAATACCAGGGCCAGACTTGCAATCAACATTTTTTTCATTTGTTTCTCCTTTAAACGATAAATTAAATAACACATGCATTCACATTCTTTTTATTTCACACTTGCTTACCACCTTCTTTCAAACTTTTTGCGCAAAAACACGGCCAGAGCGTTCATGGTCACCAGAAACGCCAGCAGCACCATGATGGCGGCGGATGTTTTTTCCAGAAACGCCCGTTCCGGACTGTCGGCCCATAAAAAGATCTGCACGGGCAGCACTGTGGACGGATCTGTGAATCCGCCCGGGATGTCCACGATAAAGGCCACCATGCCGATCATGAGCAACGGCGCGGTTTCTCCTAACGCCTGGGCCATGCCGATGATGGTGCCCGTGAGCATGCCCGGCAAAGCCAGGGGCAGCACATGGTGCATCACCATCTGGGTTCTGGACGCCCCCACCCCTAAGGCGGCCTCCCGGATGGAAGGCGGCACGGACTTTAATGCGGCCCGGCTGGCAATGATGATGGTGGGAAGCGTCATCAATGTCAGCACCAGTCCCCCCACCAGGGGAACGGACCGGGGCAGGCCGAAAAAATTAAGAAACACGGCCAGGCCCAGCAGCCCATAGACAATGGAGGGCACGGCCGCCAGATTGTTGATATTGACCTCGATGATATCGGTCCACCGGTTTTTGGGGGCAAACTCCTCGAGATACACGGCAGCGGCCACCCCAATGGGAAATGACAGCAGCAACGTCACGATCAGGGTATAAAAAGACCCGGATACGGCCCCCTTAATACCGGCCAGTTCCGGCTCCCGGGAATCTCCGGCGGAAAAAAACGTGGTATTGAACCGTTTTTCCAGCCGTCCCTGTTCCTGGAATTCATCGATCCAGGACAGCTGATTGTCTTTCACCCGGCGTTCCGCTTCCGGCACGTCCCGCCGGATATGGCCTTTGACCACCATGTCCACATCATCGTCCGCCGGCACCCAGATCTGGATCACGGACCCGATCTGGTTCTGATTTTTCCGGACATAGTCCTGGAGCTGATACGCCGCCCCGTTGCTGACCATGCCATAGAGCTGCCGTTTTTCCCTGCGGGTTGTCACTTCCGGAAACATGTCTGCCAAAGACTGTTTGACCAGACCCTGGTAATTGGCATCAGCCAGAGACCCGGCATCCAGTATTTCGGGATCCAGATGGATATCCAGTTGAACAAAGGTCTGCTGAAATGCTGTGTACCCATTGGCTGAAATACTGACAAACAGAAACACCAGAAAAATCATGGATAAAATAATGGCAACAATGCCGTAAAGCCGGAACCTTTTTTCCGCCCGATACCGCCGGGCCAGGCCCTGATTCACGATATCCATTGTCCGGGCGGTCCGCTGATTTTGGATAAGATTATTCATATTGCTCTCTGTATTTTCGCACCACCACCAGGGCGATGACATTCAGAATCAGGGTGATGACAAACAGCAGCAGGCCCAATGCAAAAGCAGCCAGGGTCTTGGGGCTGTCAAACTCCTGGTCCCCCACCAGCAACGTAACGATCTGGACCGTCACCGTGGTCACGGTTTTCAACGGATTCACGGTCAGGTTGGCAGCCAGTCCGGCGGCCATGACCACGATCATGGTCTCGCCGATGGCCCGGGACACGGCCAGCAGCACCCCGCCCACAATGCCCGGAAGCGCGGCCGGCAACACCACCAGACGGATGGTTTCACTTTTGGTGGATCCCAGGCCCAAAGCCCCGTCCCGCAAAGACTGGGGCACGGCATTGATCACGTCATCAGACAGGGAAGACACAAAGGGAATGATCATGATTCCCATGACCAAACCCGCAGCCAGGGCACTTTCCGATGATACGTCCAGCCCCAGGGTGACCCCGGCGTTCCGGATCATGGGCGCCACCACCAGGGCCGCAAAAAATCCATACACCACCGTGGGGATCCCGGCCAGGATCTCCAGCAGGGGTTTGGCCACGGCCCGGAACCGTTTGTCTGCGTATTCCGACAGATAAATAGCGGACATCAGCCCGATGGGCACGGCCACACACATGGCAATGGCGGAGATGAGCAGGGTTCCCATGAATACGGGGATGGCACCGAACGCCCCGGAAGAACCCACCTGGTCCGCCCGGATGGCCATCTGAGGGCTCCAGTCCAGGCCGAATAAAAATTCATGGACGGGAATGACTTTGAAAAACCGGATCGCTTCATACAGCACGGACAGCACAATCCCGATGGTGGTGAAAATAGCGATGGAAGCGCACGCCACCAGCAGATATTTCACCAGGGTTTCCACATGGTTTCTGGCCCGCAGCACCGGGGTGATTCTCTTTTGGATCCAAAGGATTCCGGCAATCCCCGCGACCAGGACCAGCACGGCCAATGCCGCATGACTGAGGGTTTGAAGACGGATGTAATGGTCGGCTGCCGCCTGGATGGCAACACTGATCTCACCGGAAACAATGTCGGCATGCACCAGGTTTTTGACATCGTTCATCAAAAGCCCGAGACGGTCGGAAGGCAGGGCCTGAAGATCGGACGGCAACCCTGCAACCACCAGCTGGGTGATCACCGTGGGTCCAACGGCCTGCCAGAAAATAAATATGGCCAGGGCCGGAACAGCACACCACAAAGCAGCCAGTGCGCCGTAGTAAGTGGGTCTGGAGTGCAGTATCTGCTGTCCTTTGCCCGTGGCTTGTGCCACGGTAACTGCTTTTTTCCGACCCAGATAATATCCGGCCGTCGTAAGCATCAGCAGTACCAGCAGCAAATTGGAACTAGACATGATCACCTTGCAATAAAAAAAGGGGTTATTCACTGAACTGACCGTGAAAATACCCCTTTTTTACAAGGAATTGTTTAACAAATGATGAGCAGAATGTTAGAAAATGATGAGCAGATTATCCATTGGAAGCTGTTTTTTGCTCAAGCTCCTGAATCATTGATTCAAAGGAACCCGATTCCAGCATCCGGGCGAACTGGGACCGGTAATTGGCCACCAGACTGACGCCTTCCACCACAATATCATATACCATCCACTGACCGGCCTCGGTCCGGTACATCCGGTAATCAATGGGAATTTCAATGGTATCCGTGAAAATTTTCGTATCGATCTGGGCTTTGTCGTTCCGGACCTGTTCCTTGACAAACTCGACCTTTTCATCCGTATAGGACTCAATTTTTCCCACATAGGTCTCTTCCAGAAGCCGGGAGAACAGTTCCACAAAAGTCTGCCGTTCTTCATCCGTCCGCCCCCGCCAGTGACGGCCCAAGCTGAACTGGGACATTTTTTCAAGATCAAACCGTTCATATATTTTTTTGCGCAGGGCCTCCCGCCGAAGGGCGGTGTTGGCCTCCCCTTTGAACGCATCATCCTTTAAAACACCCAGAATGGCATCGATACCGGCTTCAAGCTGGGTCCGGGGGGAGATATCTTCCGCATACCCGGGAACCGGTGCCACCAAACACAGGCTCCATATCAAACATATGAGCACGATTTTTTTCATGAATTATTTTTCTTTCTGGATATTTTGCGTGAGCGCCGTTTCTATGATGGCTCTGGAAAAAGGCGGAGAAACGTTTTTCGTGTGGTCGGCACCGGGTTTCTGGTTGGGTTTGTGACTGGCACCACTGTATGCGGTAAGGGTCTTGTCACTGAAATGGATCTGATAATTGGGGCGGATGCCTTTTCCAGTGGTGCCCAGACACACGGTGGCATTTTCATCTGTCCCGATATTGTGCAACATTTTTTCCAGAAACACGGGGTTCAGTTCAGCCAGACGGGCCTCATCCCAGACAATACCTGTTTTGCCGGCTTTTCGGGCACCGGGTTTGGGCTTTAATTTATGAATCAAGGTTGACAGATTTTTCAGCTTGATCCCCAGATTTTTGACAGACCGTCTCTGGATCTCGCCTTCTGCCTGGGGTTTAAGAATCTTTAACTGTTCATTCACCTTTTCATACCCTTGTTTGGACTCTTCCAAGGCTTTCTGGTCGATCAGCGCATGCACATTTTTACACATGCGGTTTATTTCCTGTCTGGATTCTCTGAATTTATCAGGCTCCATGCTGTTGTTCTCCTTGTCAAAATTGGGTGAATCATACCCGGGTCAGGTTCAGACTGCCGGGCCAATTTTTTTATTCTACACTGATTTCACCCCGGTTTCAAGGAGTTGAAAAAAAAGCCCCCAGCAGGTCCAGAACCTGATCAATATCCTTCGGTGTATGGCAGGCATTGATCTGAAACCGGATGGTCTCATCCCCTTTGGGCACCACGGGAAAGGTCAGTCCCACCACCAGGACCCCGTGGTCATACAGATAAGATACCAGTTCATGGGTTTTCGCGGTATCCCGGACCATGAGCGGCACCACGGGGTGGGGACCGTCAATGGATTCCAGGCCCAGGCGATCCAGGCCTTTGCGGAACCGCTTTGTCTGGGCGGCCAGATGCGTAAGAAGGGCCTGTCCTTCCGGGCTGTCGCAGATTTCCAGGGCCTTGACGGCTGCGGCACAATCCGCCACGCTCAACGGATTGGTGTAGATGTAGGTATCCGCCTTCTGCCGCACCGCCTCGATCAGGGTCCGGCTGCCGGCAATGAACCCGCCGTTGACACCAAAAGCCTTGCCAAAAGTGCCCACCACCACATCCGGCCAGGCCCCGGCATATTCCGGGGTTCCCCGGCCGGTCTTTCCAAAGGCCCCGATACCATGGGAATCATCCACCACCGTGATCACCCCGTCCCGGAATTTTTCCTCATACTCCCGGCAGATTTCCACGATCTCATTGATGGGGGCAAAATCCCCCCGCATACTGAAAATCCCGTCAAAAATCACCACCACGCGGTCCATGTCCGGGCTTACGGCATCCAGGCAGCGTTTCAAATCCGCCATGTCATTGTGCCGGTAAATGCCTTTGTTCTCACTGGGCACATTGCTGATACGCATGGCCCGGATAATGGAGTTGTGGTTGAGCTGATCCCCGATCCAGTGGCTGTTTTTACCGGAAATGGCCAACGCCAGTCCGCAGTTGGCCGTGTAGGCGGAGTTGAAAATTTTGGCGGCCGGCTTGTCCACAAATCCGGCAATACGTTCCTCCAGGCTCACATGATGGATAAACGTGCCGTCAATGAACCGCACGGCCCCGGGCCCCACCCCGAATTCCCGGGTGGCCTGGTCCGCCGCCTCAATCAGTTCCGGATGGTTGGACAACGACAGGTAGGCATTGGAATTGAACCGCATGTATGCCTGGTCCGAGCCCACCAGCCGGTACCGGGGACCCCGGTCTTTTTCCGGCGGCACATATCCCTGAATGATCCGTTCCGATGATTTGGACCGGCCTTCTTCTTTCAGGGCCGCCAGTTCCAGTTCCAGGCTGCTGTCCAGTTTATCTGTACTCATCTGTCCTTCTCCTGTTTTATTTTCTGAGGTCATGCCTCATTTCAGTCTCTATTTTTATTGCACCACGAAGATCACGAAGGACACGAAGGGAGATAACTCATTCTCCCATCTTCGTGATCTTCGTGTCCTTCGTGGTAACCCGCTCCAACCCAATAAAATTACTGGGTCCGGGTCCAGTCCAGGATCACTTTGCCGGATCTGCCCGAGCGCATCACCTCAAACCCGTCTTCAAACTGGGTATAGGCGAACCGGTGGGTGATCAAAGGCGTGATGTCCAGGCCGGTCTGGATCATGGAGGTCATCTTGTACCAGGTTTCATACATCTCCCGGCCGTAGATCCCCTTGATGGTGAGCATGTTGAACACCACCTTGTTCCAGTCGATGGGGGTCTGGTCCGGCATGATCCCCAGCAGCGCTATTTTGCCCCCGTGGCACATATTGTCTAAAATCCCTGCCAAAGCCGAGGGGTTGCCCGACATCTCCATGGCCACGTCAAACCCTTCCTTCATACCCAGTGTTTTCTGGGCTTCCGCAATGGTTTGCCGGGTGACATCCAGGGCCAGATCGGCCCCGGCGGCTTTTGCCAGATCCAGGCGGTAAGGGTTGACATCCGTGACCACCACATACCTGGCCCCGGCATGCCGGGCAATGGAAACGGCCATGCACCCGATGGGGCCGGCCCCCGTGATCAGCACATCTTCCCCCAGCACGTCAAAGGACAGGGCCGTGTGGGTGGCATTGCCTAAGGGATCGAAACAGGCCAGGGTTTCCAGAGGAATTTTTGAATCACAATACCACACATTGGTCACGGGAATGGCCAGAAATTCGGCAAAGGCCCCGGGCCGGTTCACGCCCACCCCCTGGGTGTCTTTGCACAGATGCCGCCTTCCGGCCAGGCAGTTTCTGCAGTGGCCGCACACCAGATGCCCTTCCCCGGACACCAGATCCCCTTTTTTGAAGTCCGTCACATGGGATCCTATTTTTTCAATAGTACCCACAAACTCATGGCCGACATGCATGGGCACGGGAATGGTTTTTGCGGCCCAGTCATCCCAGTTGTAAATATGCACATCCGTGCCGCAGATGGCGGTACGCAAGATTCTGATCAGCACCTCATTGTGCCGGATCTCCGGCACGGGTACTTCCTGGAGCCACAGCCCCTGCTCCGGTTTTGCCTTGACAATCGCTTTCATGGTCTGTTTCATCCAGTTCTCCAAGTGGAAACCCCGTCATTCATGTCGGGGAGGAAACTTGGCTTGCAAAATTATACCCGTTCTGACGGGATATGATTTTGCAATACTTCCAGGATATTCCCTGGACGGTTTCCGTATTAGTTTGGATATTAAAGCTGCCGGACTTCCGGACAGCCACTCTGCAAATATACGTTCCTTTCTTCTTACCAGTAGGAACGATTGCTTTAACCATATCCCCGGTGGCAAAACCCTTTACCGTCTTTTGGGCCATTAAGGTTCCCCGGGGGAAGCCGTATTTATCCACACGGGTTCTTTGATAACTGCCCCGGCCCATGGCCTTTATCAGGAACACGTTTTGTTTCCAGCCGGATACCGAATCCACATGGCCGGTGCAGGCAGCATCCAGGCAATGGGTTTTGGGTATGTCCAGCCGGGACCGGTTGTATTTTGTCCTGCCACCGGTTGAGCATTCTACCGGCAGGCCCAGGTCCCTGAGTTCAAAAAAGATAGCGTTCCTGGTGGCGTTTACCGCTGCGGTTGATGCAAGGGAGGGCCTTTTACCTTCCAGAAACCTGGTGGCATTTTTTAACCGGACCTGATCTATCTTTTTCCGGGACCTGGATAAAAGGCTGATCCAGTCTGCCGGCTGCAGGTTCTTTTTTGATTCCTGGTTACAGGTTTTGCAGGCAATGGCCAGGTTACTGATTCGGTTTGATCCCTTATCCCCTTTTGAGGGATTGCGGGGGATGAAATGCTCAATCTCCAAGACCGGATCCTTGCTCAAGCCATTGCAGTAGGCACAAGTCCGGTTAAATTTTTCAAGCAGGTATTCTTTTACCTCATACCCGAACAGTGTGCCTTGCTGATACTCGATCCCTGAAATATCCGGGTTCTGCAGTTTCTGAGTATCGAACCGGACCCGTTCAAGGACAATGCCTGTGACCGGACAGAACCTTTGATACTTCTTTACCCAGGATAAAGTGTTATCCACCCGTGATCTGAGACTTGGCGGAAGCCACCCTTTGGGGCGGGTTCTGTTATCGAATCTTTTCTTCCGATACCAGAGGTTTGCGGTTCTTCGCCTTCTCCGGTAATTGGATCTTTGATCCAGTTTCTTCCGGATGACAGCGCCCCGGTGGGTTAATTCTGACAGGTGCAGGATTTGGGCATGACCGCCATCCTGTCTGACCACGGCCATGCCGGTTGTTTTGGCTCCGGGATCAAGTTTCACATTAACCGGCTGCACATCACTGTCTTCCCGGATCCGGTCAACGAGTCTGATGGTAAATGGAAACATCTGGTGAACCCGCGCCCGGCCCTGTGCAAGAAACTTTCTTGCCCTGGCCGGATGACACGGCATTAAGGGTTTACCTTTCTTGTCGAGTACAAAAACACGGCTTACGCCGTTCACCGCAAAGGCACCCATAGGGCACACGGCGGGTGACGGTTCAACCCTGGCATCGGTTGAACTCTCCCCTCGGGATTGTTGCACAGCGGCTGTATGCCCGGACCCGTTTCGTCCACACCCCTGAAGGTTGTCTGCAACCCGGGCTTCAAGAGGGCGGGACTGAGGAAGCATCCCGCCGTTGGTCTTTAGCTCTCTATGCAACTTTTAATGTTCTCCTTTTTTGTATTTGCCATTAAACTTTGAACATTTCCCTGGTCAACCATGGAGCCTTTTACAAGCTCCGGCCTTCAGGCCGGGGTAGTTGACGGGTATCTCCCTGTCAATGAGTGTCCGGCCGGCGTCTGATTCACCTGCGATCCTTGAATTCGGGTTACGCATCAATCAATGATACAGGGGCAGGTCATCCGGGTCCACCCCTTTTTTTTCCATAAAGGTATTCATGGCATTCAACACCCCGGGATCGATCTCTGGGGGCACATACCGGGCCAGCATCCCGTCCCGGGTATCCTGGATGTTTTTCAGCAGTTTTTCCTGGGGAGACATGCCGGTCAGGTGCCCCCGCAGCGCCACGGATGGGTTCCAGGTATGGGTCCGGCATTTTTTCATGGTGTCCATGGTGGTGAGAAACAACCCCCCCGGCCCCACGGATTCAATGAGATCGAAATTCAGGGTGGTGTCATCCACGATCATGTCATCCATATAGAATTGAATCATCTGGATAATCTCCAGGTCCATGATGAATTTTTCATACGAGATGGCGGCAAAGCTGTCCAGAATGCCGGCACTGTGCACGATCAGGCTCACTTCGTTCTGCAGGGCCGTGAACATGGACAGCATGCTCTCATACCCGGCCGGGGCGGACAGGCTTTTTGCATCCGTGACCGATCCTCCGGCCCGGCTGGGCACCCCGTAATACCGGGCCAGGGCCGCACAGTATTTTGCCTGGAGCGCATAGGCCGGGGATCCGATGGAAATATTGCCGGTTTTCATGTCCGACCCATAGCACTGGATTCCGAAAATCACCGGGGTTCCCGGATGCAGGGTTTGGGCCAGGCAGATGAGCCCTAACGCTTCGGCCGTGGCCATGGCCACATTGCCGGCCAGATCAATGGGACCCGTGGTGCCGGCCGCCACCCCCGGGGACAGAATCACGGGCTGGCCGTATTTTCCCGCCACATCCAGGGCCGCCAGCCCCGTGTCATCCACCTGGAGCGGGCTCACCGGGCTGATCATGGTAAGCACCCGGGGCGTCTGGACCAGCGGCGTTTTCCCGCCCGTGCGGATGGCCGCCAGGGCCATGATATCTTCCATGTGCTCCCGGCGGCCCGGAATGCCGAAAACACATTTGTCCGAATAGATCAGGGCCGCATACATCATGGCCAGGTGACTGACCTTAGCAGCCACATCCGAAGGCTGGGCCAGGATCCCGCCGTTAATGTGAAACAGGTCACTGACCTGTACCAGTTTCAAAAAATCCACATGATCCTGGAAAATAGCATTTCGGATATTGCCGTCCGGATCCATGACGGACGCGCATCCATAACCCGGGGCCAGGCTGGACGATCCATCTCCCAGGATCATGTCATGTTCCCGTGAAATACCGTGCAGGGTGAATTGTGCCGGGGCGCTGCCCAGCAGCGCATCCACCTGATCCGGAGAAAACACGGCCCGGTCCGCTTTCATGGATATTCCCTTTTCCGACAAAAGATCCAGATACGGCCGGCTTAAGATCCGGATACCGATCTCTGAGAGAATTCGCCGGGCCATGCCGTCCAGTTTTTCCAGATTTTCCAGGGACGGCTCCGGGGATTTCGGCAATTTTCGGGTCATCATGTTTTCTCCTGTCAACCAGCAGTCAGTTCCTTTACCCCGGCTTCCCGGATTTCTGCCATAGCTGCCAGCACTTTTTCGGGCAGCACCGGCACCTTGTGGTGATCCAGAATATCAGCCAGCCGATCCTGGATCCGTTGTGCCATATCTTTTTCCCCTTTTTCCTGCCAGATTTCATAGGGTTCTCTGGCCAGCAATTTTGATCCCCACACGGCCGTGCGGCAATGATCCACGGTATGGCGGTGGGCCAGAAAATGCCCGCCGGGCCCGATGTCTCCGATCACCTGCCGGGCAATGGTTCCGGCATCCACCCGGATCCCTTTCATGAATTTTTTCGCCATGCCCACGGCCTCGTTACCCAGCACCAGCTGGGCTGCGGAACACACCATGGCCTGGTCCAGATACCCCACGTCATGGATCAGGTTGAGCCCGGCCAGGGCCTGGGTGATGATGGAAAATCCGCTTTCCAGACCGGCCTGGGCATCCACCCCCTTGGCATCCGTGCACCCGGCATATCCCCAGGTGGGCAGATCAAACGACTGGGCCACTTCCGCCTGGGCCGAGATTCCCAGACTCATCTCCGGATATCCCACACCAAACACGCCCGTGGACATGTTCAGGATCTGGACATTGCCGCTCAGACACACGGGGCATCCGGGCTGGCGCAGCTGGGCCAAAACCAGACACATCAAAGATTCCGCCGTGATCAGGGTCACCACCCCGGCCATGGTCATGGGGCCCGTGGCCCCCATCTGCACAGCCGGTCCCGGCACCTGAGGAATAAAATAATCGGCTGCCGCAAAGATCCGGTCCACGGTTTCTTCCGGCTGCACCAAAGGAGAAATCGGTTCCGGATACAGGGCCAGGAACGGTTTCTGCCGCAGTTTGTCCATACCGCCGGCCACCTGGGCCGCCATTTCCAGCACCAGTTCTGTGCCCCGGCCGGAATACCCGATGAACACAATGGGCTTGACCGTGTGGGTCACCACGGCCTCAAACTCATACAGGTCCGCGGCAATGGCAGGTACGTCCTGGCACGATCCCATGGGCATGACCCAGTCAATGTTTTCACACGCATCCGCTACCTTTGCCCCGATGCTGATATCCGCCACCGTGGTGGGATGGATCTCACCGGTCCGGGCATCCTTGGTTCGCGGGCTGCCAGTGGAAGTGCCGTAATAGCTTTTCCGCCCCTCCACTTCCAAAGCCCGGTTTCCGTGCCGGTCATACAGGACAAACCCGTTGGGTGCCGTGGTCAGGCACTGCTTGACAATGAACTCCGGCACCCGGACATGGTCACCCGCCACCACGGCCCCGGCTTTTTTGAGCATCTGCCGGGCCCCGTCATGAAGCACCCGGAACCCCACACTGTACATGATATCAAAGGCGGCCCGGCGGATCTCGAATATCTGATCATCGCTCAATATCCGCATATAAGGCCGCTGCGACTGAATGGCGCCTGAATGAATCATTTCCCTGCTCCTTGCTGTGTCTGCCGGCATCGGTGCCGGGTATTGTCTTTATTATTTCGGCAATACCATAAAAACAGCGGCACTGCCAGCCCATGGCGATGATTTTTTTCATGCCTGCCGGGACTTTACAGGGTGAAACAAAGCCGCTATAGTGCGCCGCATGAAATATTATGCTGTCGCCACCGGTCGCACCACCGGCATTTTTACTACCTGGCCTGAGGCCAAAGCCCAGGTGGAAGGATTTCCCGGGGCTGTTTACAAAAGCTTTAAAACCCGGGAACAGGCTGAGGCCTTTCTGGCGGACCCCGTCCTGGGAACCGGCAGAAAAAAAACCGCTTCCAGTCAAAAATCCCGGAACAACGGCCCGTCAGGTGCTGACAATGACTGGCCTGAGGGCACCATTGTGGTGTACACGGACGGCAGCGCCATCGGCAATCCCGGACCCGGCGGATACGGGGTGGTGATCCGGAAACATCCGGACACCCCGGCAAAGGAACTGTCCGGCAGCTACGGGCACACCACCAACAACCGCATGGAGATGACCGCCGTGATCAAAGCCCTTCAAGCGCTTCAGGGAACGGTCTCCCCCGTGGTGGTGCACTCGGACTCCCGGTATGTGGTGGATGCCCTGACCAAAGGATGGGCCGCAGGATGGGAAAAAAGAGGCTGGAAACGGTCCAACGGCCAGCCGGCCCTGAACCCGGACCTGTGGAAACAGCTGCTGCCCCTGGTTCAATCCCTGAATGTGCGGTTTGTCTGGGTCCGGGGTCACAGCGGCAATCCTTTGAACGAACGCTGTGATGAACTGGCCAATACCGCGGCCCGGAACGGGAATCCCCAGGACGACACCATGTAATTCACCGATATTTGCGCCCTTACTTTAAGATATTTCGAAGTTATCATTCGAAATATCTTAAAGTAAGGAGGCTGATATAGTGAAAGCCAAAGCCGGGGAGCGGGCAGTCCCGGAAAAACTGAACTTCAACCGGGTAACCCCTCTGCTGAACCGCAGATACCGGTCGGTTAGCAACCTGCTTGCCCTGAACATGACCGGAAAAGAGATTTTGCCGCGCCGACAGTTTATGTGCTTCAACCCGTTGCATATCAGTCCGGCCGCTGAGGTCCCCGACACTCAATCATTTGTCTGAAAACATCCGCAGGGATGCGGCCAGTGACACCACCAGGGCTGCCCAACCAGTTTCCAATACAAAAACAATTCGATTTTAATAAACAGCAAATTCTTTTTTAACAGATGCCGGGCACAATCTCAGTGTTTTGAATCCCGCCCCATCGGACCGGATCTGATGGGCGGAGACCGCGGCCTGAATGCACGAATTTTGTTGGCGACTGCGAATGACCGGGCATCAGGTCAATTAAATATTTAATTAATAAAAAGGGAAAAAACATGAAAAAGTTTATTATCGGGATTACGGCCCTGGCGATGGTCCTAACCGCCGCCATGAGCGCATCGGCGGCAGAATGGAATTTTTACGGAAACGCCAGAATCGGAACATTTTTCGAAGATACTGACAATCCAGGCGGCACTGACACCACCAGCTATAACCAGTATCTGCACGGCAACTCAAGGATGGGTGCCAAGGTCAATGTCAGCGACGAACTGCGGGGCCGATTCGAATACGGCACCGGCGTCAACGTCAGACAGCTCTGGGGTGAATGGGATTTCGGCGCAGGTTCATTTCTGGTTGGCCAGACCTACACCCCGCTTTACATGAACTATTCCAGCCAGGTGTGGAACGGAGACAACGGTCTTGAAAATTACGGGGCCTGCTCTGTTTCCCGTCGTCCCATGCTCCAGCTCAAGTTCGGGGGCCTGAAAATCGCTGCGGTTCAACCGGCTTCCGATGATCTGGGCACGGGCGGTACCGAGGAAATCGCCATCCCAAAAATGGAAATCAGTTACAGCAACAAGATCAACAATTTCTCCTACGAAATTGCCGGCGGTTACAACTCCTACGAACTCAGCACAGGGGGCCTGAGCTATGACGTAGATTCCTGGGTCATCGGCCTGGGCGCCCAAGTAAAATTTGGCGCAGCCTATCTGGGCGGTAACGTATACAGCGGTGAAAACCTGGGTGCTTATGGTGTGAAAACCACTTCAGACGCAGATCCTGTTGTGTCCGGCACAACTCTTCTGGATAACAGCGGCCTTGGTTACATCCTCGTGGGCGGGTTCAAATTCAACGATATGGTCACCGTTGAAGCCGGATACGGCTACGAAGAATCTGAACTGGACAATACCGGCCAGGAAGACGATTCCACGGCTTACTACGTCCAGGCAAGACTCACCCTGGCTCCGGGGGTTTATATTACGCCTGAAATCGGTATCGCGGATCACGGTAAAGACCGAAACGGCGTGGAAGAAGAAGAAATCACTTACTACGGCTGCAAATGGCAGATCAGCTTCTAAGGTAGCAGCAGCGTATACGCCTGACTCAGTATCTTCAGGGCAGTCCCGAACGGGACTGCCCTGTTCTATTCTTCATTCCCCGTATGAAAATCAACTACCATCCGAAAGCGGATGACCGGAGCAGCCAAAGGCTGTTCTCATTTGAAAATCCATGGTATCGCCCTTGAAGAGAAAATTATTAATTTCGCAAATATTTGCATTATTAATAAAAAGTAGCATTCTCCTGCTGGTAAATTTTGAAAAATATTTCGGTCTGCCAATATTTTGTCGTTCCATTATGGGTAACCACTGGATTCTCCTTGAAAGGGGAAATTATCGGTACAGTCACAATGTTTGGCTGATCGCATATCCCCGATTGGCAGACCTTTCAGTTTCATTTCAAACCAACAGTGTCAGAAATACAAAAATTTGTATTTCTGACACTGTTCAAATGATACATGCCGGTATCCCGCACAGGTAAAGGGATAGCTGGAAATGGACAATATGACATGCCCGACATATTCACTTGAGAATCTGTACCTGATCCATCTGGCAATAGAGACTGCATCGCCAAATTTTGCTGCCGGCACAGAAAAGCACAGTCCATTGTTTTCACTTCCACTGTCCAGTTTTTTCACTTTATTGAGTTCATGAGTTGCATTGGTATCCTTTATAAAAGCGCCCTTTGAAAATTTCTGGTATGGGATAATTTATCATTGAGCACGATAAATCTTAACGCCCAGATGGAGACGTGGGAATGAAATGCCGCAAAATGAGCATCATTCTGCAAGCTGATGTTTGGCCTGTAATATTATCAAACTGAAACCGCCTGATATATAACTGGTCGATATTTAGGGAGCGGAATAGTTTTTCCATCTGCTCGTGCTGCCGCTATCCACAAATCTCTGGCCTTCTGGACTTCATGCAATACCTCGTCAGGAGTCTCGCCGAACGCGGAGCAAGCCTCAAGATCGGGTATATCAGCGATGTACCCTTTGTCATCATCTGAATAGAAAATGTTTATATGATAGTCCTGTATTATTATTCATCCTCCAGTTTAAGATCATGTTTCTCAACCACTTTCAGAAACTGGCGAATTTGATATGGTTTGGCTTGCCCCTTGACATCTTGCAGATTCACGAGCTCAGGAACCAGGCCTTGGATAATGCAATTTTTTGGAGAAGGATCACTTATCCATTCTTTAGAGTTTTGATTGCCCGGATGATGCCGTAAAAGATCAGCACGCCACCCACCACGCAGTTTAATATTTGCACAAGCCAGGCCGGAATGCCGGATTTAAGCATGGATAAAATATACATGCTTAAAGACAGGAAAACAAAGGTAGATAATCCGGTGCCGATCGCGAATATCATGAGCTGGTTTTTCTGATAATTTTTTTCAATGGCTTTGGCGGAAAAAATGCTGCTCCAGAAAACAATGGTCAGCGGGCTTGAAATCGTCAGTATGAAACAGCTTGTAAAACTGCTCAAAGGGGTCCAGACCGAAACGACATGGGCGGTCTCACTGATGCCTGCAATTCCCTTATGCAGGATCATCAGACCGAATAAAACCAGTATGACCGAACCGGTGATTCCGAATTTTTTCTTGATCCCGTTTTTCTGGAGCAGCTTTCCGATTCCGATCAATGACAAGTTTATATAGATGTAATCGACTAGGGTAACGGCCAGAATGCCGGACAGGCTATTGATAAAATCGCTATCTGCTAAGTCTCAGAATTTTTGGTTAAAAAATCCAAGAATCGTTATCCCGAAGACCCCGGTTACCCCGCGCTATCCCGCAAGAAAATAGTTTAATTCGTATCCCGCTTATCCCGCCCCTCGTTTTGAGGTAAGGGAAGAGTCCCTCTTTTTGGCTTGGAGTTGACTATTGCACCGTCAGGCGCTAAGTCTTAAGTGTAGAGAGGCACAATAATATCCCAAAAATCCAGCCTAAAATCCCACGCATGTATGCCTAAATGAAATTTTTCAGGTGCAATATTTTGAGATTACGACGGAAGCTTTTTCATGGACAGCAGGAACCGCTGTATGCCTTTTATCCTCCTCCCCCCTTTTGGGGGGGATAAGAGGGGGGGGCATGTGTTATACCCTCCTTTGCAAAGTTTAACAATTAAACAGGAGGACACATGCCCCGATCATGGAATCTATTGATAACTGTTTTATCAGAAATTACAAGAAAAAACTGCATTGCACTTGCTTGCTGTCCCCACTGCGGGAACCGTCATACGTATATAAAATGGGGGTTTTACAGGCGATATCTATTTGATGATGAGCTGATAAATATCCAGCGTTTTCGCTGTGACAATGATCAATGCCCATGTAAAACCTTTTCAATTCTTCCCCATGCGCTATTGCCAATACTCAGGATCTCTCTGTGCATGTTGATGTATGTTCTTGATATGTACGAACAAGGAAACAATATCGCAGATATTGTCCGGCACACCGGCGGCAATTGGCCGCGAACACAGCGGTGGATAAAAAAAGCGTTGATAATCCGTGACTGGTTCAAGCAAGGACATGGCAATCGAATGTCCCCATGCTTATCTTCCGGCAGATCCTGGGCATCATTTGTCAGAGATTTTTCCTGGACTTTTTACCCGGAAAGATTCAGATAAAAAAGCACCAACACAAAACGTATATATAATAAAATCAGTCAGTTTGTTAAGCAATTCTCCTGGAGTTCAACTTTTTTAAACAGGAGGTTTAAGTGAGAGAACAAAATGACGAGAAATTAGAACTGGCCATATGGCGTTACGGGATTATCAGCCCTCTTCTGCACAGGGAAGCCAACAGCCTTCCCTCTGGAGAGCTGCTTGACCAGGCGTCCTGGCAGCGGTATGTCCATCCAAACGGTTCCCATATGAGATTGAGTGCAGAAACCCTCAGGAAATGGCTATACCGCTACCTTCAAAGTGGCCTGCCAGGCCTGATGGGCAAAGTCAGATCTGATAAAGGTAACCACCAGATCCCGGATAAGATCACTTCAGCAATGGTTGCTCTGCGGGAGGAACACCCAAGATGGACCCTTGCCAGGATGATCAAGGAACTGATTAAAACCAACAGGTGGAATGGAAGAAAACCCAGCAGGTCTGCCATTTACAGATTTGCAAAAGCCCATAACCTGCAAAGAGACCCCCACATTGATCCAAACGGGAATGTACGGCCTTTTGCCTTTGACCATTTCGGTCAATTATGGATTGCTGATTTTCTCCATGGTCCAAAATTGTTCAAGGACAATAAAAAGCACAAAACCTATCTCCATGTCATCCTGGATGACAGCAGCCGGTTTATTGTTCATGGTGGATTTTACCTGACCGAATCGGTTGAACCTTTACTCTATGATCTCATGGGTGCGGTCAGACGATTTGGAATTCCCCAGCGTTTTTACGTCGACAATGGGTCGGCATATATCAGCCGGCACCTGAAGATCCTTTGCGCCAGGAACGGAATTGATCTGGTCCATACCCCACCATTTGTCCCTCAAGGCAGAGGCAAATTAGAAAGGCTGTTCAGGACCGTCAGGGATCAGTTCCTTTGTGATAAATTTAAAACCATTAAGCAGATCAATGATGCGTTCAAATCCTGGGTTGCCGGATATCATGAAACCCTGCACTCATCTTTGGAATGTTCCCCGTTGCAAAAAAGACTGCAAAGCAAAAATGTATGCCGTGCTTTGTCGCCGTCGATTGACATTGAAGCCTTGTTCAGGATGGAGCGGCGTTGCAGGGTTTACAATGATTGCACCATCCATTTCAAAAAAATCAGGTATGAGGTACCCGGATGCCTGCCAGGATCCCGGGTAACCATTTATTATATGCCCTGGGACAAAACCTGTATCTACTACGGCAATGAAATGAAAAAGGCACGTATCGTTGACCTTGGCGCCAATGCAAGACGATTTGAACATCCAAATCAATAGGAAACCATACAAATGACTCATAAACAATCTCCACTGGAATTTTTTAATTGTAAATATCATCCGTTCGCAAATACTTACCGACTGAAAACCCCTTATCTGGGAGAGCAGGACAAGCGATTTCTCAGGACAGCCATATCGTTGATCTCCTCTGGAAAAAGTTTTGCTTTGTCCGGGCCCTCAGGTGCCGGCAAATCAACATTAATCAACTATGTTTTATCCCAGCTCGATGCAAACTGTTATAAACCTTCCCTGGTCCATTACGGTGGATTACAGCGCAACGGAATGCTCAAAGCCTTTGCTGACGTTCTTGGGGTGGAAACAAATGGTAGGACCGTGCCTTTGCTGATCAGCCTGCAAAAACAGATCACAAACATGGCATCGGAACACCGCAGTGTGTTCCCGGTATTTGTTATTGATGATGCCCACCTCATGGAAAAGGAATCATTAATGGATATCTGTTCCCTGATGTTTAATCCTCAAAAGGAAACCGTGGCCGCAAGTTTTATTCTTGTGGGAGATGAAACCTTTGAAAAAAAACTCTCACTGCAAATTCTGGCTTCTGTAAAAACCCGACTCACCGGGCAATTTAATTTGAATCCCTTGAATGACGATGAAAGTCTTGAATTTATCAAATTCAGGTTATCCAATGCAGGTGCAACAGAAACGCTGTTTGATCCGGATGCTTTAAACATTTTATCATCCCATTGCAGAGGGAATCGACGACACATCATGAACATGGGCACGTTGCTTTTAACCGAAGCCTTTTACAGACAGGAAAAAACGATCAGTGCGGAATTGATTTTCAATTGTGACCAGATAAAGATATCTGAGTGAAACAGAGGCATACGAGAGGGGACTCCGATGCCAAGGGATAACTCAGTGCGGTAGACTGCTGTCTGCTCGGGGCCTGGTAGTTTTGTTTTGATTACTATCAGGCCCTACCTATATCCCCAATAGGTAAAATAACCTGACATATTCTTGGGATCAGACAGCGACAATCTACACTTAAGTCGCCAAACAAAAACCAACACCAAAAAGAGAGACTATCATGACTTACACCAAATGCGGGTCCAAAGACAAGTTCAATTTTTTGCAGGCTGCGAGCGCTGAACAGATTCAAGGACATACAAACCAGGTCCGCCAAGGACTTGATCCGTGTATTCTGCCGCCATGTTCACGCTGTGGTGTTACCCCGGATTTTTTTAAACGACATGAAAACCGCAGGCGCATATTTTACATTATCGTGGAACTGATTGTGATAAAGGTTTTGGGTCTGCTTTCCCGCTGGAAGTGCCCTGGTTGCAACAAAACGACCACAAGCTATCCCGGCTTTGCTCTCCCATACAAACGCTATACCCTTCCCACTATACGAACATTCAATCAGGCTTATGTTCAAAATCAGGCTGCCTCATACCGGGGGCTGGTGGCTGCATGTCCATTGGTATATGGGATGCTGCCCGAGTCCGATTCCAACCGGGAACCCATGATGGAGCACTCCACCATCCACAGGTGGATCAGCACCATGGGCAGTTACAGTCATCTGGTTCAAACCGCTACAGACCTGGTCATCCAGGCGGATCCTGCTACCCGACTGCACCGGCATCTGGCAGGGCTGAAAGTCTCTCCCGGTAAATACAGATCCCCGTCAAGAAAGCAGACCCTTCTCACCTGTTTTTACCTGGTGTTTCTCATGCCACTTTACCGGGCTATTTTCCAGACCGGCATTTTCCCCAAGTTGGCAACCCGATCCGGCTATACATGAGATATGGTCCCTCCTGAACCTTAAAAGGAGGTGACTATTGGATAAAAAAAATGAACAATGGGCAGTTTTCTGGTGCGATCTCTTACAACCCATCATTTATGAAGAGATTTCGCCGGAAGAAACGAACCGGTATCTAAAAACCCTTTCCCTGGAAAAGGTGGTGTATCCGGACGGGCAGTGCCGCAGTCCTTCTCTTTCGACCCTGAAGCGAAAACTGTCTGCATACCGGACCTGCGGATTTGACGGGCTGGCCAGAAAACCCCGCACAGACAGGGGAAAAAGCAGAAAAGTCTCTGATGACATCATTGAAACGGCAATTGCTTTAAAAAAAGAGCAGCCGTTTCGTTCCGATGTTGTCATCAACCGGTTTCTTGAAGATAAATTCGGCGAGACTATTCCCCGTTCAAGCCTGTACCGGGTGTTGAAAGAGGCAGGAGCCACCCGGCGCAAGCTGGGGATAACCACCAAGCCGGTTCGCAAACGTTGGAGCCGTGAAAATTCCAACGATTTGTGGATCGGTGATTTTGAGGAAGGGCCTTACGCAATCGACAGTTCAGACGTTGTGCCTACCTATTTGTCGGCGTTTATCGACTGCCACAGCCGGTACGGGGTTGCAGTACGGTACTATTACCGGCAAAATCTGGATGTTCTGATTGATACCCTGCTGCGGGCTCTGGCCGCACATGGCAAGCCCCTTGGTCTATATGTTGACAATGCCAAAGTATACCATGCCAGCGGCCTCAAGGCTGCCTGTTACCGGGCGGGCATCCGGTTGATGTATCGAAAAGTAAGGGATCCGGCCGGCGGTGGCATCATTGAACGTCTTTTCCTGACCATCCAGAAGCGGTTCGAAGCAGAGGTCAAAGCAAACGATATCCTGACTTTGGATGAAATGAACCGTTTTCTGACCGCTTTTATGGCGCAGGATTATCATAAAACCCTGCATTCAGAGATCAAAACCACGCCGGAAGAATCCTATAAAAAAGGGCTTCGTGTTATCCGGCAGATGGATTTGAGTGATTTTTGCGCCTCTTTTATGCAAAGGGCTGAACGAAACGTCCATACCACTTTTTCCGATGTTCAGCTTCACAAGCGGTTCTATAAAACCGATCCCCGGCTTCGCGGTGACCGGGTAGAGGTCCGGTATGATCCTTTTTCCAGTCAAGATACGGTCCAGATATACTCGCTCAAAGGGGTGTACCTGGCAGATGGCCGGCTGCATCAGCGGACCAAGACAGATCCAGTGCCTCCTGCAAAAAAACTGGAAAAACCCGCCCACAACTACCTGGATCTTCTTGACCGGCAGCATCAGCAGGAACTGTCCAAAAAAACCGGAGGCATCGACTACCGGAAAGCTGCAAATTCACGTCCATGGCCATTCCATGAATTTGCCAGACTTATTGCCGATCTTCTCGGGGAAAAAGGCGGGCTGGGGGCGTTCAATGCCCAGGAACTGGAAGCCCTCAAAAAGACGTGGAACATGCATACCGGCATCAATAAAGCCATGGTCCGACAAGCATGCGCAGCAGCCGGCCATAAAACCATCCCTCATGTCATCAGAGAACTGAAAACCCTGTTTTACAAATAAGGAGAATGCCCCATGTTTTTTACCCATTTCAATATGAACACCCATCCGTTTGCAGAAAACCCTCCCATTGACTGGCTATTGACCGACAGCCGTTTTGAACAGGCTCTGGCCCGTATGAAATTTTTCCTGGAACAAGGACGTCTTGCCCTGATTACCGGTCAGACAGGTGTGGGCAAATCCTCCCTGCTGCGGTTGGTCCGCCAGAACATGCCGCAAAATCGTTTTACACCGCTGTACCTGCACCTGACCAGTGTGAAATCCGGTGCGTTTTTGCGGCTTATTGTGACCGAACTCGGAGAGGCACCACGGTTCGGCAAAGACCGTTTGTTCCTTCAGATTGTTGACCGCATCAAAAAAAACGACACAGAGACCATCATTATCATCGATGAAGCCCACCTGATCTCCGTGGAAACGCTGATCGACCTCAGGCTTCTGATCAGCACCGGCATCGATGCCGACCTGCCATTGAAAATTATCCTCAGCGGCCAGGAAACCCTGACAGTTCAGCTCAAGCGTGCCAGTCTGGCCGACCTGGTCAACCGAATCAATGTGCGATACCACATCAAATCTTTGACCAGAGACCAGACCATTGCCTATATTGACCACAGACTCAAATGTGCCGGCGCAACAGACAGATTGATGACATCCGATGCAAAAGCCCTGATCCACGATTATGCCGGCGGCGTTCCCAGGTCAATCAACAATATTGCCACGGCCTGTTTGATCCATGCCGCATCCCAAAACATTACCGCCATTAATGAATCCATTGTCAATGACACCATGGCTGAGTTCAAGCTGCCATAAACAGGAGAAAATTATGGGACAACGCTATTCAAAAAACATACTTCGAAAGCTGAGAAACGATATCCCGGTCGATTTTGTGATTGCTGATGTCTTAAAACAACCCAATAAGATATCGGAAGGCTATTTTCGCTTTTTGTGTCCAAACTGTGGCGAGTTCAACACAGCTGTAAATCCAAAAACCAATCTCGGCCGTTGTTTTTCTTGTGAAAAAAACTTCAACCCCATCGACATGGTCATGTCTGTCAAAACCTATAGTTTTACCCAGGCGGTAGAATATCTGATGACGGTGGCCAGATTGAATTGAGCCTTATGGCCGCCGGCGGCACTGATATAAGATGGCACCGGCGGCCTTTAAAATCAGGGTATATTTTTTGTAAAGCGTCGTACATTTATCAATAAACCAGAAATGGCAAGGTTATCAGAGCCTGGTATTTTAAAAAGGTGCAGCTTATGCGTGGCGGATATAGAGGAAAACCAAAACCAAAATTACCATCACATCTAAAACGTGTTCATGTGAATGCCCGTATCCAAAAATGGATGCTTGATGAACTTAAAAGAAAAGGAGAGGTTGGTATAGTTTTGGAGTATATCCTGATTAAAGCAGGGTTCAAATATCAACCGAAAAAATGAAATAATGGAAGAATAGTTTAGAACTTAACACTCTGTCGCTGGGGAATTTTGATCCGACCATTGGGGGGGGTGCTCATCCGAATTCTTGAGACAAATGAGGTCAAGTAATGCGAGACTTAGGAATAGAAATTCAATAACCTGATCAAAAGTATCATAATATCAGTAGGTTATAAAAATCTAGACATTTCATTTTCAATATGTAATAGTTATGGTGCCATAATAACCAGTTAAAAAACAAGGCACCAATGATTATGCATAAAAAAAAGAAGCAACCAGGACCTAAGCTCTTTTCACCATATAGCAGTGACATGGAAATTTTAATCCAAGAAACCCATTCTCAACTTTCAGAACTGGAAAAACGGACATATGCCGCTGTAGAAGCGCTAAAATTACCTCGCGGCGGGATATCCTATATTTCCAGACTCCTTGGATGTAGTAGAAATACCATCCGTCGAGGGATTGAGGAATTAAAGAACCCAGAGATAAAACCTCAAAATAGAATTCGTGAAAAAGGAGGAGGAAGGAAGCCTGCCATAGAAACAATTGAAAATATAGATGAAGTCTTCCTCAAAGTCATTGACGACCATATCGCTGGTGACCCAATGGATGCAAAGATTCGTTGGACCAATTTAAGTCATAAAAAAATTGCATCCAAAATGAAAATAGAAGGAATCAACATCAGTGTAACCGTGGTTAAAAAATTGTTAAAAAAACATGGATTCACAAAGCGTAAGGCCATTAAAAATTTGTCTATTGGGTCCTCTAAAAATCGAAACGAACAATTTGAAAAGATTACGCAGTTAAAAGAACAATACCTCTTGGATGGCAATCCGGTGATAAGTATGGACACAAAAAAAAAGAACTTTTAGGGAATCTATACCGGGATGGTCAAGTTTATAGTACGGGTACAATTGAAGTCTACGATCATGATTTTCCATATCTTGCTGAAGGGATAGTGATTCCCCACGGTCTTTATGATTTAAAATCAAACAACGCCTATGTAAACATAGGCGTTAGTAAGGATACAAGTGAATTTGCCTGTGACTCGATAAAGGCATGGTGGAAAAATTATGGAAAGCTTCAATATCCAAATTGTACTTCAATCCTCATCCTTGCTGATGGTGGTGGTAGCAATTCAGCCCGTCATTATATTTTCAAAGAAGATTTACAGAATCTGGTAGATGAAATCGGAGTAGAAATTCGCATGGCACATTTTCCCCCCTATACATCAAAATGGAATCCTATAGAACATAGACTATTCCCTCACATTACCAGGTCTTTAAAAGGGGTCATCCTAAAAAGTCACGACTATGTCAAAGAACTGATTGAAAATACAAAAACACGAACAGGTTTGGAAGTTAAAGCCCACATTATAAAAAAAATATATCAGACCGGAAGAAAGTATGCTGATAATTTTAAAGAGACCATGAGAATCATTTTCGATGATTATCTGGGGAAATGGAATTATAGGGCGATACCAGGAAAAAACTAATTATGTTCAATTTATTTTATATCAATTCCTTAGCAGCTATCCATCGTGATTGATAAAATATAAAAAAAAACAGGACCTAAAGCCAGTTGTAAAAACATACCGGTCAGCATTCCGTCGAACAGTATTATCATTAAATCCTTCGCCCTCCTAAAAAGTTATTACCTAACCACTACTACCACAAAGGTTTCAGATCCTATAAAAAAAATCTATGCCTGTTAGCAATGCAGATATGATATATGATCTGAAAAATTCAGAGAATAGCCATTTTAAGTTTAATTGGAGCATTTAATTAATAATTTAAAGGATGACCTGAAAATGAACGCTAAAGTTGAAAGCCCTGTTGATTCAATCGGTATGAAAATTCTCCGGGAGCTTCAGATGAATGCCCGGAGAAGCTTCAGCCGGATCGGACGTAAAGTGGGACTGTCTTCGCCTGCCGTTGCAGAACGGGTCTATAAAATGGAGTCTGCTGGCATAATAGTCGGATATCATGCAGATATCAATTTCCAAGCCTTCGGTCAGGTCGTCATGGCGTTTGTCACCCTGACCAATCAGCCGGAAAAATATCAGGCAATCTATGCCTTTGCCGAAAAGGAGGAGGAGGTCGTGGAATGCCACCATATCAGCGGCAGTGAATCCCTGATTCTGAAAATTGTCACCGGGTCCATTGGGCAGCTCAACACCATGATTGAAAAACTCAGCCAGTTCGGAGAGACAAAGACCTCCATTGTCCTGTCCTCGCCAGTCCTAAAAAAAAACAGGAATTTTTCCCCTGGAACCTGAAAATTTTCAATTGCGGAAAAGACCTGAAGGACAGGGTTAACTATCGCGCAGAAAAAAAATCATATGTTGCCCGAAAGATCGCCTATGGGGTGAGCACTATGAATGCCAGTAGAATCCATAATTATGAATTGCCCTGAGTATAGGCACATTGAGGGAGCATGCTTTCCCTTCAAATTCACTGAAAGTCAGATGCTTTCTGATCTGAAAATGTCATGGATACAACAAGTATCGTTTATAAATGCCCTCATGTAAAATTTTTGCTTTGGATAATTTATGCAGCGGGTTTAGTTATGCTGTGAGATTTTATTCCTTTTTATTTAAAGAAGATCTCCATTTAGCCGGTTATGCTGAGCGAAGCATTCAATCTTATACCAGCGCGGTTTTAAAACTACAGCGCTTTTACAATAAGCCACTAGAAGATATCAGCGAAGAGCAGCTTCGTCAATACTGGCTTTGTTGTCAAAGTGAATTTGGCTGGAGCGCCGCAACACCGCGCATCCGTTACTCCGGCATACAACATTTTTTCAGAAAGACCCTTGTGCGTGAATGGAATATTTTCAACGACATCAAATGGAAACGAGAACAAACTTTACCTGGCACTGGATGCCATGGAGTTTATCAGAAGATTCCTGCAGCATGTTCTGCCCAGGGAATTTATGAAAATCAGGCATTATGGATTTCTCAACCCCAACAGTGCCTTATCCATTGAGAAAATCCGTGAACTCATTTCACTCATCCATGATATTATTGCACTTTTTACTGAAATCCCGGAACCGGAAATACCCGGTATTAAATGCAGTCATTGCGGACATGATTTGAACTTTATGTTCTTTGTAAAGCCTGAACCACGATGCAAGCCCGGATAGCTTAACAAAACTGACTTTCCGGTTTTGCTCGACTTTGAAAACAGCCTGAAGAATGACTCTCACATGGCATGTTACAGTACCCGTGCGCCAAATTGCAGATATTTGAATTTTAGACCCGGGTTTTAATGACAAAGACGGCCTGAATCTTGGTTGTTACATCAGGAGGAAGGCACTTTTATAAAATTTTCATCCCATCTCGTCTTTCACACATCCTGCAAATCGATGACCTTTTCCCCGATTGATCCGCGGCTTCTTGAACCACATGATTAGTACCGAGCCTCGTGCCTCGGCACGGTTACTAATCCTTCATTTGTTATCTTCTCTCATCTTCAAAATCATCTGCGTCATATGACGAAGGATCATCTCCGGGTCATCTATGTATTCTCTGTTCGCCAATTCAATTACGTTTTTATTTATTTTCCCTTCTGCAACTAATTGCTGTCCGCTCATAGTCACTGCTTCAAGCTGCGTGGAGAGAAGTTCGGGGTCGGCCACCAGGAGATGTGATGCCGGGAAATGAAATTCGCCTTCAAGCTCCCACCCCATGTTATCAAGGATTCGGTTAAAGACCCTGCTTATGGAAACAAAAGATTCTCTTTCCGGGTTACCGGCTGTAAAAATCAATATGACTTTTTGTTTCTTTTTTATACTTTTAAGATGATATGTTCTTCCTTCTCTGAACTCAAAAAATGCATCTAATGTTACCCTCAGCCTGTCTATCATTTTCTTCATATTGCTGGGCATGGAGTCAAAATAAACAGGACTGGCAAAAACGAGCATATCTGCCTCTTCTATTTTCTCAATGATTGATCCCATATCATCATTGAATTTGCATACTCCAGGTGCTTCAAACAAGCACTTTCCACAACTTTCACAGGCAATTATTTTTTTCCTGGACGGATACAGCACTTCACAGTACGCATGAGCAGACGCTGCTCCTTTTAAAAAACGGTTAAGTACTATTTGAGTGAATCCCTTTTCGGATCGATGGCTTCCGTTTATTGCAAAAATTTTTTTTGAAGTGCTCATGATCATTATTTCTCCTGTCAAGTGGTTCAATATCTTTGCAGATAACTGGCCGCGTTATCGGTCATTTTTTTCAAATCCTCCAGGAGCTGTTCCTGTCTCTCCTGAGGTATGTTTTCGGTAATAATTTCACTCCATTTCATAATGATTTGCCAAAAATCTTCTTCGATTCCCAAGGCTGATGGTTCCAGAAAAGCACGTTTTATTCGCCCATTATTCTCATCAGGGACCCTTCGAACAAATCCCCCATCTTCAAGTTTTTTAAGGGCTCTTGCGGTGTTGGCTTTGTCCACATAAACCCTCTGCGTCAATTCGTCCTGACTAAGCCCTTCCTCGTCAAAGAGCTCCGCCAGAAAAATATATTGCCCTGAACCGATTTTCATGGCGGGCAGTTCCTTGCCTAAATAGACGATTGCCATTCTGTACAGTATGGCTACAAAGCGACCAATTGTTTGTCTTCCTTTTCGTTCCATCCGACCACACCCTTTTTGTTGACTTCGCAACTATAGTGTCGTAAAACAGTTGCGAAGTCAACAAAAAAATGAGTTGAATCTCTCAGTAGTATTTTTAAGATAACGTATTTTTCAGCGGCCGCGGCTTTTTGCGGTCTGCTGCAAAAAGTTTTTATGTGATTTTAAACACCAATGTTTCACATTTTTCCTTTATATTATCAGGGAAAATGCAACTTTTTCGTTTCACTCGATCAAGATGAACACCTAATAATTCTGATGTTGCAACTTCCTTCCCTGTTTCTGCATTGTACATTACATGAAGAAAGCGAAGGCTTTTGTCTTTTACTTCTAGTATTTTGGATTTTATTAAAAGCAAATCTCCGGCTATTACCTCAGCTTTATACTTTGTAATTTGCTCTATAGCTGCCATTCCTCTTTGATTATCGTGAATGTATTTGTTAGTGATACCGACTGATGAAAATAAATGCCATGTTGCCTCATCGAATTTAGCAGTGTACCACTGCACATTCATATGTTCCATGTGATCTATTTGATTTGGATAAACTACGCCTCTATACGTTTCGATCATAGATTTTTATCCCTTTTACCTGCACATAACAATGCTTGCTCTGATGCCCAAGTCAGGTTGGACGCTACCCAGTCCAGATGGTAGCCAACCAGCCTATACATCCCCTCCCGGGCACCCAGATCTTGCTCCAGCGTGGCGATCATCCCCTCCTGGTAATCTTTCAAACCCTCCATATACACAGCAGCGGCCAGTAATTCCTTGCTCTTGAAATGATGATTCACGCTACCGTAAGACGTACCGGATCGGCTCTGAACCTCCTGCATGGTGGTATTCGTAAAGCCCTTTTCATTGAATATCTCCAAGGCAGCCTGGATGATTTCCAGTTTGCGTTTCGGCGTCGTCTTATTCGGTTTTCTCTTGCCTGTCATGTTCACTCACTTATTTCATTAGATTATCAATCTAAACTTAAAATATAGTCAAGAGACAAATAAGGAACTGAAAGAAATTTTTTTGAGACCGATCCGCAGAAGCCAAATCAACATATAATATCGTACCAACCATCCACCGGGCGGTATAGCCTTGCTAATCAGCCAATTGTGCGACTCCGTGTCGCATCATAACGCGGAATTCATCGGAGCCACGCGTATGTGGCTTCCAGTGAAATGACTGGTTATGCAAATTATTCATCTCCCGTTGGGATAATGCCTGCAGTCTCAATCATTAAAATAATAGTTTTTTCAGGTGCACGAGTCCTATGCACAATTCGTTTTGGAACAACATAACCTTGATGTTGCTTTAGGGTAACAGTTTCCTTACCCTCGATATCAAGCAACAATTCACCATTCAAGGTGAAAAAAAACTCATCTTCATTATCATGTTTGTGCCAATGGTATTCACCTTTTATGATGCCCAACCGCACGACCGATTCGTTTACTTTACACAAAGTTTGGTTATACCATTGGTCAGTGCACTTCTCTACAAGCGTTGGTATATCAATAAGTTGCAATGCCTCGCATAGGATATTCATATGGTTTATGTATGGGTATTTCCTGTCACTCATTTATTCTCCTTTTTACATAATATTGAAATTAACCAGCGAATGTTCAGCGTGTCGGTGTTACACGACTTGTCATATACCTGCTTTTTTCAATTTGTCGTTCATTCCCTTGATGTTCGGTTAACCTGATGGTTGGACTAGCATCATTTACTTAGTCGATTTTTGTTTCTCTTAATATCATTGTTGTTGCATCAACAGGGCAAACAGTAACGCAAAGTCCACATCCAAGACATGCTTCAGGATTGTATTTCATCTGTTTGTCATTGAAAATCCGTGCATCAAAAAAGCATCTATCGACACATTCACCACAATGAATACAAGCCTCAGTATTTGTAACTGCTATATATTCAGAGCGGACCATTAGCTCTTTTCGTTCGGTAAGCTTTACTATTTGTAATTCATGGCAACAACAGGAACAGCAGCTGCACAATGCAAAAATTTCGTGGTCAGGCATGTATAAAGCAAGATGGATAAGACCGTTTTCGTTAGCTTTCTTCAAGATATCAGTAATTTCAGTTAAAGAGACATGACGGGCTTTACCTTTTGAAACGAATTTATCTCCAATTTTATTCAGAAGAAAACAGACTTCCAAAGGCTTGTCACATCTTTTATAATGGGTTCTGCATTCACAATCCTGAACTGCAACTGAATTTGCATTCGTAAGTATCTCAATAACCTGCTCTGTCGGCAATACCCATTGTTTTGCGTTAAGTGATTCTGAAACTGGGATGACTTTTGAAGATGCTGAAATTTGACCTTTGCTTAGCCATTTATCATAATTGACAATTCTTTTCTCAAGAAAAGGATCAGCAATATTTTTTTCTATCTTCATTTCACCACTCCTCGTTTATTTTTTTGCAGCCCAAGGGGCTGTTCAGAGGCGGCGAAGTACGAGCCGTCCACTGCAACAGCAAGGTTATGCCCTTGGTTTACGACACCAAAAAGCAAAATGGTTACCTGCTTGAGCAGACGTATCTCCTTTGAGCCTATCCGCAGTTGAAATTTCGGTAAATCCGACTTCCTCCAAAATGGGGATAATTTCTTCTACTCCATACATTCGTTCAACTTCAATAAGTTTTATCACTTTATTCGTTTCGGGGTATACAAACCAGCAATGCTCATGGAAATAAGCCTCATCTGCCCACTTCTCTGAAAGGCTAAAACAATCGGATAGTTGCCGCCAATTTTTTACTTTTTCCGAGGGAGGAACTTTTGGTTTTCCGGCTACATTTGAGATAAACCATCCTCCTGGTGTTAGGGCTTTATAAATACGTAAGAAATCTTGTGTAACGTCTGATAATGACAGTTGCCCAGGGCAATACGAGCCAGCCCAAGCCAACGAAAAGCATTCTGACTCATCTAAATCTGCACATTTCATTTGTCCGAGATTTACATTAACACCTACCGTTGAAAAATTGTTCTGCGCGATTTCAAGATATTTATCACCCGGATCAAACGCAAATACCTGAAACCCTCTTTGTGCAAAAGCTGTTGCATGGTAACCCAACCCACATCCAATATCCAGCACCTGAGCAGGAGGATTAATTTTTGATATTGATAAGATCCTTTCAACCATATTATTCGCAATTTCAGGAGTAACAAACAGCCAATCACGATAATATTTCAAAAGGATATCTTGAATTATCGGTTGGTCCCAAGACCATTCTATTTCAATAATTTCAGATTTCATTGTCGTTTCTTTTTTGAGCATAACGGGCTGTTCAGGGGCGGCGAGGTACGAGCCGTCCACTGCAACAGCAAGGTTATGGTTTTATTCTATTGGCACTCTATAATAAATATTATCTTGATCAGTCTGGAAGCCGATTTCTGAATAAAGCTTCTGAGCGTTTGAATTAGTTTTTGCAGTTTTTAATTCAATTCTGATGGCGCCAGACTTTTTTGCAAACTCTATTGATTTCTTAATTAAAGCTTGAGCAACACCTAATCTTCTAAACTTAGAGGAGACACCTATATCATTAAGAATCCATATTTTTCTTAATGATATAGTTGAATATAACGGGTAGAGATTAATAAAACCCATAACTTCATCTTCTTCACTAATAGCGATGAAAGTAGCAGCTTTATTTTCTTTATGAAGATTTATAAAGAATTCTTTGGTTGCTTCTGGGGACACGTTAAAACCACAGAATTTTCGATACTCATCCACGACGTTTACAAATTGATCAATATATTTTTCACTAAAACTTTGTACAAACACATTTTTCTCCATTGTTTCTATTTCATTACGTGCATCATGGTTTTGACCATAACGATAAGCTGAGGGATCGGGGCTTAAAGCCGATAACCCCAGCATAATAAAAATTTATGTTAAAACCAAAATCTTCAAGAGCCGCTCAGTAGGCCCCGATCCGCTCAAGCGGCTGGTTCGGCACTCCTTGCCCGAGATTCATTAACCGCATCAAGAATATCTTTAGTTGTTGCTTTTGTTTTTATACCTGGAACATCAAAAGGTGATTTGGGTGATTTGGTAAATATAATTTTAAAAGTGTCACCGCCTCGACGCTTAATAATAACCTCTTCTGATTTTGCAATATCGAGAACTGCAGAGAACTTTTGGCGAGCCTCTGAATATGTATAGACTTTCATTGAGTTACCTCCACTACATGAATACCCAGGCTCTGAGCGACTTCGATCATACGTCGATCAAGAGTCATTAACGGGCTGTTTAATGAAATAGCACATATTAAAAAATATGCATCATATGCATATATGTTAAACTGAGATGCTATCTTCAACGCCTCTCGAATATTAATACTACGCAAATCAACGGGTATTTGCTGCGTAGCATCCCAAACAGATAACAGGTTTTCAGGCTCAAGCCTACGTCTTTTAAGCATCGCTGATAATGCATTTCCAATTTCAAAGGGTAAAATATTCGGTGCCACTAAATCATGGCCTACAGTAAGCCTGATAATACTATCTCTTTCTGGTTCATAAAGAGTAACGGCTAAAAAAGTATTTGTGTCTGCTATAATTTTCATACGTACAATTGTACGTGTATATATATTCTTTGTCAAGATCAATTATTGATGCCGAACGCTGCAAATCATCGGCAAAATAAAGATGCAGAGTGAAGCGATGAAGCTTTATTTTGTCCGAGTGAATTTGAATGGTTATACCTATTTTACTGTTTTTAGAAAAAAAATTGTATATACCCTGAACAATCCCCATTATGATGCATGTGACATAGGTTAATCTCTGGGGAAAACTTATGTTTTATTCCAAGTTCTTCAAGCCAGCATTTGATTCTGTAAAGTACACCACATTCATACTTGTCTATGGCACCTAATCTTTTTACACCTTCATAGGCAAAGCATTTTCCTTGATTAAATACCCATGTCATTTTGTTCTCTTCAGAAAAATTAAAGCTAACATTGATAAAATCAGGTATTATCAATTTAGAAGCTTCAATAAAAAACACCCTGAATTCTTCAAAGTTTTCAATGTCTTTCTTAAATCCCAAAACACTCCTAATTCTTTTTAGTTCAATTGAAGACATTGATTTAATGGCGGATTTGTTAATTTTATTTGTTGTCTCAATCCCAAATTCTTGCAGGCAATGAAAAAACCACATACCGTCATGTGTCATCCAACACTTATTTAAAAGATCAATTGTTTCTTTTTTGGTAATAGTGTCACTTGGTTTCAAAGCTACCGCCCCCTTCACCTCAGTTTATTGTAACCTTACAGCATAACGCCGAGCTTAGTAGCTGCCAGGGCAATACGAAATTACAGCCAGCCACAACCGCCCCGCCCTGGCAGTCTATCTACAGCGCGTTGTTCGCTGTTTTGATGTTTTTTAATATGCGTTTCCCCATGCTTATTCTTTTTTCTGTTTTATAGCCGTTCGAATGATAGAAAGTCTCAACGAGCTCATTGCCCTCCATGATTTGTAGGTTGATCTTCATGCAACCTTTTTCTGAAAGTCTCTCCTCTGCAAAAGATAACAAGGCAGAACCTAAACCCCTTTTCCGACAATCGGGTGACACTGCAATAGAGTAGATCCAACCCCGATGACCATCATATCCTGCCATGACAGTGCCTATTACGTTATCATTATTCACTGCCACAAAAAACAATCCGTCGTTGAATTCAACTTTTTTATCAATCACAATATCCGGGGCATTATGTGACGTTTCGTACCCAAAAACATCTCTCCATAAAGAAATGACTTGTCCCCTATGTTTAAAATTCTCGAATGCAGTAATTTTGAATTCCATCTATTAATTCCCATTGCAAACGTGGTGTTCAGTGAGGGGCGGCGAATCACGACAACCGACCAAAGAACGAAACTGGTTGTAATAAGACAGTGGTTAACGAAGGCGCGCTGTAGCCCGATCCACTGGAACACATGGTTATGCTCTTCTTTTCGCTTCCAATAGAGCCTCCTCGAATTTACCAAGTTCTCCCACGAACCAGTTGTAAGCCCCTTTTGCCTTTTCGAACTCTGGGTTGGCAATTTGAAGATCATCATGACCCTTCGGGTGCATTAGGAGATCACGAATCTTGAGTGCAGATAGATAGTCCTCCCAGCCCTGCCCGCTCTTGTCCAATGCGTAATCTGCCTCATGCTGTTTTGCAAGGGCAGCAATGGAAAATGCCAAGCAATTTTTCGCTGGAATGTACTTCGGATACTCACGTACTTCTCCTGATGGTTCTACTTTCACTTCAACTTCCCTCAAGGCAATGATCTCTTCTGGAGCAAGCTCAATGCCATTATGTTCATTCGATATCTTTAAGGATAGTTGACGGAAGCCGTACGAATACCCTTCGATAAATGCAAACACAGCTCGAACATATGCACGCCGCATTATGTCGGCATGTTCCGACTCATTGCATTTAGACTCGAAATAGTTGACATCACGTGCGAGTTTTATCCTCATTGCGTTGAATTGTGCGGATAACATGCTGCGCCTCGCATAATTGTTTTTTGCATAACAGTGTTAATAACTGGAAAATTTACATCAGATTACCTTATCTCTGCAAATATTTTCCATATATTCCATATTATCGTTTGAAATATAGAAACTTCATTCCAGAGTATCACATCATTCTTTACATTCTCCATGAGAACAAGCATTATCATAGTTGCCATGGAAAACAAGAAAAAATTCACGCCTAATCCAGATTTCAAGATGCTTGATCAAGTTCGCGAAACGCTGCACTATTATCATTATTCAAGATCCACGGAAAAGACCTATTGCCAATGGATTACACGCTATATCTATTTTTTTGAGAAAAACGTGCATCCAAAGGATATGGGGGAAAAAGAAATTGAGCGTTTTCTTTCCCACCTGGCTACCCATGAAAAGGTTGCCGCCTCTACCCAGAGACAAGCTCTCAATGCACTGGTATTTCTCTACCACGATGTCTTGTTGAAGCCTCTCGACAACTCAATAGCTCCTGTTCGTTCAAAACGTAAAAACGGCCGCCCACTGTCACTATCAGGGCAAGCTAACTCTTGCAGATATTGCAAAACATGATTCCATAAAAACGCAGCCATTGTTTCGATATCATCAAAAGCCATATCAGTGAAATGCCTGGGTGTCAATCAGAGAAAATCCTTAGCGGTTTTAGGTAAAACTACGTAAATCCTGCCTTTCAGGAATCAAATGAGCAGGGCTTTCCCATTTCCTCATATGATTCTGTTTTTTTTAAAACCCGGGTGTGGTATGTAAATGCCTGAAAAAGAGATCAACAACGACAAAAAAAATACATTCACGGCGGCAAACCCATGGGACTGTATCACCGATTCATTCTACCCACACTGATGCACCGGGTCTGCGCCCACAAAGACATCACGGGCCAGCGCAAAAAGATTATCCCTCAGGCCGAAGGACGGGTGCTGGAAATCGGGATCGGGTCCGGCCTGAACCTGCCGTTCTATGATCTGAAGTCCGTGTCATGCGTGTGGGGCATCGATCCCAGCCGGACTCTGATGAACATGATTCCGGAATTCCCGGCCCGGCAGGCCTTGCCCGTCCATCTGATGACGGGCTCCGGCGAACAGATTCCTCTGGACTCACACAGTGCCGACACCATCGTGGTGACCTATACCCTGTGTTCCATCCCGGATATCCGGCAGGCCTTGGCAGAGATGCGGCGGGTGTTGAAGCCCTCGGGCCGGCTGCTTTTCTGTGAACACGGCCGGGCCCCGGATATCGATGTCTCCCGGTGGCAGGATCGCCTGACCCCGTTGTGGAAACCAATGTCCGGCGGGTGTCACCTGAACCGGCCCATCCCGGCCCTGATCAGGGACAGCGGATTCACCATCCAGGGGCTGGATGCCGGGTATGTCAGCCCCATCCGCATATCCGGGTTCCATTACCGGGGGACGGCCGTGACCCGCTGACCTGCTACCATCTGGCCATGGCGATGCAGGGCAAATGATCCCCCCTTGTATTCAATGCCCTGTCATGTTATTGTACAAAATAATGTATCTAAATATGTAGATATGTGAAAAATCAAATAAGGAATCCGCCGACAGACAGTATCCCGGCGGATGTTGAACAAACCTGAAAAAAGGAGACCTATGCAAACCCCGAAAAGACATCGTATTCAATTTCCCCAGACATCTGCAGGAAATCTGGCCCAGGATGAAGCCTATTTTTATCTGGTTTCACCGGATAAAGAGAAAAAAAAGATCCGGTTTCATGATTATGACCAGATCTACAATATGCCCGGGCTGTATGAACAGATTTTTTATGACCGTCTCAAATGCAGTTCCCCTGAAAAAGTGGCACAGATTCTCAAATCCGCCATCAACCAGACCAATGAGAACTTCAGTGAACTCCGGGTCCTGGATCTGGGGGCCGGAAACGGGCTGATGGGCGATGCTTTTAAACAATTCGGGGTTTCCCGGCTCATCGGCGTGGATATCATTCCTGAAGCCAAAACCGCCACGGAGCGGGATCGTCCCCATTTGTACGATGCCTATTATATCAGTGATTTCTGTAATTTGACGGATGATGAAAGAGAAGAGTACCTGTCCTGGTCCCTGAACTGCCTGACCGTGGTGGCGGCTTTGGGTTTCGGAGATATCCCGACCAAAGCGTTCATTGAAGCGTTTAATATGATTCAATCCCCGGGATGGGTGGGATTCAACATCAAGGAAACTTTTCTCAACGAAAGTGATGATGCCGGATTTTCACGCATGATCCGGGAACTGATTTTCTCCAACCACATGGATATCTATCATTTGGAACGGTACCGGCACCGCCTGTCCATTGAAGGCGAACCTCTGTACTATTACGCCATCGGCGCAAGGAAAAAAGCGGATATTCCTGAATCAATGATCGCCAAATTTGCCTGATAAAAACCCATGGGCTACCCGGACTCATCCGGGTAGCCGTCCTCCTGGGACGAAAATTTCAGGAACCCGGGCAGAATTGCACCCGATAGAATCAATATGCCCGTCACCACAAACCCGGCGGAAAAATATCCGTTTTCACTTAACATACCGATCATGCCGGGTATTACCCCGCCGCCCACCAGAAAGGCGGCCGGGATCGTAAACGAAACAGCCACGTTGCGGGTCTGACTGGATCCGATGTTGGACAATGCGGCAAAAGCCGGCGGGAAAAAACAGATGGCCACCACGGGCTGACAGAAAATAGCAGCCAGCAACAGGCGGCCGGAAAAAATCCCGATCAATATCACCAGAATGCCGCTCAACATCAGGACTGCGGTAATCACGGGTTTCAGGCCCAGCCGATCGGTGATCCATCCGATCGCCAAAGTCATGGGAAGCGTTGCGACCCGGGACAGGGTCACAAAAGTGTTGGCCTGGGTTTGCGCAATGCCGTGCTCGTTCACCAGATACAGCGGCAGCATGGAATAAATGCCCAGCGTGCCGGAAACCCCCAGACTGAACAGCAGCATCATCCACCAGAACGACGGAATGGCTGCCAAAGGATAAAATGATTTAAGCTTAGGGGCTTCCCCGGGAAAATCCCGAATCGTGGAAAACCGGGAAAAAGACCATCCCAGAAGGATGTACACCCCGCCCAGGATAAAAAACACATACCGCCACGACATCCATAAAAGCAGCATTTCACAGATCATCGGGGTCAGCAGAAAACTCAAATTGGGTGCCAGCTCATGAATGCCCAGGGCTTTTCCCCAGTTTTTCCGGGAAATGGTTGCCGTGAGCACGGCAATACCGGATGACAGATACAACCCGGCCCCCATGCCGGCCAGAAATATTCCCAGTCTCATGCCGGACAAACTGTGGCAGAAACCGGTAAACATAAACACCAGCCCGGTTCCCACGGCAGACAAAACAATGGTGTTCCGGTGCATGATCCGGGCGGAGACAACGCCTGAAAAAAACACGGCAATGCAGTATCCCGTGGCGGAAAACAGGAAAAAAGAGCCGGCCTGATCCCCGGTCAGGCGCATATCCGTGAGAATGGTCGGCATCAGCGGTGAAATGCTGATCCGGATGGTGAAATTCATGAAAAAAATGGCGGTGAGAAAAAACAGCGGCAGATACGCGGATTTCAGATCGTGCGATGTCTGTTGATTTTTCATCAAAAAATCAATCCGCTTTTAAAAGTGCACGCATGATCATCTGCTCCACTTCCCTGGATGCGTTAACATGCAGCAGATTGATGTCTTTATTTTTCATTGCAAACACCCGGAATATTTCATCTGCAAACGCTTGCCCTATGGAATCGACTCCCTTAAAATCAAGGATCACAGTTTTAAAACGATCAATTCGTGACAAAAGCCTTTTGGCTTGCGACCGGGATACCAGCATTTCGTTTCCGTATTGCGCCAGACGGACAGGCACTATCGTTTTATTGAAACCATAATCTTCGGAAGTGGTGTATACGTCAAAAATTTTTTTTACGCTTCTGGAAGAATTGTTTTTCATCTTCATATAAACCCCAGTGCCTTTGCCTGGCTGGTTTCTCTCAAGAATCCAATCAGATTCTTCGGTATGTTTATGTGAAAAAAATACGCCCCCAGATAAAATCTCAAAGTCATCGACCATTCTTGAAGAAAAAAAAATGCCCTCTCCTGTATGCCGTGATGGATCAGTTGTGAGCTTTCCTTTGGATAATTCCAAAACAGCATGGCGTTCATCCAGCAACCCCATTTCCCGCTGAATTTTTTTGAATATACCCTCCCCGTCGTCAAGGATATGTATTTCAGTGCTGACAGCATTTCTTTTGAAGCCGATCGTGACCATTTGTCCTGATGAATGATCTATCGCGTTATTGAGAATTTCTGTAAAGCAGTAGTTCCACACTTCAATGACATTGTCTGGGAAACCGGGAAGCAGAACAGATATTTCATTCCGCCAGACCACATCCTCCTGTAGGGTGTTATCCAAAGGAAATGTTTTTGTCACTTCTTTGATTGGAGGAAGGCCATACCTGCGGTCCTTTGTTTGTCCGGACATAATCAGTGTTTTTTGTTCTATCAGTTGCCGGATATGTTTATTTATTGCCTGTCGCGAAACATCGAACTTTTCTGCAGCTATCTGAACTATATCGGAAGGATGATGTTCAACATTATCAAGGATGAACTGCCGAATCGTTTCCCCACGTTTTCTTAATCTTGCCATCTGGCCCTCTCGTGATTTATTGTCAACCTTAAGCAAAATTATTGTAAACCTAAATACTGATTATTGTCAACCTATGATGGGATACTTTGAATAGTATGTTTGAAAAAAAATGGCCATCTTGTAGCCATCTCTTTAGGTTTTGATTTGATTGGCGCGCCTGACAGGATTCGAACCTGTGGCCTACGGATTAGAAGTCCGTTGCTCTATCCAGCTGAGCTACAGGCGCAACAATCGATTCTTCTAACAGAAAGGCCTGAAAAAGTCCAGAAAAAAAACAGGCATTTCTTTTCACTTCCCGATAAATAAATTTATTACTTTAATACTCAAAGTGATAATGGTATAATATTTTTTTTTAATATCTGTTAAGACTTGAGAGTTCATTGAATGACAAAGACATCCCATCAGAATCAATCCGAGACAGACAACAAACGGTCAACCAAAAAAGATTTTCTTCTTCCGGTGCCCAAAGCCAGAGCTGCCGGTACCAAAGCACTGGTCAAATCCGATCCCATTCAAAGCTATCTGAATGAAATCAACCGGTACCGGCTGCTGACCCGGGAAGAAGAGATCGATCTGGGCAAACGCATTCAGGAAGAAGGGGATCAGGAAGCCGCGTATATCATGACCACATCCAATCTGAGGCTGGTGGTGAAAATCGCCCTGGAATTCCAGCGGGTATGGATGCAGAATCTGCTGGATCTGATCCAGGAAGGGAATATCGGGCTGGTCCAGGCGGTTAAAAAATTCGATCCCTATAAAAATGTCAAATTCTCCTATTATGCCTCTTTCTGGATCAAGGCGTATATTCTCAAATTTATCATGGACAACTGGCGGATGGTGAAAATCGGGACCACCCAGGGGCAGCGCAAACTGTTTTTCCGGTTGAAAAAAGAAAAACAGCAGCTCATTGAACAGGGATTCGATCCCAAACCAAAACTGTTGTCCGAACGTCTGGGCGTATCTGAAAAAGAAGTGGTGGACATGGACCAGCGCCTGGCCAACTGGGACCTGTCTCTGGATGAACCGTTGAAAAACGACTCCAATACGGAGCGGATTGAATTCATCAACACGGAATCGGATTCATCCGAGGACCAGATGGCCAAAAAGGAAATTGAAGGCATCCTTCACACCAAGGTCAAAAAATTCAAACGCACCCTCAATGACCGGGAAATGGAAATTTTTGAAAAGCGTATTTTTTCCGATTCCCCCCAGACCCTTCAGGAAATCGGGGAAACCTACAAAATTTCCCGGGAACGGGTTCGGCAGATTGAAAACAATATTTTAAAAAAAATGAAAACATTTTTCAAAAAAGACATGCCTGATTTCGACATGTATGACCATACCCTATAACCCAACCGATACAGGGTGACTTTCTCCATGAGCAAGGCAACGATCCATACTTTTTTTATTTTGCTGATTCTTTTGACGCTATCCGGATGCAGCCGGATCCAGCACACCCCGGCAGCCCCGGTCGATGCGTGTCCGGTTGAACCGGCGCCTCCGGACACGCCATTGTCCATCCATTCCTGTCCTGACGACACGTTCGCCCCCCCCACTCCGGGCCGGGACCCACAGATGTCGGCCCGGTACCATTATCTGACGTTTTTAATGCTGCACCGGCAGAACCGGATCGATGACGCCATGGCGGCCCTTGAAAAAGCCATTACCTTAGATCCGGACGCGTCGTTTCTCAAACGGGACCTGATCCGGATGTATTTAAGCATGGATCAAAAGGAAACTGCGTTGGCTCTGGCGGAATCCCTGGTGGCTGAAAATCCCGATAATGTGGAAAACCTGCTGTTGCTGGCCCGCCTGAAAAAAGACGACACCCGTGAAAAAACCATGCCGCCGCTGTTGGAGCGAATTCTTGAACTGGCTCCAGACAACCGGGAAACCTATCTGCGGCTGGGCAAAATTTATATGGAAAACCAGCAGATTCCGGAAGCTTTGGAACTGTTTTCCCGAATGGCGGACCGTTTGCCGGACTATTATGTGGCCCATTTCTATCTGGGGGAAGCCCATTTTCTTTCCGGAAATTACACGGAGGCGGCACAGGCGTTTCAATCAACCATCGACCTGGAACCGGATCTGATCGAACCCCGGTTGCGGCTGGTGGACATCCTTCAGGACCCGGACAACCCGGCCGGCAAACCAGATCCGGACAAACTGCTTGCCATGTATGAACAGATACTGGACATTGAACCTGAAAATGACCGGGCTTTGCTGGAAACCGCCCGGTTGTATCACCAGACCGGGCAAACAAAACTTGCAGCACAACAGTTCATGGACCTGGGAAATCAGGCCCGGCAAGACAACCGCCTGCTGATGGCCGCTGTGGATCTTTATTTGTCGCAAAACCGGTACGCAGATGCGGTGATCGTGTTTACAGGGATGCTGGCAGCAGATCCGGACAATGATAATTTCAATTTTTTTCTGGGCATGGCCCATGAATCCAGCGAGGATCCGGCGCAGGCCATTGAGCACTATCTCAAAGTCTCACCGGCCCATCCCCAATACAAAAAAACCCAGCTGACCCTCGCTTTTCTGTACCGGGAGATCGGCCAGACCGAAAAAGCCGTGGCGTTTCTGGAGCAGCATCACCGGCAGGCACCTGACGATATTGATTTCATCACCTATCTGGCCGCGTTTTATGAAAATGAAAACCAGCTGGAAAAAGCCATGGCCCTGCTTTCCAAAGGACTGAAAAACGCACGGGAAAACACGGCGCTGCTGTTCCGCTTAGGCGCGGTCCAGGACAAGGCCGGGCTCAAGGATGAGAGTATCGCCACCATGAAAGAAGTCATCCGTCTGGACCCGGAAGATGCCTCAGCACTCAATTATCTGGGCTATACCTATGCCGATCTGGGGATTCATCTGGATGACGCGGAAATACTCATCAGAAAAGCGCTGGAAATCAAACCCAACGACGGGTATATTTTAGACAGCATGGGATGGGTGTATTTTCAACAGGGTGAGTTCGACAAAGCCGTGGGGTATCTGGAACGGGCCGCGGAACTGACCGATTATGAAGCCATCATTGCAGCCCATCTGGCAGATGCCTATCTCAAGACCGGCCAAAAGATCAAAGCCCTCAAAGCCTTTCATAAAGCACTGGCCCATGCTGAAGAATCCGATACCGACCTCATTTCCCGGGTCACAGAAAAGATCCGGGCACTGGAACCGCAGATACCGACCCCGGATACGCTGAACTCAGATACTGTGACCCCATGAAATCACTGCCCGCTCTTTTTTTTGTCTGCCTGCTGTGTTTTGCCTGCCTGTCCGGATGCGGTATCCCGCGCCCCCAGACCGATCCGGCCTTAGATGCTCAAGCCCATGAATCCGCAGAAAAAGTCAGCAATTTGAACCAGGAGATCGTCACCAGCAAAGGAACCGGTCATTTGCGTGTGGCATCCGACAACGGGGTCCAGACGTTTCAAATGGCCTGGGCCGCCCAGTCTCCGGACCGGGTCCGGCTCGCGTTCACGGCTCTGGCCAGCCCGGTTGAAACCATTGTCGCAGACGGCAAAACAGTCACCTTTGTTTCTCACACCGGCCGGCACAAACCCCATACCACCACTTCCAGTGATCCGGATCTGGAATCTTTCACGGGTGTGCCGTTAAAGCTGTCCGACCTGATCCGCGTGCTTTTGGGGCAGATTCCCATCCAGCGCTTCAACGATGCCTGGTTTTCTTCTGAAGACCGCTTCCAAATTCAACTTCATAAAAAATTTACAACACAATTCCAGGAGTTACTTCTGGTATCAGACCAGCCGCTTAAAGCCTTGCGCCTGAAAAACAGACAAGATGAGATCCGCTATGAGATTCAGTACCATGAATTTGACCGGATGGACCACCGGCAGATACCCGTGGATCTGACCATTGCCGACGGCAAGGGGCAGCAGGTCCGCATCTCCATCACGCGATTCTGGCCTGATATCCCGGTGAAAGAATCGGTTTTCCAGTTGACACCCTTTGGATTATGACCATAATAGGTGTTGATTTCAACCACATACCTCTTAGAAGGAGTATTAAGATAAATGATTCACGACAGTGTAGACAAAGCCCAGAAACCCCAGGGATGCCCGTCCCAGAATAATGAAATGGCCAGAAAACAGCAGGAACAACAGGCCATGATAAAAGACAATCTGGCCAGAATCAAACACAAGATCTTTGTGCTGTCAGGCAAGGGCGGCGTCGGCAAAAGCAGTGTGTCCGCCAATCTGGCGGCCGTGTTGTCCAAAAAAGGATATAAAACCGGTTTAATGGATGTGGATGTACACGGACCTTCCATCGCCCAGATGCTGGGCATGACCGAACTGCTGGACATCACCCCGGACCAGCAGCGCCTGATTCCCAAGCAGGTGAATGAAAATCTTAAAGCCGTTTCCGTCCAGGCCCTGATGCAGGACAAGAATCAGGCCATCATATGGCGGGGACCGGCCAAAGCCGGCATGATTCAGCAGTTCGTGGGCATGGTGGACTGGGGGGAACTGGATTTTCTGATCATCGATGCTCCTCCGGGCACGGGGGATGAACCCCTGACCGTGGTACAGACCATTCCCGAAGCCTTAGGTGTGATCGTGACCACCCCCCAGGAAGTGGCGCTGGCCGATATCCGCAAATCCATTTCATTCTGCAACACAGTGAAACTCAAAACCCTAGGGATTGTGGAAAACATGTCCGGATTCAAGTGCCCCCATTGCGGCGAATCCATTGATCTGTTCATGAACGGCGGGGGGGAAAGAACGGCCAAACAATTCGGCCTGACTTTTCTGGGATCCATTCCCTTTGACACCGGGGTGGTCGCATCCGGTGATCAGGGCGTCCCCATTATGTTCCAGGACGAGGAAACCCCGTTCACCCAGGCATTTTCCATTGTGGTGGACAACATCACCAAACAATTGTAATTCAGGGACTGTCTTGAATGACCGCTTGAAAAAAACCAGGGATTTGCAGCCGCTTCTGGACAAAATCGAACAGAATGCCCTGCAATCCCTGGCCTGTCCTTCCAGGGCCGCTTTCCGGCGGCATCCGGAAAACCGGTCTGACAACGAATACCGCCAGGCGTTCAGCCAGGATGCCGACCGGATTCTCAACTCCCTGGCATTCACCCGCTATATAGACAAAACCCAAGTATTTTCCCTGATCCGAAACGATCATCTCACCCACCGGGTCCTGCATGTGCAGCTGCTGTCCCGGGTGGCCCGGACCATCGGCCGGCACCTGCGGCTCAACCAGGATTTGATCGAAGCCGCCGCCTTAGGCCATGACATCGGCCATCCCCCGTTCGGTCATGATGGCGAACGGTTTTTATCCCGGCTCACCCACGCACACCAGGCCGGATACTTTCACCACAATGTCCAGAGCATTCAGTTTCTGGACAAAATCGAACGCAATGGGACCGGATGGAACTTGAGCCTCCAGACCCTGGATGCCATTTTGTGCCATGACGGCGAAACCCATGTCCGAAAACTTTTCCCCCATGGTCCCCGCACGTTTGATGATTTAGATGCCATGATCCAGAAATTTCTTGAAACCGAACAGATCGGGTTTTCACCCATGACACTGGAAGGATGTGTGGTGCGCATGGCAGACACCATCAGTTATATCGGCCGGGACCTGGAAGACGGCATCCGTTTAGGCCTGATTACCCGGGAGCAGATCCCGGACACCTGCCGCCATATTCTGGGAGCCACCAACGGCACCATTGTGTTCAACCTGGTGACCGACCTGATTGCCACCAGCCTGGATCAGCCGTTCATCGGATTTTCAGACGAGGTGGCCGATGCCCTGGAAACCCTGAAAACATTCAATTACCGCCATATTTATAAAAACCCGGCCATCAAGCAGCATTTAGGAACCATCCGTACCATTTATGATCATCTGTTTCACCAGTATCTTACGGATCTGGAAAAGGACTGCGCATCCTCTGTCATTTTCACACAATTTCTGTCCGGCCTGTCCGACACATACCGGGACACCCATTCTTTGCCCCAAATCGTGCGGGATTTCATCTCCGGCATGACGGATTCCTATTTTATCCGCCAGGCACCGGTTCATTTGCGGCCCCACCCCGTGGACCATGTTTGACAACCGCCGGGTTTACCGCCAGCAGCACCACAAACAGGGACTGGCCGCCTTTGAAATCACCGTGCAGGAGACCAACCTGCATATCCAGGCCGACACCGACCTGTCCGAACCGGCCATCCGGGCGGTGACCCGGTGCCGGGAGCAGATCCAGACGTATATTGCAGAAAATCCCGATTTTAAAACATCTTTGGAACCCATGACCGTGCCGGACACTGCCCCTGCCATCATCCGGAATATGGGGGTTGCGGCACATGCGGCACAAGTGGGTCCCATGGCGGCGGTGGCCGGGGCTGTGGCGGAATATGCGGGCCGGCATCTGTTGTCTTTTTCTTCACAGGTGGTGGTGGAAAACGGGGGAGATATTTTCATCCACTCCCGAACCGACACCGTGTTGACCATCTTTGCCGGCAACTCCCCTTTCAGCCTGACCACAGGTATTCATATACCCCGGCAGTCCGGTTCTTTCGGCATCTGCACCTCATCGGGTACTTTCGGGCATTCCAAAAGCTTTGGCAAAGCAGATGCGGTCATGGTCATGGCCCAGTCCTGCCCGCTTTCGGATGCGGTTGCCACAGGACTGGCCAATCAGGTCTTCACAGGAGACGATATTGCCGGGGTCCTGGAAACCGGCAAGCAGATGTCCGGTGTTCAGGGCCTGGTCATTATCAAGGATACACAGATCGGGCTGTGGGGAGCGTTACGACTGGTAAAAATCTGACACAACCCCGGCAGACCTTTCAAATCTGCAATCCATACATTGCAAAAACAGCCGTGATCTGGTAAGAAACAGCCTGTCTGTCATTTTTAACACTGCATTTATCAGGATATCATCAGCTATGGAACGACTATTGGTCATATGCATCGCCGCAGCCATCGGGACCGGTTTTTACTACTGGTTTTCCTGGATGTTGAAAAAAGACCGCATGCAGGACTTTGTTTTTTCACATCAGTGGCTGCTGCACCCCAATGCCATCTGTTACTGGCGGACCGGCATGGCCATGGCCGGATTTTTTCTGTACTTTGCGACAGACTATCAATCGGCGGCCATCATTATTTTCACCTTTGCCGCCATCCTGGACGGGGTGGACGGACTGGTGGCAAGGGGATGCAACCTGGTATCCCGGCTGGGTGAATGGCTGGATCCTTTATGCGATAAACTCACGTACCTGCCGCCGCTGCTGGGGTTTGCCTATACCGGGATTATTTCAGTAAAACTGGTGTGGATTCTGGTGGGCATTGAAATATTCGGCCAGTTTGCGGCCCGCAGACTTTTGACCCTGATGAAGACCTCCGGTGCTGCCAACAATTTCGGCAAGATCAAGGCCATCATCTGTTTTGCCCTGGTGATTTTCTGCGCCCTGGTGGATGCCAACCCCCATATCATCCACATGGGCAACCAGATTCTGCTGGCCTGCGTCATTCTCTCGGGTGCGTCCATTGTATTTAAATTCATTCCCAACCGGCTGTATGCGGACATCCTTTCCCTGCTCAATTTCTTCTGCGGTCTGGCCAGCCTGGTGTTGACCTATCAGGGGTTTTTCGGCCGGGCCGTCATCATCATTATCATGGGACAGCTGTTTGACCTGTTTGACGGCCGCATGGCGGAAAAACACGGGGGCACCAAATACGGCCCATACCTGGATGATATCGCGGATTTTGTGAGTTTCGGGATCGCTCCGGCTTATATGCTGTTAAAAATCGGCCAGTCCTGGGCCTGGGTGTTTGCGTTGATCTACATCACGGCTGTGGCGTTTCGACTCATCCGGTTTCTGTTTGTGGACAAAAAACGCACGGACCTGCCGCCGGGCGTATTCAACGGCCTGCCCTGCCCGGCCGGGGCATTGCTTTTGCTGGGCGCCATCCTGCTGCTGCCCGCCCCGTATGTGTGGCCCATGGTGCTGCTGACCACGGGCCTGATGGTGAGTACCCTCCGGTTCGCCCATCTGGGACGTCTGATTCTCAAACAGGTGCCTAAACCGCTGTTTTACACCATCAGCGCAGGCATCATCGTGATCATCGCCTTTGTGCTGAAAACCCGGAACGGGGAATTATTCGGAGGCGTCATTCTGGGATCGGTGTTGATATACATGGTGATCGGCCGGGTGTGCATCCAGAAAGTTATGTCCGCACAATCTACCACCAGGCACTGAACCAGATCACAGCCACATAGCGCAGGCCTTTGCCCACGGCCACCAGAACAATGAACACCTTGAGCCGGACATTCATAATACCCGCCACCAGAGTTAAGGGGTCGCCTCCAATGGGCAGCCAGGCCAGCAACAGGGTCCAGACCCCATACCGCTGAAACCAGGCCTGGGCCCGGGCAATCTGGGTCGGACTGAAATAAAACCAGGCCCGGTGCTGGAACCGAAGCAGATATCTTCCCATCCACCAGTTCACCACAGACCCCAGGGTATTTCCCGTGGTGGCCACCCAGAACAACAGATGGGGATCATGCCCCTGGCGCAGCAGGGCGAACAGCAGCACTTCAGAATAAAACGGCAGAATGGTGGCGGCCAGAAACGCGGAACCAAAAAGCAGCAGCACGGATATCACAGCCATTCCTTTTGAATCAGCCATTGGAACAGGGCGAACTGGGCCGGCAGGTAGAACAGGTACTCGGGATGCCATTGCACCCCGATGATCTTCCGGCCGGATCGGGTTTCCACAGCCTGAATAATGCCGTCCAGATCCCGGCCCACCACGTGAAGCCCGTTGCCGGGTTTTCGGATCGCCTGATGATGCAGGCTGTTGACCCGGAGATTGTGTTTGCCGCAGATACGCGCCAGGCGGGCGTCTGGTTCGATTTTCACCTGTTTGGTGGGCAGCAGTCCCGGTCGATTGTAGGTCAGATGTCTCAAGTTTCGGATGTCCTGATGCAGGTTCCCGCCCAGCACCACATTGATGAGCTGAGCCCCCCGGCAGATGCCCAGCATGGGGATTTTGTGATGCAGGGCATACCGGATCCACCTGATTTCCAGCAGATCCCGGTCCGGATCATATACCACAGGGCTGGTGAGATCCCCATCATAATGTTCCGGGGAAATATCATTGCCGCCCCCGATAATCAATGCATCCAGGGTTTCATCGGCATTGCCGTGACGGGTACTGATGCGCATGGCAGACGCCCCGGCCAGATACAAAGCTGTTTTCGTACACCACCAGGCCGGGGCCCAGCGACGGGCCGAACCGGTTACGCCGACAAGTGGTCGCAAAGCCATTGATCCATCCAGACGGTCCAGTCCGTGCGGTTCACCCCGATCAAAGGCCGGTGCATGGACAAAAACCGTTCTTTGAGCATGGTCAGATCCTCCGGGCGCTGTGCCAGTTCCTCCACCACCCACCACAAGTTCCAGGGGCGGGCCAGGGACCAGTCCGGGTGATCGATCTGGCAATTGGGCAACCGATAATGAAACGCGGGCCGGGGCTTTATTTTAGGATCCGCGACTGCGGTTTGAACCATGTCGGCATGCACACAGGCCAACAGGGGCAACATATCCAGGGCCCGGTTCCGGCTGGCGTTATAAATCAGATAATCAGCGACAATCTGCTTGAAATCAGGTTTATCACATGAAAAAAGCACTTCCAAATAGGCTTCGGGATACAGGTCCACATAGGGGCTGATGCGCCGTGCCATATCCACCTGATGGGCATCCACCAGCCACCATTGCAGCAATGAAAACGCTTGCAGATACGCCAGCACCACTTCGGCATCCAACGACGGTATCTCGGCGTTGATATGCACGCCATACGCGGCAATCATGGAATCTTTCGTGCCCCGGGCACCGGCCCGGCGCAGGGCTTTGATCAGGGGTTCCAGCCGGTCCAGCTTGGTTATGGCTATGGGCGGGCACACCACTTCCATGGGCACCAGCCATGTGGCTGCCTGGCTGAGCAGATCGATCCAGTCCCCGGTTCGATCGGGTTCCTGACGGGCCGCTCTTCTTTTGAGAAAATCCCAGTCCAGCTCAATGGTGAATTCCCCTGAATCCGGAACATCCACCACACAGGCGGCCGCAGATTCACAGACCCGGGTACCGCCCAGCACCGTTTCCACCACCCGGGTGGTCTGCTCAAGATCCAGGCCCGTGAATTCCAGTTCAAACCCCGCTTGTCGCAAAGAACCCTGCCGGGTTCGGGTGACAGACGGCAATTTATAAAATAAGGGCTGTTTCATTTCATCTCTGGGTCAAAACGTTTTTCAGGTCAAGGGTTTCATCTTTAAGATAGGCAATCCGGTTTTGCCTTGTCAATCAAAACATGAAAGAAACCACTTGTTCATATCCATATCCCGATGATACTATACAGAATCTGTCACCCATCATCAGACCCGAATGGAGGATTATTATGACACCATTGAATGAAAAACAACCGGACACCTCCCGCATGGACCGCCGCACTTTTCTGACCCTGTCCGCCGGTGCCGCCGCTTCCCTGGCCCTGGCCGGACTGCCCCGGGCCGCACTTGCCGCAGCGGCTTCTCCCCATGTGCTGCCGGCCCTGCCCTATGCAGACACGGACCTGGCACCCGTGATCTCCGCCCGGACCTTGTCGTTTCACTATGGCAAACACCACCAGGGATATGTGAACAATCTGAACGGCCTGATCACCGGCACCGCTTATGCTGACCTGTCTCTGGATGAAATCGTCACAAACTCAGCAGGCAGACCGGATGACACGGCCATTTTCAACAATGCGGCCCAGGTATGGAACCACACCTTTTACTGGCACAGCCTGAGCCCCAGGGGCGGAGGAGACCCCCCGGCCGCATTGACACGCAAAATAAAAGAAGATTTCGGCAGCATGGATGCCTGCAAAAAAGCACTGCTTGACGCAGCCACCTCCCAGTTCGGCAGTGGATGGGCCTGGCTGGTTTTAGACAACGGCATTCTAAAAGCCGTGAAAACCGGTAATGCCCAAACACCGTTCACCATGGGCATGACCCCGCTGCTTACCATTGATGTGTGGGAACATGCGTATTACCTGGACTATCAGAACCAGCGAAAAGCATATGTCCAGGCCGTGCTGGACAAACGCATCAACTGGGAATTCGCGCTGAAAAATGCTGCGTTATAACCTGTAAACAATATAAAAAAATCAAGTGACCCATGCAAACAATTACACCCATCGGCGTGATCCACACGCCGTTTCACAACATCGAAGACATGCCCATTCAGCCCAAAGGGGCTGCCGGCACCAAAGGACAGATACAGGTGGATGCAGCCTTTCAACAGGGACTTGAAGACCTGGACGGGTTCAGTCACATCTACCTGATCTATTCATTCCACAAGGTAACCCGGACCGAGTTGACCGTGGTACCTTTCATGGATACGCAGTCCCGGGGCGTGTATGCCACCCGTTCCCCGCTGCGGCCCAACCACATCGGCATCTCCATTGTCCGGCTGGAAAAAATTGAGGGGAACCTGCTGCATGTCCTGGACATCGATGTGCTGAACGGCACCCCGCTGCTGGATATCAAGCCCTATATGGAGAAATTCGACGCAGTCAAACACAGCACCTCCGGGTGGATGCAGGCCAGCGAAAAGGAAGTCGCGGAAAGGCGATCGGACAGCCGGTTCAAATAATGGAAACACCCAGATTGACCAAGGGGTTTTTGCTGGTGATCTTTGCCGCGGTGCTGTTCGGCACCACAGGCACCTCCCAGGCCCTGGCACCGGCCGGCATATCCAGCACCACCATCGGATCCCTGCGCCTGATCATCGGGGGGCCGGCCCTGTTGCTCATGGCCCTGATTTTCGGGAACGCCCGGTTATCCACGTTTCGGCCTCCCGTCATTCCCACCCTGGTTGCCGCCTCCGGCATCGTGATGTTCCAGCTGTGTTTTTTCGAAGCCGTGGCCCGAACCGGCGTGGCCCTGGGAACCATTGTCGCCATCTGCATGGCACCGGTCATTTCCGGGCTTTTGGGGGCTGTGTTTCAAAAAGAGCGGTTGACCCGGACCTGGTTTATCGCATCCCTTCTGGCCATTTCCGGATGTGTGCTGTTGAGCGTGGCCGGCAGTGAAGTGCAGGTGGACACCACGGGAATTTTTCTGGCATTCGGCGCAGGATTCGGATATGCCGTGTCCCTGGTGGGCAGCAAAGCCGTGGTGGCAGACCATTCCCCCATCTTGGGCATTGCCGTTATCTTGAGTGTGGGCGCGGTGATGGTGCTTCCCCGGCTGCTGCTGTTCGAAGATCTTTCCCCGGTGATGACCGCACATGGCACGGCAGTGGTCCTGTATCTCGGGCTGGTGGCCACGGCTGCGGCCTACCTGCTGCTGGCCAAAGGGCTGTCCGTGGTGCCCGTGTCCATGACGGCCCTGCTGATGCTGGTGGAGCCCTTGACCGGATGCGTTTTAGGGGTTCTGCTGCTGGGTGAGGTGTTCACTCCGGTCACCGGGATCGGGGCATTGCTTATTTTTTCCGGTCTTCTGGTCATCTCGTTTTTCAAGGAGAAACCCGCGCCCGTGGCCCCGCTGGTCACCCACCACAAAAAATCCCGGTTCAGAAACAGACGTTAGGGTGATCAAAAAACACCCCGGATCCGGGCCGGTCCGGATGCATGCCCCGGATAAACAGGTAAAAGACCCCCCCGAAATCTTTTTTGGGATCATAGTTTTTCATGCGCCATGACAGATACCGGTGCAGGGCCAGGGTGTAGATGTGGTACTGCAATACATAATCATGGGTTTCCATGGCCCGTTCGATGGCGGTCCCATTGTAATCTTCATACGCCTCCCCCAGAAAATTGGATTTATAATCCATTAGATAATATTTCCCGTCATGCCGCACCACCAGATCAATGAATCCTTTGATGAATCCGGACAACCGGCTTGAACCATATTTCTGCAATGATTTGGCATAGGCGGTCCATCGCACGGTCTTTGCAAACAGATCCGCCGGCACAAACCCGTCCAGCCGGGTCACATCAAACAGAAACTCCGCTTCGGTCATCCGGTGGGACATGGCAATGTCTTTGAGGCAAAATCCGTGTTTTCCCGATGACAGCGGGGTTGCGATCACCTCCTGGATGGCTGCGGTCACGGGATGGGCAAACCTTTCCCGGGAGAACCCGAACCGGTGCAGATACGCAGACACACCGGCGGACACACGGGACGGATCCCATTGAAAATCCATGTTTTCCAGCACGGCATGAAAAAAATCACCGGCCCCGGCCCCTTTGGGAAACCCGCTCAGCCGGATCGGGGTGACGTCCCGGTCTCCGGCATCCACGGGTGGCCCTGCATCCGCATCCGGCAACCCGTCATCCGATACCCATTCATCCCGGCTGCCGCCTGGCCGTTCCCCAGGGCCTCCGGCATCAGGCGGCCCTTTGACCAGGGCGCTGAAACTGGTGATCTGAAACGCGGACCGGACCGGCCGGGCCAGAGACCGGGGGGCCAGGGATATCACCGGTGACACCGTTTCAGTCAACGCCGGAACGCTCTCACCGGGTGTCACCATCTGCACGCAAATGTGCTGCATATCCCCGGCCAGGGCGGTCAAATCCTGGATCATGTGCGCATCCGTGTCACAGCCCCGGGGATGGATCAGGCTGCCCAAAGCCGAAGACCCCACCCCACTGATCCCGGCCCAGAAAATCCGGCACATGGCCGAGGCCCGGGTCACGGCCACATACAGCAGCCGGCGCTGCTCCGCCTGGGCCTCCAGATCATGCCGGGCAATGGATCGATCCAACCCTTGAGTATCCGCCCCCTGGAATCCCGGACCCCGCAGATCAAAACAAAGCTGAAAATCATTGTCCGGGTCATGGAACAAAACCGGGTCTCCCCCTTTAGGCCCGGGAGAAGACCAGAGATAAGGCAGATACACAATGGGATATTCCAGGCCTTTGCTTTTATGAATGGTCACAATGGCCACGGCATTGCGGTCGCTTTCCAGACGCAGCTCATCCGCGGTTTCTTCCCGGGTGTCGGCAAACAGCTGGGTCTGATACCACTGGAGCAGGTAAAACAATGACAGATGCCGGCGCAATGCCGTCTGGGAGATCAGTTCCACCAGGTGGTAAAAATTGGTCAGGTCCCGGTCATCCATGATTGACTCCGGATGCAGAAGCCCTTCTTGGCAATGCAGCAGGTCCTGAATCATGGCGATGAACCCCCGGGATTCCCAGATCGTTTTCCAGTGTCTGAACCGGTCCTGCCACTGCCACACTTTAGTTTGCGGCAGCCCGGCCAGATCTTCCGGATCAAACCCGAACACAGACGAGGTCAACGCGGCGTTGACAAATCCCACCTGATCCGGTCGGAACACGGCCCATAAAATATCATTGAGCGCAATGGCCTGGGGCGAATCAAAGACTGATCCGGTTTTGGACAGATAACAGGGAATCTCTTTTTTTGAAAGGGCTGCCTGGATATCCTGGGCCTCCTGATTGGTCCGCACCAGCACGGCCATGTCTTTGAAATCGATCCGGGCCCGGTTTCCGGATTTATCCGTTAACGTGAACCCGGCGATCATGTCCGACAACATTTTTTGGACCACGAGATCCGGAATCATCCGCCGGGCCGTTTCTTTTGTCACATATCCCTGTTTGTCCAAAGGCAGATGATCCCGGGATAAAAAATCAAACCCCAGGGGCGGGACCCATCCTGTGTCATCCATGAGCCCGTGGCCCGGGGTTTCCGGGGTTCCCACCCGGTTGAACGGGATTTCTTTAAAAACAAATGGATCAGTCCCGGCTGAAAACAGGTCATTGACCGCCTGGACCAGCACCGGAGAGGATCGGTAATTTTTTTCCAGGGTAAACTGCTGCTCACAGTGGCGGCTGGCCGACAGATACGCAAAAATATCACCGCCCCGAAACGCATAAATGGCCTGTTTGGGATCACCGATCATGAAAAACGGCCGATTGCCGCCGAACCGGGACGGTGCATGTGCAAACAGCGTAGCAAAAATCCGGTACTGGTCCGGGTCTGTATCCTGGAATTCATCGATCAGGCAGGCCTGATACTGATCCTGAACCGCCCGGATCAACATCCGGCTGCCGGGGCCTGTGGTCAACGCCCGGGCCAGATCATGCACCAGATCGTCAAAAAAGCACTGGCCCTGCTGCTGTTTCAATTCAGCCAGGGCCTGATGGTAAAACGGCAGAAATGCGTGCCGGATCGCCAGCAAATCGGCCTCCATCACCTGGTACAGATCATACAGGGTCTGGCAGTCATCAAAAAACGGGTGCACCGGGCAACGGGCCCCGGATTTGGTTTTCTGTTCCAGGCAGGTGTAGCAGAACCGGTACAGGGGATCCCCTTTTTCCGTCATCACAAACAGGGCATTGTCCCCTTCCGTTTCCAGGGTTTTTTGGACTGATTCCAGCCATTTGGGCACATTTCTGGCGGAATAACTGCGTTTGTCCAGGCCCGGATCCAGCCGGATCATATCGATGATCTCCCGGCTTTGTTTTTCCAGCCAGTCACCGATCCGGGCACAGGTGTCCCGATAGGCATCACACACATCCGAAAATCCGGGATCCGGCGGGATCAGGGTCAGACCGGGCCGTGACACCGCGGGCTTCATCTCCCGGCCCAGGGTTTCCGGGGTCAGGTTCTTTTTTGCCAGAAACCGGAGCATCAGGGGATCCAGGTCATTGATCCGGGTCATGAAATAATCCATGCACACCTGGCGGTAGAATCCGGATGCATCTTTCATCAGTTCCATGTCAAAGGCCGTGCCGGTTTCAAAGGCGTGGGCCGTCAGGGTCTGGAGGCAGAACGCATGGATGGTCATGATGGTTGCCTGGTCAAAATCCGTCAACGCCAGCCGGATGCGCCGGCGCACCTGATCCGGATCCGGCTGGGCTGCCAGAAACGAAATCAACGGATCGGACAAATCTTCGGCAGATTTTGCACCGGTCGAACTCATGCCGGCCAGAACTCCGGACAGCCGGTCCCTGATCCGCAGTTTGAGTTCTGCGGCAGCCGCTTCCGTGAATGTCACCACCAGAATGGCTTCAATGGGATATCCTTTGGCAATGAGCCGGGTCACCAGGGTGGTGATGGTATAGGTCTTGCCGGTGCCGGCACTGGCTTCGATCAGTGTGGTCTGCTGAAGATCCAGATCAAACGGGTTCAATGGATTCATGCGCCGGACTCCAGATGCGCCAGAAGGGGTTTGAACACTGCCAGGCTGTGATCCACAATGCCCGAGGTTTGCAGATGCAGCAGCGTGTCCAGGGGATCCGGGTGATTTTCCATCCACATGGCCGTGTACCGGTCTGTTTTCTCACCGGTTTGGGTATGGGCATTGAACCAGACGGGCCGGGCTTTTTTCATGGCGCCTGCCAATACATCATCGTGCGGATCATACTCTTTTTCCGCCAGAGCCCGGGCCAGGGCCAGGCCGGTGTCCGGGAAAAAAGGCCAGGGCCGGGTCAGGCCCTGACAATACAGCGTTACCAGGTGCTCCAGGTATGTGCGGGCCGATTCTCCCACGGGGGTGAACGTCTGCATTCCCACAGACTGGCGGCGGAACGGGTCGGTGCCGATGATCCGGGTGGTCACCGGGGTGTTTGGCATCATCAGGGTTGCGGCCAGGTGCAGGATCCAGTTTGTCACCAGCCGCCTGGCATGAATGCGGCCGAACTCGATCACGCATCGAACCGCGCCCTCGTCTTCCTGATACAGATCAGACACCAGACCCTGAACCTGGCATTTGTTGACAACCAGGTCCACGGCCACCGAATCCCGGGGCGTGTCCGGCACCTGTTTTGCGGCCAGGGCCTGGATGGGACGGGTGGTCTCCAACAGATGCTCCCAGGCCAGACCGCCCTGGTTTCCCAGCGGCAACTGCCCCCCGGCCCGGGCCAGCGGATATCCGGACAGGTTCAGCTCTTTTTCCAGGATCCAGGATCCCAGCTGATACCGGGCCAGGCCGGATACCTGAAAGGGTTCCCGGTCCGGCAGCGGTTCTTCCAGCACGGGAAACACGATCTTCGGGGTGGTCTGGTAAAACATGGCCAAAGGATGGTTGAAAAACCGGCACAATGTCTGTAACGACACGGTGTCCGGTTCCGAAACAGGGCCTGGCAAATCCGATGCCTGATCCATTGCACCGGACCGGTCCATATCTGGGGACAATTGCCGGGATGTGTCTGAACTCCGGTGGGTCCGGGACCGGGCAATCCGGCATTGCTCTTCTGAATAGGAAAACAATGCCGGGGTGCCGTCAAAATAAGCCGGATTAAACGGGTGCAGCCGATGGGTGATCCACCACTGATATCCGGAAGGAAACACAAATCCGCTATGGATGACATCGGCCAGTTCACTCACCACGCCGGAACACGGAAGCGGGGCATTGTCCTGGATGCCCATGCCCGTATAGGTGATGATCAGACGGTTGCGGGCCGACAGCACGGTTTCCAGAAACAGGGTCCGGTCCTCATCCCGCATATTTTTATCTCCAGGCCGGGGATCAGCGGCCATGAGATCAAAACTTTTGGGAACCATTTTTCTGGGAAACGCGGCCTCATCCATCCCCATCAGCGCCACCACCTTGAAAGGAATGCTGCGCATGGGCACCAGGTTGCAGAATGTCACGCCCCCGGTCAGAAATCCGCCCCGGGAAAAGGTTTGATCCAGTTTGTTCTCCACCAGGTCCCGGGCCGCATAAAAACCGATTTTTCCTGTGAATCCGGCGATATCCGCCGCCCGGGTCAGATCCTGGCACACCTGATACAAAAACCGGAAATCCGGTTCCCGCTCCAGGTCAGGGGTCATCATTTCCTGGATCAGGGCCGTAAAAACCTGTTCCCATTGTCTGGGGGTATACTGAGCATCCAGCGTGTCCAGATGCCGGAACAGGGTGTGGCAGAAATGGGCGAATTGTCCCAGAATTACGGCATTGGTGCCTTCTGCAAACGAACAGGGCAGCAGGTCGTTCACCAGTGTTTCTTGTGCAACCGGCATGGCGATTCCCAGAAACAGCCGCTCAAAACCGAACTGCCAGGTGTTTTCCTTGAATCCCTTCCCCGTGAGATCCCGGCGATGATCCGGATCCAGGCCCCAGAGAATACCGGCCCGGCGCACCATGTCCGTCAATGCGCTGATGTCTCCCGGGGCGATGTCAAAGGTTTCCGCAATGACCGGACATTGCAGCAGATCCATGACATCCGATTGCGCCATCCGGGAGCCTTTCATGGCAAAAATTTTTAAAAACGCATCAATGGTGGGGGATTCGGTTTTATGCCGCCGGTCGGAAATGGAAAAGGGAATGGCCGGCTCCCGGGAGAAAACCGCTTCGATAAACGGGGCATAGGCTTCGATATCCGGCATCATGACAATCATGTCATGGGGCGCGATGGTTGAATCGCGGGCCAGGGTGTCCAAAAGCTGGTCCTTTAACACCTGGGCCTCCCGCATGGGAGAATGGCAGGCATGGACCTGGATGGACGTGTCATCCAAAGACACGGCAAAAGGCGGCGCATCTCCCTCAGGATGCCGGAAAGTCAGGTTCAGGATGTCGGACTGGAGACAGGAAAGCATGGACACCAAGCCTGTATCTGCAACCGGTTCGGCTGCCGGGTCCACAAACAGGTCGTTAAACGGCTCCAGGTATGGTTCTGTTTCCAGCAGCTGCATGAACTGCCTACTGGATCGGCCCATAGACGCCAGCAGCGGATGGCTGATTTCCCAGTAGACGTCTTCAGGGTCTGTGCCGGACGTATCCCGGTTTTTCAGGGCCATCCGGTCCATCTGGCCCGGAGAGACCATATCGAAAAAATACTGGTTGGACGGAGTGAGCAAAAACACAAACACATCCGTGTCCAGCGCTGAAAACACGTTCATGAACGACGGCGGCACGGAAGACAGCCCGAACAGACAGATCTGATGAGGCAGATCCGGCAATTTTTTTTCCAAAGCGGCCGTGACCAGGGCAGCCATCTGCCCGGGAAACGACCGGGCCCTGGAATCGGATACAATATTTTGCCACAGCCGGGACTGCCAGATCTCGTCAGGGTTTTCCGGATGCAGCAAAGTGCCATGGGTTTCCCAGTTCACAAGCATGTCAGGGCGGTACACCTGGTAGTCATCCAGCACCGCGGCAATCTTTTGTGCCAGCTGAATCTTTTTTTTTCCGGTGTCATCGGACTTGAAATAGGATGCCAGCGGTGCCAGTGGACTATCCGGGTCAGAATCGTCCAGCCGGGCATACACAGCCCATACCAGGGCATCCACATCCAGCACGGGTTCATCCGGATGCCGGTCCAGAAAATAAAGGATCAGGTCTGCGGGAAACAGAAATTTCAATCGGGCGCTGATGCCCCGGATTCGGGCCAGCTCCAGAGAGATCCACTGTTTCATCCCCCGGGACTGGATGCAGATCCATTCCGGCGCCAGAGGATCTTCCGGCACCCGGGCCGTGACGTCGGCCAGGGCCTGTATGAGGATCTCCATGCGATTGCTTTTTACCAGGTTCAGCACGAATCGTTACTTTAAATCAAAGGGTTCCGGGTTGATGATGGTTTTGACTATACCAGAATCCACGGACAAATGCCTTGGCTTTTTTCACCAGTATGGTATTTTATCAGACAATCATCCCTTGTTACAGGAGGCATTGAAATGATGCAGACATTCCGGTCGTTTTTTTCTTTTTCCTTGATGGTCACATTGATGTGCGGGGTGCCGGCCCATGCCCGGATCGACACAGCCGTGCTGACCGAAACCCGGCAGATCCAGGCCTATATTTACCGCAGCGCGGACTTGACCCTGATCAAAGACACCCGGACCCTTTATTTTGCCAAAGGCATGAATCCGGTCCGGTTTTCCTGGTCCGGCACGCGCATCGACCCCACCTCTTTGTCCTTTGATATTTCCGACAGATCCCTGCCTTTAGAAATCACACAGGCCCAGTTTCCGGCCCGGGAGAAAAACCAGGCCATCTGGCATGTGTCGGCCACACAACCCTGCCGGGCTGAGGTGGTCTTGTCTTACTTCACGCCGGGTATTTTTTGGCAGCCCCATTACACTGCGGTGCTGTCCCAAGACCGGACCCGAATGAAATTAACCGGCCAGGTCCGGGTGGAAAACCGCTCCGGCATGGATTATCCCGATGCGACAGTGCATCTGGTAACAGGTAAAATTCATCTTTTGGACCGGATCGCGGATCTGGCAAACCAGCCGTTTCCCTATGGCCGGCCTGAAACCCGGGGAGCCGACAACCCGCAGCAGGACATGGTCGCCCGGGGAAAAGCACTGCTGGAATCCGCCCCTGCCCTGATGATCCAGTCTGAAAAAGCCGCTTCTCCCGCGCCCCGGGCCATCACAAAATCCCGGGCATCCGATTATATGGTGTACACCCTTGACGGTCAGAAATCTCTTTTAAACGGCTGGTCCGACCGGCTGACCTTTGTGGAAGCCGAATCCGTGCCCGTTGACACATTGCATGTGTTTGACGTTTCACGGTTCGGCAATAGGGTGATGCAGATGGTTTCCTTTACCAATGACACGGATTCCGGGCTGGGATCGTTCCCGCTTCCCGGCGGTGCGGTCAAGGTGTTTCAGGCCATTGACGAAGACGGCGGCATGATCTTTGCCGGGTCCGACACGGCGGACTACATCCCTTCGGGCAAACGCCATCATCTCCGCTTAGGGCCTGATCCCCGGATCACCGTGGTCCCTAAAGTCATGAAATATGCCAAAACCCACCTGACATTTGATAAAAAAAACAATCTGTCCGGATTTGACGAAGTCCGGACCTGGGTGATTGAGGCGGCCAATTTTTCCGACCACCCGGCCCGGATCGACATGTTCCAGACCCTGCCCCACCCCCATTTTGCCATCTCCGGCATCCAGGGCCAGGATGAATTCCAGCGCATCGACCAGAACCGGTTCAAGTTTTCAGTCCTGGTTTCTCCGGCCGGCAAAAAAAATATTCATTACACGATCACCACATATCAAGGAGACAGACAATGGCAGCAAAAATCGGTTCCTTCCTCATGAAATCCCGCTCTTTTGGGATCATGATTTGTTCGGCCCTGGTGACAGCCGGGCTGATTCTGCCGGCCCTTGTATCGGCGGACACCCGATTAGGGATCCTGCCGCAACCGGATGCGGTTCATATCCGGCTGTCGAATCAAAATCCGGCCATGGTCCAGGAACATCATCAGATCTCTTTAGGCAAAGGCATCAACCCGGTGGCATTTTCCTGGTCCGGGGTCCGTCTGGACCCGGATGCCGTGCTGCTGACCCCTTTGTCCGATCCGGAATCGGTCCGGGTCCTGTCTGCATCCATGCCCCCGGATGGTGCCGGCCTGATATGGCAGGTTTACAGTTCCAACGATGCGGTCGTGCCCATGATCCTGTCCTATCTGCCGGCCGGTCTGGACAGCCTGGTCACTTATACCGCCACGGTCAATGCCGGGGAAACCGCGCTGGATCTGGATGCGAAACTCATCTTGAGAAATTTTTCCGGGCAGCCCTATGAAGCCGCCACGGTCCGGCTGGATTTGGACACGGTGTTTTCCACACAGATCCAGGACCAGGAAACCCGGCAGGTGTCGTTTCCCATTCCCCAAAATCCCGAAATGACAAAGATCCTTCACTGGGATGGCCAGACCATGCCCCATGATCCGGAAAACCAGGACACGGCCGCGGGAATTCCATTTGGGTATGAGATCACCTTTCCGGCGGATGCTGTCCGGGACACCTTTGATTTGCGTCCGGGAAACGTACGGATTTTTCTTGAAGATACCCAGGGCCGGACCCTGTTCACGGGCGAAGACTTTCTGCCGTTTCTGGCCAAAGGCGACTCGTTTTTCCTTGAAACCGGCCGGACCCGGGATGTCATCATCACCAAACGGCGCATGAAAACCGATGACATTCAGGTCCGGCGCAATGACAAAGGCACCATCCAGGTGTTTGATCAAATCATCACCGACCGGTTCATTTTAAAAAACACCCGCACCACCCCGGCCGACATCCGGCTCATTGACCGGATCACGGGGCAGTGGGAGCCGGTAGACATGGGGCATACCTACACCCTTGAAGACCATGAAACCTTGAGGTTGGACATCCATCTGGATGCAGAAGAAACCCGGACCTTTGACCTGACCTATAAAATATTGAACATTTTTGCAGATAAATTTACTCAGTACAACCAGGTGACCTACCAATGATGACACGCACAAATATTGAAGCTCCGGGAATTTCCCCGATTTTGCATCGTATTTCCGGCTGTCCGGCGGCAATGATTTTCTGGATACTGATTCTGTGCCTTTTACCGAATCCGGTACCGGCCGATACCCCGACCCTTAAACCGGGTAACATTCAACCCGGGCAGACCGCCGCCTCATCGGCGGTGCTGGATGAGGCGGCCCTGAAAGCAGGGATCGCCCATCGGCTTCGCACGGCCCGGGAAGATCGGGATGAACGGTTCCAACATTTTTCTTCCGCCCACGTGCGCATCGAAAAAAAAATGCCGGTTCATATCAGCGACACCCTGACCGTGTTTGCCGTCAAACTCAGACTCATGCCCCCGGTTTCAGATGCATCGCCCGAATTCATCACCCTGGTGGTGGATGACACCGGGACCTTGCAGATCGGCGACATTCAGCATCTGGCCACGGGCAGCAACCTGGTACAAGACGCCGTGGATCAGGTGCAGGCAGTGGATATCAGCGATCTTCCCTCTGATTTCGGCAAACTCATCTACACCGGCACAGGCCCGCACACCCTGATTGCCGTTTCCGATCCCTTCTGCCCCCACTGCCGGAAAGGATGGGAATTCATCAAGCTGAATCTGGATCAAATCCACACCCTGCGCCTGGCCCATTTCCCGTTGAGCCCGGCTGCGGAAACCGCCGGGCTGGTCATGGCGGACGCGTATCACGGAAAATCCATGGTGTTTGATATCATTGATTTTACCTATACCGTTTTAGACCCATCCCAGGATCCTCTGGAGATTCTGGCGCA